>JBMOPB010000024.1:86407-280233 GCA_049325055.1 Bacillota bacterium
AAACATGCAATATGAAACCTGAAACCATCAACAAGATAAGCATTTTTTTAAATTGGAAAAAATAATCCGTTAACTTATTACTGTAATGCGTTTTTCGTCAAACCCTTTCTTCCCGGCCATACCCGGTGCCGCTTGCGGTATGACCAACTAAATGCAAACGTTTTTCAGATATCAAATTTTAAGACATATCAGTAATGCCTTCTCCATCATTCTGGATTCTGGCTGCTGGATTCTGTATTCCGACCCGGAAGCGCTTCAGGATAAGCTTAGTGTTATCGAATTATGGGGGTATTCCCTTTCTTTCTTATTTCCCTGCACAGGTCCAGCCCCCCCGGTGACCCCGGTTGAGAATCCGCTAAACCCCTTATTTATTATATCAGCCCCAAGGGAAAAGCGGACAGTCTTTTACTGTCCGCACAGAATTTGTATTTTTATCAGTTTGACCGAGATCGTGAAAAACGCCATCCCCTGGCTTTATAAACAAAAAATCCCCCGGCCAAAAAATAATGGGGGCAAAGAAGGCCAGGGACAGTGAAGATGTAACGGTATCCGGTTAAATCAACTTTCATTACCTGTTCCAAAACGCGTATGTATCTCAGTATGCCTGAAAAGAATAAATGAAGACCAATTATACTAATCGACACCGCGGGAAAAGGTGGAATGGGTATTGGGCGTCCTGAGCAGTTTTTTCAACCCTGAATCTGTGGCCGTTATAGGAGCCTCAAAAACACCCGGGAAAATAGGTAACGCTATAGTAAGAAACATTAAAAAGAGTGGCTACCGGAAGGATTTGTACCCCGTCAACCCCCGTGAGAGCGAAATCGAGGGTTATAAATGTTACCCCAGTGTTGGCGCCATCGGAAAAGAAGTGGACCTGGCCGTGATATCGGTTCCTGCCGACCGGGCGGTAAAAGTGGCAGGGGAGTGCGGCGGCGCAGGCGTGAAAAACCTGGTGGTGGTTACAGCCGGCTTTAAAGAGGTGGGCAAAGAGGGGCTGGCGCTGGAAAAGGAAATGGTCCGTATATGCAGGGAGTACGGAATGCGCATGCTGGGGCCCAACTGCGTGGGAATGATGGACACTCATATCCCCATAAACGCATCCTTCAGCGAAGGTTTTCCGGCTGCCGGCGACATAGCCTTTATTTCCCAGAGCGGAGCCATGCTGGTGGCCATACTGGACTGGAGCAGGTCCATCGGCATAGGATTCAGCAAGATAATAAGCCTGGGAAACAAGGCCGACCTTACCGAGTCGGACTTTATTGAGGACGCCGCCAATGATCCCAACACACGGGTAATACTGTGCTACATCGAAGACGTGGCCAACGGAAAACACTTTTTGGAGGCGGCCAGGGAAGCCAGCGCCAAAAAGCCGGTAATCATACTCAAAAGCGGCACCAGTCAGGCCGGGGCACAGGCAGCCTCTTCACACACCGGGGCCCTTGCGGGCAGCAACCTGGCATATGATACCGCCTTCCGGCAGTGCGGCGTGATAAGGGCCTCCACCATGGCGGAGCTGTTCGATCTGGCTGTGGCCTTTTCAAACCAGCCCATACCGGGAGGAGACCGGGTTGCCGTTGTGACAAACGCCGGCGGACCCGGTATTGTTACCACCGACCAGATTGAAAACCAGGGGCTTGCCATGTCGCGCTTCAGGAAAGATACCATCGAGGCCTTAAGGGCCGGACTCCCTGAGGAGTCCAACGTTTATAACCCGGTTGACGTGCTGGGAGACGCCAGGGCAGACCGCTTCCGGCTGGCCATTAACAGCGTTATGGCTGATGAAAATGTAGACAGCATGGTGGTGCTCATCTGCCCCACTGCTGTAACCGAATATGAAGAAACCGCCAGGGCTATCATAGAGGCCCACCGGTCACACCCGGAAAAAGTGGTTTTTGCGGCGCTGATGGGAGGGGAAGCCCTATCGGGAGGAGCAAAACTACTGTCCGAGGCCCGGATACCGTCTTATACCTTCCCGGAAACAGCGGTTTCAGTAATCAGCGGAATGGCCAGGTACTCCAGAATGAGACAGCGGCCTGACCTCCGGGAGGAAGAAAAAATAACCGGCTTAAGGCCTGAGATTGTCAGGGAAATATTCGACAGGGTGAGAAATGACGGCAGGCTGGTCCTTCTGGGGAGCGAGTCCGCCGATGTGGCCGGGGCGTACGGCATTCCGGCCGCCCCAATAAAACTGGCCACCACTCCAGAAGAAGCGGCAAAAATCGCCGAAGAAATGGGCTTCCCGCTGGTGATGAAGGTGGCCTCCCCCAAAATACTGCATAAAACAGATGTAGGGGGCGTCAAGATAGGACTCAAAACCGTTGATGAAGTGAAAAACGGTTTTTTTGAAATTACGGAAAATGTCCACCGCTACCTGCCACAGGTCGTCATACACGGCATTGAGGTACAGAAAATGATGCCCAAGGGTACCGAGATTATAGTCGGCATGTCCCGGGACGTGCAGTTCGGGCCGCTGATCGCCTTCGGCCTTGGTGGAATTTATGTAAACCTTTTGAAAGACGTTTCCTTCAGGCTGGCCGGGGGGCTGACCCGCCGGGAAGCTATGGCCATGATCACCGAAACAAAGGCTTATACGCTTCTCAGAGGTTACCGGGGAGAAGACCCGGCTGACATAAAAGCCATTATTGACATTATTCTGCGGGCCGCCGCACTGGTGAGCGACTTCGGGGAAATCACGGAAATGGACATAAACCCGGTCTTTGCATACAGCAATGGGGCCTCAGCCCTGGATATAAAAATAACGATATCGTGAGGTGCATCAGGTGAAAAGCCTTTTTGTAATGGGAACACCCGCCAGCGGAAAAACCGCGGTCTGCCTGGGCCTGGCCCTTAAATTCCGGGAGGAGGGCTACAAGGTATCCTATTTCAAGCCTGTGGGAATAGTAAGCGGAACTCCGAGGGAAGAGGACGAAGACGGTGTTTTGATGAAAAGCGTGCTGGAGATGGAGCATACCGCGCATGACATTGTCCCCTATAACGTGGGGCCGTCGTACCTTTCCGGCAACCGCAAATGCGCATCCCTGCAGGAAATAATGTCTTACTACGGCAAAATATCCGAAAACTCCGACATAGTTATTGTGGGAGGGGCAGGGTTCCCGCACATCATGGGCTGCGTTGGGCTGGATTCAATAACGCTGGCCAGGGAATTCAAGTCCACGGCAATCTTTCTGATTCATATAGAGAATGACTTCAGCATTGACAACGCCATTTTTATTAACAGCTACCTTGAGTGCCGGGGCATACCGATAGCCGGCAACATATTCAACAACGTTCCGAGGCTTCTGCTGGCAAAAACCGAGGGTGTTTACCGCCCCCTGATCGAAGAAAGAGGCTACCGGTCCCTGGGAGTGATTCCCCATCGGCCTGAAATAGCCTCTCCTACCGTTGCGGAATATTTTGAGGTACTTGGTGGCGAAATACTCACCGGCGAGGAAAACATGGACCGTGTGGTTGAAGACGTACTGGTGGGGGCCATGACCATAGAAAGCGCCCTGGGTTACCTGCGGAGGGCCCCCAATAAAGCCCTTATCACCGGGGGGGACCGCGCCGATTTAGCACTTGCCGCCCTTGAGACCAGTACATCCGCCCTTATCCTTACGGGCGGGCTGTACCCGGATGTAAAGGTTATAGCCAGGGCAGCCGAAAGAGGCATCCCGGTATTGCTGGTGCACTTCGACACCTATACAACCCTTGAAAAATGCGCAGAAATAACAAAGCATATCCGCCCCACGGACCGGCGGAGCATAGACACGGCACTGGAAAATGTGGATAAATACATAGACTGGAGAGGAATACTGAGAACCCTTGCCCTGAAGCGTTAGAAAATCATCTGCGGGCTGTCAGCCCGTTTTTTTGAATCCACTGAGTTCTGCCCGGCCATCATGTATTTCGGCAATAATTTTTTCAATCCTTTTTTCTATATGACTGAGCAGTTCATCGGCGTAATCCCGGGCTCCCTGTTTTATCTCCCGGGCAACATTCTCCGCCTTTTCTACTATTTCCTCGGCCCTGGCCTTGGCAGCCCGGACAATTTCACTCTCTTCGACGCGCCGCTCCATTTGCTTCTGCACGTCTTCCATAATACGCCCGGCTTCCTTCTTGGTCTCGGCCATAACCTTTTCGCGTTCCTGGATAATCCACTTGGCCTGACGGATCTCTTCAGGCAGGGTGGTCCTTATCCGGTCAAGCATGTCCAGCAGACGGTCCTCATCCACCAATACCCGCCTGGTCATGGGAACCTTGATGCTGGTCTCGATGATCTCTTCCAACTCGTTAAGGGCGTTGATGAGTTCCACCACAATATACCTCCCGGCCCTATTTAATGGGCTTTATATTTCATGATTAATTTTTCCTCCACCAAAAGCGGCACCAGCCCTTTGACGCAGCCCCCGAACATGACAACCTCCTTGACGGCGCTGGAGCTTATAAAAGAGAATTCCGGCTTGGTCATGAGAAATATGGTATCCACGGAGGGAGCCAGTTTTTTGTTGGTCTGGGCCATCATAAATTCATTTTCGAAATCCGATATGGCCCTTAGGCCCCTTATAATGGCCACGGCCCCCTTTTCCCTGGCAAAGTCCACGGTAAGTCCCACAAACGAATCAACTAACACATTATTGTAAGGCCTTAATACCTCTCTTAGTATTTCTTCACGTTCCTTCACAGTAAACAGAGGTTTTTTATTGGTATTCCTGGAAACCGAAACGATAACCCGGTCAAACAGGTTGGCAGCCCTCTCTATAACATCCAGATGTCCGTTGGTTACCGGGTCAAAGCTGCCCGGGTACACTCCTATACGCAAGGGGAAATACACCTCTCATCGGTTATTGATAAAAAGAAATAACAGTGTCTCCGTATCTCTCCTGCCTTAAGAGCGTAACTCCCCCTATTTCGGGCGGCAGCTTTTCCTTTTTGCTGCTTTCGGAGACTATAAGTCCATTTAAGGCCAGCAACTCCAATTCCGTCACTTTTTTGATGACCGGGACTTCAAATCCCAGGCCGTAGGGCGGGTCAAGAAAAACAATATCAAAAGGTTCGCCCGTTCCGGCAAGCCCGGCCAGGGCCGGGTAAACATCCCTGACAATGATTTTTGAACGGCTTGCAAACCCGGTCAATTTCAAATTATGGCCTATTGACCCGGCCGCCCGGCGGTCCTTTTCCACAAAGACCGCCTTTTTTGCCCCGCGGCTTAAAGCCTCAATGCCAATATTACCGGTGCCCGCAAAAAGGTCCAGAAAAACGCAGTCCAAAACACGGCTACCCAGTATGTTAAACAGCGATTCCTTGACCCTGTCGGCGGTGGGCCTGCCTGTCCAACCGGAGGGCACCTTTAAAAGCCGTTTTTTTGCAATTCCGGCTATTACACGCAAATTGCTCCTGGCCTTTCCTTATTGTACCGAAAATAATTATAGCATAAACAACACAAAAATACAAAAAATGCAAAATAAGCTGGTTCCCCGTATATATTACTTTTTAAAGCGGGGGAATATAGAATCAAAATGTTACCGAACAAAAGGAGGAAAAACCAATTGGATTTTGATTTTTTCAGGAATTTCAACCTTAACGTTGACCTGGCCCTTGAAGCCAGAGAAATTGTACAGGGGAAAACCGGCCAGGAAATTCCCGGAGTAAGAGTGGACAGGGAAACATATAACTATGCCATTGTAACTGTTGTAAACATTGAGGAGAAGTCGGCCGAAGCCGTCATGGGCAAGCCGGTGGGGACTTACATAACCATCGAGGCCCCGGCAATAAGCGGCAGAGATCCCCAGGCCCACCACGAAATAGGGCTGGTGGTGGCCGAAATGCTTACCCGGATGTTCAACCTGCCGGTGCCGTCCAATGTACTCATCGTGGGGCTGGGCAACTGGAACGCCACTCCCGACGCCCTTGGCCCCAAGGTTGTCAGCCAGACCATGGTCACCCGCCACATATTCAACTACGCACCACAGGAACTGCAGCCGGGAATGCGTTCGGTGAGCGCTCTGGCGCCGGGTGTGCTGGGTCTCACGGGGATTGAGACAGCGGAGATTATTAAGGGGGTCGTGGACAGGATAAAACCGGACCTGGTGATTGCCATAGATGCCCTGGCCGCCAAAAACGTTTCCCGTATAGGCACCACCATTCAGATTGCCAACACGGGAGTCAACCCGGGATCCGGAGTTGGCAACCAGAGAATGGGCATCAACATGGAAAGCCTGGGTGTCCCGGTAGTGGCCATTGGTGTTCCCACAGTGGTTCATGGGGCTGTTATTGCCCAGGATACCATCGAACAATTTATAGAGCAGCTTAAAACCAATCCTAGTTTATACAAGCTGTATAGCATGATGAACCCCAACGTGGCCGGGGCAGTTGTCCAGAAGGTGCTTGAGCCCTTTGGAGGACGCCTGATGGTTACTCCCAAAGAAATTGACGACCTGATTCAGAGGGCTTCCAAAATTGTGGCCGGGGGCATAACCCAGGCGCTTCATCCCAATCTGCCACCGGACCAGTATGAGTATTATCTGCACTAAAAATACTCTTTCCCCAAAAAGGAGCTGCCGCACCTGGACGCAACGGCCCTTACCCTATCAAAACATAAATAAGCCGGCCGGCCAAAATGGCCAGCCGGCTTATTTATGTTCGTTAACCTTGAGGAGTTTCCAGTCCTACAGCAGTTGTAGCTCCTATTGCCCCGGCGCCTTGCTGCATAAGGGCAGCCTCACCCAGGGCCACCAGCCGCTTGGTGATGTTGCCTCCAACGTAACCGTTTTGCCTTGAAGTAAGCTGTCCCTTATCAATCGCGTTGTAGTTGGTAAGTCCCAGCTCACTGGCAACTTCAAATTTCATGGCATCCAGAGCATTGCTGGCACCAGGAACAACAGTCTGATTAGTGTTACGTGGCATCTAATTATCCCTCCTTTGTTTTTGATGTTAGTATTTTGTCCTGTTAAGCATCGAAAATACATAGTATTTAATGGATTGCAGTGCATATATTATATCTGCTTCCATGCCAATTGTTTGCAGATTTAATACTAATAAGTTGCATTTATTTCTGTTTTTAACCAGACATAGCAATCAAAACTACATTATGTTTCACTTATATATTTCCCTTTTTCAAAAATAAAAACCACATTTAGTCTGTGGTTCTTGACATGTTTTCAAATCGCTTTTAAATTACCACTCTTTTGACATTCAGACTTATTTAATAAAAATTGTAGCTTATTTTATCCTATTGCTAAAAAACCCATGCCCTTGAACCTGGCGCCTATTTCACGGGCTAACGCCCTGTTTTCGGGCAGCCTTAGCTCCGGATCCAGGTCCACCAGCTGCCGGGCCTCCCGTGCGGCCACTTCCAAAGCCTTGAAATCCCGGACCGGGTCCGCAATCCTGAAAGGCAGGTCCCCTGACTGGCGTGTGCCGAACAGCTCGCCGGGGCCTCTCAGTTCCAGGTCCTTTTCGGCAAGTACGAAACCATCGGATATTGTCCTCATGGCGTCCAGCCTGAATGTCTGTTCGTCACCCCTGGCGTCGGAAATAAGGTAACACCTGGCAGGGTGTTTGCCGCGGCCCACCCTCCCCCTCAGCTGGTGGAGCTGGGCCAGCCCGAAGCGCTCGGCGTCCACCACCGCCATTACCGTGGCATTGGGAACATCTACCCCCACCTCTATAACCGTGGTGCTCACCAGAATGTCCACCAGGCCGCTTCTGAAGCGGGTCATTACGTCCTCTTTTTCCCCGGACTTCATCCGCCCGTGCAGTATATCAACCCGGCAGCCATAAAGCGGACCCCCGGCCAGAAATTCCTTCAGGTCGACTGCGGCCTGAAGATCAATCTTTTCCGACTCCTCCACCAGGGGACAGACTATGTAGGCCTGACGGCCCATGGACACTTCCCTTTTAATCACACTATACACGGATCCGGCCCTTGACTTGGGGCAGACGAAAGTCTCCACCGGCTTTCTTCCCGGCGGCAGTCCCCTGATTGAGCTTACGTCTAGGTCACCATACACTGTCATGGCCAGTGTCCTGGGAATGGGGGTTGCCGTCATCACCAAAACATCCGGGTTTTGCCCCTTATTCCGTATCAGTGCACGTTGCCTCACCCCGAAACGGTGCTGCTCGTCTATAACCGCCAGTACCAGGTTTTTAAACTGGACATCTTCCTGGATTAGGGCGTGGGTTCCCACCAGCAGCCGGATATCGCCGCTCTTTGTTTTCTCAAGCAGGCTGTCTCTGGCCTTTTTTTTCATTCCCCCGGTGATGAGTCCTGTAGCAACCCCTATCTCATCAAAGTAATTTTTCAGGTTTAAATAATGCTGTTCGGCCAGTATCTCGGTAGGCGCCATCAGCGCCGCCTGGTGATCCCCTCCCACAGCCTTTAAAATTGCCAGGGCACAAACAACCGTCTTTCCCGCACCCACGTCCCCCTGCAGAAGCCTGTTCATCGGGAAGGGGCCCTGCATGTCCCGGCTTATTTCCTCCCATGCCTCAAGCTGGCCGGGGGTGAGGCTGAACGGGAGCAGAGAGAGAAAACGTTCCACAAGCAAGTTTTCAGCTGAATACGCATGATGTTTTCTTTTCCTGGTGTATCTTTTCCTGGCCAGGGCAATGGTCACCTGGTGAATGAACAGCTCCTCGAAAATAAACCGCCTTCTGGCCATTTTAAGCTCTTCGCGGGAATCGGGATAGTGCACGGCATGGAGGGCCGGGCCGGTTTCCGGGAGGACATACCTGGCCAATATCTCATTGGGGATGAATTCGAATGTCCTGTCGCCCCATTGATCCAGCGCGTTTTTTATAATGGATCTGACAAGCCGCTGGCTAAGACCCTCGGTGAGGGGGTAAATGGGAACGATTCGCCCTGTATTGATCAGGTCGTTACCGTCTTCCACCTCGTAGTCCGCCACCTGTATCTGCAGTTCGTTAAAAAAACGGCTTACCTTACCCGTCACCAGCACCCGGGAACCAACGGGAACCTGGCGCTGCACAAAGGGCTGGTTGTACCATACCGCCACCACGCCGTCAAAACCGTCGTGGATAAAAATCCTGGTTATGGTCAACCCCTTGCGGGGCCTCTTCTCCTCACCCCCGGTGACAACGCCCCTCACCGTCGCCTGTTCGCCGTTGCCGTATGCCCTGGCGGGCTTGAGACTGCTGCGGTCGTCGTAATCCCTTGGGAAATAGTAAAGAAGGTCCCCAATGGTGCAGATGCCTAATTTCTTAAGCAGGCGCACCCTCCTGGGACCCACGCTTTTCAGGTACTGAACGTCTTTTTCCCATATACTTTCGCCGCTCGTCAAGCGCAACCTCACCAGCCCCCGAAAATCAAAGAACCGGCGATCCCGGCCCGGGATTAAATCTACTTTTTCTTTTTCAGGGTAAACTCTATGCCCTGGTCCGGGTCACTCCAGAAGTCCACCAGGCGGAAACCCTGGCTTATCAGTATCCGGCACTGCTTAATGGCTTCTTCCAGGTGTGAAAGAAAAACTTCCCCGGTCTTGTCGCTTAAGTCCGGAGTGTTGTCCATGGTCACCTTTTCTTCAATATAATCTCCCTCGTCAACAGGCTTTTCCACTTTTATATCCGTCATTCCTGCCACCCTTTCTGTAATAATAATGCTTAATTATACAGGGCATAATAATTTGATGTCAAGAAACTGAAGTAATATGAAAGTCCACCGATGAATAGGGGCAGTATGTTAAAAAGCTTGCGCCATTGATTATTTTTTGGTAAAATGACAAATGTGGTCTGTAAAAGGAGGTGTTTTCATTGGCTAGGAAATGCGCCGTGTGCGGAAAAGGAGTTCAGGTGGGGATGCAGGTTAGCCACTCCCACATCCGCACCAAAAGGACTTGGTCGCCAAATCTACAAAGGGTCCGGGCACTGGTGGACGGCACACCCCGGAGAATACTGGTCTGCACCCGCTGTCTCAGGAGCGGCAGGGTTAAAAGAGCTATATAATATTTAAGAATAAAAAACGGCTGTCGGCCGTTTTTTTGTTTTTACCTGTTCTGAATAAAATTAACCACGTTTGCTTTTGGCGTTTTTACCCTGGTAAACACATGCATAAAAAAGTTTGAATAAATAGATTTGCTTTCCTTGAGGGAAAATCCATGATCAGCAAACTTCAATTTGAGGTTGATGCCGGCGTATCTTTGGTACTTGTCCTTTTCAACAAAACTGATGAACTTTCCCATTAACCCGTACAGTATCCTGGAATAATCGATAACCACCACTTCCCTGGCTATCCGGCAGGCCTCGGCTATCAACCTTTCAGAGTATACCTCGTGCAGAGACATTATTATAAAGGCAGTTTCAAACTCCCCGTCGGGAAAACCTGTCCGGGCCACGTCCATGCAGTAAAATTTTATTCCGGGAAACCGCCTCCCGGCTATTTTCACATATTCTTCGTCAATATCAATTCCCACCACCTCGCCGGCGGTGGACGACAGATAATATGTGCTGGTCCCGGTGCCGCAGCCCAGGTCCACAACCTTTTCCCTCCGGGGAAAACCTGCGATTTGCTGCCTGATTTTTTTACCCGGGGGAAGCATGTATAATATTGATTTAAACAGTTTGTGCATTTTATAATCCCCGTTTTGCCTTAATTTGCAGGTTACAGTTTGAAAAAAGGAGCTGTAAATCATTGAAACACGCTGTAGCCATACTTATTGAAAAGGATGGGCAGTATCTTTTTGTTAAAAGGCCTCCCGGGGACCTCTACGAAGGCTACTGGAGCCCTCCAACGGGAAAAATGGAGCCCGGCGAGGTCCAGGAACAGACCGTGGTCCGCGAGGCGATGGAGGAACTGGGGCTGCCTGTGAATCCTGTTAAAAAAGTCTGGGAAAGCGTTACTTCAACGGGGGAATTCATTCTGCACTGGTGGCAGGCCCATCCCCTTTCACTGGATATTAAACTGAATGAAGAGGAAGTGGTTCAGTACGCATGGGTCGATCCCCGGAATATAAGGGCTTTGGGCAAGGTTTTCGATTCACACGTACACTTCTTTGAAAATATAGACAGGCACCTCGATTAGAAGTAGGAAGTTCGATGTTCCAATAACTTCTGGTTTCTAATTTGGCAGGTCTTTCCGGTCGCCGACCTCTATCCGCAGTGTCTCGTCCAGCTCCCGCTTGTATAGGGCTATATGCCTGTCACCCTTCCTGTAGGCTTCGGCCGCCTTTTCCAACTCCTTGCCCATTACCTCGTACTGCTTGTAAAAATGCTCGAACTTGTTCTGCATCTTTGAAAGCCTTGACTGTATTTCCCTGGCCTGGTTAAGCACCTCCATGTTTCTCATGGCGGTGATTACCACCTGGAGAAAGGCGTAAAGGGTATTGGGGCTGACCGGTATGACCCTGTTCCTTTCGGCCTCCTCGTATATTTTCGACTTCTGTCCAAGGTGATTCTTCTCGGCAATGGTCTCATAATAGATGGCCTCGGAAGGTACGAACATCAGGGCAAAGTCGCTTGTGCCGCACTCCGGGGCTATGTATTTGGATATCTCCTTTATTCTTGCGAGTACATCCTTTTCGTATGCCTTCCAGTATAAGTCCTTTTCTCGGGCGTCGGCGCACTCAATGTACCGTATGTAATTGTCCCGGGGGAATTTTGAGTCCACCGGCACGCACATGTCCCTGTATCTTACCACTATGTCCACAACACAGCCGTCTTTGATCCTGAACTGCCTTTCCCACATTCCCCTGGGAAGAACCCTGTCCAAAAGTTCCTCCAGCACCGCTTCACCATAATTACCCCTTAGCTTCGGGGTGGAGAGTATGTCCTTCAGGGACTGACCCAGCCTGTTGGCCTCTTCCTGCCGGGAAATAATCTTTTCCACCGTGGAACGCATCTCAGCCATCAAGCCCAGTGTTTCATTGACCCTCCTGTTCATATCCTCCCTGGTGTCCGTCATT
The DNA here is from genome assembly GCA_049325055.1 of Bacillota bacterium. Lineage (GTDB taxonomy): Bacteria > Bacillota > Desulfotomaculia > Desulfotomaculales > Desulfocucumaceae > BRHc4a. Next base: position 98,323 of record JBMOPB010000024.1, read on the forward strand.
TCTTTCCGGGAAACGTTAACCGAATCCTGTATTTCTTTTCTGAACTGATTGAGGTGGTTCATCACAGTAAGCTCAACCCGGCTGTTGTTACCGGCCCCACCCTGCCTCACCAGCATTACCGCCAGCAGTATTATCACCACCGCCAGCAGGGCCACCAAAAGCAATTCCATAAAAAGCTCCCTCCAGGGGACCGGAATTCCGGGTCGGAAGCCAGAATTCAGAATCCAGAATCCAGAATGGTTTAGCCTATTACCTAGTATTTATCATCTATTACCTGAAAGGCTACATTCTTGTCTTTATCCTTTCAACAGCCCTCTCGGTGTTTTCCCTGGTTCCAAAGGCGGTAAGCCTGAAATATCCCTCGCCGCTTGCCCCGAAGCCGGCCCCAGGGGTTCCCACCACGTTGGCCTCCTTCATCAGCTTGTCGAAAAAGTCCCAGGACCCCATGCCGCCGGGAGTCTTGAGCCAGATATAGGGGGCGTTCACCCCTCCGAACACCTTGTATCCGGCTTTTTCCAGGCCTTCCCTGATGATCCGGGCGTTTTCCATATAGTAATCTATCAATTCCTTTACCTGCTTTTTGCCCTCTCCGGAAAAGACCGCGGCCGCCGCCGCCTGCACAGGGTAGGAAACCCCGTTGAACTTTGTGGTCTGCCTTCTCAGCCACAGGGGGTTAAGACTGTGGTCCCTGCCTTTGGAGTCATATACTTTTACCTCTTTGGGCACTATGGTGTAAGCACACCTGGTGCCGGTAAAGCCGGCGGTCTTGGAAAAGCTCCTGAACTCCACGGCCACCTCGCGGGCTCCCTCAACCTCGTATATGCTGTGGGGAACTCCTTCCTCCCGGATGTAAGCCTCGTAGGCGGCGTCAAACAGTATTACCGACCTGTTTTCCCTGGCGTAATCCACCCACTTCTTCAGATCCTCTCTGGATAGGGTCATCCCGGTGGGGTTGTTGGGGAAGCACAGGTATATCATGTCCACCCTTGTTTTTGGAAGCGGCGGCTTCATGCCGTTTTCCTCGGTGCAGGGCAGGTAGACAATTTTTTCAAATTGCCCGTTTTGGCTTACAGCGCCTGTACGCCCGGCCATGACGTTGCTGTCCACGTAAACCGGGTATACCGGGTCGCTTACCGCCAGTATGTTGTCGATGCCGAACAGCTCCTGGAAATTGGCCGTATCATTTTTGGCGCCGTCGCTGACAAAAACCTCGTCAACCGCCAGTTCCACTCCCCTGGGCCGGAAATCGTTTTCGATAATTTTCTCGATAAGGAAATCGTATCCCTGTTCCGGACCGTAACCCCTGAAGGTTTCCTGCCGGGACATTTCCTCCACTGCCTTCTTCATGGCCTCCACCACGGCGGGAGGAAGGGGCCTGGTGACATCCCCGATACCCAGCCTTATAATATCAGCGTCGGGGTTATCCTTTTTAAACTGGTTGACCCTTCGGGCAATTTCTGAAAAAAGGTAACTGCCTGGCAGCTTTAGGTAATTCTCATTGACAAGAGCCATATGCTATTTCAATCCCCTTCTCTATAAAAATTGGTATGATATGCAAAATTATATTTACCCGGAGGAAATTTTTCAACTCCATAAGACAAACCCCCGGAAAATATAACACCAGTAATTTTTCCAGTTCCTTTGCTACAGCATTTTCTCCAGGCCTGGCGCCTGCGTCAGGCCTGGAATCCTGCCCCGCTTGGCTACTGGCCTGCCGTCTACTTCCTTTATGTCCATGGTCATGTCGATGGCGCGGGCCCCGGAAATATAGCTCCCCACTCCAAAGGCGTCGGCCCCTGCTTCGATCAGGCCCGGAATACGGTCCGGAGTCACCCCGCCGCTTACAAGTATCCTGACATGGTTATATCCCGCCTGGTCCAGGCGGGCCCTGACCTCCCTCACAAGGCCGGTGGTTACCCCGCCCCTCTCGCTGGCTGTATCAAGCCTTACGGCGTTAAGCCCATGCCCAAGCGCCGAGGCCACCCTCAGCGTCTCCTCGGCCTCGTCCTTGAAGGTGTCCACCAGCACCACCACAGGCGTTCCTTCCGGCATCAGCCTTTTGTAAGCCCGGGCAACCTCCACGGTATCCCCAACAATAAGGAACACCGCGTGGGGAACTGTGCCGGTGGGGTCAATGCCGGCCAGCTTTGCCCCAAGTATACAGCTGCAGCCGTCGGCTCCTCCAATTACGGCGGCCCTTTCCATAACCGGCGCCACCGACGGGTGAACATGCCTGGCGCCGAAACAGATCACTGTTTTGTCTCCGGCAGTCTTCTTCACTTCCCCGGCTGCGGTGGCCCACCCGCTGGAACTGGCCAGAACGCCCAGGAGGGCGGTTTCATATATGCCGAAACTGTCGTAGGTACCGGAAATCCGCATCACCACCTGCTTGGCGGCAAATGGGCTCCCTTCCGGCAGCGCCCACATTTCCACCCCGGTTTTTGAAAGAAGTTTTTTCACCTCTCCGGTTCCGGCTATTATTCCGGGCCGCCCCGCGAACACCTCGGCCACCACTTTTTTATCGGCCAGACCAAGCCCCCGCAGTATTTCCCTGGTCTTTATGAAGTATATGTCCGTTGTCCAGCCCTTCATTATTTCGTCACCATCGGCCGAAAAAAGCCTTTCGTCTGAAGACACCTGAAACTGCTGAACCTCTTCTAAAGTCTGAACCGTATCCTTTAGCGACACCGCTATAATCCCTCCTTAAAAAAAGGGGCTGCCGCCCCTTCGGACGTAACGCGTCCTCAACCCCGCACGAAGCAAGGGGGACACCCCCTTGAAATCCCCTTGTATAGGAAATTATCTACAGAATCACTTTGGAGCATAATTTCCTATATCTATACAAACAGGCCGGACAAAGCCGGCCTGATACAACCTTTCATCTTTCTTCCGGCGCTAGCCCCTCTTATTAGCCGATACCTTTTACAAGATTGGCCATCTCGATTGCGGTCACCGCCGCATCCCATCCCTTGTTGCCGGCCTTTGTCCCCGCCCTTTCGATGGCCTGCTCTATGGTGTCGGCGGTTATCACACCGAAAATGGCGGGCACACCGGAGTCCAGCCCCACCTTGGCAATACCCTTGGAAACCTCGGCGGCAACATAGTCGAAGTGAGGGGTAGCTCCCCTGATTACAGCACCCAGGCAGATTACAGCGTCATAGCGCCCCAGCGATACCATCCTCCTGGCCACCATCGGGATCTCAAAGGCTCCGGGCACCCAGGCAATCTCGATATCCTGTTCTTCCACGCCGTGGCGCTTCAGCGCGTCCATCGCCCCGGAAAGAAGCTTGTTGGTTATAAACTCGTTAAACCTGCCCACCACCAGCCCGAACCTTAGTCCCTGTCCAAGCAGATGGCCCTCAAATACCTTTACCATTGGTCTCCTCCTGTCTCCCTTTTTGAATTATCGCTCACCTATATTTAGCAGGTGTCCCAGCTTTCGCTTCTTTGTAGCAAGATAAAAGCGGTTGTTCTGTCCCGGGCATATCTCAACGGGCACCCTGCCCACAATCTCCAGACCATGCCCTTCCAGGCCGGCTATCTTCCTCGGGTTATTGGTTATCAGCCTTATTTTTGTCAGCCCCAGGTCGGAAAGTATTTGAGCCCCCAGCCCATAATCACGCAAATCGGCAGGAAATCCAAGGGCCTCATTGGCCTCCACAGTGTCCTTGCCCATATCCTGCAGCCTGTAGGCCCTTATTTTGTTCAGGAGGCCAATACCTCTCCCTTCCTGGCGCATATAAAGCAGTACCCCTGCTCCTTCCCTGCCAATCATATTCATGGCGGCCTCCAGTTGATCCCCGCAGTCGCACCTTTCAGAACCAAACACATCCCCGGTGAGGCACTCGGAGTGAACCCTGACCAGGGGGGCTTCCATCTTGCTGAGGTCTCCCCTGACCAGCGCAATATGCCCCTTCCCGTCCAGCAGGCTTTCGTACGCCACTGCGGTAAACTGGCCGTACTTGGTGGGCAGCTTGGCCGAGTCAACTCTCCTGACAAGCTTTTCTGTCCTCCGGCGGTACTCGATGAGGCTGGCAATGGTTCCGATTTTAAGATGGTGCTTCCGGCAGAATTCCATCAGCTCCGGCACCCTGGCCATGGTTCCGTCTTCCTTCATAATCTCGCAAATAACCCCGGACGGGTAAAGCCCCGCCAACCTGGCCAGATCCACGGCAGCCTCGGTATGTCCGGCCCTGCGCAGCACCCCGCCTTCCTTGGCCCTAAGCGGAAAAACATGGCCCGGCCTTCTCAGGTCATCGGCCTTGGTGGCCGGGTTCAATATGGCCGCGATGGTGGCAGCCCTTTCGTGCGCCGAAATCCCGGTGGTGGTGTCCTTGTGGTCAACCGAAATTGTAAACGCCGTGCCGTGGGGATCGGTGTTATGGCTGACCATGGCCGGCAGATCCAGCTCGTCAAGCCTTTCACCTATAATGGGCAGGCATATAAGCCCCTTTCCGTAGGAGGCCATGAAATTAACGGCTTCCGGAGTGGCTTTCTCGGCCGCCATTATAAGGTCGCCCTCATTTTCCCTGTCCTCATCGTCCACCATTACCACCATTCTGCCCTGGCGCATGTCTTCGATAATTTCCTCGATTGTGTTAAATCTGAATTCCATCTTCCTTCCCCCTTAAGTCGTAAAACCCCTTTCGGCCAAAAACTCCAGCGTTATCCCCCCCCCGGTTTTCCGGGGTTTGTCTGTACCCTCGCCGTCCTTGAAATTGATAAGCCTCTCGATGTATTTACCCACCAAGTCCCCCTCCAGGTTGACGCTGTCCCCCACCTTTTTAAAGCCAAGTGTGGTCATGTGCGCGGTATGGGGGATAAGGGAGACCTGAAATGATCCCTCACTGAAATCCACCACGGTAAGGCTGGTTCCGTCAATGGCCACGGAACCCTTTTTTATTATATATTTCATCACCTGAGGAGGAGCGGATATGGTGATCAGGGTGGCAATGTCATGCTTCTCCCTCCGGGTGATTGTACCAACCCCGTCTACATGCCCGCTTACCAGGTGTCCTCCCAGCCTGTCTCCCAGCCTCAGCGCCCGCTCCAGGTTCACCCTGTCTCCTGGCTTGAGGAAGGCCAGGTTTGTCTTGGAAAGCGTCTCCGCCATTACGTCGGCGCTAAAATGGCCCCGGTCAAACTCCACGGAGGTAAGGCAAACGCCGTTTACGGCAATGCTGTCTCCCATCTTCATTCCGTCCAGTATTTTTCTGGCGTCTATGTGAATACGGGCCGAATCGGCCCCCCGGGCGACTCCCCGCACAAAACCCAGTTCCTCCACCAGTCCGGTAAACATTTTAATTAACCTCTTTCAATTCATAATGTACCCTTCGAAAAGTATATCATCCCCAATTTTAGACACAGTGACCCGATCCAAAAGCACTGCGTCCGACAGCTTTTCCGGCCCCGGACCGCCCAGGGGGCCGGGGGCCTGAATCCCGCCTATAAGCTTTGGGGCTATAAACCACACCACCTTGTCCACCATTCCTGAAGCCAGTGCCGATGCGTGAACATGCCCGCCACCCTCAATCAGCACACTGGTTATCCCCCTCCTGGCCAGTTCCGGGAATAACGCCTTCATATTCACCCGCCCTTCACTTTCCGGCAGGCAAATAACTTCGGCACCGGCATTTTTAAGCGCCTCAACCCTTTCCCCCGGCGCCCCGGGTGTGACTATTATAATGGCGCGGGCGTCCCTGGAACTGTTAATCACCTTTGATCCCGCCGGGGTCCTGGCATGGCTGTCAAGCACTATCCTGACGGGATCCTTCCCCACCCCGGGCAGCCTGGTGGTCAGTGAGGGGTTGTCGGCAAGAACAGTGTTGATCCCCACCATTATGGCGTCATACCTGTCCCTGAGCCTGTGTCCGTAGGCCCTGGCCTCCGGGCCGGTTATCCACCGGGATTCACCGGTCCGGGTAGCAATCTTTCCGTCCAGGCTTACGGCAGCTTTAAGCACCACAAAAGGATTTCCGGTGGTTATATACTTTATAAAGACCTCGTTAAGTTTTCTGGCCTCCTCCTCCATAATCCCCCAGACAACCTCCAGGCCCGCCTCCTTAAGCCTGGCGAATCCCTTGCCCGCCACCAGGGGGTTGGGGTCGGCCATGGCGGCCACCACTTTCTTAATCCCCGCCCCTATCACGGCATCGGTGCAAGGGCCTGTGCGGCCCCGGTGGCAGCATGGCTCAAGGCTCACGTAAAGGGTCGATCCCCCGGCCTCATCCCCGGCATTCTCTATAGCCACCACCTCAGCGTGGGGTGTACCGGCCCTGGCGTGAAAACCCTTTCCTACAACAGCCCCGTCCTTCACCAGCACCGCCCCCACCATCGGGTTGGGACTTGTGCGCCCCATGGCCTTGGCAGCCAGTTCCAAAGCCATCTTCATGTAATTTTCATCGTTCAAAAGCATCATCTCCCAAAAAAATAGCAAAACCCCAGGATATATACCCCGGGGAATAAGCACAAAAGGAAAACCCGCCCGCACTGCGACGCGGAAATCCAAAAGCGCTCCACCTTCTCCCATCCAGACTTTGAGCGCCATAGCGGCGCTGTAACTGTCGGCTCCGGCTTTTCACCGGATCAACCCTTTCAGGTTCGCGGGCTCGGCCTTATCAGGAAGGCCATACCGCCGGTAGGGAATTACACCCGTCCCCGAAGGCCATCGAGCAAATTTTTTTTATTATTATAGGGCTATTTATCCCGGAGTGTCAAACATAAGTTTACGCCGGTGCCCGTGCCGGGAAAACTTTTCACCGGCGGCTGAAACATATCTTTCGACTTAACATAGCAGAAAAAGGCCATTAAACCACATCACATTTCAAAATACTGTCCAAATCCAGAAAAACATGCCATTGCACTTATATTCTCCCTGATAAAACTGAATAATCCTGCACTACAATAGGAAACAAGAACTTATGATAGTAAACTGAAAATTATATGCCGGGGCAATTCACTTGTAATGTTGATTCTACACCATTTAAGTTTAAATTTTAACCTGTCGCATTAAAGATATTTACTTGTCTCTTAATTCGCAATATAATTATTTATTAGAATTTTCATATAATGAGGGAGGTTGTTGCGGCTGATGACAAGTGAAAAAATGGGTACTGGCCTTATCCCCCCCCACGTAAAAAGTTTTATGAAGTGGGCCGAGGATGATCCGGAAGGATTTTGGGAAAACGCTGCGATAAAGGCATCGCACGATATTCACTGGTTTAAAAAGTGGGACAAGGTCTTCAACTGGGAATACCCCAATTTCCAATGGTACATAGGCGGACTTACCAACATATGTTATAACGCCGTTGACTATAACGTAATCCGCGGCCGTGGCGGAAGAGCGGCCATTGTGGCGGAATCAGGCGAAACCGGGGAGGTCACTGTGGTGACCTATGCTCAGCTGCTGGCCCTGGTAAAAAAGTATGCCGCAGCCCTGAGGGGAATGGGCGTCAGGAAGGGAGACCGGGTGGCAATTTATATGCCCTCCGGCATTGAATCGGTGACCGCCATGCTGGCCTGCGCCCGCATCGGCGCCATCCACGTGGTCATATTCGCAGGCTTTTCCTCCAACGCTGTGGCCGATAGGGTAAATATTTCCGGAACCCGGTTTGTGCTGACCCAGGACGAAGGTTCCAGGAGGGGCAAACCTGTTCCTCTTAAGCCCATTATCGACGAGGGCCTGGCCAACTGCCCTCCCGACCAGATAGTCAAGGTGGCGGTTCTGAGGAAGAGCCACGACCGCATGCCGCCCATGAAGGAGGGCAGGGACATATTCTGGGATGAGTTCCTGGCCGGCGGCGAGGGCATGAGTTCGGACTACGAGCTGATGGAATCCAACGAGCCGCTGTTCCTGCTGCCCACCTCCGGCACCACGGCCAAGCCTAAGGTGACGGTGCAGAAGCACGGCGGCTACCAAATGTATGTCTACTCAATGGGCAAATGGATATACGGGTTAAAGGAAACCGATGTCTGGTTCGCAACCTCTGACATAGGCTGGATCGTTGGGCACAGCTTCAATGTATACGGACCCCTGCTGACCGGGTGCACCACCCTGCTCTATGAAGGTACCCCGGACTACCCCCGGAAGGATATGTGGTGGGAAATGGCCGCCCGGAACAAGGCCACTGCGCTGTGGCTCTCCCCCACCGGGGTAAGGGGAATGATGAGACTGGGTATCGAGCAGGCCGAAAAACATGATTTAAGCTCGGTGGAAAGAATATTCTGCGCGGGCGAGGTGCTGAACCCGCCGGCCTGGAAATGGCTGCAGGAAGATGTATTCAAAAACAGGATACCGGTTATGGACCACATGTGGCAGACCGAAACCTCCGGGCCCATTTTTGCTAACCCGTACGGGCTGGGCATCATCCCCATCAAGCCCGGTTCCGCCGGAATACCGGTGCCGGGAGTGGTGGCCGATGTGCTTGACGAAAGAGAGGGAACTCCTCTGCCCCCGGGGCAAAAGGGGGTAGTGGTGGTCAAGCGGCCCTTCCCGGGACTGGTTTCCGAACTATGGGGCGACCCCGAAGGGCTGGTTAACAACTATTGGGAAAAACTGCCCTCCACCAAGGGGTTCTACTACTGCGGAGACGCCGCTTCCATGGACGATGACGGTTACCTCTGGTTTGCCGGGCGGTCCGACGAGGTTATCAAGATAGCGGCCCACCGCATAGGTACGGTGGAAGTTGAAAGCGCCCTCATCTCGCACCCGGCGGTGGTTGAGGCCGGTGTGTCCGGAGTTCCCGACGAGTTGAGGGGCGAAGTGGCCTGCGCCTTCGTAGTGCTGAAGCAGGGTTATGAACCCGATGACAATCTGAAAAAGGAACTGATTAATCACGTCCGCAATACCATGGGCGCCATTGTGGTGATGAGGGACATCCAGTTCGTGGGCACCCTGCCCAAGACCCGAAGCGGCAAGATAATGAGGAGGGTTATGAAGACTCTCTGGCTCGACAAGGAACTTGGGGACCTTTCCACCATCGAGGAAGAGGCATCGGTATCGGAAATCAGGGAAGCCATCAAGAAGATGAAATAGAAATGAAACCTAAGGCCCGCTGCAAAAGCAGCGGGCCTCCGTTTATGCCGCCACTAGGAGTCAACAACGGTGTCTTCATTTTCCGCAAGGGGTGTTTTGCTCTGCTCCACAGCCTGATTGTGTTCCTCTTCCAGCTTAACCTTGACATCTTTGACCCTGCGCTCAAAATCCTTGAAACCCATAGCGATCCCTCCTGATTCAGGCGGATTATAACGGTATTATATCCAGTTATTTCAACGCATATACATCACTCGGGGTCCACCAGAAGGTGCAGTTGTTCCTTCATCTCCGGCTGTACCACCATAATAAGCACATCATCGGCCTGCAATATTGTGTCAGCCGTGGGAGAGACAATCTCCTCCCCGTTGCGGTATATTGCGATAACCGTAGCCCCGGTTTTGCCCCTGAACTCGGCCTCCAGAAGAGACTTGCCCACCAGGGGGGAATTCCTGTTCACCTTTATTTCCTCGATCTTCTGGAACCTCCCGGCCATTTTGAGGGTGTAGTCCAGCAGCTCGTTCATGAGTTTTTCTATTTCGGCGTCCAGCCTGTCCCTTTCCCTCAGCAGCAGGTGAAGTCTTTCCTGAACGTCACGGAGTATTTGCCTCTGGCCGCTCTGGGCAAGAAAAGCCTCGGCCGCCTTCCTGGACCTTACCACCACGCCCACCCCTGGAGACACGCTGACAATACCCGTGTCCTGCAGCAGAGTCAGCGCCCTGCGGATGGTCTCAGGGGAAACATTGTACTTTCCCGCCAGGGTTGACCGGCCGAAAACCTTCTGTCCCTCCCGGTATTCTCCCCTTACAATCCTTGAGGCTATGTCTATTGCTATATTTACGTACCTTGCCATTACGCCTGTTTGCTGACTCTCCATTTTTATCCCATTCTCCTTTAAGGGAAGTCAGAAGTTATAAAACCACAGAAGATGTGGTTAAATTTTTTAGTATACCAGAGATCGGCCCGGAAGATCGCTATCAGGTTATTTATCCAATACTTGCATTGTGCCGTATTCATTTTTTAGGCACAGTTGCAAAATTCCAGTCTTAACTTACACTTGTCACCGCAAATCCTTTTTCTTTAATCTTCGCCACCAGTTCCCCCGGCTCCGCAGTGCTGATCCTCAACATTATCTGCACCTTGCGGTCCGACTTATCGCTGATGGCAATTCCAATCAGGTTTATCCCCAGGTTCCGCACCTCGTCCACAATATCAGCCAGCGCCCCCACCCTGTCTTCGGTCTCGATGACAATCCGGGTGCCGGCCTTGCGCAGGCCGAAGATCCTGATCAGTTGGTCAAAAACATCGGTCTGGGTAATTATTCCCACCAGTTTGTTATTTTCGGTAACCATCAGGCTTCCCAGCTTGTTGTCCCGCATAATCAGGGCGGCCTCCTCAATGGTGGTGGCAGGCTCAACGGAAACCGGTTTTTTCACCATGACTTCTTTTACCACCATCTTGGACATAAGGTAATTCATTTCATAGATGCTTAAAGTTGAAGCCGGGGACGGGGACACCGTCAGCAGTTCCCTTTCGGTGACCAGTCCCTCCAGCTTGTCTTTTTCGGTCACAGGCAGCTGCCTTATCTTATTTTTTCTCATAATGTTCAGGGCTTCCAGAACCGGAGTTGAAGGAGTAATGGTAATGGGGTTTGTGGACATGCAATCCTTTACAAACATGGATAACTCCTCCTCAGTGTTGTTTTTTACAATTTTATAGTATATATCCTGGTCACGCAATCGGTTTCAAATAAAATGTAAAAATAATCACAATATCTTCTCAGTATCGGATGCTTCAGGACATCCGGATGCTGCGCAGGCGATTGAAGGCGGCCATTATTTCATACCTTCGGGGCATGGCGAAATCCCCCGGGTGCTGGCCTTTGCCAAAGGGGGAAATCACGTCCAGCCCCCCCTGGTCAATGTCCCTCAAAACACTGTCCACTATTTCCACCAGTGATTTTTTCCCATCCACGTAGCGGTCAAAGGCATACCTTATTATCTCGGCCACAGCCCTGGTCTGGCTTGGATCCACCAACTGGTCCAAGTACGACAGGTCAATGTCCTCCCCCCCGTAGGCAATCTCTTCAAGCCCTCTTGCCCTGGCCCTGGTTCTGTCCCTGCTGTCACCCTTAAGGGGAAGCGGCAACCTGGGAGCTATGGCGCCCAGCTTGCCCAAAGCCTCAACAACCCGGTCATCGGGCGTTATCTCTATTATCTCCCTTGCGGCGGCGGTAACGTCGCATGTCCTGTATTCCTGCATCATTATTACAAGGTCGGCCACCTTGAGGTAGTCCCCGGACCCTCCCACCACTATGATGGTGGAGACGCCAAGATTCTGGTACAGGTCCCTCACCCTGTCGATAAAAGGTGTGATTGGCTCGTATTTTTTAGCCACCAGCCTCTGCATGCGCCCGTCCCTGATCATAAAGTTGGTGGCGCTGGTGTCCTCGTCAAGAAGCAGCAGGGAAGCCCCCCCTTCCAGGGACTCGATTATGTTTGCCGCCTGGGAGGTGCTGCCGCTGGCGTTTTCACTGGAAAAAGACCGGGTGTCCTGCCCCATGGGAAGATTGCTGATGAAACCACCGATATTGACCTTTTCCACCCTTCTCCCGTCCTCGGAACGGATTTTGACGGCGCCGCCCCCGGTTATAACCATTTCTCTCCCGTCGCCGGGAACATGGTTGTATACCCCCCTCTCCAGAGCCCTTAGCAGAGTGGACTTGCCGTGGTAACCTCCCCCCACTATCAGTGTAACGCCCCGGGGTATCCCCATCCCGGTCACCCTGCCCCTGTTGGGCAGGTCAAACTCCACCTCCAACCCCGGTGGAGACTGAAAGGGAACTACGGCCGGACCCTTAAGGGGAAGGTCGCTGATACCGCTTTCCCTGGGCAGCACCGACCCATTTCCCACAAAGGCCACCAGGCCCCTTTCTTTCAGTAATCCCCGGAGATATTCCTGGTCCCTGGCGAGATTAACGTGGCTTACCAGGTTCTCCCGGTTTAAACTTTTATACTGAAGGGAACGCTCCACCACCCGGGGTATTATCTCGGTGAGCATCCTGGCGGCCTCGTGCCCCATTATGGTCCTGCCCCTGGCCGGAAGTCCCGCCGAAAACCTGGCCTCGATAAAATCCCCGGTGACAAGGACGGCAGTCCTGTCAAGTATCTCCTGCCCGCAGCGGTCACAGGTCAAAAGGCCGCTCTTTCCGGTCCCGGTCCTTTCACCGGCCCTGGATACCATAAGTGACCTGTACAGGCTTCTGGCCACAAAATCCTGCAGCGCTATTCTCCCCGCTTTGTCGGCGTATAAATCCTTCGGAAAGCCGGAAACGCGATGGGGCACCCGGGCCCGTGCCCTGCTGGGGGGAGCGAAGGGGTCGGCCTGGGCGTGGTCGATGAAAAGCTGAAACCAGCCTCCGTCATAACCACCCTGTATCGATTTATAAGCACCGTAACCCTTGCCGTCCAGTGATATAAGCCTCTGCCTCAATGCCTGCAAACTCTCCAAGAAAAACACCCCATCCTGTAAGAATACAGAATTCAGGAGTCATAACTTATAACTTATATAACTTAGGTACCCGGCACCTAAGTTATGCTGTTGGATTCTGGCTTCTGTATTCTTGTGTTCTAAATAATTTTCCCACAAAAGAGGGCAAATAATTAAGGCCGGAGGACCGGCCCTGTCAGTGATTCAAACTGAATTAACCCACTTGCTGTTAAATAACCTGCTCCAGGTTTAAAAGGAGCCAAAGCTGGTCTTTTTTCTTTACAACACCCCTGAGGTAGTCGACATTGTCTCCTGCCACCGAAGGAGGATCGATTTCATCTTCGGTGAACCTTCCCACCTCCAGCACCACATCCACTATCATGCCCACTTTTTGTCCACCGTGCTCCACAACTATGATTCTGGTATCCTCGCCGTACTCGTTAACCGGCAGGTTGAGTCTCTTGTTGAGGTTTATAACAGGCACTATGCTGCCGCGCAGGTTTATGATACCTTCCACATAGTGCTTGGTATTGGGAACCCTGGTAATGTTGCTCATGCGGATGATTTCCTGGGTTTCCTGGATTGGCAGGGCATACTGCTGATCGTTAAGCTGAAAAATAACAAGTTGTTCTTCTGATTTCACAGGGCAATACCCCCTTAAATAAGTGTTGGCTGCCAAATCAGTCCGGTCGTAATTTAAAAATTTAACATAATTCTGCAAAATCCTCCTTTTTCCGGAGGATAAAAAATAATTTTTAATTGATTTACATAGAAAAACCAATGAACCAAATCAGTATTTCTTTCGTCTAAATAATTGATAACCATGTAAAAACCTGTAGTTAACCACCGGAAGGAGACATGAATTTGAAAACAGCAGCATCAATAATAGCCATAGTTATTACCGGCTCCCTTTTTTTATTTTTCGGGGTGCCTTCCGGCCCCGTTCCCGGCCCGGCTTCCGGCCCCCCGGCCCCGGAATTCAAGCTGGGCAACGAGATGTTGATGGCAAAGCATCACTACCTGATAGAGTGGAAAAGAATCGGGCTGGTGACCAACCAGAGCGGGGTCACGGCCGCCGGGAAAAGCATGGTTGACGTTCTGTCAGCAGACAAGTCCGTGAGCCTGACGGCTCTTTACGCCCCGGAGCACGGAATTGACGGCACCGCTAAAGCCGGGGAATACGTGGAGTCATACATGGACAGCAAACTGAATGTACCGGTATACAGCCTGTACGGAAAGACCAGGATGCCCACCGCCGATATGCTGAAAGACGTTGACGCGCTCGTTTTTGACATTCAGGATATCGGCGCCAGAACCTACACTTACATGTCCACACTTAACTACTGCATGGCGGCGGCGAAAAAGTACAATAAGCAGGTTATAGTGCTGGACCGCCCCAACCCCCTGGGAGGGGAGACAGTGGAGGGACCGGTTCTGGAAGATCCCTATGCAAGCTTTGTGGGTGTGGACTACCTCCCCATGGCCCACGGCATGACAGCGGGAGAATTGGCCCTCTTTTTCAACCGCAAAATAGGCGCGGACCTCGTTGTGGTGCCCATGAACGGTTATACCCGTACCATGCTTTACCAGGACACCGGCCTGCCCTGGATTCAGACATCCCCCAACATACCGGACCTGGACTCGGTTTTCGGATACATGGCCACCGGCCTGGGCGAGGGAACAGGTATTTTCCAGGCGGATAAATTCAGGTGGATAGGAGGAAAGGGAATAGATTCCCAAAAATTTGCCGATCTCCTCAGCCGCTCGGGGCTGAAGGGTGTGGCATTCACCCCGGAAGACAGAGGGTCGGCGGGAGGCGTAAGGCTCAAGATAACCGACTACCGCACGTTCAACCCGGCCAGGACCGGCATTTACGCCCTCGCCACCGCCCGTTCGCTGAATAACTTCAGCGTTCCGAAAAGCGGCGGCGCCATAGTGATGTTTGATAAAATAATGGGTACTGACAAAATGGGTGAGTATCTGGAGAGAGGGCTAACTCCGGAACAGATCGTGGGTGAATACACCCCGTCTTTGAACCGGTTCAAGGAGGAAAGACAAAAATACCTTATTTACGGCTACCAGCCCTCGGAGGAAACGCCAAGGAGGTAACGGCCGGGCAATCCGGATCTAAATAACGGAAAACCAGAAGGCCTTCAGCACGTACTGCTGGATTACGTCCTGCTGTTTACGGTGTATGCTGCAGAATTTTACACCGGCGAAGAACATTCCGTTTTCTTCCGGTATGTCAGCCGGCCCGGCCCAAGCCACAACGGAAGGCGCCTTTATCCGGCTGTAGCTTCCTCCTGCCGGTAAAACAAACTGCAGTTTTATCTCACTGCCCTTTTCAATAAACTCGGGCAGTACCAGTTTCATCCCCCCGGCGCTTATATTGGCGGCCTCGGCCTTTTTGAGATCCGGGGCCTCCCCCTCCGGAGGCATAAAGGAATACTGAACCTTTAACAGCTTGTCCACCCTTATAAAACTTCTCATCTCGGTTTTGCCCACATGATCCGGAAGGGAGATCCCGGCATGCCCGCCAGGACCTTCAGGAAGAATCAGCGCCGTGCTGTTAAAACGGTAAAGCCCCTGCCGCCCCGGGATATACACGGTCAGTGAATCCCCCCTGTTTATCCGCATGGCCTCAGGGCCTCCGGAGCGGATGAGGAACGGGGGGGCTATATATATCACGCCCTGGTATATGTTCTCGACGTGCGAAACATATCTCAAGGCGCTGTCCGGGCCGGATACGTATATTTTTGTGCCGGGCTGGATTATTTCTTCCCACATAAAGACCCTCTTCTTGTCATCATTGTCTCCCTTTTTATTATTATCGAGGAAAAATGCCGATAAATAAACTATTTTAAGCACAGAATTTAATTACAAAAAAATTTAAATAAACCGCTAATTCGACACTGCTTGTTGGGCCGGAGGTACTGCCTTCGGCCTCTTCTTCCGGGAATTAATACATAGTAATCACGTTAAGCAACCATTATCCCATATACTGGAGTATAAACGCGGGGACGCCCGGTAGTCATTCTTTTACCTAAATGATAACCCCTCATTGAAACCTCCGTGTATAGCCAGGAAATCATCCGCTGAATTTTTTCAGCATAATCTCCTGGCTATATAAAAAAACCGTTTCCAGATCAGTTCTGGAAACGGTTTTTTACACATGACAAGTTTCAATCACCTCATTTCCCGGATCCTTTTGTCGTACTCACCCACCTTGGCGTATTCTTCCTCCCAAAACAGGGGGCTTTTCATGGAATCCATGTACTCCTTGCTGTAGCCGAAGGGCAGCCAGTCCTTTTCCTTTTGGAGGAAAAGCTGTTCCTTCCGGTCCCTGCGCCGGAAATCATATACCCACCTTTCGTCGGCGCCAAGGAATATATCCCTGAACCAGCGCTCCAGAACGAAGTCCTCGGTCTCCAGACAGCGCCTGTCCAGGTCTTCCAGAACCGACTCGTAGCGGTCAAATCCGTCTGTGGCTATGGTGACCACGTTGTCGTCCGGCCCCAGGCGCAGGTACTTGGCCATTTTTATGGCCCCAAGTACGTTGCACATACCGGAAACACCGAACAGCTCTTTAATGTCCCGGGCCGTCTGGGGGTCAACCCCCATTTTGATCAGCACGTCTGTGCCATCGTGTATTATTTTAAGCGCCCTGACCGTGTCGTCATCATGGATGAGGGTGACGAAATCGGTTGTCAGCACATTGTGGATGAGGGTGCACATCTTGTCGCCTATACCCTCGATCCGGTGCTGGCCCCGGCCGCCAGTGGCCAGGGTGGAGCACTCATAGGGCTCCAGAGCAACTATTTTGGCCTCGGGAAATGCCTGCTTTATCTGGTCCCCGGCAGCAATGGTCCCGGCGGACCCCGGGGCCGATGTGAAGCAGGCTATCCGCCCGTTGCCTATCCCCTTTACCGCCTCTATGGCGGAATTGCCGGTGACGTAGCGGTGGAAGCGGTAATTGGGCATAAGCTCGAACTGGGCCAGGGGCTTGTTTTTAGGGTTCTTTTTCAGCTCATGTGTCCTCTGGAGGGTCAGTATCACGTCGCTCTCGGTTCCCGGGGTCAAGTCCAGCTCCCCGCCGTAGGCCCTGATACGGTCGTACCTCTCCTTGCTCATATTGTCCGGCATGATTACCACCGCTTTATAGCCCATCAGCCTGCAGATATAGGCCACACCGATGCCGAAGTTCCCTGTGGAGGGGCCAAGAATGGTATGCTCACCGGGGATTATCTCCCCGTCCACGCACCCCTCTATAAGGGTGGAGTAGGCCGGCCCCACTTTATGGGAACCCGAGGGGAAGAAGGTGCCCAGCATCACCACTATATTGGCGTCCACCCCGGTCATTTCCCTGGGCAGCACTATTTTCCTGACCTGGTTTTTTTCGTCCTTCCAGGTGATGTTGAAAAGATTTATGGGGTCAAGATCGTTTTCCTTAAGCTCCTTAAGGGCTTTTTCCCGGACCTTGGGGTCTATTTTTTCCGGGTGCAGCATTTCTTCATAGGTGGGTCCGAAGGGTATTTTTGATACAGTCAATTTATTAGCCTCCCAAATATTAATACTTTTAATTGCTTTATGCAGTGCGATTACTTTTTAGATCCTTTTCTCCAGCGCCCTGACCAGCTCGTTCATGTCGGGGGCCACCCGCAAAGGCTCTCCGGCAGCCTTGATTGCGTTGTTCACATCTTTTAAGCCATTGCCGGTTACGCAGACCACAACTTTTTCCCCCCGGCCCACTGCCCCCTGGGAGGCCAGTTTCTTCAGGCCGGCCAGGCCGGTCACTCCCGCAGGCTCTCCAAAGACGCCTGAAGTGTTCCCCAGAAGCCGCATTGCCTCAAGTATTTCCTGGTCGCTGACGTTGACCATGGTTCCCCCGGAATCCCTTATGGCCCTCAGCGCCTTGTCGGGGTTTCGGGGAACCCCCACCGCTATACTGTCCGCCAGCGTGTTTTCCTCCATGGGCACCAGGGGGCTGTTGCTGTGAAAAGCCCTGCTGATGGGGCAGCAGCCCTCGGCCTGCACGCCTACCATTTTGGGCAGCCTGTCTGTCACCCCGGCCTTGTACAGGTCCACGAACCCTTTCCAGGCCCCGGCTATGGTGCAGCCGTCCCCGACAGAAACCACCACCAGGTCCGGCACCTCCCAGCCAAGCTGCTCGCAGACTTCCAGGGTGACTGTCTTTTTGCCTTCCACAAGGTAGGGGTTGATGGCTGCGTTCCGGTTGTACCAGCCCCACTTGTCAATGGCCCGTGATGAAAGCTCAAAGGCGTCCTGGTAGCTGCCCTGTACGCTGATTACATTGGCGCCGAATATGAGAAGCTGGGCCACCTTTCCCTGGGGCGCCCTGCCGGGGACGAATATGAATGTTTTCATCCCCATGGAAGCGGCGTTGCCGGCCAGCGAGGAGGCGGCGTTGCCTGTGGAGGAGCAGGCTATGGTCCTGGCGCCGGCCTCGGCCGCCTTAACCACCGCCATGGCAGAGGCCCGGTCCTTGAGGGAGGCGGTGGGGTTGATGCCATCGTCCTTGATATAAAGACGGTCCATCCCCAGCGCTTGACCCAGCGCCTGCGCCCGGTAAAGAGGCGACCAGCCCACCCTGAGAGAGGGCCTCGGGGTTTCCGGCCTGACCGGGAGGAAGGGCAGATAGCGCCACATTGAATAATCACAGTTGCCGGCAAAATATTCCCTGCTCACCTCCCGGGCTATTAGATCATAATCCAATACGACCTCCAGCAGCCCGGAGCACCCCCCGCAGGTGTATGTGTCCGGCAGGGGGGGGTGCTTTTTACCGCATTTGATGCATTCCAGGTATTTAACGTTATTCACAATAAACTCCTTGTTTACGGGAAAAGCCGTTAATCTGCCGGCATGTTAAATAACAATTTAACGGCGTATTCCGGATTTTTTGTGTGAACTCCGGGCTAAAATCCCCGGGACAGGGGTATCCGAATTCTATTATAGCACCTATCTTTAAAAAACGGCGCATCTGGCCGATATTTTCATCCCACGCCTTCTGCTGTGCAATATAAAAAAATGGCTGATATTGATTCCGGTCCAATGAACCGTACTGGCTGGCCATGGGCTACACCGGCTGTTTTCTCAACCTGTTCAACCCGGTTCCCCTGGGGTTTCTGGACGGAGGAAGTAAATGATGGTAAATAAATGATGGTGCCTTAAATGATGGTGCCTGGCCCTTAACATATTAACTTATTTGTTTTTGGCTTACCTCTTCCACTAAAAAACAAAAGCCGCAGGATAACTCCTACGACCTTTTTTAAGGAATATGATGTTGGTAGTATTTTTTATTTCTTCGGCTGTTCCTGCTTGATGAGCTTGTCCTTCACGGCGCCGCAGGCTTTGCACTTGCCGGGCTTGCATCTGCTTTCAACCGCTTCGCCGCACTGTTCGCATTTATAAACCGCCATTTCTAACCCTCCTTTATTTCTTTAATAGCCGCTTCTTTTATTTGCCTTACTGCCTGTTCCGGATTTGGGGAACCGAATACCGAGGATCCGGCCACAAGTACGGTGGCGCCCTCCCTGGCCACCAGGGGCGCGGTGGCCGGGCCGATGCCCCCGTCCACCTGTATCTCTGCCCCGGACCCCACAGATGACAGCATGCCCCGCACCACTCTGATTTTGGGCAGCATTTCCCTTATGAACTCCTGCCCCCCGAAGCCCGGGTTTACTGTCATCACCAGCACAAGGTCCAGCATGTCCATTACGTAACCTATAGCGGACGGGTGGGTAGATGGGTTTAAAGCCACGCCCGCCTTTACTCCACTCTTCTTTATCATCTGAATGGTGCGGTGAAGGTGGGGGCAGGTCTCGGCGTGCACCGTCACCAGGTCGGCCCCGGCGTCTATGAAATCCCCTATGTACCGGTCGGGGTTTTCTATCATAAGGTGTACGTCAAAAACCATTGCCGAATTCTTTTTAAGCGCCGCCACCACCGGCGGGCCGAAGGTTATGTTAGGGACGAAGTGCCCGTCCATTATGTCCAGGTGAAGATACTCCGCCCCGGCCTCCTCCACCTTGCGGATTTCCTCCGCCAGCCTTGAAAAGTCTGCCGCCAGCAGTGACGGCGCAATCTTGATCATCTAGTAAATCCTCTCCCGGCCAATTATTTCATCAAGTATTTCCAGGTACCTCTGGTAACGCCCGGAGTCTATTTCGTTCCTGTCCACGGCCTCCTTGACGGCGCAGTCCGGCTCGGCCCTGTGCAGGCAGCCCCTGAACCTGCAACCACCCATGTGCTTTTCTATCTCCGGGTAGAAGTAGGCCAACTCCTCCCTTTTAAGTTCGGGCAGAAAAAGCGTCGAAAAACCCGGTGTGTCGGCCACAAGCCCTCCGCTTAAAAGCTGGAGCAGTTCAACGTGCCTGGTGGTATGGCGCCCCCTTTTAAGTTTTTGCCCCACCTCGCCTGTTTTGAGTGAGAGTCCCGGCTGCACCGCGTTGAGCAATGTACTCTTACCCACCCCTGAGGGGCCTGCGAATACAGTTATGCCTTCCCGGAGTATCTCTCTCAGGGAATCAATCCCGGCGCCGCTGCCGGCGCTGGTAAGCAAAACCGTATACCCGGCATCCCGGTATGCCCTTACATACTCCGGAGTCGTGCCGCCGGCCAGGTCTATCTTGTTGATGCAAATAACCGGCTGCACCTCCTCATCCGCAGCCTGCAGAAGAAAGCGGTCCAGAAGCGAAAGAACAGGATCGGGATCCTTCACCGCAAAAACAATTACCAAACGGTCCACGTTGGCCACCGGAGGCCTGAACAGGCTGTTGCGGCGGGGGTATACCTCCTCCACCACCCCCTGGTCACGCCCTTTGATGATCAGGGAAACACGATCCCCCACCAGAGGGGTTATATTGCGGTGACGGAACACACCCCTCGGTGTACACCGCCATACCCTGTCGCCGGACTTTACAAAGTAAAACCCCCCGTATGCCTTTACTATTATCCCATCCACCGTGGAACTCATTTAATCAATGTCCTGCTCCTTTATAAGTTTGTCGTCTATATAGACCCTTATGGTGGCCCTCCCCCAGTACCTGACCGTTTTCACCACCTGGTCGCCCGGGTTGTGGGTGTTTACATAGGCGTCATTGGTGCCACGCACGTCGGTAACCGTTATCTTCACCACGTGCGGCTTACCGTCATTCGGAATTTCCCGGACGGTGACGGTGGCGTCCCTGGCCGAGGGGCCCGGGCCGTTGCTGACATTGACCTTTACACTGGTCCCTTCAACCACATTCTCTCCCGGACCCGGAGTCTGGGAGACGATCTGCCCCCTGAGATACTGTGCGCTGTACTGGTATATTATATCCTTGTCCAGTTCCAGCTTTACCTCGCTGAGCCTGGACCTGGCCTGATCGATGTACAGGCCCCTCAGGTCCGGTATTTTTCTTGACGCCGGCTCAGGCCCCTTGGAAACCCGGACCACCACTTTTGAGCCCTTGGGTGCCCGTGCATTGGCGGCCGGCTGCTGGTCCATGACAAGGCCCTTCTCAACCTCGCTGCTGAATTCCTCCCTGGGGGGCTCCTCCATTTCAAATCCTGCCTCTGCCAGCTTTATCTTGGCGTCGACGACGCTCCGCCTGACCACGCTGGGAACGGTCCTGAGGTCCGATCCCTTGCTGACCGTAAGGGTGATTACCCTGTTGATTTTCACGGGCGGGTCGTTTGGCCCGTAGTCCTGGGCTATGACCTGACCCTCAGGGGCAGTGTTGTCGTATTGTTCTTTGGTCTTGGCTTTCAGTTTCTTTTCGGCCAGTATCTGCTCCGCCTCGGCCACCTGCTTGCCCACCACATTGGGCACCTTGACCTCAGGGACGTTTACGAACCTGTAATAGCCATAGGCCGCCGCCCCTATCAAAATGGCGATCAATGTTATCAGAGCCCCCCACCCGGCGGGGCTCAGCCTTTTGGCCGGCTTTGCACGAGCCGGGGAAGGATGGGCGGAGGCCCTGAGGGCCTGCATGTCATCCCTGTCTATGGCTATTATGCGGGTGGTATCGCCATCCTCGCCGGTAAGAGACTCTTCAAGGCTGAAGGACATTTCCCGGGCGCTGCCGTACCTCCTGTCGGGATCTTTGTGAAGGGCCTTCATCACCGCCCACTCCAAAGCAGCCGGAACGTCGGGATTTCTCCTGGCAATGGGGTCGGGGACGTTTTGAATATGCTTTATGGCAATGGATATGGGGCTGTCACCGCTGAAGGGAACACTTCCGGCCAACATCTCATACAGAACAACCCCCAGGGAATATATGTCCGACTTATGGTCTGCCACCTCGCCCCTGGCCTGTTCCGGGGAAAGGTAGTGCACCGATCCCACAATGGTGTCGGAGGTCGTCACGGTGGCGGCGCTGGCCTCCCTGGCGATTCCGAAATCGGTCAGCTTTGCCCGGCCGGACCTTGTTATAAGAATGTTATGGGGCTTGACGTCCCTGTGGACTATATTGTTCTCGTGGGCGTGGTCAAGGGCGTCGCAGACCTGCCTGGCTATTCTCACGGCCCTGTCCGGCTCCAGCCGGCCCTCCCTTTTTATAATGCTCCTCAAGTCTTCCCCGTCGACATACTCCATTACCAGGTAGTGCATGTCTCCTTCTCTGCCGACGTCGTGTATGCTGACAATATTCGGGTGCGAAAGGCTTGCCACCGACTGGGCCTCACGTCTGAATCGCCTGACAAAATCTTCATCCGAGGTATATTCGGGGCGCAGCAGTTTGATGGTGACCGTTCGGTTGAGAATGGTGTCTCGGCCCTTGTAGACTATGGCCATTCCGCCACCGCCGATTTGTTCAAGTATCTCATACCTGTTTCCCAGCATTTTCCCAATCACTTGGCCCTTCACCCCCCTACGCTTTATTTGAAAGGTATTCCCTGATAATTTCCCTGGCCACAGGGGTCGATACGTAACCTCCGGACCCCGAGTTCTCCACTATCACCGCCACCGCTATGCGCGGGTCGCCGGCCGGGGCGAAGCCCATAAACCAGGCGTGTGTCTGTCCGTGCGGGTTCTGGGCTGATCCGGTCTTGCCGGCCACCCTGATTCCCTGCACACGAGCGCCCGAGGCGGTCCCCCGCTTTACCGCCTCCTCCATGGATGCGGCCAGAATTCCGGCCGTTTCCGGGGATACTGCGGTATTCAGAACAGAGGGGGACATTTTTTTATGAACGCCGCCGCTCCTCCTGGTGACCTCTTCCAATACATAGGGCTTCATAATCACTCCCCGGTTGGCTATACCGGCCGCCACCAAGGCCATCTGCACCGGTGTTACCAGTGTTCGCCCCTGTCCAATGGCGGTTGACGCCAGCTCCGGGGCACTCATTTTATTTGAGGGCAGCGTGCCCGGATTATATGAAATTTCCCCACTCAAGACAGGGTAGTTACCTTTATATGTGCCGCCCTTTTCATCATATTCGATTATATCAAAACCAAAGGATTGGGCTGCTTTTTTTATTTTATCCTGTCCAAGTTCCAGCCCCAGTTCCCCGAAATAGCTGTTGCAGGACTGGGACACCGCCTCGGTGAAATCCACCTGTCCGTGAACGTCGTTATCCTTTAAAACAAATCCCTCCACAGTTATGCTTCCCCTGCAGTCAGTAATTTTGTCCGGCTTTTGCCGCCCTTCCAGGGCTGCGGCCCCGGTTATCATCTTGAAGGTGGAACCCGGCGGGTAGAGCCCCCTGGCCGCCCTGTTCAGCAAAGGGGCGGAATCGATCTGTGTTTTGAGAATGTCATACCTGGTCACTTTGTTCTGAACTGTCTTTCCGTCTTTGACGGCGCTTTCGGTGCGCACCACCTCGTCAATGGTGTTCGGGTCAAAGGTAGGATTGCTCACCATGGCCAGTACAGCCCCGGTGCGGGGGTCAAGGGCCACCACCGCACCGCTCCTGCCGCCCAGCATGTTGAGGGCCAGCCTCTGCAGACCTGCGTCCACGGTGAGGGTCACATTGTACCCGTATCTCTGCCTGCCCAGCATCCTGTCAATGGCTGCCTGCACCCGTCCGGCGTCATCCATGGCCAGAAGATACCCGTCAAAGGACGACTCCACACCGGTACGCCCGTACTGCTGTGATACGAATCCCAGGAGGTGGGCCGTTTCCCTCCCCCTGGGGTATAATCTTTTCTTTACTCCGTTGACAACCCTGTCCTCGGCCAGCACTATCCCATTCCTGTCATATATGGTCCCCCTGACCACGGCCTCCTCGGCGGCCGCCAGCCGCCTGTTGTGGGGGTCGGTGGACAGTTTCGGCCCCACAATCACATTCAGATAACCCAGGTACATCGCCAGCACCGAGAATATTGTGATGAAAAAATACCCCAACTTCCTGATATTGTCATTCATAGGACCTTGCCTCGTGAGATATGTTCATCAGCATGCCAAGTATTATAAAATTGGCCACCATGGAGCTGCCACCGTAACTTATAAAGGGAAGCGTCACACCGGTCAGCGGCAGGAGTTTGGTAACCCCGGCCACTATGGTAAACGCCTGGAGCCCCATGAGGGCGGTAAGGCCCGAGGCCAGAAGCTTCGAAAAATCATCCTTTGAGTCCATTGCCACCTTCAGGCCGCGAAATATAAAAAACACGTATAAAAGAACTATTCCTACACCGCCCAAGAGTCCCATTTCCTCGGTTATGGCGGCAAATATAAAATCGGTGTGCACCGCAGGAATATACAGCGGGTAGCCCCCGCCCAGCCCGGATCCTGTCATCCCCCCGGCGCCGATGGCGAACAGTGACTGAATTATCTGGTAGGCCTGGTTGTATGCCCTGTCTCCCAGTTCTATAAAGCCGTAGGGGTTTAAAAGCCAGATGTTGACCCTCTGCTTCACGTGATCAAAAAGCAGGTAGCTGAGAGCCCCCCCGGCCATGAACAGGCCTAAGCCCACGGATACATACAGCATCCTGGCCGTCGCCACATACACCATGGCCAGAAAGGTCCCGAAATATATGAGGGCGGCCCCCAGGTCCCTCTGGAACACCAAGAGGAGAAGGGATATCCCCCACATGCCCAGAAGAGGCCCAAGTTCCCTGGGACCAGGAATTGTAAAGCCCTTTAAAGACTCGGTGCCCCTGGCCAGAACCATCTTGTTTTCCGACATAAAGGAGGCCAGAAAAAGCACCACCAGTATCTTCACAAATTCTGACGGCTGCAGGTGGAAAAGTCCGAAATCAATCCAACTCCTGGCCCCCCCCTGCTCAACCCCGAAGAAAATTGGTGTTATAAGCGCAAGCGCCCCCATGAGCCCGTATATATATTTATATTCCGAAAGCTTCCGGTAATTGGTAAAAAGCCTGGTGGTGAGGAACAGAAAAAACAGACCGGCCAGAAGCCAGATAAACTGCCTCAATGCGTAAAACGGATTGATCCGGTACAGGAACACCAGGCCGGTATAGGACAATACCGCCACCACAGGCAGCAGAAACGGGTCGGCCCTGAAGTCAAGGGCCTGCCAGATCACTCCCACCAGCAGGAAGGCCAGGGCCGGAACCGCCGCGCCGATAAAAACGGTGCGGGCGTCGGCCCCCCGCCAGAGGTGGCCTGCAAAGGCTCCGGCGGACAGGTAAAGCCCGGCCAGAACAAGCAGCTTTATTTCGTGTTTTCTTATATCCTCCCGTACAGTGCTATTCATCTATTTCTACCACTATCACCGAAATGTTGTCGGTACCACCCCGGGAGAGCGCCTCGTCCACCAGGTTTTTCACCGCCTGGTCCGGGCCGGGGGCGGCTTTTACCAGTCTCATTATTTCCTCGTCTTCAACCAGCCCGTTAAGGCCGTCCGAGCACAACAGCACAAAGTCTCCCTGTTCCAGCCGAAGCCGGAACAGGTCCACTTCCACCGTGGGATCGGTTCCCAGCGCCCTGGTCAAAACGTTTCTGTGTGGGTGATCCCGGGCCTGCTCCTTTGTAATGCCTCCAAGCTTCAACATTTCCTGAACCAGGGAATGGTCCTCAGTAATGGAAATAATTTTTTCTCCACGTATTAAATAAGCCCTGCTGTCCCCGACGTGAACCAACACCAGGTCCCTTTCCCTGATGACGGCCGCCGTAAGGGTGGTGCCCATCCCCCTGCAGGTCACGTCCTTGCCCGATGCCTCGTATACCCTGCTGTTGGCCAGGCGGGCACCCTCCAGAAGATTTTTTTCCACCTCGGACCGGTCTCCGTCCCACAGCTGGCGGGTAATGGACTCTATGGCCATGCGGCTGGCCACTTCCCCTGCCAGGTGCCCCCCCATGCCGTCGGCAACGGCAAAAAGAGCCAGGTCGGGGACAACACATATACTATCCTCGTTTTGCTTCCTTACGAGCCCCACTTCTGTCGCCTGACTCCACCTCATATGCCCACCTCACAAACTGCATGGTGATGTCACCGATCCTGATCCTGTCACCATCCGCCAGCACTGTTGGTTTATTTATCCTTACATCATTCAGATACGTTCCGTTTTTACTGCCCCTGTCCTCAAGCCGGAACTGCCCGTCCTGTCCGAAAACCGCGGCGTGCTCCATTGATGCGAAGGGCTCCACCATGGTTATGGTGTTGCGGCTGCCCCTGCCAAGGGTGGCTTCCTCCCCGGTCTTCAGTGGAAAAACAGTACCCGGCGGCAGCCCCGGGTCGCCGGACGAGAGCACCACCAGACCTGCCGGCGCTCCGGGCAGAGGCGCTGCCGCCAACTGGGCCAAACCGGCCGCAGCCTGGCCGGCGGGCTTCTTTCCTCCCGCCTCCCTCACAGGCTCCCGGGGCTTCAGGTCACGGAACATCATCCTTATCAACTGAAAAATAAAAACATACAGCAATATTAAAAATATGTAACGGAAGACCGTTAAAACAAAATCCAGCAAGCTAACCCACCTTAAAGGCGCACAGGGTAGTGCCGAATTTGACACTGTCGCCGTTTTCTAGTCTTCTTGTCTTGATGCGCTCACCATTGACGAAGGTTCCGTTTGTACTGTCCAGGTCGGTTATTACCCAGCCTTCCTTCAGGGGCTCCAGCCGCGCGTGCCTCCGCGACATGTTGGAGTCCGGCAGGGTGATGTCACAGGATTCCCTTCTGCCGATCACCACGGGGTAGCCCTCCAGCTTGAAAATCTTGCCAGCCAGCGGCCCGTCCATTACCTCAAGGTAACTGCCGGGAGCCTGCCTCAAAATGGGTATGGGGGCTGTATCCCTGGCCGGACTGTAGTTCAGTGTATCCTCGAATTGATTTGTTGCCCCGTTTTCTTCTCCTTTGTTCGCTGAGGCTGCGCCGGAAGAATTGCCGAATTTCCCGGCAACCCTGATCTGCCCCGGCTTTAATTCACCGTCTTCAAAAAACTTCACCAGGGGATCGGCCACCAGGGTGAATTCCTTCTCTTCGGCCTTCTGCCTGAGGTAATCCTGAAGCTCCCCCGACAGCGCCTCCGCAAGGTACGATATTGAAGAATAGTCGTCGGGGCTTAAAAATACATCGTACTCGTTCGGGGCGTAGACCAGGTTGACGCTGACCCTTTTCCTGTCTCGCATTTCCCGGGCCAATCTTTTGGCAATGTCCAGCGGCTGCACGCGCCCTTTGAATTTATCCCTGAAAAATCCTTCAATGTACTTTTCCAGACTTCCTTCCAGTCCGGAGAAGAAACCCATCAAACTCAACCCCTGACCTTAATAATACACCCCGCTCCGAGATGGATGCGGCTTTTTTGGTGTATTATCCCCTTTATTTTTCCTTTTTTTCCAATGCCGCCGGCCGCCCGGCGCCGGACATTCTTCTTCTGAGCTGGCCGCAGGCTGCATCTATGTCGCCGCCCAGCTCACGCCTTACCGTGGCCTCAACACCGGACCTCTCCAAAACCGCCCTGAACTTCTTTATAGCCTCCGGGGAAGGCCTTTTAAAACCTCGCTCCCCCACCGGGTTGTACGGTATAAGATTTACATGGCCGGGCATTCCGGAAATCAGCCGTGCCAGTTTGCCGGCCTGGGCCGGGCTGTCGTTTACCCCCGCCATCAGGGCGTACTCGAAGGTGATCCTCCTCCCGGTCCTGCGGTAGTAGAAACGGCAGGCCTCCATAAGGTCCTCCAGGGGATATTTTCTGTTCAGTGGAACCAGCCTGTTCCTCAGCTCATTGTCCGCGGCGTGAAGGGAAACCGCAAGGGTGAGCGGAAACCCCTCTTCAGCCAGCTGCCTTATCCGGGGCACAATCCCGCAGGTGGACAGGGTTATGTGCCTGAACCCTATATTAAGCCCATACCCGGAAGTAATATTTACAAGAAATTTAATTGTATTGTCGTAATTGTCCAGGGGCTCTCCGGAACCCATAAGCACTATGTGGCTTACCCTCTGGCCGGAGTCACCCTGAACCGCCAGCACCTGGTCATACATCTCCCCCGGTGAAAGGTCCCTCACCTTCCCGCCCAGGGTGGATGCGCAGAGGGCACATCCCATCCGGCAGCCGGCCTGGGTTGAAATACACACCGACCGGCCGTACTGGTGCTTCATGAGGACGCTTTCCACCGCCTGCCCGTCATTAAGCCCGAAAAGGTATTTCACCGTGTCGCCCCGGGAAGATACCTGTTTTTTGAGAATTACCACATTTCCGGGATCGGCAATACTCTCCAGGCGATATTTCAGCGTCTCGGGAAGGTTGGTCATTTCCGAAAAAGACCGCACACCTTTTCTAAAAACCCAGTCGGCCACCTGCCTGGCCCTGTACGGGGGCTCACCGAGGCCTCTGAATATTTCCTCCAGTTCCTGCGGGGTGTAGTCCTTCAGATTTATTATCCTGTCGTTCATTTTAAGAGTCTCACGCCTGCTGTTCCCGGCCCGGCAGGTGGTTTTTTTTGTTTTTCTTGCAGAATTTTATTTCTACACACTATATTTCAATCCCTTTTTCTTGCCGCCGATGGCCGATATAAAAGTGTGCCCCGGCGACTTGAGAATCAAACGTTTTTAACCATTCTAGCGATAAAAAAGCCGTCAGTGCCGTGCCTGTGGGGATATAGCTGCACAAATCCGCGGGCAAGATCTTCCTTCTCCCCCAGGCCTTTAGGAAGATAATTACCCAGGTCCTCTCCCCTGAAATCAGGGTGTTCCCCCAGGAATCTCTCAACCTGCTCATCGTTCTCCTCGGGGAGCACCGAGCAGGTGCTGTAGACAAGCACACCGCCGGGCTTAAGGCAGCGGGAAACGCTCTCCAGCATCTCCCTCTGCAGCGTGGTGATACCTGGCAACTGCCCGGGTTCCTTTCTCCAGCGGGAATCCGGCTTTCTCCGGATTACCCCGGTACCGGAGCAGGGGGCGTCCAGCAAAACGTAATCCGCCTTACCGGCGTAGTCGCCGGCAAGATTCCTGGCGTCCGCCTTGACCGGCCTTACGCAGGTTATACCCAGCCTACTGCAGTTATCCTCTATAAGTTTCAGCTTGTGGGGATGAATGTCTGTGGCTATTACCGTCCCCCTGTCCCCCATCATCTGGGCCAGGTGGGTTGTCTTGCCCCCCGGCGCCCCGGCAACATCCAGAACCAGCGATCCCGGTTCAGGAGAAACAGCGTGTCCCACCAGCATGGAACTCTCGTCCTGCACCTGGAACAACCCCTCTTCAAAGGGCGGGAAGCCCCGCAGCCCGCGGACCCCCTCCAGTATCAGCCCATCGGGGGAGTACCCCGTTTTTACAGCCTTAACCCCCTCCCGGTCCAGGAGATCCATAAGATCTTCCCTGGTGGTTTTAAGGGTGTTGACCCGGACGGCGTTGGGGGCCGGCCTGTTGTTGGCCAGGCACAGGCTTATGGTTTCCTCCACCCCCATCTGCGCTATCCACCTCTCCACCAGCCAGCCGGGGTGTGAGTACTTTAAAGATATATGGCCCACAGGGTCCTTATCAAGCGAAGGAAAATTTATTTTACCGGAACGCCGGAGGATGTTCCTCAACACACCGTTTACAAACTTGACCGCCCCCGGGTGGCCAAAGCGCCTGGCCTGGTTTGCCGCCTCGTTTATGGCCGCCGGCGGCGGCACCCGGTCCATGTACAATATCTGATAAACCCCAAGGCGCAGGATATTCCTAATCCAGGGGGTTTGCTTCTGCAATGGCTGCTTTATGTGCTGCTGGACTATCCAGTCCAGGGTGTTGAGTGTTCTTAAGGCGCCGTAGACCAGTTCGGTGGCGAAAGCCCTGTCGATCCCGGCCGGCCTGTTTTCCTCCAGTACCCGGTTAAGGGCAATGTTGGAATAAGCCCCTGCCGCGTCAACGTCTTTTAGAACTATCAGTGCCAGGTCTCTGGCGCTGTTATTTCGGGATGCTATTTTTATCCCCCGCCTTCCCCGAGATGAAGAATTCTATGGCTTTTTCCACCCGAGCCGGCTCTATCCGGGTATTGAAACAGGGGCCAAAAGGCCTGTCATTGGTTATACCCAGAACCGGCAGGGGATTGGAGTCCTGAATTCCGCTGGTGAGGTCCCTCTCGCAGGCTACGGCCACAACAGCCCGGGGCCTGTAGTCCTTAACAAATTTTCTGGCCAGGGTCCCGCCTGTGGCCACCCCCATTCTTACCCCGTACCGGTCCCTTACCTCCAGCAAATCCCCGATGCAGCACCCTCCGCAGCGCCGGCAGTTGTTTATCTCCACCGTTATCTTGTGGGGGCAGCGGCTGTTTTGCAGGCAGTGGGGAACCAGCACCAGTATCTGATTGGGTAAAAGCCTCATGCGGGCGGTCCTGACCATCTGGTTGTTGACTTCTATGTAAGAACTTTTAATTCGGTCGACATCAATGCTGAATAGCTTTCCAAGCCCTATTATAACCGGGAAAAAAATATTTACAGCAACCCTCATGGGCCCCTGCAAAAAGGAAAGCCTTTTGGCGTAAAGCAAAGTCATAAGTATGCCGGCCAGGCCCAGGCTCGACATAATTACGGAAACACTTATAAAAACAACCAGGGCCAATACCAGCGTCTGGTTGATCACCGACTGGCCCGGATTGAATATCAGGTACCACAGTGCGAAGGCAAAAAGCCCCGCCACCAACAGGCTAAACCCCAGTAGCCCCAGGAACAGTCTCTTTTTAACGTAAGTCTTAATATAGGGTAAATCAACTCTCATCGCTGCCTATATTCACCTTCTGCCTTTACTCAAATGTATCAGCCCAATATAAGCCCGGGGTCAACCCTGCAGCCCCGCAAAAAGTCGGCCGCCCCCATTCTTTTACCGCCCTGGGCCTGCAATTCCCTTATCAACACGGGACGGTCACCACACATTACGGCCAGTCCACCCTTAACGGAGCCAAGCACCTGCCCCGGCGCAGCGTCATCACCCGCCGCTCCGGCCTGCCCGTATTCCCCGGTTTTCCATACCTTCAGCACCCTGTCGCCCAGGGTTGTCCTAGCCCCAGGCCAGGGGTCAAGTGCCCTTACCTGGTTTTTAATATCCTCCGCCCTCCTGTTCCAGTTGATTACCTCGTCTTCGCGTGTAATCGGTGGGGCGTATGTTGCCTGGCTGTGGTCCTGCGGTACTCCCGCCAGCTTGCCGGCCGCCAGCAGTTCCACCGTTTCCAGGAGGAGGGAGGCCCCCAGGTGAGACAGCCTGTCATGCACGGTGCCAAAGTTGTCGTCTCCGTCAATGGGCATCCTGGACCGGAGCAAAATGTCTCCGGTGTCCATCCCGGTGTCCATCATCATGGTGGTAACCCCGGTTTCGGTTTCACCGTTCATTATAGCCCTCTGCATGGGTGCGGCCCCCCTGTATTTGGGCAATAGCGACGAGTGTACGTTGACGCAGCCCAGGGGGGGGATTTGTAAAACCCCGGCGGGTAATATCCGGCCAAAGGCCACAACCACTATTAGATCAGGTTTTAATCCTTTGAGAAAGCTTATGAAAGATTCATCCCTTACACGGTCCGGCTGCAGAACCGGTATCCCCAGCTCAAGGGCCGCCTCCTTCACCGGAGAGGGCTGGACTTTTTTGCCCCTTCCCCGGGGCCGGTCAGGCTGGGTAATCACGGCGCTTATATTGTAACCGGCCTCAGCCAGGGATCTCAGTGTGGGCACAGCGAACTCAGGGGTGCCCATAAAAACAATATCCATAGTTGTTTCTCTCCAACATCGTTTCATGCGTTAAAACTGTCAGTTGCTTTGTATATCACTCGCATATCAGGAATACCTTTATTATTATTCTGGATTCTGTTTTCTCACGCTTTCACCTTGCGAATATTCTCGGCTTTATCAATAAATAAAATACCATCCAGGTGATCTATCTCGTGCTGGAAGGCCCTGGCCAGAAAGTCCTCTGCCCGGATCTCGATTTCATTGCCGTCACGGTTAAGACCCCTGACCCTTATTTCGGCCGCCCTTTTTACGTCCCCCACCACTTCGGGTATGCTGAGACAGCCCTCGACGTCGGTCATTTCGCCCCGGGACTCCAATATCTCCGGGTTGATCATCTCAATGAGACCCTCTCCGACATCCACCACAATAACTCTTTTGGAAACCCCTATCTGCGGGGCAGCCAGTCCCACACCCTTGCTGGCGTACATGGTATCGCGCATGTTGTCCAAAAGCTTTATAATATTTGAAGTTATTTTGGGAACTTCCCTGGCCCTCTCCCTCAGAACCTCGTCACCGTTCAGAACAATCCTGTACACTGCCAACCCCATCAACCTCCGCTTTAAACTGTGGCTATACATTTAAATACAATATTCTGACTGAACTGCAAATGTCAAGAGGATTAAGAAACAGCCCCTGCGTATTTCACATCAGGCCATGCGGGTCAATGTCCACGGATACGATGCAGTCCTTGCTTTTGGAATCCGCCCTTTCAATAACCGACCGCAGGAGTTCCCTCAACCTGTTTCCACTTCTTGACCTTACTATTACGTGATAACGGTACCGGTCCTTAATCCTTGTCAAAGGGGCGGGGGCGGGCCCCATTATGTCAATTGCGTCCGGGCCGGACTGTACCCCTGCGGCGCCGGACAGCATTGACACCCACCTTTCGGCCTCCGACTTAACCTTATCCTCTTCCCCTCCGGTAAATAGAACCCTGGCCAGCCTGGTAAAGGGAGGGTATCTCAGAGCCCTTCTTATCTTTATTTCATGTGAATAGAAACCTGTATAGTCATGGGCGGCAGCATATACTATGGAATAATGATCCGGAGACATGGTCTGAACCATAACCTCTCCGCCCAGATCTCCCCGCCCCGCCCGGCCGGCTACCTGGGCAACCAGTTGAAAAGTTCTCTCGGCTGACCTGAAGTCCGGCATGTGCAGGGTCAGGTCGGCGTTTACCACTCCCACCAGGGTTACTCCCGGCATGTCCAGCCCCTTGGCCACCATCTGGGTGCCAATCAGTATGTCGGCCCCACCCTCCCTGAAAATATTAAGAATCTTCCCGTGAGAACCCTTCCTGGTGGTGGTGTCGCTGTCCATTCTGAGCACCCTGGCGCCGGGGAACAAACTTACTACCTCCTCCTCAACCTTCTGGGTCCCGGTGCCGAAATAACCTACGTATCTGCTGCCGCAGTCAGGGCAGCGTCCCGGGGCGGTTACGGTATGGTTGCAGTAGTGGCAGCGGAGATGCCCCCCGGTGTGATAGGTCAGGGAAATATCGCAATGGGGGCATTTCATTACCAGCCCGCACTCTCTGCAAACAACAAAGGTGGCGTAGCCTCTCCTGTTAAGAAAAAGTATGACCTGCTCCCCTCGTTTTAGCCTCTCCCCAACGGCCATAATCAGTTGGCGGCTGAATATGCCGTTGTTTCCCTCCTTTATTTCCTGTCTCATGTCTATTACATGAACCTGGGGCAGCGGCCTGGCCTCAACCCTTTTGGTGAGGGTCAGCAGTTTATAAGGCCCTCCGGGCTGTGCCCTTTGATACGATTCTACGGCAGGGGTGGCGCTGCCCAGAACGGCCACCGCCTCAAACTGCCCGGTAAGCTTCAGGGCTACGTCCCTTGCATGGTACCTCGGGGTTTCGTCCTGCTTGTACGATGTTTCGTGCTCTTCATCCAGAATTATAAGCCCAAGCCTGTCCAGGGGGGCAAAGGCTGCAGATCTTGCGCCCAGCACCACCGGGGCCTCCCCGTCGGCTATTCGCCTCCATTCATCATATCTTTCCCCCTCGGACAACCTGCTATGTAGCACGGCCACCCTTTCCCCGAACCTTCCCTTGAATACCGACACCATCTGGGGGGTGAGTGAAATCTCGGGAACCATCACCACCGCCTGCCTGCCCAGTGCAAGGGCATGGGCTATTGACCTCATGTATACCTCGGTTTTGCCGCTGCTGGTGATGCCGTGAAGCAGGTATACGCCCCGTCTTGACCGGTCTATTGATTTATTGATCTCTTCCAGGGCCGCCGCCTGCTCCGGTGTCAGTACCAGCCCGTTCCCGGTTACCGGCCCTTCGCCTGGATAAGGGTTCCGGCGGAGTTCCATGTCCCCGTAATTCAACAGGCCTTCGGACACCAGCCTGTCCACGACACTGACAGAGGCCCCGGCGGCCAGAGCCAGCCCTTTCCGTGACATGCCGGGGTGATCCAGGGCAGTCTGCCACACCTTCTGCCTCTTGGCAGCCTTTTTCTCGAATACCGGTGGATTTCCGGGAATATTTACGGCATACAGTCCCCTTACCTTTTTGGGCCCCGTACCCTGTATCCTTGGCCAAATAACGCACTGCAGCGCCAATACCGAGGAACACAGGTAATAATCGGCCATCCACCTGGCCAGTTCCAGCTGGGAGGTTGTGAATACCGGCCCATCATCCAGTATTTCCTTTATCTCCTTTATCTCAATCTCCCCGGGAAGAAAATCGCCGGGCAGGGCCAGGGAAGTGACATACCCGGCCACCTGTCTCCTGCCAAAGGGAACCAGCACCCTGCTTCCCACCTTAAGCCTTTCCGCCAGCCTGGCGGGAACCTCGTAGTGAAAACCCCGGTCAAGGCTCCTTGCAGTGACTTCCACCATTACCTCGGCCAGCAGACAATTATCCATGTGAATTCCATCGCCTTTTTAAAAATTATTTTAACGCAGTGACCATGGCCGGGAGCGGCCACCTGCCACCGTGACAAACAAGTCCGGAATCACCTTTGCTAAAATGGTTTTTCCAAACAATTATATCATATATTCAACATTGTTCTTTTCCGGTAAATGCACAAAAACAGACACCCCTCGAAGGGGTGCCGGATACCAGAGGCTGGAAAAATCTCTGTGATCTCTGTGGTTTAAATATTAAATCCTGAAGCTGTACAAAACCAGCGTCCCCGCCACCACCATTAGGCTGGGAACAATCACCGGCCTGTAGGACCGCATGAAATCCGCCTTAAAGTATTCAGCGGTAAGAATCAGGCAAAGGTGCACCGGCGATATCATAACGCCCACAACACCGGATACGTAGGCCAGCATTACATAGCCCGCCGAGGGTTCAACCATGGCCATCACCAGAGGAAAAGACACCCCGATGCAGGCCTGGACCAGTCCGGTAAGGACTCCTACCACCAAAGGCAGGGCAATCAGTATCAGCAGCGTGGGAACTCCTGCGGAGACAATAGAGTTGCTCACCTGGACAACAGCCCCGGACACCTGCAGCACATCCTTGAATGCCATTGTGCCCCAGGTCAGGAACACAATTTTCACGGTTAGAGGGTCCTTTACCGTCTGCCAGACCCTGGCCAAAGGGTATCTCTTCTGAATTATCAGGCCCGCTAAAACCAGGCACAAAGACCATACAATGGGGAGGTGAGCCAGAACCAGCATCACCGTGGCCCAAAGAGGCCACGTGCTGGCGGCCAGTGATTTCAACAGATTTTCCGGGGTACCCTGATCCCCCGTCACACCGCCACTTCCGCTGTTTATTGCGCCTTCCTGCTGCCTGGGGTTTTGGTTGCTTTTATAACGCCTGAATACTACCCAGTACCCCAGTACCGCCCAGATCACCGTCACCGGCCACTGCCACAGAAGAATTGTTCCAAGCGCCACCCCCGAAAAGTGGGCAGCCAAAATAAGCCCTGGATAAAGGGGCAGTGAATACTCCCAGATATGCCTGAACCAGTAATTGATGAAAACCTTGTCTTCAGCCCTGTAGGGTGTCCCGGCAGCGGCCTGGTCCACCAGGGGGGCGGAGAACCTCGCCCCTCCCGCCGACGGAAGGAATCCTATTATGGCCGGAATTGCGGAAATTATTATCCTGGGGTTCCAGGGCAGGCGGGACAGCGAGTCTGTCATGGTCTTCAGCATACCGGTGCCCCGCATCACCGATTCCAGTACCGCGATCAGCACCAGGGCGGCTATGAGAAAAACCGTGGAGAGCGTCACCAGCGTTACGGCCACCTGCTTAAACAGGTCTAAAGCACCCATTCCGAACAGCAGGCCCAGCAAAGCGGTGGAAGCCATCATGGTGGCCCCCATCCCGGCCTTTTTACGGAGCATGACTATTATAAGGGTGAAAACAACCAGTATCTTGATTAAAGGCAGCATAGAAAAACCTCTTATCCCTCGAAAACATACTTAAGCTTGACAAGCCGCTCCCTTACATACTCCCTGGCCTGATCCGGCCTCCAGTAGGAGATGGCCTTGGCGGCCAGTAGCCTGGCGTCCCGGTAGTTTATAGACTCAACAGCCTTTTTGATGCCATGGATAAGGCCGGGAGGGGCTACGATCTGGCTTATGCCAAGCCCCACCAGCAGCGGTATTGACAGCGGATCCTTCACAAAGGGGGCGCAAAAACGGACGCCGTGCTTGCGCCCGCTCAGCTTCTCGGTCAATACCTGCAGCTGGATCAGGAAAGCCTGGCCGTAGTAAGGCAGGAAATCAGTCTCATTCCCGGCAAGGTTATCATCCGCCATCAGAAACCTTAAAAAATTCTTACCCACAACAAAAAAGCCTGACTCGTAGGCTATTACTTCTATAGTGGGCACAACCGAAGGCACCTCCACCATGATACCCACAGCCGGCAGGCCGCACGGAATGCCTTCCTCTTCCAGTTCCGCCCTTACCCCGGCCATAACCGACTTGAATTCCATTATTTCAGAGACCTGCCCCACCATCGGAAGGGCTAGTTCAAAAGATCCCCCGGCGGCGGCACGCAAAATGGCCCTCAACTGCCACCGGTACAGTTCCGGCGGGGCTGTCCGCCCGCCGGCCCCCTTGCCACCGGCGGACACGCTTGACGGAAATACCGTCACATGCAGGTCTCCCGCCGACATTTGGGCTTCCGCCAGGGCTTTCAGCAGCCGTTCCTCCTGTGAGGGGAAATCATCTCCGGCTGCAAAGGCACCGGCCTCCATCAGCCCTATTCCGTCGGCCCCGGAACCCGGGACTTCCTGCAAATGCACGGGCAGGTACACATGGGCCATAACATTTACTTTTCTTCCATCGGCGGTATAAGTGGCCATTATATTACCTTCCTGAATAAATAACCAATTACCTTTTTAGAATAATGCCGTTAGCGGCAAAAGTCAATTTTTCCGGCATATTCTCCATACGGCCGAAACCGCCGCGAGTCGGCCTTTCTATTGTATCAGCCTGTTCTTCACCATCGCCAGGGGTATGCGTATGGTCAGGGCGGCCACTGCCGCCAGCCAGGCCAGGTGCGACAGAACGGCCACGGAAACTCCGCCCAGCACCATGGGCCTGATGACTTCCACGGCGTGGTAAAGGGGAGTCAGCCAGGCCAGAAACCTTATACCCTGCGGCAGGTCCTCCACAGGAAAGAAAACACCGGCAAACAAAAACATCGGCGAGATAAGCAGTGTGAAAAAGTAGCCGAAGGAGTCGTAGTTTGGGGCGATGCTGGTCCAGATCAGGGACAGCACGGAAAAAACCAGTACCATAAGGGCCAGAGGCACAGGAATCAAAAGCGCCCAGGGGGACTTGACCAGCCCGAAGATGGCCACCACCAGAAAGAACACCATACCGTAAAGAACCCCCTTGAAGGTCCCGTACAGCATCTCGCCCATCACCACGTCATCCATGCTGACCGGCGTGGCCACCATGCCGTGGAAGGTCTTTTGATATCCCATCCTGGTAAAACTTCCGTAAGTCATTTCATAGGTGGTGGAAAACATGGCCGAGGAGGCGATGAGCGCCGGGGCCAGGAAACTTATATAGGACAGCCCGTTTATACCGCTGACGTACACCCCCAGACCGAAGCCTATTGCCCAAAGGTACAGCACCGGCTCCACGAAATTAAACATAATGTTTGCCTTCCAGGTTTTGCCGAACACCTTCAGGTTCCGGTAAAAAACCCTCAGCACAAGGGGCCAGGATATGTCCGGCCGGGTGTTTATCCCCTTCAAAAGATTACCTTTAGTCCCCATTTTCAAAAGCCCCTCAGTATTTTATCGCCGCTTTCCCCTTCAAGGGTCTCTCCGGTGAGCTTCAGGAAAACATCCTCCAGGTTGGTTGGCCTGAGCCTGCGGTAATCCAGGGAAACGCCGGCCCGGGCCGCCCTTTCGTAAATACTGTCCGCCAGTTCCCTTCCGCGGTCGGAATAAAGCACTAGGTCGTCACCCAGGGTCCGGCGGGCCTTGATTAGACCTTCCAGTTCCCCGGCCAGAATGTCTGGAATTGCGGCAAAACCGCCCAGCTCCAGGGCCTCCCTGCCCACATGGCGGTCGATCAGATTCCCCGGCCGGCCCTCGTCCAGTATTTCTCCCCGGTGAATAATTATCAGCCTGTCACAGAGCTGGCTGGCTTCCTCGAGGTAATGGGTAGTAAGAAGCATGGTTGTACCCGCTTCCTTCAGCCTCCTCAGACGCTGCCATACCATGTGCCGGGCATAAGGGTCCAAGCCGGTGGTAGGCTCGTCCAATATCAGTAATTCCGGGCTGTTGATCAAGGCCCTGCCAATGGTAAGCCGCCTCTTGAGCCCACCGGACAGGTGATCCACCGCTTCGCCGGACTTTTCCGTCAGCCCCATAAAATCAAGTATCTCCATCGCCCGGGGCAGGGCCGGTTCCTTTTTCAGCATGAAATAGCCGGAGTAGACAAGGAGGTTTTCCAGCACCGTAAGCTCCGGGTCCAGGTTGTCCTCCTGCGGAACCACGCCAATTCTGGCCTTTATACTTCTGGCCCCCGACATTATGTCTCCCCCGAATACCTCCAGCTTTCCCGAGGTGACCGGGGAAAAACCGTAGATCATCTTAACGATGGAGGTCTTGCCCGCCCCGTTGGGCCCCAGAAGGCCGAAGCACTCCCCGCTGTATACGTCAAAATCTATTCCCTTTACAGCCTCTATGTCACCGAACCTTTTCACAAGGGTACGTGCCGAAATCACACTTTCAATCTTCTGGCCGTTCATTTTTCCCCCACTGTTTTACCATTTTTTATCATCGCCGGTATTTAATATATCAGTATTATATCTTCCGTGACAATACCGAAATTTATGTCCATAAGAAAAGGGGCTGCCGCCCCTTATTCTTAGATTCTGTATTCTGGCTCCTGGATTCTGAATTCTGACGGAAAAGTACTACAGTTCTTCTATAGTTACTCCCTCTGCTCCTCGGGGGTAAGCCCGAGAACGTCAAAAAGCTTGAAGGCAAGGCTTAATAATATGGATATCACGGTGGCAAGACCCATGCCCCTGAGGCTTACGGCTCCTATCTCCAGGTGCGCCCCGCTTATTCCCACTATAAGCACAACCGAGGTCAGTATCAGGTTGCGGGCCTTGCTGTAGTCCACCTTGGACTCCAGCAGCATCCTTATGCCCGAGGCTGCTATCACTCCGAACAGCAGCAGCGAAATTCCCCCCATGACCGGAACGGGTATGCTTTGTATGGCCGCGGACAGCTTTCCAAAAAAGGACAGCAGTATGGCTATAATAGCGGCCCCGCCTATGACCCACACGCTGTACACCTTGGTTATGGCCATGACCCCTATATTCTCACCGTAAGTGGTATTGGGGCTGGACCCGAAGAAGCCGGAAAGCATGGTGGAAATCCCGTTGCCCATCAGTGAGCGGTGCAGTCCGGGGTCCCTGGCCAGGTCCTTCCCGACGATGTTGCTGGTAACAAAAAGGTGCCCTATGTGCTCGGCCACCACCACCAGCGCCGCCGGCAGTATTATGGCAATGGCGGCGGGATTGAACTTGGGGGTGTAAAATGTGGGTGCCGCAACAGTTGCGGCCTTGGCCACCATGACGGTGTCCACCATGCCCATGAAAAAGGCCAGTGCGTAACCGGCCACCACCCCGAAAAGTATGGGTATTATGGCCATGAATCCCCGGAACAGCAGTGAACCCAGTATGGTTACCGCCAGGGTGAACATCGACACCATAATCACTTTAAAATCAGGGGTCTTGGCGGTCAGGCCGGCCATGTCCGCAGCCACCGGCGCAAGCTCCAGCCCGATCACCGCCACTATGGCACCCATGGCAGCAGGCGGGAAAACAACGTCTATCCACTTAGTACCGGCCACTCCTATTATCAGGGCAACTATCACAAACACAAGTCCCACCACGATAAATCCGCCCAGCGCCGACTGGTAGTCATACTTCCCCAGCACCACAAAAACCGGGGAAAGGAAGGCAAAGCTGGAACCAAGGTAGGCGGGGATGCGCCCCTTGCAGATAACTAGATACAGCAGTGTGCCTATCCCGTTGAAAAGGAGAACAGTAGCCGGGTCAACTTTAAAAAGAATCGGAACCAGCACCGTGGCCCCGAACATGGCGAAAAGGTGCTGTAAACTAAGGGGAAGTGTAGTAAGCAGGGGAAGTTTTTCTTCCACTTGAATCTCTCTTCTTGCCATCGGTATTCCTCCAAAATTACAGTATCATTTCCCGAAAAAGGGAGTTCTTTTTTACAAAAGGAAAAGGCGGTCTCCGGCATCGCCCAGCCCCGGCACTATATATGCCTTCTCATTCAGTTCCCTGTCGATAACTGCCGTCAATATTTTTACTTCGGGGAACCTGTTCCTGACCTGATCAATGCCGGTCTTCACGGCAAAGGCGCACACCAGTGTGATTTGGTCGGGGGAATATCCTTTTCCGGCTATTATCTCCAGTGCGGCCACGCTGCTGTTTCCGGTGGCCAGCATAGGGTCCAGGACCAAAACGTGATCGAATTCACCGGGCTGGTGAGGAACCGAGTCCAGGTATTTCTTGGCCTCCAAAGTGTCGTGATCCCTGGAAACCCCGATGTGCGCCACCCTGGCCCCGGAAAGCACCTCCAGGAAGCCGTCCACAAATCCCAGTCCCGCCCGGAGGATCGGAACCAGCAGCACCCTGCCGTCATTAACGTAAGAACAACGGGCTTCCACGTCCAGAGGAGTCACCACGGCACCTTCCTTCACTGTCAGGTCCCTGGTGGCTTCCACTGCCAGCAGCAGCCCCAGTTTTTTCATGGCCCTGCGAAACTCTTCTATCTGTGTCTCCTTGTTTCGCAGGGTCATGAGGCAGCTTCCGATAACAGGATGCTCAACAACGTTTACCGGGCTCAAATTGTCTCCTCCATTTCGTTCTTTATGTGTGATTGAACATTCCATACTGAGTTTCGGCAGAAAATGAAATATCCCTGTCCGCAAAACAACATTTTTATACATGTTTCCCCGTTTTTAATGTGGAGCACTTTTCACAACCACCCACATCAAACCATATTATGGCAATAACAAAACAAAATTATTGCGAAATGTGGGGTGTACGTTGTGAAACCTTTTTTCATGGCCATAGACAGGCACAGGTTTAATTTTCTTTCCCTGCCGGGAGTGGTTTCCATCGGGCTGGGGCCCAAAATCAGGCGCAATTTTAATACAGGTATTCCCTCCCTGATAATCGGAGTGAAAAAGAAGCTTCCGGCATCCAAAGTCCCGCGCGATCAGATGATTCCCGGGATGTTGGACCACCTGCCCACCGATGTGATAGAAACAGGCAGAATAAAACTGCTGGGCTACGCCATCCCCCAGCCCCAGCAGCCCCCGGAAGAACAGGGTGACTTGAGGAAACAAAGAATGAGGCCGGCCCAGCCCGGCGTCAGCATAGGGCACTACAGAACAACAGCCGGAACTTTCGGCGCCCTGGTAAAGGGCAATTTTCCGGCAGGGGTCGCCATTCTCAGCAACAACCATATTCTGGCCAACGAAACCAGCGGCCGAGACGGGCTGTCCTCGATAGGAGACGCGGTTTTACAGCCCGGGCCCTACGACAATGGCACTACCAGGGATACTATTGCCCGGCTATACGCCTTTTCTCCCATGCTGCCCGTCCAAAAAGGCGGAAACCGACCGGTTAACAGGGTTGACGCGGCCCTGGCCCTCCCCCTGAATACTGATCTGGTCAGCGGCGAAATACTGGAGTTGGGAAAAGTGACGGGGACAGCCCGGGCATTTCCCGGCATGACTGTTTTCAAGAGCGGCCGCTCTACAGGAATAACCTCCGGTCCGGTGGTCAGCGTTGGAAACACCATCCGGGTTGATGGCGAAGAAAGGACGTACATTTATGAGGACCAGA
The DNA here is from genome assembly GCA_049325055.1 of Bacillota bacterium. GTDB lineage: Bacteria > Bacillota > Desulfotomaculia > Desulfotomaculales > Desulfocucumaceae > BRHc4a. The sequence continues at coordinate 140,262 of JBMOPB010000024.1, forward strand.
TAGGTTTCAATGCAAAAAGCGACGGAGGAGACAGCGGGGCCCTGGTAGTTGACCGCAACGGCAGGGCCGTGGGCCTTCTGTTCGCGGGATCTGAGAATACAACCTTCGCCAACCCCATACAATCGGTATTAGATTATTTCGGGGTGACTCTTTACCAATAATTCAAAGGTTGGAGGCCGGAATCCTGTGTCATCCACCCCATAGCCAATCCCTTTGGTTCGAACATCGAACTTCCAACTTCGAATTTCGAGAAGGGTGATGCTGTGTGAAAACTATCAGGGTTGTCACCTTCAACATACGCCACGGCTGCGGCACTGACAACAGGGTGGACCTGAAAAGGGCGGCCGAAGTGCTGTCAGCAACCGGAGGGGACCTGATGGGCCTGCAGGAGGTTGACAAATATACTCCCCGCAGCCGGTTTTGCCACCAGCCCCGGCGCCTGGGCAAACTTCTGGGTACGTACTGGACCTTCGGGGCGAACGTGACCTGGCTTCCCGGAATACAGTACGGGAATGCCGTGATGAGCAGGTGGCCGCTGCATGGTAAAAACCACCTTTTGCCCGGCAGCGGCGAGCAAAGGGGGCTGCTGGAGGCCGTTATAGAGACAGGCGGCACTGCCGTATCCTTTTTCTGCACCCATCTGGGGCTGGACGGTGAAGAACGCCGGACACAGGCAAAAAAAATACTGGAGATAATGTCCGGGGCCGGCAGGCCGGCTATACTGGCATGCGACATAAACAGCACACGCGGCTCACCTGAATACGGCATTCTTACAGAAGCTTTCAGGGAAGCCACCGAGGCCTCCGGGGGCTTTAAAACGTACCCCGCCGGCAATCCCACCCACCAACTGGATTTTATTTTTTTGTCCCGCCACTGGCAGGCTGTCAACGCGCTCCCCATAATCTCCGGAGCCTCCGACCACCTGGCCGTGGTGGCCGAGATTAAGCCGGTTTAAGACAAAAAGGCCGTACAGTACTTTTTTACCGTACTGTACGGCCCCTCTTTTGCAACTTCAAATCAAGGATTAACGGACTGTAACGCGCCTCCCAGGCCTTATAGCTTCTTTATCTCCATTATCACCATCTGGTTTTTATCATTTTCCATATAAGTAAACCCAACCTGGTCGTCTTTCTTTAATCCCAGCTTGCTGAATTGTTCCTTCAACTTGTCCCCCAGCATAAATGACCGGGCGGCAATATTATCCGGCACTCCGCTAATCTTTATCTCTATGAAGTTATTGTCAATCTGGCCCACATACCTTCCCGAATCCCTCCTGATTGAGCTGTTCTCTTCAGCTTTTCCGGAGGAATCCTTCCCGCCGGAGGTGTCGCCGGAATTCTTCTGACCTTCATTTACAGAGGCCCCGCCGCCTGTGGACTGAGTTGTTTTTTTGTCATCGCCCTTGTTCTTGGCAGAAGCTAATAACGAGCAGCCCACAAGGGTTATCGCAACTAAAACCGATATCACGGCTAAAATAAGAGTCTTTTTCACCTTTTCACCCTCCCCTTCCTTTATGCTTTTTCAAGGGTCTCTTTCAGGCCCCTGATTTCTGGACGAATAAAGCTTCTATTTTGTTCCATGAGCATTACTTGATTAAAAAGGGGGTGCCGCCCCTTCGGACGTACCGCGTCCTACCCCGCACTGAAGCAAGGGGGCACACCCCCTACCCCGCTATAGGAAATTATCCTCAGAATTCCTTCCAGCAAAATTTCCTATCTTAAAAAAAGAGCTGTTGCCAGCTCCAAAACCGGTGGTATCCGGTCAGTCAATTATTTTATTCATAAAACCGCACCGTAAGCGTTCACAAGCCCCGCCCCCTGCTCTTCGGGAGGCAGGCCCAGGTCCTGGGACGTGGATTTCAGGTGTTCCATAAGCTCACCGGGCCTCATCTGTCCTTTCCCGGCCAGAACAAGGGCGGCGGCGCCGGCCACGTGAGGAGTGGCCATTGAAGTCCCGCTCATTAGCTTGTAAGATCTTCTTAGATATGTGGAGTATATATCCACACCAGGGGCTGTGAGGTCCACCTCCGGACCCCGGCTGCTGAAAGACGCGGTTTTGTCGTTCCGGTCCACGGCTGCAACCGCAGCCACCTCGGGATACCTGGCGGGGTACAGCACAGTGTCGGCCCCGGGCCCGTTGTTGCCCGCTGCGGAAGCTATGAAAATACCCACATCAAAGGCCTTCTTCACTGCCTCATGGAAGAGGGCTACATCCTGGCCGGCCCCCAGACTCATGTTTATAACCTGCATCTTGTTCTTTATGCACCACTCCAATCCCTCAATAACATCGGAAAGATAGCCGCCCCCACGGGAATCCAGAACCTTCACCGCAAACAGCGCCGCGGTATAGGCCACTCCAATGACACCCAAATTGTTTTTGAGAGCGGCTATGGTTCCCGCCACATGGGTGCCGTGGCCGTTGTCGTCATTGTAACTTCTCCAGGAACTGATGGTGTTGACTCCTCCGTATACCCTTAAGTCCGGGTGCCTTAAATCTATGCCTGTGTCTATAACCGCTGTTTTTATATAAGTACCGGTGCTGACAGCCCAGGCCTTATCAGCTTCTATCCGGTCCACACCCCACGGTATCACCTGTGAACGTTTCTCGAAATCAAAAAAGTTATCGAAGTAGCTTATTGCATAAACCCTGACATCATCGATCACATCCGCCACCCCCCGCACCTTGGCCAGGTTTTTCAGGGTCAGGGGGTCGTGCAAAACAACGGCGCACTTTACCAGTGGGATGTATTTCAAAAACCTGCCGGACATAAGAGGAATTACATCCCGCCTGATGGCGCCGTGATCCATTTCTTCAGAAAACACAACTATTTTTCTGTCCATATAATCACCCTTTTCCAACTGATTATTTGAATGACGCATATTGTATATTATGGAAATGCCGACATTTTGTGCCCAGCTTGGAACTCCAAATCAATTGCGGCAAAAAAAATCCGCCCTGCCGGGCGGACTTGCAGCACAGTTTGGAAGGTTTTGTCTCCCCGGGAATATAAAACGGTGCCAGGCCCTCAACTTTTAAGGGCCTGACACCGTCTCCCATAACCGGGTGAATCAGTTGCCGGACATCATATTTCCGTATCCCGGACCGTTACCATTTGACTTGCCGGGAAACTGTGGTTCATCCTGGCCCTGCAGGTGGTATTGCCGGTGAGCCTGCTTCATGGCCTCAAAGTCCCCCTGGGTCATGTTGTCCATATGGCCGGGCATGGCATGGTCATTCATCGCTTGATTCATCTGGTCTAACATCTGGCTGTAAAATTCATTTTGCTTTTGGGGAGCGGTATTCTGACCAGAAGTATTTCCGGTGCCGGAAGACTGCGGGCTGCCGGTTGCCTCAGTCCCGGCGCTGCTCTCTTCGGGCTGCGGGCTGTCAGTTTGAGGCTGTGAATTGCTGCCGCCGGTGACAGCGGTATTCATGTAAGTATTCATGGGCATCTTTGCGGAATCGCCTTTAATCATTGATTCCACAGACCACTTTGAATTCTGACCCTGCTGGGGAGTAGCGGCGTTAACCGCCCCCACCATTCCGATAACAAGAGTAAGTACACATAAAGCTACCAGCCAACGATTTTTGAAACCTTTCATTGTTAATATCCCCTTTCGTGTAAAATGTTTTGTTTAGGTAATCACTTCGGGCTTAATTTTATATTTTAATCACCTCCCGCATCTTTTGATAAATACTTCGCAAACATGTAGTGATATTGGTGGGTTGCTCAAAAAAATTATTGTGTAAAAATTGCTACCTTATTTTATGTAAAGAAATGTTTTATGTTTGGTGAATACCGGTAACACCGGTAATTTTTCATTTCCCGGTAATTTCTATTTGTGACCTTTTTGTAACATTGCAGCGATATAATAGCTTGTTCGATGTTCATTGGACTAAATACCAATAATTGGCACTTATTTATATTTGGCTCTACCCCCCTAAACAATTTTGATTACACGAAGCATTAATAAGCGGAGTGATTTATATTGAAAGAATATAGTATGGACCAAATTATAATGATGGCCCAGAAAGGGGATATTGACGCTCGGAACAAGTTAATAGACAGTCACAAGGACTTTATCGCCGGGATAAGTTCCAGGATGTGCAAAAGGTTTCTGACCTGGGACAACGATGATGAAATAAGCATTGCACTTCTTGCCTTCAATGAAGCAATAGACAAGTTCAAACCCGGCGGAGGGGCCGGCTTTCACAGCTTTGCCCAGAGGGTGATCCGAAGCCGCCTGGTAGACTATTTCCGCAGGGAGTCCAGGCACAGGCATTTAAGCCTGTCCCCCATGGGCCCCGAGGACGAGGAATTGAGCCGCTATGATCTTGAATACTCCAGAGATCAATACTACGAGGATGAAAAACAGGCCGATTTTTCCGAGGTGGTTGAGATTTATATGGAAGTACTAAATCAATACGGAGTAACGCTGGACGATCTGATAAGGGTTTCGCCAAAACACAGGGACAGCAAGGAGACACTGATGAAGGTTGCCCTGAGGCTGACCGACGAACCCGATCTTCTGGAATACCTGAAAAAATATAAGCTTCTGCCCATAAAGGAACTGGAGTCCATCACCGGGGTAAAGCGCAGGGTTTTGGAAAAAGGGCGTAAATACCTGATCGCACTGTCCATAATACTGTCCGACCCCAGGTTTTATCCATTGAAAGAATTCACCCGGATACCGGAAACAAGTACGCAAAAGAAGGTGCTAAAGCGGTGAAAAAGGCCAAAGGCTTCGTAATGAGATGTACAGGAAATAAAACTGTAATATATACATCAGAAGGAGATTTTGTGGAAATCCCCACCCCCAGGTCCCGGCCCGCCGTGGGCCGGGTGATTGAAGTTGACCTCAGCCCGCCGGGTCCCCTGAACAATCAATCCTTTATGAAATATGCCATGGCTGCCGCAGTGCTGATACTTGTGGCTGTGCTGGGTGTATTCAACCCGCTGTTTTGGCCCGGTGCCGCTGTGGCCAGCGTTTCCCTGGACATCAATCACGGCATAGAGCTGCTGGTCGACAAGGAAGGTAAAGTAATCAAGGCCAGTGACGCCGGCAAAGGGTTGGACTATGTGGTGGCAGGGTCCAGTCTCAAGGGGCAGGATATATACCGGGCGGTGGAGATGATACTGGAGGACGCCAGTGAAAAAGGCTTTTTGGAAAACGACCGGAACATCGTACTGGTCAGTGTTGTCCCTCTGGAAAGCAGTGGTTCAAACGTTGTTGACGAGGAAAAGCTTGGCGCAATTGTCCGCCAGGGTATGATAAGTAAAAACTCATACGGAGTTGTAATGGTAGGCCGCACAGACATGGACACAAAGCGCCGGGCTGAAAAAATGGGCATGACGGTTAACACTTACCTGGTTTACGACCGCTTTCGGCACAACGGCCACAATATAGAGGCCGAAGATCTGCGAGGAGGTGATATCCGGAAGGTTCTGGAGGAAAACAAAGTTTCCATACCCACCCTTTTTCCACAGAACAGCTTTGAAGTAAAACCCCGGGAACACATGCAGCGGCGCGGGAGGATGCCAAATTCAGCGGAAGGCACGGCAAAGACCGGATCACCGTACCCGGAACACGGATCTGTGAATTCAGGACGGCAGGGCATGAATGAAGATTACAATATGAACCGGAGTCAAGGCGCCGGAGATAACAGTGATGCGGCACCAGGAGGAATGCAGCATATGGATTCCTCCGCAAGTACCAATCCGGCAAGGCCTTCCGGAGTAACATCGCCCTCTCAGCCCACCGGAGACAGTATGCGGAAGCCGCAAAATTACACGTGGGCGCCGCCTGACCACGAAGCGGCAAGGCCTTCGGAACACTCCGGCTGGACGCGTTAAATTTTTTAGGCTGCTGATAACCATATCAGCAGCCTTTTGTTTTTGGGCAAGATATTCTCTTTTTGCAAAAAAATAAGAGCAGCAGTTACTACTCCGTTTCGTGTTTATTAAAGCCCAGTTATACCTTGCTTAAAATTCCGCCATGCTGTAAAAAAGCCCCATCCTGATTTAAGACACCTCAACCAATTGCAAGCTTTCCGCCACCACCACTTGACGTTTTTCGCGCTTGGCTTTTGTAGACGCCAGGCTTGCCATGTTGACTAAATCATTGACAGTGTAGCCTTCTCCCCCTTGAGAGCGTTTATTATTACGCCTGCCCCCTGCTACTCCTGCCGACGCGCTGATATGGATGCCTTGGGTAAAAACCATCTGGGCAATCTTGCTTATCAGCAATTGAGCCAGTTCCCCGGCCTCCATTTGGGTTGCAGGCCAAACAAAGGCGAATTCGTCACCTGCATACCGGCAAAGGTAGCCACTGGCGGGTGCATTTTTTCTTAGCAGATCCCCAACCTGCCGCAGAATCTGATCTCCCACAACATGGCCGAACTTTTTGTCGACCTCGCCGAAATTATCAATGTCGATAAAAATAAGGGCTATTTCATGATTGTTTTGCAGCAGTTCGATTGCCTTTTGGTAGAGGTATTCCGCCCTGGGTAGCCCTGTCATCGGGTCGGTATGCTTTCCAAGTTCAGCATAAATCTCGGTTTCGGTAATGATACCGACCACCCTGTCACCTTCTACTACAATAAGCCTTTCAATCTGATGTTGTTCAAGGAGTTCCTTGGCTTTCCAAAGAGAAAGTTGAGGGTTGATTACAACAGGATCGCGAGTCATGGCATCGGCTACCAGGCGGTTAGGGTGAGATTCCCGCACGTCCCGGGAAGTAATAATTCCCACCAAACGCTCATCTTCCACTACCGGTAAACCACCAATCCCGAATTGCTTCATAACATTTACAGTAGAAGCAACGCTGGTCCACGGTGTAACCGTCTGGACCTCTTTATTCATAATGGCGCCAACGGTATTTAACATTACCTCTCCACTCCACATTTACAATTCTGATTTAGCAACTTCAGAGATCAATCGAACGTTTAATAATTACCACTACATCTATCTGGGCTTTAATTACCATGTTTTCAGTTGCGATTTTAAGTCCTTCGTCTAAAATAATAGGAAAGAGTTTCTCTTTAGGAATGAGTTTCAGCAAGGATTTACGAACCACCATCGCTTCCAGAGGACCTTCTTCTACGGGAATCACCTCATATTGCTCCGGGGAAAGGGCATCCACCATCCTCTTGGCGGCTTCAGGACCGATTGGCGACCGTTTGCCAACCAGTAGCACATCCTGCATGGGCGGAATCTCAAACTCGGACAGCCGGATAGAAACCTCCGCCGTTCTGCTGTTCTCCCATTTATCAGCACCTGCAGCCATTTGATTTTTCACCTCCAAAATTTCCTACCATCAACCGCTTTCTAATCAACCCTTACCTGCGAGTAATGACAGAATAAAATCCCTGCAGCAAATCCGGGTCAAATTGTGTTCCACTGCACCTCTCTATTTCCTCCCAACAGTCCCGAACATCCCGCTGGCCCTGATATGGCCGGGGAGAAACCATGGCGTCAAAGGCATCGGTAAGGGTGATTATCCGGGCAAAGAGTGGAATTTCTTGGGGTGAAACGGCAAAATACCCTTTTCTGTCAAGGCGTTCGTGATGTAGAAGTATCATTGGCTCCAACTGCTGCGCCCAGTCGTACTGGGAAACGATGCTTACTCCTACTTGAGGGTGTTTTTTTACCAGCGCCCATTCATCTTCATTTAATTTACCCTGTTTATCTAAAATAGCATGGGGCAGGCTTATTTTCCCAATATCATGTAATAATGCTCCAATGCTTATAATATATACCTCAACTGCCGTCAGGGCCAGCTGGTGGGCCAGTTGCGCAGAAAGCCGGGCCACATTCAGGGAATGCTGACATACCCCATGATGGTGCTTTTTTATCTTTTGCAACAACCCATTTACCGCCCGGGGATCAATCCCGGACATTTGTTTTAACATGGATATTTCCCTTTTTCTCATCTTCAAACTAGCCAATACTTCTTCTACCGATATCAAATCTTGTTGGTTACAAGTTATGAGCAACAAAAAAGAAACCTCCTTCGGTAGCTGGCTGCCATGGATATCCCTGGTTTCCGAAGGCCCTATAGCTTTGCGTCCCTGTCTTTCGACCAGGTTTGCCATTTCGGATGGGTTTACCCAACGAATGGTTGACAGTTCGACACTTTATGGTAAAATTCCTGCTCAGTTGGGAATTTTTGATGTAACTCTTGCCCATGTCAAGAAGAAGGCCCCGGAATTATACATCCGGGGCCGCTGACTCTGCAATCAACCGATGAACATCTGTACAAACATTTTACCGTACGGTCCTCCGCTTACCACCCCGATACCAACCTTGGTGAAATTGGGGTTCAGTATATTGGCCCTGTGTCCGGGAGAGTTCATCAGGTTGGTGTGGGCGATGTCCACTGTAGGCGCCCCGGCCAGGTTTTCACCGGCATACCTGTAGGTTACTCCCGCCGCCTTTATCATATCAAAGGGCGACCCGTAGGTGGGGGAGGTATGAGAGAAATAATTATTGTCTATCATGTCCTGGGCTTTAAGCCTGGCCACTTTGACCAGGGTCAAATCGGCCTCCAGGGGTTTTAACCCCTCCTTGGCCCGGGCTGCGTTCACCAGGTCCAGCATTCTCTGCTCGTCAGAGTTGAGCCCCTGAACCGGAGGTACAGGCTGTGGGCCGGGAACAGGCTGCGGCTGGGGTTCCGGCTTGGGCTGCGGCTGTGGAACGGGAATTTTAACAATCTGGCTGCCGTTATTGAAATAAACCGTTATCTTGTAGGGTGTAAATATGTTTGATCCCTGGGACGAAAGGCCGGCTTTGGCCAGTGCCCGGTTTATCAGGTCAACAATCAGCTGTTCATTTAGCGTGAAAGCGGTCCCGGTGGACGCCGCAGCGGGAGCTGCTGTTCCCAGGGAAAAGAGCGTGGAAAAAAGGAAAAGGCTCAGCACAACAAATAACACCGGCTTAAAACGTATACGCATCAGTTATCTCCTTTCTTACCCTTGCCAGTATTTGAATACGGACGGATTATTCGTCAGCTTATTTTGAAAAGGCGAATGTGAAGCTGTCCAGCACAACGCTGACAGGCAGGGATCTCAGAAAACGGTTGGGCACCCAGGACTCGAAGAAATACAGTGCGCCACCGGTGGGGTCTCCCCCGCCTAAGGCCTCTTTGGCGGCGCGAATTGAGTCGGGGGTAGCCGCACGGCTGATCCACCCGTTCTTAACAGGCTCAAACTGGTATATCCCGCCATCCGCCTGGTAGATCACCTTTGAAATTGTATCGGGGAACAGAGGGCTTTGGACCCTGTTTAAAACCACTGCTCCTACGGCCACCTTGGTGAGGTATGATTCGGAATCGGCTTCCGCCGTTATCAGTCGGGCCAAAAGGTCCAAATCTCCGGCTGTGTAATGGTATCTGCCCGGGAGAAGGACGCCGCCCCTGCTTACGGATACCTCAGCGGCGGGGACCCGCAACACCTGGCCGGGATAGATGACATCACTTTTGAGCCCGTTGGCTGAAATGATATCTTTATAGGAAACGTTATACCCAAGACCGATTAAATACAGGCTGTCCCCTTGCCGGACGGTGTGAAGCCGGTCTGGTATAATTAGCTTCTGCCCGGGGTAAATAAAGCTATCTTTTAGATTGTTTGCTTTTTTGATTTCATCCGCGGCGATGTGGTATCTCTGCCCAATCAGGTAGACAGTATCGCCGGGAACCACTGTGTAATCCGACGCGTAGGCAAAGGTGGAAGAAAATAAAAGGGTAACCAGCAGTATAAAGAGGAAACCCAAGCGGAAAATCAAAGATGTCATCCCTCCTTTGGCCTCCGGGGTTAGTTGAAGGGCTAGGGTTGAGGGGTACCCATCCTTCTTGCAAGCAATCTCACCTCCCATATTGCACAAGGATTCGCCCCGAAATTTTAGTCCCCCGTATTCCTTCACAGGAAATTCGGCCTGCATTCTATCCAGTTATACGGATAACTGACTATATTTTGGTGGGGTAGGTTCATAATTCTTTTATAAAAATGTTAAACTTCTGTGTCCGGGCTGTAAGATCTCACATCTATCATTGAGTCAGGGCAAAACAGCAGATCATCTTTTTTATTTTCAATCGAAGGAGAGATATGGGCGCAAAAAAACAACAAGTGGCTTATAAAAATTGCAAACAAGGAGAGGAAGTTATGTATCCGGTGATTTTTTATATAGGTGAACACCCGGTAAGATCCTGGGGAGTTATGGTAGCCCTGGGCATACTGGCCGGCTTGTGGCTGGCGGTTAGACTGGCCAAAAGGGAGAATATTGATCAGGAAAAAGTGATGGACTTTGTACTGTATGCCGTGTTGTCTGGTATTTTAGGCGCGCGGTTATGGGAAGTGATTTTCAGCTGGGAAAACTTTTCCTCAAGCCCCCTGGAGGCGTTAAAATTCTGGAGCGGGGGGTTATCAATTCAAGGGGCCGTGGTGGCCGGATTAATCACCTGTTTCTGGTTTGTTAAGAAAAATAATATTCCGTTCTGGAAATTCACAGACGTTCTGGCGCCGGGGTTAATACTGGGGCAGGGTATCGGCAGGATAGGCTGCCTGCTGAATGGAGACGCATATGGTTTACCCACCAACCTGCCTATTGGTATAGTTTACCGGGAGGGAACCCTGGCATATACTGTCTACGGTTCTCAGCCATTGTTTCCCGCTGAGATTATTGAAGGTGCGGCAGACTTTGGGATACTTTTGGTTCTGTTAAGGATTATGAAGCGCAAGCCCTTTGACGGCATGGTTACTTTCTCTTACTTTTTGCTTTATTCAATAACCCGCTTCACGCTGGAATTCTGGCGGGCTGACAGCCTTACAGTGCTGGGAGGTCTGAAAGCGGCCCAGATCACTACTCTGGGGACGGCAATACTGGCTTTACTTTTTATTGTATATAAGTGGAGGAAGAATCCAGCCGCCTAAAGGCCGACACAAAAGGCGGAATACTCACTTTATAAAGTGGCCGTTGTACTTGTTTTCAGCGGGCTATTGAATCTTGCCTCGTCGGTATTCATGTGGCTGGGCGCATTTAGAATGTTAGGCGGATTCTATCACATTCTACATTTTTCCATTAATATAGCCGGGGTGTCTTTTCTTGTCTGGCTGTCGTTAGCCTTTTTGAATGATGAAAGGATATATAGCAAAGGCAGCTCATTATTATCTGCCGCCAACCGTGACACCTAACCAGGGATTATAAACTAGCTTCTTTTTGCCGGGAAGCCCCCGTCACAAAGTTGCAGACGTCGTCAAACAGAGAATATATCACCGGGATCAGCACCATTGTCAGAAGTGTTCCGGTTATAATCCCACCGATGACTGTTGTGGCCAGTGGAGAAAACCTCTCAGACCCAAGGGCCCACTCGGCGGCCAGGGGAAACATGCCGGCCACCTGTCCCAGAGCGGTCATCATGATGGGGCGGAACCTGATGCGCACCGATTCGGTAATGGCGGTATTCCTGTCCATGCCGGAATCCCTGGCCTTGTTGATGTAGTCAACCAGCACAATACCATTTCTGACCACCGTTCCCACCAGCAGGATTACTCCAAGGAATACCGACAGCGATACCGCCTTGCCGGTTACCAGGAGGGAAAGGGCCACGCCGATGAAAACCATGGGTATGGTCAGCATTATGGTCACCGGGTGCAGGAAGGACCGGAACTGGGCCACCAGCACCAGATACACGGCAATAATAGCCATGACCAGCGATTTGCCCAGATCCACGGCAGATTCTCCGAGGTCGGCGTTTTCTCCCACTATCTGAACGCTGTAGCCCTCAGGTATTTCCATGGCGTCCAGTTCCCTCTGTATGTCCTTTACCACGTGGCTGAAAGACCGGTCCCTGGTGTAGCCGTATATGTTCTGTGTTCTCTGAAGGTTTTCCCTGGTTACCACGTTGGGCCCCTTGCTTGTTTCCACTTTGGCCACGGCTCTCAGAGGTATATTGGCGCCGGTGGGAGTGGTGATGCTCACCGAGAGCAAGTCTTTTACCGTCTGCCGGTCCTGCTCCCTGTAGCGCACCGCTATATCGGTGTTTTTAGCGTTTATTACCTGCAGATCGGAGGCCTTCATGCCCTCCAGGCTGGCAAACACCTCCTTGGCCACGTTGGCCGGGTATAATCCCAGGCGGGTCGCCCTTTCCTCATCCACGATGACGTTGACCTCCGGAGTATTCAGTGACCAGCCTTTATAAACGTTTACCGCCCCGGGTATGAACTTTACCTTCTCCATAATCTGATCCGCCAGGTGATCCGACAGCTCGCTGTCTTCGCCCGAGATCCTTATATCAATGGGTGCCACCGTGGTGGACTTGGCGGTGCCTCCGGACTCCTTAATCACGAAGGTTTCTATGTTCGGTATCTTTTCAACTTCGGACCGCAGCCGGTCCTCGATTTCCCAGATGGTTTCCTTCCGCTCTTTCCTGGTGCTCAAGGTCACCGAGATAAAAGCCTGGGAAACGCCCATGGCGCCGGTCTCACCAAGGTAGTGGCCGCCGGGCTCGTAGCCGATCCGGGTGCTGTAGGAAATAACGTTTTTCTCCTCATCCAGGAGCTTTTCCACATAGCCAACCACCTCAGAGGTTTTTTCCAGGGAGGTGCCGGGAAATGTCTGGATGGTTATAAAGAAGGTGCCGGCATCAATCCTGGACAACACCTCCATACCTATAGCCCCCATCAGCCTTAAACTCACCACCAGAATTCCCACGGCAATCAATACCGTAATTAAACGCGCCTTCATGGCCACAATCAAAAGCCGGACATAAAAGTTCCGCACTTTATCCACCCCAAGGGTAAAGGGGGAAATGGCCCGTTTTAAAATCCTCTCGCCCCGCTCCCACCTTCTGGCGCCCAGGAGGAAGGTCAAGAGGGGAATGATGGTTAGGGAAACCAGTAGCGATGAGGATATGGCAAAGATCAGGGTCAAGGCCATGGGACCGAATACCCGCCCGACAAACCCGCCGATAAAAAGAAGGGGGATCATCACGATGACAATGGTGGACGTGCCGGCAAGATTGGCCAGCATAATTTCGTTGGTTCCGTCGATGGCGGCGCTTTTGATGTCTTTGCCCAGTTCTTGGTGGTGCCTCATTATGTTTTCCACCACCACTATAGCGTCGTCCACCACGATGCCCACGCTCAAGATTATGGCCGACATGGTGATCAGGTTGAGGGACATTCCCGCCACCTTCATCAGCCCCAAAGTGCACAGCAGGGATAGGGGCATGGACAGGGCCACAATGACCGACTCATTGAGAGCAACCAGGAAGAGAAGCACGATGAGGGCCGTTAAAATCAATGCATCCCTGGTGGTTTCGGCCATATTGCCCACCACCTGCTTGGTAAAGGTGGAATCGTCCTCGGCCACGGCAAAGGTTATGCCGGGATAATCCCTTTTAATCTCCTCCAGCTTGGCTTTTACCCTGTCCACCACCTCCACGGTGTTTGCATCATCCTTTTTGAACACCTGAATGCCAATGGACTGCTCTCCACTGAAACGGTATGCGCTTCTGTTCTCCATCGTGCCGTCCTGGATGGCGGCCACGTCCCTCAGGTAAACCGGTTTTCCTCCCCGGTTGTCGATAATCAGGTTGTTAAGCGCTGAGGGGTCCGCTCTTTCCTGGTTAAACCTTACCGTATATTCACGGGTGCTATGTATCAGCTTACCTCCCGGGTCGGTAATGTTGGTGTTCTTTATGGCCCCTGCCACCCTTTCCAGGGGGACGTTGAGGGCCGAAAGCCTCGACCTGTCCAGCAGGACATTGACCTGCCGCTTGTTTCCGCCGATGACGTCCACCGCCGCCACGCCTTCTGTAAGCTGCAGCCTGTCCTTTATCTCGTTGTCGGCCAGTCTCCTTACTTTAACCAAATCTATATCCTTGCCGGAAAGGCCCAGGGTCAAAACCGGGCGATTGGCCGATCTGAACTTCATCACCTGGGGCTCGGCGATCCCCTGGGGCAGCTTTTTTCTTATCCTGGCTATGGCGTTTTGCACATCGACGGCCGCTTCGCCCACGTCTTTCGAGTACTCAAATTCCACCTTCACAATGGACAGCCCGTCCTGGGAAGAGGATTTGATATTCTTGGCCCCGGGGATGGTGACGAACTCTTCCTCCAGGATCTGACTCAAATTTTTATCCACATCGGCCGGGGACGTCCCGGGATAGGCGGTGATTACATTGACCAGGGGCGGCGCCGTTTCGGGAAACAGCTCCTGCTTTATGTTGCCCTTGGCGTATAGGCCAAAGATGACAATGGCCAGCACCATGGCGAACACCGTATATTTATGTCCTATGGAAAACTCGGGCCAGTTCACTTATCTCCTCCCTCCTTTTTGAAAACATACACCTCTTTGCCATCCCTCACCCCGGCCAGATCCGAGGCGATGATCTCTTCTCCTTCCGCCAGCCCGCCGGTGATTTCCACCATGGTGTCGTTTTTAATTCCCGTGGTCACATTCCTCCTTACGGCTTTGCCTTCCTTTACCACATATACATAGTGCCCGGCTTTATCTTCCATCATCGACCCGGCGGGAACTACCAGCGTTTTTTCCCTGCTTCCCAGTAAAAAAGCCACATTGACGCTGGTCCCGGGTTTCAGGATCGCCCCGGGCAGCAGGATTTCCACCATGGTGGTTCTTGTCTGGGGATCAGCAGATGGGTATATTTTCTCTACCCTGGACTTCAGGATCCCCGACAGGAGAGAGGACGAAAGTACCACCTCCATGCCTTCCCTAATCGCCGCCAAGTCGTTTTCCGTCACTTTTACCTGAGCCTTTAAACTGTTTGTATCGGACAGAATCAAAATCGGTTTCCCAGCCATGGCCATATCTCCGATCCGGCTCTGCAGAGAGCTGACTATTCCGTTAAAGGGGGCCTTTATGTACGCGCTATCCAGAGCTATTTCCAGTTCCCTCAGGGAAAACCGGGCCTCCTCCAGTTGGCTGGCGGCCACGTCGCGCTGCAGTTTGTACTGTAAATAGTTTAACTCGGAGGTGGCCTGGGCCTTGTATAGTTGCTCATATTTGGCAAGCTGCTGGTCTAGAAACTGAAAGTTTAACTCCGCGGTGCTTACCCGTTGTCGAAGGGTATTTATCTTGCCCGAGTATTCACTGTCATCTATTACACATAGAAGGTCTCCCTTTCTTACAACATCTCCTTCCTTGACCGGTAAACTGGTTATCCGGCCAATAATTTTGGACGAGATCACCGTGTCGTTGTTGGAAACCACCGTACCCGAGTAATTAATTGCTGCCGATATCGAGTCCGCCTTCACAGGGACCGTCTCAACCGGCACCTTGCTGACCCTTGGGGCCTGGTACGTATTCACCGGCTTGATCTTTTTTATCGCCGGACCTGACGCCACCAGCAAAACAACGGCTATGGTTAACAGTGTAAACATATTTCTTTTATTAAAAGCCATTTCGATCCCCCCTGCTTGGTTGTAAGTACTTACTTACCATATGGCATAAATATATTACTCTGTCCTCAATGTTTTCACATAAAAATCAATAATCTTTTTTACTCTGTCAGCAAGGTCCCAGGCGTGGCCTGAAAGAGACCATTTAAAAACATTTACCTGTATTAGCCCCTGAAATGCCTCGGTGGCCAGTGCCGGGTCAATGTCTTTTCTGAAACTGCCCTTTTCAATTCCTTCAAGAATAATATCGTGAATAACCCTGCTGTACCCTTTTACCGTGGCAAGCAGTATCTCCCGCAGGCTCTCGTCGGACAGGTGAACCTGTTCCGAGAAAATTATTTTGGGGACGCCGGGATAGTTGCTGAAAAAATTAAATTTTGCCCTCAGAATTTTTTCCAATTTAGCCTCCGGGGGTAAATCCTCACCGGCCAAGCTACTTGCCATGGGCAGCAGAGTCCTTTTGATATGAAGAAGCACTTCCTGCAGAATCTCTGACTTTGTACTGAAATGTTTGAAAATAGCCCCTTCCGTAAGTCCCACCCGGCTGGCAATTTCAGCCGTGGTAAGGTTTCCAAAGCCCTTTTCCGAAACTATTTCTAAAGTGGCGTTTATTATTTGATTTCTCCTCTCTACGGAACTGAGACGTGCCATAACCTCCCCCCCCTGGCAAGGAACTACTTACTTACATTCTAGCATACAAATTATATTATGCAACTTTTTTTGGTAGGTTCCAAAACACCTTGATTGCAGGCGTTTATAGAATCCCATTCAAAGTTGGATCATCTTCCGGTTGATTTATATTGTTAATGTGTTTACAATTACATATGGGGGGTGAAATTATCAGGGATCCCGGAGAAGCCAACCGCTATCTTTCCATACGCACCGTCATTGCGCTGGCGTCGGCCTGCGATGCGCTGGAAGACGTTATGGCCATGCATTTCGCCCGTTTCGGGCTGTCCAGGGCCAAGTTTGAAGCCCTCATACAGCTGCGCATGGCGGGTGACGGGGGTCTCACCCAGTCCGACCTGGGTAAAAAAATGATGGTTTCCAGGGCCAACATAACCGGGCTCATCGAGAGGATGGAAAGGGAGGGACTGGTGACCCGTAAGAGCGACCCCTCGGATAAAAGGGCCTTTAGGGTCTTGCTGACCGACAGGTCGGCAGTGCTTATGGAGGCCTTTCTCCCGGTTCACGGTGACTACGTGCACCGCACCATGTCCGGCCTGAGCGCGGAGGAAAAGGAAACACTCATCAGCCTGCTTGAAAAGCTTAAAAAGGGACTGGAATCATTATAAGGAGGACGACTAAATGATTTGCGAACGGTGTAAGGAAATAATACCCGAGGGTGACGATGTATTCGATTTTTATGGCAAGAAACTGTGTGAGGACTGCTACATAGGGGCGGTCCAGCCCCCCAGGCCCTGCGACCCCACGGCGGTGGACAGCGCCAGGTCAACCAGGGCTATGATGGGGCACTCCGGAACTAACGGGCTGACCCCCATGCAGAAGAGGATCTATGATCTTATAAAGGAGCGGGGAAAGATTCCCCGGGAGGAGTTAATGAAGCACTTTGACCTTCCCCAGTGGGAAATGGAGAAGCAGTTCGCTGTCTTGCGCCACTGTGAGCTTATACGAGCATTCAAAGATGGCGCGGTTATTTACATAACCACCATGGAATCCGGGGAACCTGCTTAATCCCTGTATCCGTGAACAGAAAGAAAAAAAACTCCTGCATAGAGGAGTTCGGGGGCAGTGCCCGAGGGGGCTCGCCAGTGTCCGTTTTTTCGGATTAGCACTTGCTTTTTGGTGTCTGACTCATCAGTTCTCTTTAGCCGGAAACAATAAAGCCGCCGGTGACCGTTGATCAACGGCGGCTCCATGGTGATTTGTCAACAACCTCTATCCGCTTTTCACCACGGCCTCCCCGGTCAGCACCTTTTTTCAAAACTGATTGGTGCAGACCGTTTCACTCGGCCTCCATGCCTTCGGCGGCCGGTTTATCCAGTGTGTAGCGCACGTAATACTCCGAGTTGCTGTTCCTGCGCAGGCTGCCGCCTATGCCGATTACTTTCATTTACCTTCATTCCTTTTTTCTTCGCGCGGAGCCAGTCCCTTGGTGATAAAATCGAAAACCGCACCGGTAAACTCAGCGGGAGGCATTTTGCCTTCCCACACCGGCCAGCGCATGGCCGTGAAGACGCTTATGCCCATAAGGCAATATGCCACCCCCTCGGCGTCCCTGATCAGCTTGTAGAGGTTCTTGTGCTTCAATGTAAACCTGTAAAAAGCCTTCAAGCCCGCCCGGGTACGGGTCAGCACCAGGTAAAGCGCTATTATGTCAGGAAGGCTATGGCAAAAGTCAGAAACCTGCCCATCCCGGCGTTAATCCCCCCCCAGGTGAAGGGTCAGGGAGCGGTAGGCGCTGTTGATGGCCCAGGGGTCGCCGGTCCAAAGTTTTTAAAAATTTTCACATTGACACTTTTTTACTCTGGCCGGACAGCATTTTTTTATCCGGCCGGATATCACCTTCCCGGCAAAAGAGGATTTTTACAAAAAGCAGGGGGAAGAATATACCGGGGTGATTAAAATGAGCGAGCAGGAAGTTTACGATATTGCCGTGGTGGGAGGCGGTCCGGCCGGGCTTTCGGCGGCAGTCAACGCATGGGTGCGCAGAAAAAAGGCGATAGTGTTCGGAGGTCACACGGGCAGGTCCAAGGTCAATCTTTCGCCCAGGGTTGACAATTACCTTGGCTTTCCGGGCATTGGGGGGAATGATCTTTATGAAAGGTTTCACCGTCACGTGGAGGAGTTTAAAATACCGCTGGTGGCTGAAAAGGTGCAGAACATATATCCCATGGAGGGCGTTTTCACCCTGCAGCTAAAGGATACCGCCTACCAATGCAGGGCTGTAATTGTCACCGTGGGGGTGGCCGCCCAGAAAATACTTGACGGGGAAGAAGAGTACATAGGCAGGGGCGTAAGCTACTGCGCCACGTGCGACGGCCCCCTTTTCCAGGGCAAAACGGTAACCGTCATAGACTACACCGGAGAGGGAGCCGAAGAGGCCCGCTTCATGGCGGACTTCTGCAGCAGTGTATATTACATGGCAATGACCAAATCGGTTCCGGAGTTTAAAAATACCAGGATTGAAGTTGTTGCCGGGGACCAGCCCGTTGAAATAACAGGCGACGGCACCGTGAAAGCCCTCAAAACCCGTAGCAGGGCCATCGAAACAGACGGCATTTTCATCTTCAGGGAAACCTCTCCCCCATCCGAACTTATCCCCGGCCTGGAAGTGGAGGGCGGGGCCATCAGGGTCAACCGGAAGATGGAAACCAGCATCCGGGGGATATACGCCGCCGGCGACTGCACCGGAAAGCCTTACCAGGTGGCCAAATCTGTGGGAGAGGGACAGACCGCCGCCCTCAACGCGGTAAGCTTTATTGATTCTTTAGAAATTTCCGCCCCTTGATTTATACGGGTACGGGTATATAATAGTTGTGTGAGAAAAACACAGGGGCCGTTTTTTGCCGTTCCAGCCCTTTTTTTGGCGTTTCGCGACTAATTAAATAACCAAAGCCTGACTATTCGTGTTATACTGTTTTTAAATTACGCTAATACTTCAATGCGGGGAGAATGCCAAGTGATACTGACCGATCAGGAAAAAAGGGAAGCTGTGGAAAAAAGCCGTGAAATAGTGGCCGGGTTTGATACCGCCAGGGGTTCCCTGATACCGGTACTGCAAAGAATTCAGGACGAACTGGGGTATGTGCCTCCCCCGGCCATGGAGGAAGTGGCCCGCCATTTCGGCATACCGCCGGTGAATGTTTACAGTGTGGTGACCTTTTACAACCAGTTCCGCCTTACACCTCCCGGGAAACACCGGGTGAAAGTATGCATGGGCACGGCCTGCCACATGAAGGGCGGCCAGATTATACTGGACTCGTGGGAAAGAGTTCTTAGGATTAAGGTGGGCGAAACCACCGAGGACAGGGAATTCAGCCTGGAAAGGGTGGCCTGCGTAGGCTGCTGCACCATGGCCCCGGTGGCCCTGGTTGATGAAACCGTGCACGGAAAGATGACTCCCACCAGGGTGGACGGCCTGCTTTTTTCCCACCGGCTGGCCAATCAACAAAAGAAAGAAGGCAATTGAGCAGTGAACGGAAAAAATACCGCCGCTGAAATACTGGACAGAATAAGCGCCAAAGCCGTCAGCAACTGGAAGTCGCTGAGAGAGAAGCCTCTTGTCATGGTGGGATCCGCCACCTGCGGCCGGGCTGCCGGATCCGAAAAAGTGCTGAACGCGTTCATGGAAGAGATCAGCCGCCATCAGATCGATGCCAGGGTAATCGAGGTTGGCTGCATGGGGCACTGTTACGCCGAGCCCTTGGCCGTGATCTACAACCCCGGCTTCCCCGGAATATGCTACGGATACCTGGACGAAGGAGTGGCCGCCACCCTTGTCCGGGACTTCCTGGGCGGCGGGGACCCCTGTGTGGAGTTCGCCCTTGCTGCCATCGAGGTTAACGACTACATCCCCACCTTCCAGGATTTTCCCAGGGGGGTGGTTGAGCAGAAATCGGTTATGGAAAACTGCGGGTTCATAGACCCTGAAAATATTGAACATTACCTGGCCACGGGCGGGTACCGGGGGCTGGCCGCAGCCCTGGGGCTGGATCCCGGGCAGGTCGTCGGGGAAGTCATCTCCTCCGGCCTACGCGGCAGGGGGGGCGCAGGCTTCCCCACCGGAAAGAAGTGGGAGATCTGCGCAAACGGCTCAGAAAAAGTAAGGTATGTTATCTGCAACGCCGACGAGGGAGACCCCGGCGCCTTCATGGACCGCACCATACTGGAGTCAAATCCCCATCTGGTGTTGGAGGGCCTCGCCATCGCGGCCTATGCCATCGGGGCCAATAAAGGGTATTTTTACATCCGGGCGGAATACCCCCTGGCGGTGGAAAGAATCAAATATGCCCTGGATGAGGCCGTCATATACGGCATACTGGGCAAGTCGGTGCTGGGCACCGACTTCAGCCTGGAAATAGAAATATTCCAGGGGTCCGGGGCCTTCGTCTGCGGGGAGGAAACCGCTCTGATAGCTTCCATGGAGGGTGAGCCGGGACTGCCGAGGCACCGTCCCCCCTTCCCCTCGGAGGCAGGACTGTACGGAAAACCAACCGTTATCAATAATGTAAAGACACTCTCATACGTTCCATTTATCATAAAAAACGGGGCCCAGTGGTACAGGAGCCTTGGCACCCCCGAAAGCCCCGGGACGGCCATATTCGCACTGGCCGGAAAACTGGTCAATACCGGACTGGCCGAGGTGCCCATGGGCACCACTTTGAGCCAGGTTATATACGACGTGGGCAGCGGTGTGGCCGGAAACAACAAGTTCAAGGCGGTTCAGATAGGAGGCCCTTCAGGAGGATGCCTTCCCGGGGAGGTTCTGGATACCCCCATTGACTACCACACCCTCACCGGGGCAGGGGCAATGATGGGATCCGGAGGCATGGTGGTTCTGGACCAGAATGACTGCATGGTGGAAATTGCCCGGTTCTTCCTGGACTTCACCCAGAAGGAATCCTGCGGAAAGTGCACCTTCTGCAGGCTGGGCACCAAGCACATGCTTGGAATACTGGAGAGAATCACCAGGGGTGAAGGCAGGCCGGAAGACATAGACCTGCTGCTGGACCTGGCGGAGGACATTAAGGCCGGCTCCCTGTGCAGCCTGGGAAAAACCGCCCCCAACCCCGTACTGAGCACACTGAAGTATTTCAGGCATGAATACGAGGCCCACATAAACGAAAAAAGGTGTCCGTCCCTGATGTGCAAGGATCTCATCGCCTATTACATCCTGCCGCACAAGTGCGAGCGATCCTGCGACGCCTGCGTGGGAAGCTGCCCGGTTGAAGCCATATACAGCAACGAAGACAGGATCAAGGTTATCAACCAGGAAAAATGTGTCAAGTGCGATAGCTGCATGGTAGCCTGCCCGCCCCAGTACAAGGCGGTCATCAAGGTATCGCCCCCGGATCTGGCGCTTGAGGAAGGGAAGGTGGACCAATGAGCGGCAAAGTGAAAATAACCATCGACGGGAAAACAATAGAAACTTCTGCCGGGCGGAAAATACTGTGGGCCGCCCTGGACAACGGAATCTACATCCCCCACCTGTGCGCCGGGCCCGAAGACCATGCCCCCTTTGCCTCATGCCGGCTGTGCTTTGTTGAGGTGGAGGGGTATCCCAGGCCTGTTACCGCCTGCACCGAGGGCGCTGTGGAAGGAATGATTGTTCACACCCGCAGCGAAAAGGTGGACCGAATAGTGGCCACCGGTTTTGAAATGATAATGTCCAACCACCGGACCCAATGCAGGTCCTGCCCCCGCAACCGCAGCTGCGCCCTGCAGAGAATCGCCAGGGAAAGGGGCCTGAAACTGAAACCACCGCGGCTTGAAAAACTGGACAGAAACCTGCCGGTGGACGACAGCGCTGAAAAGATAACCCACGACCCCAACAAGTGCGTTCTGTGCGGCCGCTGTGTCCGCGCCTGCGAAAGGGAAGGAACCGGCATACTGGGTTTCTCCCACAGGGGATTCGACAGGGTAATCGCCACCTTCCTGGGCCTTCCCCTGGGAGAAAGCGGCTGCAGCGGCTGCGGGGCGTGCGCTTCCGCCTGCCCCGTGGGATCTATGACGGCAAAACCCCAAGACGGGCAGTAAAAAAACCGCCGGCAAAGCTGTATTGAACAAGCGGCCGACCTCCAAATATTAAACAGCCGTTTTTCCATACTTTATGGAAACGGCTGTTTAATTTCCACCCGCAGTAGACAGTTATTCATATATAGGTATTCGTCCTGCCGGTTTATAATTATCAGTCCGGTCAATTCTGGGGAAACCTCATCAAGTTCAGGAAACTGTTGCTGAACCGTGGCATGGCTGCCAGCTCAATGTATTTTATTTTCCTGGCAATTTCTTCGGCCCGCTTCCTTTCGGGCAATGACAGAAGAGCCATCCTGGCGCCATCGCCCGCCGCATTTCCCACCTGTTGATAACGCTCAAGGGGCAAATCAGGCAGCATGCCGATTTTTATAGCGCTTTCCAGGTTAAGATGGGTTCCAAAGGCGCCTGCCACGATTATTCTATCTATATTCTCAGCCTCCAGCCCGGCCTCTTCAAGAAGAATTCTCATTCCGGCAGCAATGGCGGCCTTTGCCAGTTGTATCTCGCTGACATCCTTCTGGGTGACCACTATATCTTCCGGAGACCCGCTTTCCTCCGACGAAACAAGAACAAATTCGGGAACCTTCCTTTCTCCTCCAAACCTTACCCTGGGGTGGCTCCTGTCCAGTCTGCCGTTGTGGCTTACAACTCCTTCCCGGTACAGTCCCGCAACGGCGTCCAGCACTCCTGATCCGCAAATGCCGAGAGGCGGCTTGTCCCCTATGGTCTCATAAAAAACATCATTCCCTTTACCGGCAAAGGTTACTTTACTAACCGCACCGTCAATGGCCCTCATTCCCTGCTGAATGTGCGCCCCTTCAAAGGCGGGGCCCGATGCGCACGAGCATGATATCATTTCTCCGTTTCGGGCAAGCACTATTTCGGTGTTGGTCCCTATGTCAAGGCCCATTGTTACTCCACGGGCCTCATGTATACGGCTGCTTAAAATCATGGCCACGTGGTCGCCCCCAACAAAACCGGCAACAGCAGGCAAAAGGTACACATATGCCCCCGCAGCCATTCCCAGCCCCAGGTCCCGCGAGTTAATCTCCAGGGGCAGAGTCGCCGCCGGGACATACGGTGAACGTCCCAGTTGGGCCACCGGCAGTTTTAATAAAAGGTGATGCATTGCCGTATTGCCTGCTATCACCGCCTCTTCAACATAGCCGGGGGCCACGCCCGCCTTTTCACACAGTTTTTGCAAAAGCAGGTCCAGACCTTCCCTCAACACCTCCACAATACGGTTATACTGAGTTTGGCCTTCGAGGGCATAAGCAAGTCTGCTTATAACGTCCTCACCATAGGCAATTTGAGGATTTAAAATACCTTCGGCGGCCTGAACAGCCCCGGTTTCAAGATCTACCAGATAACCGGCTATTTTTGTGGTGCCTAAATCCACGGCCAACCCCAGGGGTTTTGACGAATTTCCGGCCGGGAAGGCATTTATAATTTCCGTTCCGCGAACCGTGACCATTATCGGGTCATCGCCAGCCAGTGCCCCGACCCGGTTTATAAGCCCTGCACTCAGTTTTAGGTCAGACAGTCCATGGATTTCGTATAGAAAATTTTCAGCCTGCTGCCAGACGGAATAAGGGTAATTTAGGGATGTGGCCTTGAGAGGAATGGCATACCTATTAACGGCAGGTTCCGGCACTATGGATAACCCTGTTCCTTCCAGCTGCAAACTTTGACGTCCTGCAAGAGTTTCCGGGGGGATCTCAAGCTTGGCGGGACCTGTTATCATTGCCTGGCAGGCAAGGCGATATCCCATATCCAAACCTTCTTTTCCCAGTAGTCTTTTTTCATTTTCATTGGGTGGCATCAGCTCCCCCTCTGCCAGCCGGACCTTGCAGCGCCCGCAAAGCCCCCTTCCGCCACATGGTGCGCTGACCCCGCCGGGCTCCTGGTGGAAAATCTCCCGTGCCACCTCCAGTACGGTCTGGCCGGCCTCTGCCTCCAAGCGGCGGCCAACTGGCTCAAACTCTATAACAATGCTCAACTTATTGCACTCCAATCCATTTTTTGCATATGGTTATTCCTTTGCGGGCATCGGTCACCCAATCGTCTGCACCTGCATACTCAAACACCTTTTCATTTACCAAACCGCCAATCAGCACTTTTATCTTTCTTTCGCTGTCAAACAGGCGAACCAGTCTCACTGTCCGCTGCATGGCTTCAAAACAGGAAGAGAGTAAAGTTGACAGACACAATATGTCCGCATCGGTTTCTTTCAAAAAGTGAACGAATTTATCGGGCGGGACGTTCACACCCAGGTCATAGACCTCGAATCCATGGCAGCGTAATAGCGATATGGTAATGTTCTTGCCTATGTCGTGAATATCGCCCTCAACCGTTCCGAAAACTATCTTACCTGCCGGCTTGCGTGTTTCTTTTAAATCAAGCATCGGTTTCAATAACTGCATGATTTCGTTGAATATCTCGGCAGACAAAACAAGGTCGCCGAGAAAGTATTCTCCCCTGGAATAACGGTCCCCGACAGCTATCATTCCATTCCGGCACTCCTCCACAATATCAAGGGGCGCAGTCCCCATATCCAAACGGAGCTTTACCAGCTCCATGGCAAGGCCTTCATTTAGATCACTGATTGCCTGGGTAAGATTAGGCAATTCACTCAACTCCCTTCAGTGGGCTGACTTCTGAAACAAGGGTATAGCGATCGCCCCTGAAAATAAAAAGTCCCCAGCCCACAGCCGTTTCGTCATTGGCATACAAATGCTGTTCCAGGCATAAAACCGGCGAACCGGAAGGTACCTGGAGCATAGAGGCGTCTTCCGGCTGTGCCATCGACGCCCGCATCAGCATCCGGCTGCGCACGGGTAAGACTTCGTTGTGCAATGAAATAACCTCGGAAAAAGCTTTGTACTGAAGCTCGTTTTCAAGTATCGGGCGTCCCTTGTTAAAGCGCATGTACTTGCGTTCCAAAGCCATAGGCATATTGTCCGCCAGCAGAAGCCGGCAGAAGTATAAAACCTTTTCGCTGTCCTTCAATTCCAGTTTTTCGGCGATTTCCCCCGAAGCTTTGAGTACATGAACTGCCATTAGCCTGGCTTCCGGCTTTAGGCCCCGGCGCAACATCTCTTTGCTGAAATCGTCAATTGTAAAAACTGCCCTGTCCAGGGTAGGCCTTGAAACAAATGTTCCCCTTCCCGGATGGGCAGACACAAGTCCTCTTTCAGCCAGTATGTTCAGGCATTTTCGGACGGTCATCCGGCTCAAATTATACTCTTTACCCAGATCATTCTCCGAAGGAAGAGAATCGCCAGGCTTGAACTCTCCTGAAAGAATCTTCTGCTCTAAAATTTGGGCCAGTTGAAAATATGGTGGTATAAAAGAGTTCCTGTTAATCCTGTCACCGGCCAAAATATTACAGCCACCTTTCAATAAGAATGAGTACCTATTCTTACAAGGGGTTGACTGCCCGGCTTAAGGGGCACCTCTGCCCCATACTGCAGTAGTGACAATGATTTTCCGCGCTTGGGGGAAAATCATGCCCGATGCCGATAACCATGCTCATGGACTTTTTGGGCAGCATCATTCCGCTACTGAGCATACTGACCCCTATTTTTGAAGGGTTTGTCAAGTTGTATATTATAATCTGGTCCCTTAAATTTTCCCAGTATGAATGTCCTGGCCCAAGTGGTATAGTCGTCTTAAACCCATGAGTTTCCACTTGTTTTTTAACCCTGGTAACCAGCTGGCGGCAGGCTGCTTCAATAATGCACGTGCCGGCCACATCCAAAAAGTACGAGTGTGCCGGCAACCCCATGCGGTTGTATTCCTCCACCCTGCGGTCAATTGCCTGTCCCAACGTACAGATGATGAGAGCCATGCTCCGGGCGGGACCGGCCAGACGGGCAAGCAAACTGCTTGTCAACGTCTGGCCGTCCGCCAAAACAATCTTTCTGTCTGTGGCCTTCAGCACCGGCAGCGTCTTGCAGACGGCCTCGGTCCGGGCCAACTGGTGAGCCTCGTTCAGTATTTCGGAAACCAGGACACGGGAAGCCGGATTGGTTGTCCTGGAAAGATTGTCCCACTCTGCGCAGGAAACATCCTCTTCAGTCAGCCTTACATCCAGCTTATAATACTCCATTAAACCATACATTTCAATTATTCTCAACTTTCTCAGTCAATTAAGAGACACCAACGGTTTTCACTTAAATTATACTTTTAATCTGCCCTGCTGATAGCACCGGATGTACTGCATGCAAAACCGGTCCTTGTTTAGAAGCGCTTCTGTGGCGTACACCAGGGCCATCAAGGTGCTGTCCATCGGGTCAACGATAACGGCGTCAAGTCCGCTGGCCATGCTCATCACCACGTAGGCCCGGTTCA
Source organism: Bacillota bacterium (assembly GCA_049325055.1). Taxonomy (GTDB): domain Bacteria; phylum Bacillota; class Desulfotomaculia; order Desulfotomaculales; family Desulfocucumaceae; genus BRHc4a. The sequence goes on from JBMOPB010000024.1 coordinate 166,752, forward strand.
GGTGCCGTCGCTCGGGAAGGCCAAAGGAAACGTTGCTGAGACCGGAAACGAAATGCAGTCCCGGATACCTGGCCGACATATCCTCCATCAGGCGCAGCGTGTCCACCACGGTGCTGGGACTGGTGGCCACCGATCGGACCAGGGGGTCGAAATAAATATCCCCCAGGGGAACGCCGGAGTCCACCAGCCTGCCCACCAGCTTTATGCCCACATCCAGGGCCTGGTCTTTATCGGCCGGTATTCCCCGGTCATCCATGCACAGAGCCACCACCGACGCCCCAGACTGCCGCACCAGGGGCAGCACTTTGCCGAACCTTTCGCTTTCCCCGCTGATGGAATTAATCATTGCCTTTCCCCGGTGCGCGGCAAGGCCGGCAGCCAGGGCCTCGGGGTTGGGGCTGTCGATGCACAGGGGCAGGTCTACCGCCTCCTGCACGGTTTTTACCAGCCAGTCCATGGCGGCAGGCTCATCGGCGGCGTCCACGGTGCCGCAGTTCACATCCAGCATGCCGGCCCCGGCCTGGGCCTGTTTCAGTGCTTCCTCCCGGATCAGCCCGGCGGCTCTTTCCCGGACGGCCCTGTCAATGCTCTTTCTGGTTGAGTTTATTTTTTCGCCGATTACTAACATAACATCCTCCCGCTTCAAGCTAAGACTTGCCGGCCGGAATTCATACCGGCCGGCAGGTTAATCAGTCTAGTAATATATTTCCTTGCAGATATTCACGCCCGTCACCGCATCCTCGGCGTAGTAGTCGGCCCCGGTGAACTGGCGTACCTGCTCGTTGCACGGGGCGCCCCCGATGATTATTTTCACATGGTCCCTTAGGCCAGCCTCGGTAATTGCATCAACCACGTTTTTCATCTCGGGGTAGGTGAAATTCAGCAGGGCACTCAGGCCCAGCACCTTGGCCCCGGTTTCCTTGACCGCCTCAACAAATTTTTCCTTGGGCACGTCAACGCCCATGTCCAGGACTTCGAAGCCGGATCCCCGCAGAAGGTTGATCACGATGTTCTTGCCTATGTCGTGTATGTCGCCCTTGACTGTCCCTATGATCACCTTGCCGGCCGACCCGCCTCCGGAGGCGCCCTCCAGCAAGGGCTCCAGGCGCTGCATTACCGTCTTGAATATCTCTGCGGAGAAAATAAGCTGGCTTAAGAAATACTGCCCGGAGGAAAACAGATTGCCTACTCCCACCATGCCTGTATTGCATTCACCGATAATATCTATGGGAGAAACACCGCTTTTTATCATTTCGTCAACCAGCCCGTACACCTTTTGCTCGTCCAGATCCGTTAATGCCTGTGCAAGTTCTGACATTTTTTATCCTCCTTGATATAATGTGTTAAGTTTTTTACATTACCCACTGCCAGATCCAGTTATAACCCATGCTTTCAAACATCTCCCAGGGGCGTTTTATCAATTGTTCATCGCCCATGACGCCACCTAACTCCGCCAGCTTTACCTCCCAGGGGGTTACCATTCTTTGCTTGTTCAAGTCTTTTACCTCAACCGGTCCCGGTTGGGAGACCTTGGGCTTCGGTTTATAGTTCTTGTCGTATGTCCCGAACTCTACAATGGCGTCTATCATCGCCCTGTAATTCTCGGGTTTTGTGTCATAGGGTATATTGCATCCCCCGTTGATAATAAAGCCGCCGTCTTTGCCCAGTTTTTCGCACAACATCTTAACCCTTTCACGCATTTCCTGCGGCGTGCCAAGGATGAACAACGAATCCGGGATCCCTCCGGCCACGCACTGGTGGTTACCCAAAACTTCTTTGGCTTTGAAAATATCTCCCTGGTTGTCGATATCACATAATACTTTACCCTTCGGCAACTCCAGCATATGGTGCCAGTGGTGTCCCCAGTCTCCTTCCAGGTAGGCCCGGATTGTATATCCCGCGTCAATCAAAATCTCCATGGTTTTCTTGAAGGACGGCCAGTAGAACGTTTCGAACTGTTTGGGCGACATAAAACACGCCTTGTGAGTAGGCACGAAGATCGGATAGCGTTTTAGCGGGTCCGCCGTGGACAGGGCGAAGTTGGCAATTTCGTGGACAATAACATCGCAGGCTTCTATAACTTTGTCCGGCTGCCGGTAAATATCCAGCAAGATTCCCCGCAAGCCGCGCAGGACGTCTGCCAGCACATCGAAGGGAGCCACAAAAGCACCGGTCATGGGCTGTGGCATACCCATTTTTTCCTGCAGATAAATGGACCTGTTCCTCATTATCTGGACCATGGTCATATGGGCCATTCCACCTTTTAAGAAGGCCATCCGGGAGCGAATGGATCCGGGTTCGGCCATGTCGCCCAGCGCCCGTGGAAGAAAGCGGTCCATCATAAACTCCACCGGGTTATTAATAAGCACGTCGTATTCATCGGCTTTCATATACTCTTCTTCAACAAACTGGAACTGGGTCCTGGAGGGCAGTTCACGCCCGGGAAGTTTGTATGTCTTGCAGCCCACCGCGTCAAAGAGGGGCGCCCAAATCCTGTTGTTGCGGAGAACGTCTACTTCCGGGAAGTCACGAATGAAAGCCACTTCCCCCTGAAGCCACTTTTCGCTGTCGTATATCGTTTCCTGGTTGGTATTTCCCGAGTATACCTCGGCAAAATAATTACTGCCCGTTGCAATCGGCATCCGGTCGGTCTTTTCCAGCGCAATTGCCGCCTGGTAACGGCCGAGCCTTTCTTCATAAAGTTTTTTGATTTCCTCTGACATTAAAAAACCCCCAGTTTATTTAATTTTGCAAAAGCAGTATTACGCAACGGTTTCCCCCGCCTGTTCATGCCCTGGCACCTGCCTCTTTTACCGGAAGCATAAGTATTAAGCCAAGCAGTGGCCCGGCCGCCATTATAAACCACACCCAGCTGAAATTGCCGGTTACATCGATGACCATGCCTATCAACCAGGGACTGATGAGGGAAGCAAGCTGAAACATGAAATTAGACACCCCATTGGCTGTGGCGGCCCATTCCTTTCCGGCAAACTGGGAAATCAACACCGTAAGCTGCGGGTTTGCCACATAAGAGCAGAAGCCCAGCACAAAACCCAAGACCGACAGCATCGTAAGGTCCTTTTGGTATCCGAAAATAACAGTGAGAGGTATTACAGCAAGGTATGCCGTTATAATCAACCACTTGCGCTGTCCGGTTAAATCTGAGACAAACCCTGAAACCAGCGGCGCCAAGACCCCGCCGATCCCGTAAAACACCATCACCTGCCCGGCCGCAGTCACGGAAAATCCCAGCTTTTTAATATAAGCGTTTGCCCAGGTTGCCATACCCAGTTCCAACCACATCAGACAGAATCCTGCAAGCGCCGTCAATATCAAGTTCCTGCCGCTGAAAAATATTTTCAACCCGGAAAGCAGGCTTTTATCTTCACCTTTTATTTCTTCCGCCGAACGCATGAAAAGGAATACCATAACCCCTGCTATAATTGTTAAAGACCCGACAGCCTGAAAAGCTCCATTCCACCCCAGCGCCTGGTTTAACGGCGGCACCATGAGGTTGGTCATAAGTATACCCCCGGAAGGGGCAGCCAGAAACACCCCGAAAGCCCGGCCCCGCTCGTTCTCCGGGAACCATTCCATCAATGCCCGGGAGCAGGACGCAAATACCGCCCCGGCTCCCAGCCCCGACAGAATCCTTAGGTTGAAACCCATTTCATAAGTGCTTATATATCCCAGAGCCGAGGTGGAAATTCCCTCCAAAATCAGACTGCCTGCCAGAATCAACCTCACTCCGAAACGGTCAGCCAGGACACCCGCCGGAATTTGCGTAATTACATAACCAATGTAAAACGCACTCATGAAAGCTCCTGCCTGGCTCATCTTCATACCCAGAACGGGTACAACAACAGGAATTAAAGGGGGCCAGGTAAACCTGGTAATAAATGTAAAGAGAAAGCAGGCAGCACAAAGTGCAAGTATGACCCACCTATATCTGAGTGGTTTTGAAACAGCTGCAATGTTTTCCATTATGGCCCCCCTTATTTACAATTTATCCTGCTCAATTAGGAACGCTTGTTTTCCGGCCTTACAGGAAGCAGCAACAGTATGCCAAGCAGCGGGCCGGCGGCCATAATCCACCATACCGAAGAGAAGCTGCCTGACACATCAATGGACCAGCCGAGAATCACCGGACCAATCATTGGCGCAAGCTGAAAGATAAAATTGGCTGTACCGTTTGCAGTGGCTGCCCATTCTTTTCCCGCGAACTCGGAAATCATTACGGTAAGGTGCGGATTGGCCAGATACGAGCAGAACCCAAAGGCAAATCCAAAGATGATCAACATCGTCATAGAAGTCTGGTAGCCGAAAATGACCGTCAGTGGCACTATCAGGGCGTAAGAAAGTATAAGGATATTTTTTCTCTGCCCTATTTTGTCGGAAATATAACCGGACAACAGGGGGGCCAGAACGCCGCCTATCCCGTAAAAAATCATTACCAGTCCGGCTGCCTGAACTGAATAACCCAACTTCTTGATATAAGCGTTTGCCCATGTGGCGGTCCCCAGTTCCACCCACATAAGGCAGAAACCGGCCAGGGCCGTGAGAATCAGGTCTCTGCTCCCGAATATGACTTTAAATCCGCCGAACATATTCCCACTGCTTTTAACTTCATCGGATGTACGGACTAAAAAGAAGATTAGAACGCCGACAATAACCGTCGCAAGTCCAATAGCCTGAAAAGCTCCCTGCCAGTTGAATGCTTTATTCAGCGCCGGCACAACGTAGTTTGACAGCACTATACCGCCGGAAGGAGCCGCAAGCATAATTCCGAAGGCCGTGCCGCGCTCCTTTGCCGGAAACCATTCCATCAAAGCCCGTGAACAGGAAGCAAAAACCGCTCCGGCGCCGAGGCCGGTTACAACCCTGAGCCAGAATCCCATGTCAAATGTGTTCATATAGCCCATGCCGAAAGTGGCAATTCCTTCTACGATAAGGCTTATTGACAGTATGGTCCGGACCCCGAACCTGTCAGCCAGAACACCCGCCGGAATCTGGGTAATAATGTAACCAAAGTAAAAAGCGCTCATAAACGCCCCGGCCTGGCTCATTTTCATGTTTAATACCGGTACCACCACCGGAATAAGGGGCGGCCAGGAAAACCTTGTTATAAACGTAAACAGAAAACACCCAACCATAAGAATAAGGATAACCCACCGGTACTGGCTGGCCTCCTTGTTGTCAGCTGTTGCCATTGTAGACATGATTTATCCCTCCTTTTTGATCTTATTTCCCCGGAGAAAGTTCACCCGCCAGCATTTTTTACTTCATAAGCAAACACCCCCAACTCTCATAACCATATATGTATATACAATTATACAGTTAGACAGTTCTCCACCTTTTTCGTTTCTCCTTCTTTGACAACAAAATTTTTATTAAGCAAATTAAAAAAACAGCCGTTTCCTTGACGTACGGAAAACCGGCTGTTTATTTAAAGTGACTGGCCGCTCATGAGTCGTAAATAACCGAACAGTGCAAATTTTTGTAAATTCAACTAAAAAAATGTCCCCCAGAATGCGATTTTTGTTAAAATCAGTAAATAAAACGCCTTGCCGGGGGGGATAAACATGGCACTGCCGTGGCTTTTGGTCCGTATTGAAAAAATGAGAAGACGTCTTCATCATGCGGATGACCCTGTCAAAAGGCTTAAGATCAGTCAGGAATTGGACAAGCTCCTAAACCGTTACTACCGGCTTAAAATGTGAATTTTACGAAAAAAAAAATGACCTCCGGTGAGAGGTCATTTTTTTTCGATGTTTTATTTCATCCAGCTGCATATAAGGAGTTCTCCCACAGGCCCCCTTCGATCGGCCTTTGAGTTGATTGACCGGTTGGCGGTGAGGGGAATGACTCCGGCTCCGTACTGACCGTAAAGCTCCCTTATGAAGGTGGTGTCACTGTTGCTAAGCATTACAAGGCAGCCCCTCCGGGCCAATATGTGAAAGGTCTGCGCAAGCCTTTCCTGGTCCCCGGGGCCGAAGGAACGGTCGGTGAAATCGGTGAAACTGGCGGTACGGCTCACGGGATGATACGGCGGGTCAAAATAAACCAGGTCGCCCGGCCGGGCATTTTCAAGCACCACTTCGAAATCAGCCTTCAGCAAAACCGCCCCGCGCAGCGCCCTGCTGGCCGCCAGCAGCACCCCGGCATCGACAATCCTGGGGCGCTTGTACCTCCCGAAGGGAACGTTAAACCTGCCTTTCCTGTTCACCCTGTAAAGCCCGTTATAGCAGGTCTTGTTAAGATAGATAAGCCTGGAGGCCCTCTGGACGTCACTGAGGTTGTTTACATCCACCGCCCTTACCATGTAATAATAGTCCCTGTCATTGCGGTGGCGGGAAAGATCCTCTATCAGCAGTTCCACCTTGGTCTGAATGACCCGGTACATGTTGATCAGTTCCTCATTGGAATCCGACAGAACGGCATCCGGGGGAGACAGGTGAAAAAACACGGCCCCCCCGCCAAAAAAAGGCTCATGGTATGTCCCGAAACTGCCGGGAAAAAACTGGCTGTACCGGGCCAGCAGCCGGCGCTTTCCCCCGGCCCATTTTATCACCGGCTGGGGCCTCGGGGCCGGTTCTTGCCCCTCTTTTTTACTGAGCATAAGAAAATCTCTCCTAATCTTCAGTCCATTACCGTTAGGTTCACCCCGCCGGTTTCAGACGTGCACCTTCTTCAAAACCTTTTTGTCCCTGGTAACGTTGACAAACCACTCTATACCGGTCTTCAGCAATTCAACATCGTCATTCAGGGATCTGTCCAGTTCTTTAGGACTTACTCCACCCTCCCTGATGAGATACCTGTTTTTCACGGCAAAATCCCTGAACCTGTCAATATCATAGCAGACTATTTTAAACAGTTCTATTACCTTTTTGTCCAGGGCTTCCTCCCCGGTAAAACCAACAAGCAGAGGAATATCCTTGAATGAGTATTCCACCAGGTCATATTCCTCCATCTCCTGTCCCCTCATCCAGTCCCCCACGGTCCACTCCTTTTCCCCGTCCAATCCAAGGCATTTTTTGCGGTCAAAGGCAAACCTAAATGACCCGGGGCCTACGATATCAACAGGGGCCATGCGGCAGGACCAGGGCCGGTCGGTGTAAACCGAGCATCCCCCCGGCGCCACAAAGGGGCATTTCAACTGGTCTTCCTCGTTCATTTTAAGGTATATGAAAGGAAATATAAAACCTGGCGGCACCACCTGTTCCGTATATTTCCTGAGAAATTCCGAGGAAGAAATACCCAGCCTCTTTCTGAGGCGTATAACATCGTAAGGGGTGAGAAAAATGTTGATATCCCTGCAGCATTGCCCGAAACAGGCAAGGCCGTGATGGCATTCAAACCTGAACCTTTCCTCCTTGCCAAATACTTCCCGTTCTTCTCTAGCCATTATCACCTTTTCCCTTCTATCTTGAATACAGTGAAAGGCTCTAGTATCTCCCTAACCTTGTCCATAACGCTGACATCCTCCACCTCTCCCCCGCCGTCTCTCACGTTGGGGCCGAATCCAAACCCGGCTGCCAGCTCGGTCAGCAGTACCTTTATGGCCTCCATGCGCCTTTTGTAAAATTCCCTGTGGTCCACTTCCTCCCCGGTAATGCCCATTTTTGCCCTCAACACCTCGGGGCCGTACAAAAAAGGCAATATCATCCTGGCCGTACGGCTGTTCATCCAGCGCCCGCACTGGAGGACTCCGGTGGCGTAATTTATCAGCTCCAGGTAGAGGTCGGAAAGATCGTAGTAATCAATGGACCCGGCGTCTTCCAGCCATTGGCGCAGAGTCCAGGCCCTGGAGGCGCCGTGCCCGAAACAGAAGGGCTGCTTTTCGGCCATAAAATACTTTTCTTCCTTACTGCCATCGGGATTGAACCTCACCGCCCGGCCCACCGGGTAAGTCCGGCAGTTCCTGGACCGGACGGGGTAAACGGTGCACCTTCCGCCTTCCATCATAAAGGCGCAGGGGCCGTTCTCGGCATCATAAAGCTTTACATAAGGCCACCTGGACCGGGGGTCCTCCTCCACCTCGCAGTAAGTTTCGAGAAACTCCTTGCCGGTGATCCCCAGGTGTCTTGCCATGGACTCCACATCCCACGGGTCCAGCAGTATTTTTATTTTATTGCAGCACCTGCCCATGCAGCGGTCGTCACACTCAAAGTTTAAGGTGTCCTCCATTCCCAGTTCGGCAACTTTACCTCTCTCCAGGCCGTCAACCATGTCACGGTGCATCTTAAGCGTCATTATTAATCCTCCCCCAAATCCTCTTTTTCTCTACCCTAAGAACACCTCTATATAGAATAGCACAAAAATATTTCAACGGCACGAACTTGTCTCCCCAAAACCCGGGTGGCATTCATACCCGGGCACATGGCCCCCGTAGATATACATGGTTCAGGAGAGAGTTTTACTCCTGGAAGTCTATAATAAAGAGGCTTTACAGGTCAAGGATCAGGATAGCGTACAAATTTTTAACCGACCTCGGTTATATATTCCTTCAGGCAACAAAAAAGCCGATGGAATCCGTTCTTCCATATATTTTTTGTTGCCTTCAGTCAATTACTGGTCTAGTCTAATACTTGTTTAAATCTTATTATGTTATTAGATTTTTAAAAGGTGGAATTAGCTGATGCCGTGGGAATTGACATTACATCTGGCGGAGAAATTAGGTATCGTTGCCACAATTGCCTTTATACTTTCCAGGACAAAGGTATTCCAGCGTCTGATTTCAGAATCCCTGAGCCCGGTAGACAAGGCGCTGCTGGTACTGATTTTTAGCGCAGAAGCCATTGTAGGAACCTATACAGGCATATCCATTCAGGGAGCACTGGCCAATTCCAGGGTGGTCGGCATCATGGTGGCCGGCCTTTTAGGCGGGCCCTTTATCGGTGTAACAGTGGGCGCGATCGCCGGTATCCACCGCTACTTCCTGGGCGGCTTTACAGCCGCATCCTGTGGCATTGCTGCCGTAGTAGAGGGCCTCTTTGCCGGTTTGCTGTACAGGCTGAACAATGGAAAGCCGGTGCCCTGGTATTTTGCGCTGGTGGCTGGAATGGCGGGCGAGGCAGTTCAAATGCTCATTATTCTTTTAATGGCCAGGCCCTACGAAAGTGCTGTAACTCTAGTAAACCAGATAGGGCTGCCTATGATCCTGGTAAACTCCATAGGTATTGCTGTGTTTATGCTGATTGTCAGCAGCGTTCACGAGGCAAGGCAGCGCATCGCGGCTGTACAGGCCGAGAAGATACTGAATATTGCCTCTGAAACTTTACCCCACCTGAGGCAGGGGTTAAGCCGGGAATCCGCCAGGGCGGTGGCGGAACTTATATATAAATCGGCTAAAGTGAGCGCTGTAGCCATTACCGACAGCGATTCAATACTGGCCCACATGGGACTGGGGGAAGATCACCATCTCCCGGGAATGTTCCCGCTTACCAGCATTACCGCTACCGCTATGAAAACCGGAGAAACTCAGATTGCCCGCTCCAAAGAGGAAATCAGTTGTGGCAATCAAAATTGTAAGCTGGCCTCGTCGGTGGTGGTTCCACTGAAGCAAAACAAGCGAGTCATAGGGGCGCTAAAACTGTACAAAGACAGGAAAGACGCCATTACCGCCCTCGATCTAAGGCTGGCCAAGGGGCTGGCGGACTTATTTTCCACCCAGTTGGAACTGGGTGAGTTGGAGAGGCAGGCCAGACTGGCCGCCAAGTCAGAGCTAAAGGCATTACAGGCCCAGGTAAACCCACACTTTTTATTTAATTCGTTAAACACTATTGTTTCACTGGTAAGGACGCAGCCTGAATCAGCAAGGGATTTGCTGGTCAAGCTTGCCAACTTCTTCAGGCATACCTTGAGTCAACCGGACAGGCTGGTAACCCTGGGAGAAGAGCTTGCCTTTACGCAAGATTACCTGGCCATTGAAAAAGCCCGCTTTGGGGAAAAGCTGCAATACCGGATAAATATTTCCGAGGATGCCGGAAAGTATTATATACCCTTTTGCACTATTCAGCCGCTGGTTGAAAATTCGGTAAAACACGGCCTGAAAGAAAAAGAAGATGGCGGCAATGTGGAAATATCCATACTATGCAATGAAGACACCCTTGAAATAGAAGTCACGGATGACGGTGTCGGTATTCCCTATGCGGAACAGGAAAAGGTACTGCAGTACAGGTACGGTAAAAATACCGGCATAGGGATGTCCATTGTAAACTCCAGGCTGGCCGGGTTGTTTGGCAGTAAACACGCCCTGCAAATAAAAAGTAAGCCGGGCGCCGGTACCTCTATAAAGTTTAAGCTGCCCTTGCTGACAGACAGAAAGGATGTATTGGATGAAAAATTTAAGGGTATTGGTTGTTGATGACGAGCAACCTGCAAGAGATGAACTGATTTTTTTATTACGGAAATTCCCCGGTCTGAAGGTGGTGGGAGAAGCGGAAAGCGGGCTGAAAGCAATAGAAAAAGTTAAAGAGCTGAAGCCCGATGTCGTATTTATGGATATAGAAATGCGATCGGTAAACGGCTGCGAAGCGGCGCAAAAGATACTAAACAGGGAAGCCCCCCCGCTGATCGTGTTTGCCACGGCTTTTAACACACATGCCATTGAGGCCTTTGAAATGGGCGCGGTGGATTATATACTGAAGCCTTTTGAAGAGTCCAGGATAAAAAATACGGTTGAAAGGATCAACAGGCTAAGTGAACAATCATCTGACTGGTCCCGCGCGGTGGAACAGGTGCGCCTTATTATCAACAAAGAAAAGCCAATAATTAAAAAGATTGGCCTGGAGAAAAACGGGCTTATTGTAATGGTTAATTTTTCGGAAATAGTATTAGCCGAGGCAAATGATAAAACCGTAACGGTTACCACCAGCCACGGCAAATTGCTGTTTCCGGGCAACTTGTCGGAACTTGAAAGCCGGTTATGCAAGCCTCCATTTTTGAGGGTGCACCGCAGTTTTATTGTTAACCTTGAACAGGTAACCGGAGTTATACCCTGGTTTAAGGGTACCTACTGGCTGACCATGGACAATTCCGGGGAGATGCGTGTGCCGGTAAGCAAAAGCATGGTGAAAACTTTAAAGGATTTGCTGAATATTGTTTAAGTAAAAGCTACCGGGCCCACGAGCCGGCGGCTTTGCTTAACTAAAAACAACCAAAATCTCAGGGTCGCTAACAGCGGCCCTTATATTTTTCTATTCACTCATCAATTTTATATATCCACTCCAAAATTGATGTTTGACATATGGTTAGCCTTTAAAATTAAGCAACAAGCAAAAAAGGAGGTTTCAATGTATGAACGGTTTGTCTCTGGTTATCGGAGCTGCTTGTGTTTTGATTCTGGCTTACCGTTTTTACGGTGCCTTTATGGCCGCCAAGGTGCTGAGCCTGGACGGCTCCCGCGTAACACCCGCCATACGCTTAAATGACGGCAGGGATTACGTGCCGACAAACAAATGGGTGGTGTTTGGACACCATTTCGCGGCCATAGCCGGAGCCGGCCCGCTAATCGGACCGGTTTTGGCAGCCCAATTCGGGTACCTGCCCGGCACTCTGTGGATTCTTATCGGAGCTGTTACCGCCGGTGCCGTCCATGACATGGTGATCATGTTTGCTTCCATACGTTACGACGGTATGTCGTTGGCCGAGATAGCCAAAAAGGAACTGGGTACTTTTTCAGGATTCCTCACTTCCATAGCTATACTGTTTATACTTGTAATCACCATGGCCGGACTGGCCATAGCGGTTGTCAACGCTCTCTTCGGCAGTCCCTGGGGTACTTTTACCGTGGGCGTCACCATTCCCATTGCCCTGTTTATCGGCGCTTACCTGCGCTGGATTCGCCCCAATAAAATCGGCGAGGCCACGGTGATTGGCGTAACCCTGGTATTGCTGGGTGTAATTGTTGGACCTTATGTCCAGCACTCGGCCGCCCTGGCTCCACTATTTACCTTTACCAAAGAACAATTGGCCGTAATACTGGCTGTTTACGGTTTCACAGCCGCCGCTTTGCCGGTATGGCTGTTGCTGCAGCCCCGTGACTACCTCAGCACCTATATGAAAATAGGGGTTATCCTTTTTCTGGCTGTAGGCGTCATTATAGTAAATCCCGTAATCCAAATGCCCGCCGTAACCCAGTTTGTCAATGGCGGAGGCCCCATAATCCCGGGTAAGGTATGGCCTTTTATGTTCATAACCATCGCGTGCGGCGCTTTGTCAGGGTTCCACTCCCTTATTTCCACCGGTACCACCCCGAAAATGCTGATGAATGAAAAGGATATCCGTGCTGTGGGTTACGGCGGTATGCTGGTGGAATCCTTTGTGGCGCTGATGGCCCTGATTGCCGCCTCCAGCCTATTCCCCGGCGACTACTTTGCCATTAACACGGCACCCAAGGTGTTCCAGAGTCTCGGCATGGAGGTTAAAGAGATTGCCGCACTGTCGGAAATGGTGGGCGAGAATGTTGCCGGACGCCCCGGCGGCGCGGTATCCCTGGCGGTTGGCATGGCCCATATCTTTGCCAGCATACCGGGCTTTAAACACCTGATGAATTACTGGTACCACTTTATAATCATGTTTGAGGCGTTGTTTATTTTAACTACCATTGACGCCGGCACCCGGGTGGGCCGCTACATTTTGCAGGAACTCGGCGGTACCATTTATAAGCCCCTGAAAAATCATAACTGGTGGCCGGGGACAATTATCTGCAGTGTGCTGATTTCCTATGCCTGGGGTTACCTGGTATACGGCGGCAGCATTTCAACCATCTGGCCCCTGTTTGGTGTAGCCAACCAGTTGCTGGGCACCATGGCCCTTGCCATCGGCACCACCATGATTATCAGGATGGGCAAGGCCCGGTACGCCTGGACAACCCTGGTCCCGATGAGTTTCCTGGCAGTCACCACAGTAACCGCCGGATATTTGAATATATTTACCAACTATCTGCCCAAAGGCAACATTCTGCTGGCTGTAATGTCGGGCATTATGATTGTGCTGGTGATTGCTGTGATAATAGATTCCATTAGAACATGGATTGGTTTATTGACGGCGCAAACAAGCGGTAAAAAACAATCCAAAGTTGCTTAAGATCCATAAATACCGACAGGAAGCCTGCCCTCAGAGCAGGCTTCTTAATTCTCTGTCAGCAACTGTCGGACGGTTACTGCAACAGGTATTGTTCCAAAACACTACCGGCGGTTTTATTTTCTGGGAGGTTTCGCGTTTAAAATTAATTATGATATAATACAGGAAACATGTCAGTATATAACAAACATCTTGTCCCTATGAAAAGGTAAAGAAAAAAATTCGCACATCTGAAGAGAAAGTATTGCTTATTAAAGCCATAATGAAAGATGTTAAACGCTTAGAAAATAAAGGAATTATAAAGAAAAATGGACAATTAATATCTAATGATGATATTGAATTAAATCAAGAGAAAAATATTGGATTTGCAATACCAACCAATACAAAAAGGAACGGGCAGGTGATTTCTATGACGATCCGTACGGGGGTGCTGTACAGGCCCAATGACGGCAGGGTGATGACTCTGCAGCAGACCGGCAGGCCCATGCTTATAAGGGAGTCCACATGATTCTGCAGCCGTCAGACTTCCAGGGGCTGGGAGTTTTACCCCATTAACGAAGAAGAACTGAACAAACTTGTTTTTATTGACGGAGAATGGTACTTACCATCTTACAAACCCGAAAAATCCGGCTGACAAGCATAAAAGAGGCTGCCCCAAAGCTATACTTTTGGGCAGCCCCTATTTTTAAGGGAGGACTTGGGCTAAGCAAATTTTAAGAGAATGATGCCTGTAAATAAAACCATTATCCCAGCCAGTTTGGACCGTCGAATTTTTTGACACCGCGGTCAGGACCGGTCAGCAGGTCAAGAATGGCTTCCACCGCCTCATAATGTCCCGGCAGCTCTTTTTCCAGTATGTAAGCCTCACGCCCCGAAACATGGTATACTATTCTTGATCCGGGGGAGCCTATACGCTCCGCCAGACCCTTTGACAGCACCACATCTTCTTTCATATTGAAAAGCTTGTATTTAACAGTGGAACTGCCACAGTTCAGAACCAGCACTTTCAAAATAAACTCTCCCCTGGCAAAGAATGGTGCCGTCATCCGGTTGTTATGACGTACGTACCAGTTTACTGCTTGTAGTTAGTATAATTTAAGCTTACACTTTAGTCAACCCTGGAAAAACAAAAACCCGATCTCTTTGCTACACCGGGTTTTACAATTCTACATACCATTCTGTTTTTAACCGGGAAGCCCTGATCACTCCTGTTGCAAAAGTGTCCTATCCATGCCTTCTGGTCAGCTTTATACGGAAGGCGTACATGTCCGCCCTGAAGATGCTTCTCAGGTATTCTACCAGGTTATCGGCCGGGTCATATGTCAGGCGCTCGACCAGCAGCACGCCGGCCGACTCCTTTATGTCCAGGTATTCAGCCTCCTCTTTGGTGGGCTGAATGCTGGTAATGATTTGATCGGCTTTCCAAAGCCTTATTCCCAGAGACAGCTCCAGAAGGTCATAAATGACCGCGTCATTTAAGTCATATTCTTTTAATTTGAGTCCTATTTCCAGTGGATAATACTGTTTTTCCAGTGCTATGGGGATATCGTTGGCATATCTCAGCCTGTCTATTTTATAAAACCGGTCAACACCAAGGGTATTGGCCACGCTTTGGGGAGAGGCTTCGATACCCTGGTACAGGAGCTTTGTACCCGGCTTCATTCCCATGTCCCCGATAATTTCATTATAAGTGGTTATACTGCCCAGCCATTCCTCCACCGGCCTGTGGGATATAAACGTTCCCTTGCCGTGTTTTTTCTCCAGTATCCCCTCGGTGACCAGGTCCGACACAGCCTCCCGGACCGTGGACCTGCTAACCGAAAACCTGTCCATCAGCTCTCTTTCGCTGGGGATTTTTTCTTTAAACTGCCCGTTAAGTATCTCGTTCTTAAGTATTTCTTTTAATTGTATATGCAGCGGCAAGGCGCTTTTAAAATCCAGTCCCAAGGCCAACTCCCCCTCATAACACAGCAGTAACAATATTAACAACTTTGAATATTATACATATTCATTACAAAATAATCAATTTATTCTAGACTTTTGCTTTTATTACCAGGAGAGCCGTACTTTAAACGACAATATGCAAAAAAGAAAGCTGACTGGCGGTAATTGTTGAAGGGCTGTCAACATCCCCCTGTACATCCGCAGTCAGCGTTTTTTATAAAAGTTATTATATTTATAATCAGGTAATTTTTATAACTTACCCTTTTTTCAGCATCACATCCACCGCGTAAAGTTCGGCCTGCAGGAAAGGATCCTCCAGCAGGCGCTCCAGTATCCCCAGCAGCCTCCGGACCGGCCTCCCCCCGGCCAGTGCCGGAACAGGCGCCGGCCGCAGTTCGGCAGCCTCCGCAGGAACTGCCCGGACGGCGGCTGGAGCGCCGGAGGCAAGGTACAGCTTTGCGGCAGCCAGGGCCTTGACCAGGGACCCGAAAGCCTCGTTTTCCGAGATGAAAATGTTGTCCCTCCCCACCAGTCCCACTATGTGCGCCTTTTCCAGGGCGTCCGTCATTTCCGGGCGAGCCCCGCTCAATATAACTCTCTTGCCGTCATTTACCGCCCTCTTTATAAATGTTTCAATAATCTCCAGCGAAGTGACGTCAATGAACGAAACATGCTTAAGCTTGATTATAAACACCCTTGCTTCCCCCGAATAGGCGCCCCCCAGCTTCTCGTCAAGGTCCATGGACGACCCGAAATACAGGTTGCCCTCAAGCTGTATGGTTACAATGGGCCGGCCGGGACCTCCGTTTACTCCGGGCTGAGTCTCTTTAAAGCTCCCGCCCTCCTCCTCCAAAAGCCGCACAGTGGCGTTTCCGGTGTTGTTAAGAAACAGCAGTATGGAGATTATCACCCCTGAATATATAGCGTACTCAAGGTCCGGCGCGAACACGGTGGCCAGGAAGGTGACCACCAGCACCGTAGCGTCGTTTTTGTTGGACGTGAACACCGTTTTAACGGCGTTGCGGTCCACCATCGAATAGGCCACCACCATTATCACCCCGGCCAGTGCCGCGCTGGGTATATACTTGGCGTAAGGGGCCAGGAATATAAGTATGACCAGCACCGCCAGCCCGGCCAGGACTCCTGCCATCCTGGTCCTGCCCCCGTTCTGGAATGCGATGGCCGACCTGGTGAAGGACCCGGAACCCGCAATACTGCAGAAGAAAGCCCCACCCATGTTGGCGATCCCCTGCCCTATGAATTCCTGGTTTGAATCCAGCTTCTGCTGTGTCTGGGCGGCGATGGCCTTGGAGATGGAAACCGCCTCCACAAGGCCGATAACCGCTATTACCGCCGCCCCCCCGGCAAGGGAGCGGATATTCTCCAGGCTGAAGTCCAGCATGGTAAAGGGCGGTATGGCCGAGGGTATTTCTCCGGTCAGCTTGATGCCGTATCTGCCCAGGTCCAAAAACATAACCCCAATCACGCAAAATACCAGGGCCAGAAGGGAGCCCGGCAGGTTTTTGTTTACTTTTTTCAACAGAACCGTCAGCAATATGGTGGCCACACCAAGTCCCAGGGCGACATAGTTGGTCTGGCCGATATGTTCGAAGGTCATCATCACTTTTTCAAGTGTGGAGAATTCTCCTTTGGGGAGATTTATGCCCAGCAACTGGTTTAACTGCCCCAGGGCTATGATCACCCCGGCCCCGGCGGTAAAGCCCACGATCACCGAGTGGGACACGTAATTCACCAGTTTACCCAGCTTTAGCGCCCCCATCAAAAACTGTATTGCCCCCACCATGAATGTAAGAAGGAAAAGCATTTGATAGAAATTGGACTGGCCCAGGAAAGCCCCCATGGTTCCGGCGATTAAAAGTGATATGGCGTTGGTGGGACCTGTGGCCAGGTGGTTTGAATTGCCGAAGGCCGATCCCAGTATAGAAAGAACAATGGCCGAGTAGAGTCCGTAAACCGGGTCCACCCCGGCGATTATGGCGTACGCCATTGATTGGGGAAGGGCAACCACAGCCACCGTCAGGGCCGCAACAAGATCGTTTCTGAAATACTCTTTGCTATAACCCGAAACAGTCTCAATCAAAGGAAAAAATCTAAATAAATTCAATCCTCTCACCTTCTAGTAACATCTTTCACATTTGGCCTTAAATTTTTTATCATTTTGTTAAGTTCTATCCGCCTCTCCCCAATGAAACTTCTTGATAATAAACAAACAACAATGCCATCACCTTTGTGATTTATTATTTATAGTGAGCTTTGCAATCATATTGTTTTTTGAGAAGTTCTATAAAGTATTTAACAATCCTCCCGTAATACCAACATAAACTTAAAAATATTTTAATAAAAAACAAGTTGTGCTTTTCACATGGCAGATATATTGTGAATTTCATAGTATATAAGGAAGCTTGGGAATTGAATTTTGCAAAAGAATTTGCAGGCCAAATACGAATTGGTATTTTAAATACCAATTCGACAATTTATGACATTTTTTACCCATGGTAGAGCTGCAACAGATGATTATTTTGCCAGGGAAAAAGCAAAACCCCGCTAAAGCGGGGTGACAGGGTTATATCTACTTATGATTCAGCTGCAGGCCCTTCAGGTTCACTTCTAATTCACCCTTCGTGGGCCGGCCTCCGCTGTTATACTTTTTCAATATCTCCACCCTCATTAATTCCGCCTCGTAAAAGGGCTTCTCCAGAACCCTTTCCACCCAGCTCCTGAATGAGTTTAACATACGATCATCTCCTAAATGTATAGCATCTTCTTTGATAACATATTACTCCCGGCGAAGACTGCGTTAAACAAAAAACCGCCCAATTGCCGCAAATTGAAGTCGAACGTTTCACAAATACTCCCTGGTTAGAATAAATTTTCACAAAAGCCCCGGGCGAAAACTTCAGATTAGAGGGAATAGTCGCATAAAAATAACAACTTGTTCTTTTTGGACAAAGTTGGGCGAGTTATTTTTAGTTAAACGCAATATCATTCTATAATACTATATACTTATTTTGCAGACTTTAAACCTCATCTGTATGAGTGACACAATACGGCAGTTCCAGTAATTATCAGATTATTGACCAGGGAAATGTATGTTCGGTATAATTGCCGTATAATAAAAATAATCTTCCGGGAGTATTTGTCATGAACATACAAAACTACCCTCCGGACCTACGCGTCCTGATAGAGAGCCACGGCCACCTCTGTGTGGGATCGGCCATAGGTTACAGGCTGTGCAGGTACGCCCTGAAGCTTGTGGACAAGGGGGAACTTTCAGTATTTGCCGGCGGGGGCGGCTGCACCCTGCATGCAATCCAGGTATTCACCGGCTGCTCCAGGGAAGGCGGCACCATTTTGAACACACAAGACCAGGGGTGGGCCTTTTACGACCACAACGCCGGGGAAGGCTTCAGGTTTACCCTCAAAAAGGACCTTTCCAGGCACAGGTCCGAAGACAGGGATGAGTTTATAAATGTTATTCTTTCCCTGCCCGACAACGAATTATTCGACGTGGAGCCCTTTGACCACCCGGGGCGAGACGGGGCTGCTGGGGGTAATCAGCACCAACGCACTGAAGCTGTGCATCGATGTGGGGGACCTGGACGTTTGCATTATTGCCGGCTTTCCCGGGACCATTGCCTCCACGTGGCAGCAGGCGGGAAGAGTTGGAAGAAAAAGCAGTGACTCCCTGGTAATATTCATTGCCGTGGAAAACCCGCTGGACCAGTATTTCCCCAGAAACACCGCGGCGCTTTTCTCACGGCCCAGCGAGCACGCGCTGGTGGACCCCTCCAAACCATACCTTTTGATGGGCCACGCGCTGAATAACTTAGGTACCCGGTACCTTATGTCTAAAAACCAAAACCAGGCGTCAAAAAAAGATTTCGTCCAACGTCCGGAGTGCCAAATGAAAGACCCTGAAAGTATACTATTAGAAAAACTGATAACAATATCCCGGATTGACCCGCCTGAAAGCAACGGGGCACTGATATCCTTTCTGCGTACCACTTCTGAAATAGTGGGATTACATTCCATAAGGGTATCGGCCTATGCCGTCATGTCCGGACGTGAAATGGGCCTACCCGAAAAAATGATGGCGGAACTCCGCACATCGGCACTCCTTCACGACATCGGAAAATTATTAATCCCGCCGGGGATTTTGTTTAAGTCCGCCAGTCTCACAGAAAGTGAGATTGAAATCATCAGATGCCATCCCGCCAAGGGAAAAAATATTTTACAGGAAATAAACCGCTACAGACGATATTCAGATATATTATATTACCATCATGAATTCTACAACGGCCGGGGTTATCCCCGGGGGCTATCCGGGGACGATATCCCCCTTTTATCAAGGATAATATCAGTGGCGGACTCATATGAGGCCATGACCACGGATCGCCCTTACAGAAAGGGACTTTCACACCGTGAGGCGGTTAACAGGCTTAAGATGGGCAAATCCACCCAATTTGACCCTGAAATTATCGAATCATTTCTCAGGGCTATAAAAAGCTTCTCAATCAATAATATATGTAACATCGAAACAAAAGTGGATTTATAGCTCCACCCCCGAAGTATGGTAACCATTATAACGCAAGAGGCAAAGAACATCAGCACTAATGCGGCTGTAAAATAAAAATGCTTAGCTATAATAGAACAGTACAGTACCAATCACAACCTACAAAAAATAAATTTAGATATAAAAATAATTATTAAAATACATTGACAATAATATTATCATTAGTTAGAATTAGCAGGTGGTGATCTTTTTTGCCGGAAAGGAGTGATAATGTGGCCTTTGAAGTGTATAAACCCCGCGGTGAAAGACAAGAAAAAGCTCCTATCGTTTCTTTGTCTAAAACCTCAATAGTTCTCAACAATGTGGCCAGGGAAAGAATAGGGGCCTCCAGGATTGAATTGGCATACGACAGGGATACCAAAACAATAAGAATCCGCGGCGTAAATGACGGGGGAATGGAGATTAAGAAAACCAAGGTCTTCGGCAAAGGTTTCTTCAATCAATTCGGAATTAACAAAAGAGGTAAATTTGAGGCAAGATTCGAACCCGCGGAAAATTCGCTCTATGTCAAATTATAAATAAAGTCCCGCTAGAAGCGGGATTTTTATTATATCACAGGGTTATTCGATATTATTGAAATAAAGTCAACAACTATTTAAGATTATTAATATTATAAATTCCAGAATCCCCCATTTCATTCGCAGCGATTTTAAAGAAGGAGTAACAGCGGATCTGATAGAATTCTAACTATTAACGTTAAGGTTACATCTCATAACAACCAGGAGGCCGCTGAGTATGGCTCCTTCTGTTCTTAAAGCCCGGCAGAAAATATATGTTTACAGGAATGACGGCAAAGATCAGTATTCATCGGTAATTGAAAGCATTAAAAACGATGAAATAACCATAGCCCTCCCTCTTTCACATTCATCACCTTTACAGGCCAGGGTGGGTGACTTACTGACCGTCAGGCTGCCGGGGGATGCCCACTGCTTTGAATTCACCACCAAGGTGAAGGGTTTGAAAATTGACAACGTGCCCCTCTACGTTTTAAGCTACCCCTCTGAAATAAAGAGGGTTCAGCTCAGACAGCATGTCCGCCTTGACGTCCTGCTGGACGTTGAGTACTGCCTGCCGCCCAAACCAAGCGAAAAGCAGCGGTATATAAAAGCCACCACACTGAATATAAGCGCAGGAGGCATGAAGCTTTCGGTACCGGAGCCTGTTTCTGAAGGATCTATCATAATGGTGAAATTTGACCTGACGGTCAAGGGAACGGCGCACAGCTTTCAACTGGAGTCAAAAGTAGTACGAGTTCAGGCTATTGAATATAAAAAAGATAAATTTTATCACATCGGGCTTCAGTTTACAAATATATCCAACTCACAAAAAGATATTATTTACCAGTTCATTTTCGGCAGAATGGCCGAGCTGAGACGGGAGGGCAAGGTTTAACCCCCACTTTCTTTTAGTCGATGTCGTACCTTAGCATTTTTGACACCTGGGATATTATGGTCTCCACGCCGACAACATTGAATCCCCCCTCGGGAATAATTATGTCGGCATGGTGTTTGGACGGCTCAACATACATTTCATGCATGGGCTTGACGCTCTTTAAGTACTGGGTGAATACAACACCCAGGGTGCGGCCCCTTTCCTCGATATCCCTTTTAATCCTCCTGAGAAGCCTTATATCCGAGTCAGTCTGCACGAACACCTTCAGGTCAAACAATTTCCTCAACTCCGGGTAGTGTAAAATAAGTATCCCCTCCACCACGATAACATCTGCCGGGCCTACGGCAATCATTTCCTTCCTGCGGGTGTGGGTGGTAAAATCATATATGGGTAACTTGGCCTGCTCCCTGTTTTTCAGTTTCACCAGGGTCTCGGTCATAACGCCCACGTCTATTGAATCCGGGTGGTCAAAATTGAGATCTTTCCTGTCTCTGAAGGGAACGTTGCCCCTGTCCATGTAAAAACAGTCCTGTTCAATCATGACCGATCTGTCCAAAAACGCCCCGGCAACCGCCCTGGCCACTGTGGTTTTTCCGGAACCGGTTCCCCCGGCAATCCCTACCGCGATAGGCAAATGGTATCCCTCCTCCACATATTTATTTCTATAGAGTGGCTGATTTACCTCTTTGGTTTCGGTCATAAGAAAAAAACCATACCCGGCTACCGGTATGGTAAAACTGTGTCAGAATAACAATTATTAATTATGTTTTCATAAACATCTTTATCGGGGCCGCGCTCCTCCCTTTCTTCGCGGAGGGCTTACGTCAACAAAAAGGGGCTGCTGATGAACTTCTTTGCCAAACAGGTTTTGATAGCTGGTTCCCGGCCGCTTCTGCAGTTTGACAGCACGGTTGTAATTGATCCCGGTCATGAAGCAAATGTATCTCAACAAATCGTCATTGCCGGGAAATTTAAACTGCATGGCCCTGTGCCTGGTCAGCATTCCATGGTATGACGTAATTACTTCCAGGTCGGCCAGGGTCTTAAAGTCCTTTATTACACCCTCTTCATCGGAATAAACCACCCAGTCTCCAGAGGGAAGCGCCCACAAGTCATTCAATCCGCAATACATCCTCCCGGCTTGCTTTTAAATATATAATAATAGCGGTTAAAAACACCTGTCTACAATATGCTTATCACAAAAAATGACACACGCCTTAAAGGATAATAACACTGCCTGGAAGTAATGTATAGATAAAAAATTGGAGGTTTTTCATGCGGCATATATACGAACGTTTAGCCGGCCGCCGCCCGGCCATAGTGGACGATTCAGCCCACCTGGTCTCGGCGGTCCTTGTTCCACTGGTTGAAAAAGAGGGAAGGTGCCATATACTTTTCGAAGTCAGGTCAAAGGACCTTAAAAGACAGCCCGGCGAAATATGCTTTCCCGGCGGAAAGGTGGAAAAATCCGAGCAGCCGGACCCGCTGACCGCAGCAATGCGGGAAACCACCGAGGAACTGGGAATTTCGCAAAAGGACATAGAAATAATAGGCCCCCTCGACATACTGGTAACTCCCTTAAGCGCCCTGATCTACCCCTTTGCCGGTAAAATAAACGCCGCCAATATAAAACCAAACCCCCTGGAGGTGGACGAGATCTTCACGGTGCCCGTGGACTTCTTCCTTACCAATCCGCCTTTCGTTACATGCGTTGATGTAGCCACCAGGTACGGGCCGGATTTCCCCCTGGAAAAGGTTCCGCCCATATACAAGGAGGGATGGCAGGTCAGGACCTCCTACCCCATGTATTTTTACGAGTATGATAAATATTTTATCTGGGGGCTTACCGGGAAAATATTATATAATTTTCTTAATATCTGCTGGCCCGAACACCCTGTTTTCAAAAAACCCTATAAGAAATGGAATAATACCTTATAACCAGCCAGTTAAATGGGGGGGGTAAAATTGGACAACATCACCCATGCCCTTATAGGACTTACAGCCAACAGCCTTCTCAAGGAAAAAAACAAAACCACATTCTGGATCAGCCTCATATCGTCGGAACTTCCCGACATTGACATACTTTACAGGCTAAAAAGTTCCGCGGAATATATGCTTAACCACAGGGGGTTCAGCCACTCTCTGCCCGGCCTTTTCCTTATGGCCGGCATAGTCACCCTTGTGGCGGGACTGCTATCCCCCGGGGCCGACAGGAAAAAAATATTTCTATTGTCCTCTTTTTGCCTTATCCTGCATGTTGCCTTTGATGTATTCACATCCTGGGGAACACAGCTTTTTTTCCCCATCTGGGACAGGTGGTTTTACCTGGATTTCGTTCCCATTATAGACCTGGTAATAATAATAATCGCCGCCGCCGCACTAATTGCCGGCAGGCTGGCACCCGGACGCCGGCGGATTATCTCCCTGGCAGGAACATTGCTGATAATTCTTTTTTTACTGGGGAGATTTGCCGGCCATGAATACCTGGTCAACAAGTACCAGGCCCTTTACCTGCACGCCAGGGTTTCGGTAATGGCCGGTTTTTCACCCTTGGACTGGAAGGTTATAGTGGAGAAAGAGGACCAGCTGTTGTCGGGAAAGGTCAGCCTGATAGAAAAAGAGTCCCCGGAACTTGGTGTAACCCCGGTGGCCCGGCAGGATGCCGGAAGATACATGTCAAACCCGCAGTTCTACAGGGTTGTAAACTTCTTCAGGTACCCCGTTTATACCGTGAAAGAATTTAATGACGGAAAGATACTGGTCATTAATGACCTCTATTACGGATTCCGCCAGGTGATGTTCCCGCTGGACGAAAACTACAATATAGCCGGGCGCCCCCTGCGGTCAAAAACGCTTTATTGATAAGCCTTATTATTTACCGGGAGAAAAAACATGAAAGACAAAAAGCAGGAAAAAGACCAGAACAAGGACCTTACACTGGAGCAGTTGATAGAAAAGCTTAAGGAGAACCTCCTGGTGGAAGGAGCCAAAAAAACCAGCGCCGATGATATAGCAGGGGTATTGAAAAATTGGCTGAGAGAGGACAAGAGGCACTAAAAAACCGATTTCCAGTGTCATGTCATGATGTCATGTGATGTCACGTGATGTCACGGGGACGGTTCTTGGATGTCACGGGGACGGTTCTTTTGACACTGCAACTTTCCTCACAAACTCCCTGTTTAACCCCAGAATATGTGCTATACTCCTCCTTGACAGATTTGTTTTTTCAAGCAGAAACCTTATCAGTTCCTGCGCCACCTGTCTCTTATCGGTCTGCTTCAAGTCCTCTAAACCTATATTTCGGTCACTAAGATAGGTTTTGATATATTCTTCCACTGTTTTCTCATCTACTTCCCTGTCATCGGCCACATCAATGAGTGAATAATTGCTAGTTTCATGATTAAACTCTGCAAATGCCTTAATAGCGGCATTATTATCCTCCGAAATCATCTGTAATACGTCGTTAGTATCGGTAGCTTTTGCCTTTCCACTTATATATTCCCCGTAACTGCTCCAACAGTATCCATCGATAGAGGATAATCCGGCTTTCAAGGGGTTTTGATGGATATACCTTATAGCTGATAAAAGATAAATATCATCTTCTATATTTTCGCTTTTATACCTGTCTTGAAATACATGACCTATACGCTTATACTTCTTGTTAAAATAAAAAGCATAGCTTGTTGCTACCCTTTTTATTGTACGTGAGATGTTATCGCTGCCTTCCTTTACCATCAGGTGTATGTGGTTATCCATCACACAAAAAGCGTAAATGTAAAAGGCGCCATTCATTTTCTTGTCTGTCAGTATATCTATTATTTTATTTTTGTCGTCCTCATCTATGAATATATTTTGCCTATCGTTTCCTCTTAGCATTACGTGATATACCTGGCTTCGGCTAAACACTCTTGCATGTCTTGGCATATAATACCACGCTCCCCACGAGATAATGTTACCACTGAAATCCCAGCGATGCCAAGAGAACCGTCCCCGTGACAGGTGCTAAAACCAGTAATCCGGATACTTGCGCTGGCTGGACAGATTGTTAACCAGCACAGCGATGATCACCAGGCATATCACCCCTATCCCTACCGGGGAAATTATAAACTCCGCACCCTGGCCGTTGTATATTGCCACAAAGGCGGTGGCCCCCCCGGGAGGATGAAGTGTATGCGTAACGGTCATGGCCAGAATTGCCAGTGTCACCCCCAGGGCGATGGACCACCAAGTTGCCCCCAGCAAGTGGTAGGCAGCCACACCCACCATGGCCGATATAAGGTGTCCGCCGATGACGTTTCTGGGCTGTGCCATGGGCACGTGGCAGGCGGCATACAGCAGCACCGCACTGGCCCCGAATGAAGGAAACAAAAGAGGAAGATTATAATGGGCCGCCAAAAAGCCCACCAGGCCTATACCAAAAAGGCTGCCGGTTGCGGTCACCAGTAAATTTGACCATGAAACAGCGGGCAGGTCCTGACATCTTCCGCCCTTCATCTTGCACAGATACGTCTTTACATACCGCTCCCGGTACTGACGGGATTCATCAGCTTCCTTTGTTACTGTCCGTTCCATTTTGTTTTTACACTCCCCGGCATTTCCTGTTTTTATTTTATACCTTGAACAACCACCGGGGCTACAACAAAATGTCACAGTTTGAGTGTGATATTCGTCACAGGCAGGCTTCCGGCCCTGTTAAAAACTTTACTTAGAATTAAAACAACAATAAATAATTCTTAACATGGTTTTTGTGGACCTTTAACATTTTTTTTATATTGTTTGGAATGGAGGGATCGTCCACATGCCCACTGTGCTGGTGGTAGATGACGAAGAAAATATTGTCCAGTTGATTAAATATAACCTGGATAAGGAAAACTACCGGGTCATGACGGCTGCGGACGGTACCACCGGGCTGGCCATGGCCACGGTGAACCTGCCTGACCTGATAATACTGGATATAATGCTGCCCGGCAGGGACGGACTGGATGTGTGCCGCTCACTGAAAGCCAATCCGCAAACGGCGCCGATACCCATAATAATGCTGAGCGCCAGGGGTGAGGATATAGACAAAATACTTGGGCTTGAAATGGGTGCCGACGACTACGTCACCAAGCCCTTCAGCCCCCGTGAGCTTATAGCCCGGGTAAAGGCAGCCCTGCGGCGTATGGACTATAAAAAAGGTGCCTCCCAACCCGGGTTTTATAAAGAATTACATTTTAAAAACCTTGTCATCAGGCCTGAAAAATATGAGGTGGAGCTGAACGAAAACAAGCTGAACCTGTCTCCCAAAGAGTTTGAAATACTTGAAATACTTGCTTCCAGCCCGGGCCGTGTTTTCAGCAGGGACCTGCTGCTGGAAAAAGTGTGGGGTTTCAACGAACTCAGGGAAACACGGACGGTGGATGTTCACATAAGGTACCTGCGGCAAAAAATAGAGGAAGACCCGGCCAGACCGGTTTACATAGAGACGGTGCGCGGAATAGGGTACAGGTTCAGCGATAGAATATAGGCCTTCGGAAAATGAGACCGAAGGCTTTTTTCTACATAGCCATGAAATTATGCCGGAAGGAATTTCTGTATAATATTTCCTGGCTGCACACGGGGGTTTCAAGGGGGTGTGGCCCCTTGCTTTAGTGCGGGGTAATGACGCGATACGTCCGATGGGGCGGCAGCCCCTTTTATTTAGGAAGACGCCTGCCAGGAATCCACCAGTATTCCGTAATACCCCATCGCTCCCGCATAAAACCTTTCCACTTTTGCGATGCCGGTGTCGGGTGAGTACATGGTGTACTCTTTACCGTATACCTCAGTGCTGTCGTAGAATGTATTATTCTTATAGCCCAGTATGACTATTACCTCTCTGTCGGGGTAAATTGCGGAGGCGGCCAGAGCAGTCTTTTCCGCGAAAGCTTTGGCCTTTTCCGGATTGGGACTGAATACGGCTTCGCTGAAGGAAAAATATTTAAAGGGGTCAACCCTGGCAAAGATTAATATGGGGTTGTCCGACCTCCCGGCCTGCAACTGCATTTCCCTGGCGTAGTATTTTATTTCTATTCCCTCTATATTGGCGAACCGGCTGTCCAGATAACTGGTTATTCTGTCAAAACCGGCAGGAGACTGGTCAAAAGATGATATCAGCCCGGATTTCACCAGTGCCTCAACAGTCACCTGTCCCAAAAAGGCATTGTAGATTAAAACTGCCGCCTCGGAACGGGTAAGCGGCTGACCGGGGCGGAACGTACCGTCGTCGTACCCCTTTACCAACCTGTTCTTCACAGCCAGGTTAACGACTTTTACGTACTCCGGTAAAATTTTTTCATAGTCCTTGAAAACCGATTGTAATACCTCAGGACCGGCTTCCTGTTCAGTATACTTTTTTGCCATGGAGATGGCCGCCACGGCTTCCAGGCGGGTGGCGTAATCATCAGGGCGAAACCGGCCATTCTTCAGTGAGGGGTCGTTGATGAAACAGTTCCTGGCCGCTTCCACAAATAAAAAAGCCCAGTGTTGGTTATTAACATCGGTAAATCCCGGCAACCCGGAGGCCGGATTTTTCTGGCCAGCTGCATGAACAATCATAACCGCCAGTTCCGCCCTGGTAACAAACCTTTCTGGGCGGAAGGTGCCGTCGTTGTACCCTGAAACCCAGTTTCTTTTAGCCATCAGCTTTATTTTGGGAGCCGCCCAGTGAGAATCGGGGACATCGGAAAAAAGGCCTCCCCCGCTTTCACCGGCGGCCGCCGGGGCGGAAAAAGCCTGCACCAATAAAAGTGCTATACAAAGTACGCGATAAATTCTGTTCATGAAACCAAACCTCTTACCTTTGTATTTTCTGTAATATACCGGAAAAAGGGCCCCGGAGAAAACAGGCATCCCCGGGCGGCCCGAAAGTAAAGGGAAGGTATCAGGTTGACCACTCAAGCACCCGGTTTTCCCACGTGCGCAGCATAACCGTATCGCCTTCTTTTCCAAGCAGGTAAGGGGGCAGTACAGGGGTCTTGCCATAGCCGTTGGGAGCGTTGATGACGTAGGTGGGAACGGCCAGGCCCGAGGTGTAGCCTCTCAGTTTTTCCATAATTTCCATCCCCTCATCCACGCTGGTTATAAAATGACCTGTGCCCCTCACTTTCTTGGCATGGAAAATGTAGTACGGCCTTACCCGTATCTTTAACAGCTCCTGGTTAAGTTTTTTCATAATGTGCGGGTCGTTATTGACCCCCTTTAACAGCACGGCCTGGTTGCCCAGCACAACACCCGCTTCAACGAGCATGTCGCAGGCCCTCTTGCTTTCGGGAGAAATCTCCCGGGGGTGATTAAACTGGGTGTTTATGTAGACAGGCGGATGTTTTTTCAGCACCGCGCAAAGTTCCGGTGTAATACGCTGGGGCAGGGTGACTATAGCCCGGGTGCCAATCCTTTTGATCTCCACGTGCTTTATACTGTCAAGCTCTCCCAGCAACCAGTCCAGTTTAATATCATCAAGAAGCAGCGCATCGCCTCCGGTGATTAAAACATCGCGGATTTCTTTGTTTTCACGGACGTACTCCAGTGCGGCCAGGAGGTTCTTATGAGAGTTGTGCCTGTCGGCTTCCCCTATATTTCTGCGCCTCTGGCAGTGTCTGCAATACATGGCGCACTGGTTGGTCACGTTTATAATCAGACGGTCCGGGTAGCGCCTGATTATACAGGGGGCCGGAGATGTCAGCTTCTCTGCCATGGGGTCGGCGCAGCCCGATTCATCCAGCTCCTCAATGGAAGGAACGGACTGAAGCCTGATAGGGTCATTTTCGCCGCACGGGTCCATAAGCGACGCATAATAGGGCGAAATTGACCAGCGGTAGCGTATCCCCACCCTTCTGACGTCGGCGAAGTCCTTATCCCCGGTGTCGAACAGGACGCCCAGCGTGATGGCGTCGTTTATCCGGTGCCCCATCTGCCACCGCCAGTCGTCCCAGTCTTTTTCGGTGGCGTTGAAGTGATCAAGTATCTTCTCCCTGTTTTGACCTATCATATCCTGCAGGTCAAATCCGGTTTTTATAAACTCCTTTTTTTCGGTGTAATCGTTTATCCTTTTCTTTAGCTCCGCCGCCCTTACCAGAGCCACGGCCCTTTTTTCCTCAGGGTTTAAATCAAATATCCTGGACAGATTTAAGGACATGGATCATCCTCCTCTAAAGACAGGTTTTTTACTCAACCCCGTAACAACAGTTCGCCCGCACGCAATAAGTAAAACTCTTTTCCTGCCTCCCCTTCAACGCTTACGAAGTTAGCTGACGGGTTCGGGTCGAAAGAGATAACCCTACCTTACTTCATGGTTTTTCGCCCCCGATAAAGGGCCGGTGTCCGCCACCCGGTAAGGATTCACCCCGGAAAACTGGTTCCTCCGCTTCTTTTTCAAGAATTAAGCGATAGAGGATTGTGCTGCATAATCCCTCCTCTTACACACAACTTCAAATTTCTCACCAAGTTGCCTCTCGACTTATGATAGCACAAAATAAAGCCCCAGGCAATAAACAACATGGGGCATTATGAAAAAAACACCTCCCCAGACTACTGACCAATAAAAAGTTATTTCCCGGCCTTTTTAAAAGAGTTGCATGGCAAAGGTCATATTTAGCCGGTGACAATTTCATTTGAAGGTCTTGACGTCAAGGACCCTGAAGCCGAATGTCCTGTAAACCAGTTGGAGCAGCATATCCTCCACCCTTCCGTAATGGTCCAGCTCTCTTACCGGCAAGGGCGTAAACCAGTAAGGCAGGGTAACTTCCCCATACCTGTTGTAACAATCGGCGCCAGTAGAGTAAAGCCCGGCGAACTCCGGGTCGTCCAGGCCCATCCCCCGTACGTTTTCCAGGGAAACCTTGGGCACGAAAAGCCCCATGTAGTTTGACCAGCCGTAAATCTTCCTGGCAAATTTGAGGGTGTTAAACACAGCGCTTTTCACCACCAGATGGTCCAGAAGTGCATTGCCTGGTACGGTGAAATTGTTATAAGGAATATCACGCCTATATTGAATAACCCCGGATCTCAATATCTCCAGGGCCTGAAAGCCCTGTTCAATGGAAAAACCTTCCGGCTCAAACCTTACATTGCCGTTCTTGAGGTCCTCCCAGATTTGAAAGGCCTGTTTTTCTATCTGGTCTATGGTCTGTTCCACAAAGAAAGGGTGAATAAGATTCTGGTTTAGCGGCACCGGGCAGCATATAACCTTTACAGCGGGGGATTCCGTTTCCATTTCGGTCAGCTTCTGGGTAATAAAAGCCTTGACCTGCCCCTTGTTCTGCCTGCCTTTCTCAAAAAGCCTGTCAAGTATGTAGCGGTCTGTTTCCGGAACGGGGTCTGATCCCTCGCCATTGCGCCTGTATATCCTCCCGTCCCTGGTAATATGCGGCGGATAGCTGCTCTCCTCTATACGGGCAACCAGCACCCCCCTGCCGGGGCTTTCGGGAAGCTCCACTATCTTAGAGGTGAAAAGGGGAACGGGGTTGACTCCGTCCCTGCATATGTGCCTGAATCTTTCCTTTGGCCCCCCGGAAAGTTCTATGCCCGGAAAAGAAAGGGGAAGGTTATGATGGTTCCTGGCGTCCACCCCGATCAGTATCCAGCCGCCGAATGTGTTGGCAAAGGAAGCCACTATTTTGGGCAGGTTGACCGGGAAATCCTCCTTGTACTCCATGTACAGCCCCTCGGTGATTTCGTTCCTGGCCAGAGTGTTCAGGTCTTCCCTTTCCAGAAGTTCCGCAGGTTTGCCGAAAAAATTTATCATTCTCCACACCCCGATGAAGCAATATCTGCGTCTTAGTCAATGATAAAAAAGTGGGCTGTAAAAGCCCACGCCTTATTACTGAAGCCGCCCTTATTAATGCTTGTAAACCTTGACAATACATGATTTTACGTGCCTGAAAATGTCTCTGAAGGCATCCAGCATGGACTGGTAAATGGCCGAGGACTCCGGTGTGCAGATTCCCTTGATGAACCTCTCCTCGTGCTGCCTGGTGAACCTGAAACAACTTTCAATGAGGCTGTTGGATTCCTCTTCCAATTGGACTTTATTCCTGTCATTGCACTGCTTTAAATAGTCCGCAAGGTTGTCCAGGGTTTTCCTGGCACCTCCAAACAGCACGTCCAGTTCCTCCACCGCCCAGTTGCTGAAAAGTACACTCCTGTTGACCTTATCCTGAGTGGCCCTCATGATTTTTTCCAGGTTCAGCCTGATGTATTCCAAGTCCCTCATAACTTCATATTTTCCCGCTGCTTCCTTTACAGACATACCACCGATAAGCGGTATCTGAAGCACAGATTTTTTCATGGAACTTACGGTGGTGGCGCTCAACTCTTCCACCCTGGACAGGTGCTCCTCCCGGTGGCGGTAGAAATCGTGGGCTATGCCCTCCAACATGTTTTTTAACTCCATGGCCACATTGTAGAGACTCGCACATTTGCTTTCATTCACGGCGGAGAATCCTCCTTTCCTTTCTCCCGGCCCATGCCGGTTCAAGCCCTAATGTCACCAGATTGCTTGGAGCTACCAAAAAGAGTGTTTTTACGCCCCCATTTCAATATATCTTTATTATACCTTGCATACCAATGCTTTTCCATCATTCAACCGATAATATTCTTATACTGAGTATATTTTCCGTCAGAATACAGGAGCCAGGAGCCAGAATCCAGAATTCCGGCCCGCAATTAAGACCTGTAAGCTATTTGGGGCTTCCCTCTTGCCCGCCGGAGTTTTACGGGTTAAACTTAGAGACGGGCGACGGATCCTAAAAATATTCATTTTGACCGGAGCTGAAGCTGTAATGGTGGTTTTACAGGCCTCCCGGGTCTCAAAATCGTATAGGGACAAAATCATACTGGACGGGGCAAGCTTCGTTCTTCATGACGGCGAAAAGGCAGGACTGGTTGGGCCCAACGGGGCCGGAAAGACCACTCTGCTGAAAATACTGGCCGGCAAGATTCCCCCCGATTCCGGTGAAATATCCAGGCCCGGCGGCGCAACCCTGGGATACCTGGCCCAGGACGGAGGGTTTTCATCAAACGCCACCGTAATGGAGGAAATGCTTTCAGTTTTCCTTCCCCTTATAAACCAGGAAAAAGCATTAAGGGAACTGGAAGTAAGGATGGGTGACGGCAGGCTGTCGCAAGACCCCGCCGCCTTTAATGAGATATCGGAACAATATTCCCTTCTGTCCGAGGATTTTAGAAACAACGGCGGATACGAATACCGGGCCAATATAAAGTCCGTGCTGAACGGGCTTAAACTTGGCGAGGAGTATTATGACAGGGTAATCGACACGCTCAGCGGGGGCCAGAAAACAAGGCTGGCCATAGCCAGGCTCCTGCTTTCACGCCCCGGCGTGCTGGTGTTGGACGAACCCACCAACCACCTTGACATGGAAACCCTTTCCTGGCTGGAAAAATACCTTCAGGCATATCCCGGGTCCATGCTGGTGGTGTCTCACGACAGGTACTTCCTGGACTCCATGGTGGGCGCAGTCTATGAACTGGAAAGGGGCAGGCTGCGTAAATATACCGGAAATTACACGGTGTTCATCTCCCTCAGGGCGCAGCAGAGGGAGACAGAAATGAAAAAATATATAAAACAGCAGGAAGAGATCGCAAGGGCCGAGGATTTCATACGGCGCAACATTGCCCGGGCGTCCACCACCGGGAGGGCGCAGAGCAGGAAGAAGGCCCTGGAGAAGATCGATCTTCTGGAAAAACCAACGGCGCTTAAAAGCGCCAGGTTTACTTTCTCCGTGAGCCGGCCAAGCAGCCGGGAGGTCTTCACCGCAAAAGACCTTTCGGTGGGATACAGGGACAATATGCTGTCCTCCGGAATAGATATACTGATTGAGCGGGGTGAAAGGGTGGCACTGATTGGCCCCAACGGGGCCGGCAAGTCCACCCTGCTTAAAACCGTGGCGGGCATTATACGGCCCCTGGGAGGACACATGCTGCTGGGGACCAATGTATCCATAGGCTATTACGACCAGGAGCAGGCCAGGCTGGAAGGTACGGAAACAGTTTTGGACGCTTTGTGGAGCCATTACCAGTACATGGATGAAAAGGATGTGCGGGGGGTGCTGGGCAGCTTTCTTTTCAGCGGTGAAGACGTTTTGAAAACAGTGGGCCAGCTGAGCGGCGGGGAAAAGGCCCGGCTGGCCCTGGCCAGGCTGATGCTGCAAAGGGCCAATTTTTTACTCCTGGACGAACCCACCAATCACCTGGATGTATACAGCCGGGAGGTGCTGGAAGAAGCGCTGGCGTATTTTGACGGGACCATTCTTTTCGTGTCCCACGACCGTTACTTTCTGAACAAGCTTGCCACAAGGGTGATGCAAATAAAACCGGGGGGAATCACAGTTTTCCCTGGTAATTACAATGATTTCCTGGAAAAAATGGAGATCCCGGGCGCTACCGGGAACAGCGACAGGCCCGGGCCGTCCGCTGAAAAGGAAAAGGCCCGCCAGGCGTACCGGCAGGAGAAGGAGGCCCGGCGCCTTGAGGAAAAAAAGATGAGGCGCGCCTTGGAGCTGGAAAGGGCCATAGAGGAGACAGAAAATATTATAGCTTCACTGGAAGAGGAAACATTTAGTCCCGAGGTGTACACGAACCTGAACCTGCTGCTGCAAAAAAACTCCGATTTGGAAAAATTCCGGGCGCAGCTGGAATACTATTACACCCAGTGGGAGTCAGTCTTGAGCGACATGGAATGATTTGAGCGGCCAATTATAAAATGATTATATAAATAAGATAGTTTAATGTATAATATTGACTGGGTATCAGGTCATACCAGCCTGTCAGGAGGTCATCTTTTTTGAACATCCTGGAACAGATGAAAGCCAGTTACTTGGAGAACTTCGCCAGCTTCAGCCTTGCTGCCGAGGCCATAGTTGACGAACTGAAGGACTTTTTCGCCATGTTCCGTACCGGCCACAGGCTTCAGGTAAAGCAGTACCCCCTTTATCGGTTTGAAACCAGGGTCAAGTCCTGGGAAAGCATCGCCGACAAGCTGGAAAGAAAGGTTGAGTACAAAAACGCCACTTCTCTGGACGATATACCGGACATCATAGGGGTTTACGTCATAGTGGAGCTGGACGAGGACGTGGAAAAGGTAGTCCGGCTTATAGAAAAAGAAAGGAAAGAGCTTTTCAGGTTCACCCACATTACATCCCTGGAGCACTTTCTGACCAGGCACGAAAATGGAAAGCAGACCCACCACTACGACGGTGTCTACACCTGGCAGGAGAGCAGGTTCAATTTTGAAATACAGGTCCGCAGCGAAGTGGAAAATCTCTGGTCCAACATAGAGCACATGTCCTTTTACAAAAACAAGACCAAGAGCCGCAACGACAGGATACTGAACAGGCTGAAGGAGCACTCCTACAACCTGCTGCTACAGGCTGACGAAGTCTTAAGCATACTGCGGCGCGAGAGAATGAAAAACGATATGCTGGACCTGAAGGAAAAAATGATGGACGCCCTGGAAGGTCTTTTTGACGGAATAAAGCTAAGGGACGTCGAGGCTATATCCGGTTACATGTACGAATGTTGGGACATGCCCTTTGACAAAATGACAGTGGAAGATTTCGAGCACTTTTTCGCCTCCTCGGTTAAGGTCACCGATGAAGCGGTGATGGAGCTGCTGGACAGGTACAAACCGGACAGCATCCACGGGAGACTTCACAGGTACCTGATGGAAAACCTTACGTTAAGCGACAGTGTTGTACTGAAAATAGGAATAGCCACAAACGAGCCCGAAGCCGCCGTGGAATACCTGCTCACGGACATGGAGGAGGCCTGCTGCAGTTCCTGCGGGGAGTGGGTGGACTACAACGACGCCGATTTCTTCGCCTCCCACGTGGATATGAGAGGGGATTTCTACTGCCGCGACTGCGCGGAAAAGCTGTTAAAGCTCTGCGAAGTATGCGGCACTGTGCTGACCAGCGGAAAGATATGCCTTCACTGCGCGTCAAGAATGGATGAAAAGAGCAAGGCTAAAATAAAATGACGGTTTAACACCGTCATTTTATTTTTGTGTTTCAGATAATAAAGCTGCCTGTACCTCATCGGCCCCGAAAGGGGCTTTTTTAGCTTACATTGGACCATTGCCTAAATAGTCAAAAAAATATATAATATGGTATTATAGGTAAGATCTTGCAGGCCTTGAACTTTTCAATACGCAGACCTTTATCAGTATTAATACTATAAACCATATTAATAGCATAGTTACTTCTGCATTATCAACAGTTCCAACAGCCAGAAAGGAGTATCCCTTTGAGCACCGGTTTCACAGCACCAGACTTACAATCATTTCCCCTTACCATGATAGTCGGAAATATATTGGACTCCTTAACTCCTGATGTAATAAAAAGGATCTCCAGCAATATACTGAATCATTTATGCCAACCGATTATTATTACGGATCATGAGGGTAAAGTAGCCTTTATCAACACTACATTTGCCAAAATGACCTGTCTTTCGCTTTGCGATGATATTTCTAACAATTTTGTTTTTCAGGAATTGAATCTTATGGATCAAAACCTGAACAAGATTTTAGATTTTGGAATTCCGGTTAGTAATTTCCGGGACAACCTTATCGTCAGAGGGAACACAAAAAAAGTACCCGTCAAGATTAGCATCTTCCCAATCTTCGGCAGCAGCCAGTTACGGCTTGGATCTGTATGCACTATTGTTGATATAACCACCGATGTAAACTACCACGAACTCCTGCAAAAATCAGAAACAATTTTAGACGCAATTAATATTGGAGTTATCACTCTAGATCACGACCTTATAATAACCTTAGTAAACAAACATGCAGAATGCAGCTTTAATATTACCAAAAGCATTTATATGGGCAAATCCTTCCTGCATCTTGTTGACCACCTGGCTGGAGATTGGAGTTATATTATAAAATGCTTAAAGAAAAATATAGAAATAAAGGACTACGAATTCATAACCAATACTGAAAATAAGGAGTACTTCATTATTGATACCCATCTTTTGAGGAATGATTATAGTGAAACATACGGGACAATAATTGTTTTCAAAAACATAACCCATATCAAACAAATCGAATTACAACTGGCGCGGAGTGAAAAGCTTAAAGCCATAGGGGAGTTGGCGGCTGGGACCGCGCATGAAATAAGAAACCCGCTAACAACAGTCAGGGGCTTCGTGCAAATACTAAGCAGTAAAATGAGCGAAATGGGAATACACCAGTTCGATTCACACGTTCAACTGGTTTTATCTGAGATCGACCGGGTAAACAAAATCATATCCAACTTCTTGAATTTGGCCAAACCCCAAAAGAAAAAAGTGGATTTATTCAACCTTAAGGATCTTTTAAATGATGTAATGTTTTTATTGGAAAACGAAGCTTTGCGAAAGGAGATAAGTATAAATTTAATTATAGATGAAGCAATACCTCCTATTAACGGAGATAAAGATGAGCTTGAACAGGTGTTTTTAAATATTATCAACAATGCTTTTCAGGCTATGCCCGCCCATAGTTGTTTTACCATTAAGGCTTTTATGTCAAATGACAGGTACAGCGTAATCATTGATTTTATTGATACTGGTGAAGGAATACCAGAAGATCTGCTTTCCAAAATATTTGACCCGTTCTTCAGTACCAAGAATGAGGGAACCGGCTTGGGCCTGGCCATTTCCAACCGGATTATAAATGACCATCACGGAGAACTAAGAGTTAACAGCAAGGTTGGAGAAGGAACGACCTTTACAATTATATTGCCCTGTACTCAAAATTAACCAAATAAATCATATTAACCATCACCCTGATGCAGCCATAATCTTGTTCAGCAGTAAAACCAAAGTCCCGTTTTAGCCACGCCAGGCCGCCATGAGGGACTTTATCATGGGAATGACGCTGTCCGCCGCACTCTGGCCCTCCCTTATAAACTGCCTGGCCTCCCTGAAGTTATACCCGCTTAAATCAGGCCTTTCCACGCTGACAACCACGTCGGCCCACTGGTTTTTTGACTGGGTCACCTGCTTTTTCAGCATCATGTCGGTATAGCGCAGTATGGCCATGATAATGTTTCGGGGAGGCCCAGACTGGAAAGAAAAGTCGGACACCGACACGGCGATGACGATGTCTGCCCCCATTGACCGGCAGACGCTGGCGGGAACCATGTTCACGGTTCCCCCGTCGATGAGCGTGCGCCCGAACAGGCTTACCGGCTCAAAGATGGCCGGAATGGCTGAGGACGCCCTGACGGCATCGGACACCTTTCCCTCCCTAATGACGACCTCCTCGCCGGTACAGGCGTCGGCCGCCACCACGGCCAGGGGTATTTCCAGTTCGCTGAATGTTTTTTCCCCTATAATTTTATCCAGCAGTACAGCCAGTTTCTCGTTGTTAAAGAAGGCCCTGCCCGGGGGGATGACGGGGGCGGCCACCCTGGACCACCTCAGCCCCCTGGCAAACTCCTCAATTTTGTCCAGAGGCACACCGGCGGCCAGGCAGGCCCCCACCAGGGCCCCGGCGCTGGTGCCGGCTATCAGGTCCACCGGTATGCCGTTTTTCTTCAAAGAGCGAATCACCCCTATGTGAGCCACACCGCGCACAACCCCCGCCCCCAGGGCCAGCCCCACAAGGGGCCTCCCTGCCGGGCCGGTTTCTTTCTCCCGGCGGCTTTCACCGGTGCCGTCCTGAACGGGGAAGTGGAATTGCCCCCGGTCAGCCCCTTCATTCTTTACCATGCTGCACAGTGTCTCCACAACATGGCGGTTGAATTCGGGAAGTTCCGACATCAGCTTCAAAAGCCCCTCCCGGTCTGTCTTGAGCAGTTCAGCGCTGCCCGCCACGGCATAGGTGGCGCTGGAGACTTCCCCCGTGAGGCAGGAGACCTCCCCGAAATATTCCCCCGGAGACAGCCGGGCCAGGAGGATCTTTCCCCCGTCTTCATGAAAGACCTCAATGCGCCCCGATTTCACCAGGTAAAAATGTGGGTTTTTGCGTCCCTGTATGACTATCCTGTCACCGGGCAGGCACTTAACCTGATCAGCCATTTCCCCCATCCGGGATTTTAGGTTCCTGAACCTGATCAGCATATGAACCACTCCGTTCATATAAATAAATCCATATTACGCATTTCCTTTCAAAGCGGTATAAAAAAGGCGGCCGGCATTGCAGTACCGGCCACCCTATGTCATGTTTGCTTGAATGTTTACTGCTGCAGGTCGGGGAGATCCTTGTAATAGTCCAGGGCTTCCGGGTTGGCCAGGGCGTCTTTGTTCAGCACCGGCTGGTTGTGTATCACGTTTCTCACCGCCAGCTCCACCTTCTTGCCGCTGATGGTGTATGGGATATCCCTTACACTGACAATTCTGGCCGGCACATGGCGGGGTGTGGTGTTGTCCCGGATCTGTTTCTTTATCTTATTCACCAGATCACCTGTAAGTTCAAACCCGGGGGCCATCTTGACAAACAGCACCACCCTGACGTCGTTGTCCCAGTCCTGGCCCACCACCAGGCTGTCCAGTATCTCTGGAAGGGCCTCCACCTGCCGGTATATCTCGGCCGTACCTATTCTGACACCTCCGGGATTGAGAGTGGCGTCGGACCGGCCGTATATTATCACACCGCTGTTGGGGGTGACCTCCACAAAGTCCCCGTGGCGCCATACATTTTCGTAAACGTCGAAGTACGCCCCCCTGTATTTTTTCATTTCAGGGTCGTTCCAGAAGTAAACCGGCATTGAAGGGAAGGCGGCGGAGCAAACCAGTTCCCCTTTCTGGCCGTTCACAGGCTTTCCGCTTTCGTCGAATGCCTGCACCTTCATGCCCAGCCCCCGGCACTGGAGTTCGCCCTTGTAAACCGGGCCGATGGGATTGCCCAGGGCAAAGCAGGATATGATGTCGGTGCCCCCGGAAATGGAGGACAGGCACAGGTCCTTCTTGATGTCCCGGTAGACATAATCAAAGCTGTCCACCGACAGCGGGGATCCCGTGGACAGTATTGCCTTCAGCGCCCCCAGGTCGAATTTTTCGGCGGGCCTGACATTTTCCTTCTCCGCGGCGGCCAGGTACTTGGCGCTGGTGCCGAAGACTGTTACCCTTTCATCCTGGGCCATCTTGAAAAGGCTGTCGGCATTGGGATAGAAAGGAGACCCGTCGAAAAGAAGCACCGTGGCTCCCACCGCCAGCGAACTGACCAGCCAGTTCCACATCATCCAGCCGCAGGTGGTGTAATAGAATATTGTATCGTCCCGCTTCAGGTCGGTATGCAGCACCAATTCCTTGAGGTGCTGTATGAGGGTGCCTCCGGCCCCGTGAACAATGCATTTGGGCACACCGGTGGTACCGGAGGAATACATAATATAGACCGGGTGGTTGAAGGGAAGCTGTTCAAAAACAGGTTCCCCCGCCGGGGCTGACTCCATAAAGTCCTTCAGGTGAACGGCATTTGAAATGCCGCTTATGTCAGCCCTTTCCCTGGTGTAAGGCACCACCACCACTTTTTCAACCGAGGGGATTTCACTGATTATTCCGGCTATTTTGGACAGGGAATCATGAGTCTTGCCGTTGTAATAATATCCGTCGGCGGTGAAAAGCACCCGGGGCTGTATTTGCCCGAACCGGTCCAGCACCCCCTTGATGCCGAAATCCGGAGAGCAGGAGGACCATATGGCCCCGATGCTGGTGGTTGCCAGCATGGCCATAACAGTTTCAATCATGTTGGGCATGAACCCGGCCACGCGGTCACCGGCTTTAATCCCCAGGCTTCTTAAGCCTGCGGCCAATTTGGTTACGTTATAGTATAGATCCGCATAAGTAATCCTGGAAGTTTTCCCGGACTCGCTCCAGAAAATGAGGGCTGTCCGGTCATCCCGGTAACGCAGGAGGTTTTCGGCAAAATTAAGCCTGGCGCCGTTAAACCACCTGGCCCCCAGCATATCTTCCAGATGGGTCACCACATTGTCATAAGGCGTAGAGGCGATAATTCCGCAAAACTTCCAGACAGACTCCCAGAAATCGGGAATCTCGGTTACCGACCAGTCATACAGTTCGTCATAGCTGTTAAAATCCTTGCCGTAAATTTCATTGACGAACTTGATAAAACCTGTCAAGTTAGCCTGCTCAACCCTCTCCCCAGAAGGCCTCCAAAGCAATTCACCCAATTAAATTACACCTCCATAATTATTTATATTTTGTGATTTTTTTTAAAACTCTTTTGATTTTAAGACCTGTTCCGGCTAATACTTCGCCGGAAGACAGGCCAATCCCACCAAGCCCGGCCCGGTATGGGTGCCTACCACCGGCCCAAGCCGCCCGGTCAGAATTTCAGTGTAGTTAAAATTCTCCACCAGTCCCCTTTTTACCTCCTCCATGCCCTCATGAAAATCTCCGTGAACTGCCCAGCACTGTACACTGCCGTTTTCCCCGAATTTCTCTTTCATGATGGATAAAAGGCGGCCAAGGGCCTTCGACCTACCCCTCACCTTTTCAAATGGGCAGATCAGTCCTCCCTCCAGCATAAGTATGGGCTTTACGTTCAAAAGGGTCCCCAGGAAGGCCTGGGCCTTTCCGATACGGCCCCCCCGCTGGAGGTACTCTAGGGAGTCCACCATAAAGTAGACTTCCATCTCCCTCTTCATATCGTCAACCAAGGCCATAACCTGTTCTTTTGACTTTCCGGCCTCCACAGCCCTGGCGGCGTTTAAAACCACCAGGCCCAGGGCGGCGCTGGCCAGCCCGGAGTCTATAACCTCCAGGCTGTCGTATTTCAACATTGTTCTGGCAAGGTTTGCCGACTGTACCGTTCCGCTTAAATGAGCCGAAATATGGATGGAAATTATTTCATCCCCTGCGTTCACCAGGGGGGTGTAATAGTCAACAAACTCTGCTGGAGACGGCTGGGACGTGCTTGATGTCTCACCCGCAACCTGGCGGCGGAAGAACTGGTCAGGAGTTATCTCAACCCCGTCAAGCAGCACTTCCTGTCCAAAAAATACTTTCAGCGGGACCACGGTAATATTGTATTTTTTAATGATATCTTCAGGCAGGTCCGCCGTACTGTCAGTTACAATACTAATTTTACTCATCCTCATTACCTCCATTTCACTCGGCGGAAATTATGAAGTGGTAATGTGGCTGTCCACCGTAATGGGTCTCAACCTCCAGGCCGCCATGCTCCTTCCCCAGCCTCCCGGCCACCGAAAGAGCCTCGTCAGCGGATATGTCCGCGCCGTAATACAGGGTCAGTATTTCGTCCTCATCGCCGGCTATACTGTCCACCAGGGCTTTCACCACGGGGTAGAGTTCCTCCCCGGAGGCCAGAACCCGGTCGGCGGAAACGGCGATGTATTCCCCGCTGTTTATCCTGAGGCCGTTAAAGGTGGTATCCCTGACCGCCCTGGTTATTTCCCCGTAGCTGACCCCCCGGGCGGCCTCCAGCATCTTGCCGGCCACATCGTCCAAATCACCGTACGGATTGTGAACCAGGAGCGCCGCCAGCCCCTGTGGAATACTGGTGGTCCTGACCACCCTGACCTCCTTGCCGGACATGGAGGCAGCCTGTTCCGCGGCCATCACCACATTTCCATTGTTGGGGAGAACCAGCACACCGGCTGCCCTGGTATTGTTTATTGCTTCCAGTATGGAATCGGTGCTGGGGTTC
This sequence comes from Bacillota bacterium, assembly GCA_049325055.1. Lineage (GTDB taxonomy): Bacteria > Bacillota > Desulfotomaculia > Desulfotomaculales > Desulfocucumaceae > BRHc4a. The sequence continues at coordinate 208,418 of JBMOPB010000024.1, forward strand.
ATGGTCTGCCCTCCGGATATTACGGCGTCGGACCCGAGGCTTTCCATTATGCTTATAATACCGTCTCCAAGCCCCACGGAGACCACGCCCAGGGGCTTCTCCGGGCCGGGCTGCTGCCTGAACTCCTTTTGCTGTTCCTCCATATTGTTTATCTGCACGCTGTGAAGGGCGCCATATTTCAGGCAGCACTCCAGCACAAGTCCCGGGTGGTTGGAATGAATATGGACCTTGGCGGTCTGGTCGTTTCCCACCACCATGAGACAGTCGCCGTAGGGTGCCAGTTCCCTGCGTATCTGGTCCAGGGGCAGGCCTGCGCCACGGACTATCATCTCGGTGCAGTACGTGAATTCTATGGCCTGCGAAACTTCCCGGGCCCTGGCGATAAATTCCTTCTGCTGGCTGGCCGCCAGGTCGAAAAGATCAAGCTGCTGCCTGGTGGCGGCCATTTTAAGCGCGTGTATTATCCCCTCCACAATGACCACAAGCCCCATGCCCCCGGCGTCCACCACACCGGCCTCTTTCAGAATGGGGAGCATCTGCGGTGTTTCGGCCAGGGCCTGCTGCGCCAGCCTGTACGCGTGCAGCATTGACTTGAGCATGTCGTAACGCCTGTGAACCCCCTCTTTAAATCCCTCCGACAATCTTCTGCAGACCGTCAGCATTGTTCCCTCGACGGGGTTCATTACCGACTGGTAGGCAGCCCTGGCTCCTTCGGCGAATGCCTCCGCCATGTCTTGAGTGTAAACCCTGTCTTTGCCCTTAAGGGCCACGGCAATGCCGTTCAGTATCTGAGAAAGTATAACCCCGGAGTTTCCCCTGGCTCCCAGCAGGCACCCCCGGGCCATGGCCTCGGCAATCTCCCCGGCCGGGGCGCCTTTTCTTTCACGGGCCTCCTTAACTCCGGCAAGGAAGGTGTGGTACATATTGGTGCCGGTATCCCCGTCAGGAACGGGAAAAACGTTAAGTGAGTCTATTTCGGAGCGGCGTTTTGCCAGCAGGTTAGCGCTTCCCACCATCATCACCTGGAGCTCGCTCCCGTTAAAAGAATCAAAGCGCATTCTTGATGTCCCCCGGAAAAATTATGTTAGCAGGTTATTCGCCGTTCCTTCTGACAAAACCTTTTTTACAGGAAGGAAATTAGATATAGTACATCAAATAATAACACTTAATCGTGAAACTATCATAGGGAGAGATTAATACTTGAGAAATTATGACGTGGTGATCGCGGGAGCCGGGGTAATCGGACTCAGCATAGCATACCACCTCTCACTCACCGAAAAACTTAAAATAGCCGTTATTGAAAGGGAGAAAACACCCTGCATGGGGTCCACCGCATACTGTACCGGCGGCATCAGGCATCAGTTTTCCAATGCCACAAATGTCGCTCTTACAAAAATAAGCCTGCCATATTTCAGGCGTTTCTCCGGGGAGATGGAATATCCGATATATTTCAGGCAGAGGGGATACCTTTTTCTGACTGCAGACCCGGACAAGGTTCAACAGTTCCATCAAAATCTGGGTATTTTAAAGGACTATGATATCCCGGGCCAGTTCCTGGATCCACGGGAAGTGGCTGAAATGTGCCCTTATATTAATACCAGCGACCTTGCCGGGGGGACCTTTTGTCCTCTTGACGGCTACGCCGATCCCTACGGCGTGTCAATGGGGTTTTTCAAGCAGGCCAGGAAAAGGGGGGTCGATGCATTCTTCTGTGAAGAAATTACCGGCATTGAGGTGTCGGGAGGCAGCATCAATGGAGTTACCACCACCGCCGGGAAAATATACTGCCGTGTGCTGGTGAACGCAGCAGGACCCCACCTCCCCGATATAGGGAGGCTTGCGGGGGTTGAAATACCGGCCCGCCCTTACAGGAGGCAGGTTTACGTGTGTCAGCCGCTGGACGGGATCCCGGGAGACGCTCCTCTGGTGGTGGACATGGACTCCGGTTTCTACCTGCACACAGAAAAAAGCGGAACCATGCTGCTTGGCGGAACCGATAAGGACGCCCATCCGGGAATGGACACTGCGGTCAACTGGTCCCTCCTGGACGGGTTTATCGAGTCAGCGGTAAAACGTATACCGAGGCTTTCGGACGGGAAGCTGTCAAAGGCATATGTGGGAATACGCTCCCTTACCCCCGACTACCTGGGTATCGTGGGCGAGCACCCGGCCGTGAAGGGCTTTTTCATAGCCGGAGGCTTTGCAGGAAACGGGTTCATGCACTCTCCGGCCATAGGGTTAATCACCTCACAGCTTATTGCCGAAGGCCGGTGCGGCCTGCTGGACACTGAACCCCTTTCCCCGGCCCGGCTGTACGGGGACAGGGAGAGAAATATTTTTTAGCCCCAGAGAGCAAAAGCTTCTTCCCAATGATCCTGGTGAGGACAATTAATAGCAGGTAGACTATCAGGGAATAAAGTACAGCCTGGAATATTTCCTGTTCAAAAAACCACTCCCATGACGTTTTAATCTAAATATCCAGGGCCATAATCCATCCAACAAGAAACAAACCCTTTTACCGGAGCCGTAATTTTCCGGCCCGTACGGGTTTGCTCTTTTATCCTGGTATGAAAGCCTTATATCCTTTTACTGGCCGGGCTGCATTCCGGTAATATTCTGCCCGGGAACATTGAACTGGAAGGGGGCCATATTCTGCTGCCCCATCCCAAATCCAGGCGCCATGCCCCCCATGCCCATTCCCATGGTTCCCATGGCACCTCCCATCTGCTGGCCGGCCGCCGCTCCCTGCGCCCCGGCCTGCTGCCATGCCGATCCGGTCCTGGTGGCTGGCTCCACCCGGTAATACCCCCGGTTCTTCATCAGGTCAAACACCATCTGGTGGGTATTCATTTCATCATTGTGTATCTGTGTGAGGACATTGCGGACCCTGTCGGTGGCCGATTCCAGCACCGCCTGGTGGTAGCCGTTGGAAATGTACTTGGCGTCGATCAGAAGGTCCATCAGGATATCCCGGTCGGTCAGGTTCATTTTTTCTCCTCCTCGTCAAAAATTAGTGCCCGGCGGGCCCCATAACACCTGCTTCCTGCAAAAGGCTGTTGAGGGCCGCCATATGCCGGTTCCCCCTGTCCACCGCCTGCTGCAGCAACCCCTGCACCGCCGGGTCCCTGGCCTGGCTGAGGTACATCTGTGCCTTCCTGGCGCAGATTTCCTCGGCCTTTAACAGCGACTGTATCTGCAGCTTTTCCATCTCGCTCATGCTCATTCCGTACATTACCTCACCCCCTAACCCATAAGATATTATCTTTAAAATGCGCCTTTTTTATACAGCTTGATTACCCAATATTTTTCAGCCCCGCATATACAGCCGGACGGGGAGACATAATATTTTTACGGAGGTGAAACAAATGGAAACAGATATGTCGTGGGGCAAATGGAAAGAGATGCTGCGGGCGGGAATAAACGCCGCGGAGTTCGTAGGCCTGTCCGAAGACAGGATAAAGGACGCGGCCTACCGTCTGGGGGGTTTTTTTGCCGGGCACACCGACTCCGGCAACCGGGAGCAACGCCTGCTTCAGGAGCTGTGGCTGGAGGGAACCGAAGAGGAAAGAAGAGGACTTACCTCTATGCTGGTCAAGCTATTGGAGCGGGATGACAAACGTGACAAGGAAATTGTGAACCGGGAAGGACACTGACTGTTTCCGGATAGAGACTATTGAAGTATTGGCTGAAAAATGAAACGGCATTAGCTGCCAAGATCAAGATTGGTGGATATGCCTTAAAATAATAGAGTCGCAGGTGGAATAATGATGAAAAAACCGTCAGGCAAGGGCGGCAAGCACTTAAATATCCGGTTCGCGGAATTCCGCCGCCGGAGTATGGGCATCCACAGCCCGGCCAAGCGCCACATCCCCCGGCCGGCGGGATCCCGTACAGGTAAATTCAGGCCTCCCCTGATCTGGCTGGGGACCAACACCTGCGGCGGCGACATGCTTTCCCTGCTTGACTCCCTCGATCCCGGTTACCAGAACTTGATTTCGGATCTGGTTGACTTCCGTTACAACCTGCTGATGGCCGCCGAAGGAGACGGGGCCACCGGAATGCTGTACGACACCATGGCAAACTTTCCCGGCCGTTACATACTGGTAGTTGAAGGAACTGTCCCCACCAAATCCGGCGGGATATATTCCGTTATCGGGAGGAGAAACGGGAAGCCTCTGACGGCACTGCAGGCGGTGCGGGAATTGGGAGCCAAAGCCCGCCACGTGGTGGCGGTGGGGACCTGCGCTGCCTTTGGCGGACCTTTCGCCGCCGCCCCAAACCCCACTGGGTCACTTCCGGTGCAAGCGGTACTGGACAGGCGGGTGATCAACGTACCCGGCTGCCCGGTTAACCCGGACTGGATTGTAGGAACACTGGTGCACCTGGTCCGGCACGGGGAACCGGAACTGGACCAGTTCAACCGCCCAAAGATGTTTTACGGCGAAACCATTCACAACCTCTGCCAGCGGCGGCACTATTTCGACAGCGGCATTTTCGCCGAAAAGCCGGGCGATCCATGGTGCATGTACAGAATCGGCTGCAAGGGACCGGTGACCCACGCCGACTGCCCTTACCGCCAGTGGAGCGGCGAACACCTGAGCTGGCCGGTAAAGGCCAATACACCCTGCATCGGCTGCACCAGCCCTGAATTTCCCGACGGCGACTCCCCATTCTTTGAACACCTTCCGGACATTAAACTGCCGGGCATTAAAACATCCGCCGACCGGTTCGGAAAAGTGGCCGGAGCGGTTACCGCCCTGGGCATCGGCGCCCACCTGGCCGGCAGCATTATAACCGGCAGGCTGGCCCACACCCTCAGGAAAGGTTTTTCCGGCGGGGGAAGTCAAATTCTCTTTAGTTTTTTGCAAAATTTAACAGGCAAGAAACAATAGTTTTTTAAGAAGGGTTAGCAGCTTGAAAAAAATTGTAGTGGGCCCCCTTACCCGGGCCAACAACTCCTGTTCGGTGGAAGTCACCGTGGAAAACAAAAAAGTGGTGGACGCCAAGTGCAGCGGCATCTTTTTCAGGGGATTCGAGCTGATCCTGCGGGGCAGGGATCCCCGGGACGCCAGTTACCTGACTGAGAGGATCTGCGGGATTTGCTCCACAGCCCACGGCACGGCGGCCTCACTGGCGCTGGAAGACGCCGCCGGCGTAAAGCCTCCGCACAACGGCAACCTGCTGCGCAACCTGATATTTGGCGCCGAGTTCCTGCAAAACCACATCCGCCACTTTTACCTGTACAGCCTGGCTGATTACATCCATGGGGCGGGCCTGGGCCCCTTTGTCCCCGAATACCCCGCGGACAAGCGTTTGCCCCAAAAAACAAACGACGCCATGGTCCGGAATTATTTTCAGGCCCTGGAGATCAGCCGCCTGACCTACGAACTGGTGACCCTCTTGGGAGGAAAGGCCCCGCACACCCACGGACTGCTGGCCGGCGGGAGCACCGTGTCTCCCTCGGTGGACATACTGATGGATTTCAGTTCCAAGTTGAAAAAGATAAACCGTTTTATTAAAGATGCGCTGGTTTCCGATACATACACCCTGGCGGAGGCCTACCCGGACTACTACGATATAGGCCGCAGTTCGACCAATCTGCTGGAGTTCGGCCTTTTTCCGCGCACAGCCGGAGACCGTGAAAGGCATTTCCCTGAAGGCGCCGTAATCGACGGCCGGCCGCAGGAGTTCGACATCTCCGCAATTAAAGAGCACTTTAGCAATTCCTGGTACGCCGGCGGGATGGAACCTGAGCATCCATCCTATGGGCAAACCAATCCCGACCCCGGCAAGAACGGAGCATATTCATGGGTGAAGGCGCCCCGCTACAGGGGAAAACCTATGGAGGGGGGGCCTCTGGCCCGGCTCTGGATCAGGGGAGACTACCGCAGGGGAATCTCCACCATGGACCGGATTGTGGCCCGGGCACTGGAAGCGAAAATTATCGGGGAGCTGATGGAAGGCTGGGTGGAAGATCTGCAGCCGGGAAAACCCGTCTTCACCCCCTTTGAAGTGCCCAATGATGCGGAGGGAACCGGTCTTACCAGCGCCATGCGCGGCCCTCTGGGACACTGGATAAGGATTAAAAAGGGCCGGATCGAACACTATCAGATTATCACTCCCACCGCATGGAATTTTTCACCGCGGGACGACGCGGGCAACCCGGGGCCGGTGGAGGAAGCGCTGATCGGGACACCTATTGCGGACGAGAGCCAGCCATTTGAAATAGGCCGGGTGGTCCGGGCCTTCGACGTGTGCTCCTCCTGTTCCGCCCACGTGATTATTCCCGGATCTCCGGTCAGGGAAATGGTTATATTACCCTGAAAGAGCCGGAATTGAGGGTCGGAATCCAGAATTCAGAATCCAGGCGGAGGTCATGCCATGAAATGCTCACAGTTAATCTCATTGCTGACGACAGGAAAAAAGTTTAGACACCCCTGGCCCGCCAGGCTGCTGCACTGGATCTACGCCCCCGCCATGCTGGCCGGTGTTTTAAGCGGGTTCTACATAACCAGGCCCTCCGCTTATTTGGGATTCAGGAGCATGGACTCCGCCCGTAAAACCCATTTTATCACCCAGTACCTTCTTCTGTTCTCCTACCTGGCCAGGGTCTACTATGGATACGCGACAAAAAATCACAGGGAAATCATCCCCGGCCGGAAGGATCTGGCGGATATACCCAGATTCTTAAAATATGAACTTTTTCTCACCGGAAAAATGCCGAAATTTCCCAAGTACAACCCCGGGCAAAAGGTGTTGTTCACCAGTCTGGCCCTTGCCATTCCTGTGCAGATAGCCACCGGCCTGGCCCTCTATGTCCCGGAAAAATTTCAAAAAGCGGCCCGCCTGGCGGGGGGACTTAATCCAATGCGCAAAGTGCATTATCTGGCGGCTTTGGCTATTACCTCCCTGACCTGCGGGCACATCTATTTCGCCCTGACCCACGGCTTAAAGAAGCTTAAATCCATTTTTACAGGTTATGAATAAACAACGGGAGGCTAGGGGAGTGAGCTGTAAAAATGAGTAATCAGGCCGCCTATAATAGAGGTGCCTCCGTACCCGGAATCACCATCCTCGGCCTGGGCAACCCGATACTCAAAGACGACGGCATAGGTCCCCGCGTGGTGCAGGAACTGCAAAAGGAAGGCCTCCCTCACGGCGTGAACGCCGTTACGGCGGGAGGCTCTTTTAATCAGTGCTGGGATATACTGGCCGGCAGCAAGTACGTTATCGCAGTGGACTCCCTGCTGGGCGGAGGGCCCCCCGGAACCGTCTACCTGCTGAGGCCTGAAGAAATAGACCGGGAGATCGATGCGGGAGTGTTCCGGCACGAAGATGACTTTCTCGGTGTTCTGGACCTGATGGCCTGCTGCGGCATCAGGCCGGAGGTGATTATAGTGGGAGTGGAGCCCAAGGAAATAACCTACTCACTGGACCTGTCCCCCGAGATTTTAGAAAGAATACCGGACGTAACCGGGATTGTCCGGGAACAGTGCGCGATTCTTATGCGGGATGGCAATTTTTCCGCGGTGAATAACACTTTTCCAGGTGTGGAAGAATAAAGGCATCCCGCGCTAAAGGCGGGAGATTTAACGGCACGCCGAAAATACAGGACTGGTGGATAATATTGGTCATGGCAGGCCATGCATGCGAAAGTAAAAAGATCCGCCGCCTGCGGATAAGAGCGGAAGGCATAGTACAGGGGGTTGGTTTCCGGCCTTTTATTTACAATCTGGCCAGACAGTTCGGGCTGGCCGGGTTTGTCCTCAATGACGGGCGGGGAGTGATGCTGGAGGTGGAGGGCGCCCCGGATGACGTGGATCGATTTTCCGGGCAGATTCTAAAGCTGGCCCCTCCACGGGCGGTTGTCGAAAGGCTGAGGTGCCGGGAATTGACACCGGCGGGCGACTGTGCCTTTACCATCATACCCAGCGCATCCGAGGCAAGAAGTTCAGTTTTTGTAAGCCCCGACCTGGCCACCTGCCGGCACTGCCTGAACGAGCTGTTTGACCCGGCGAACCGCCGCCACCGGTACCCCTTTATCAACTGTACCGGTTGCGGCCCCCGCTTTACCATAGTGTCGGGTGTTCCCTACGACAGGGATAAAACCACCATGAAGGCCTTTTCCATGTGCCGGGACTGTTTGGGCGAGTATAACGACCCGTCCGACCGCAGGTTCCACGCGCAGCCAAACGCCTGCCCGGAGTGCGGGCCCCGGGCGCTGATACTGGATGCCGGGGGCATGCCCGTCCCGTGCCGGGACGTGGTGGCCGAGGCGGCCCGGATCCTTCGCCGCGGCCTGATTCTGGCGATTAAGGGGATAGGCGGGTACCATCTTGCCTGCAACGCCGGGGACAACCGGGCCGTAAACAAACTGCGCAGGCGGAAAAACCGCGAGGAAAAACCCCTGGCGCTGATGGTGCGGGACCTGGAGACAGCGGGGAGCCTTTGCCGGTTGGAGCCGGGAGCAATCGAGGCGCTCCCGGGACACAGGCGGCCCATCGTGCTGCTGGAGAAACGGGAACCCAACGGCCTTGCGTCCGCTGTCGCCCCGGGCCAGAGATATTTGGGCGTGATGCTTCCCTACAGCCCGCTGCACCACCTCCTTCTGAAAGAGTCCGGGCTGGTTCTGGTTCTTACCAGCGGAAACAAAAGCGGCGAGCCCATCGCCTGCGGGGATGAAGAAGCGTTAACAAACCTGGCCGGCATCGCCGACTATTTCCTGGTGCACAACCGCCCCATTCAGGCCAGGTGCGACGATTCGGTGGTGAAAATACACCGGGGTGTTGAGGTGCCGGTCCGGCGGGCGCGCGGGTATGTTCCAGAACCGGTCAGGGTACCCTTCCGGTTTGAAAAAAGAGTACTGGCATGCGGCGCGCAGATGAAAAATACCTTCGCCCTGGCCGGGAAGGACCGTGTATTCTTAAGCCAGCACCTCGGCGACCTGGAAAACCCCATGGCGCTGGCCGCCTTTGAAGAGAGCGTCCTCCATTTTCAAAAACTTTTTTCAATATACCCGGAACTGATTGCCCACGACCTTCACCCGGGCTATCTTTCCACCCAGTATGCACTGTCGCGAGCCGATGCCAGTCCTGTGGGGATCCAGCACCATCACGCCCACGTGGTCAGCTGTATGGCTGAAAACGGCCTGCGCGGCAGGGTGATTGGAGTGGCCTTTGACGGGACCGGTTACGGCGAAGACGGGAAACTATGGGGAGGCGAATTTCTCCTGGCGGAACCGCACGGCTACCGGCGGGAAGCGCGTTTTCGCTATATGCCCCTGCCCGGTGGCGAACAGGCCGTACGCCAGCCCTGGCGGCTGGCGGCCGTTTACCTCAACGCCGTCTACGGTGAGGGTTTTCTTGAACTGAACATACCGTTTGTAAAAAAATTTGATCCAGGGGAATGGGCGATACTGATAAAAATGATCGACTCCGGAATCAACTGCCCGGAAACCTGCGGCGTAGGGAGGCTCTTCGACGCGGTGGCCGCCCTTGCGGGACTGAGGATGTCAATAAGCTACGAAGGACAGGCCGCGACCGAACTGGAATCCATCGCGGATGAAAGCTGCGGTGCCGGGTACGATTTCACCGTAATGGAACGCCGGGGGCTCCTGGAGATAGATCCCGCCCCGGTGATTGCCGGCGTGGTCGAAGACCTCCTGGCAGGCCGCGGGTTGCCCGAAATTTCCGCCCGGTTCCACAACGCCCTGGCCGGGGTTGTGCTGTCGGTCTGCTCCCGCATCCGGGAAGCCGCAAATACAGAGGAAGTGGTACTGTCCGGCGGGGTTTTTCAGAACCTCTTACTGCTGGACAGGGCACAGCGGCGGCTGGAAGAAGCAGGCTTTAAAGTATACACCCACCGCCGAGTCCCCGCCAACGACGGCGGGATCTCCCTGGGACAGGCGGTAATTGCCAACGAGAGGTGGAAGCGGTGTGCCTTGGAGTCCCCATGAAAATAGTTGAAATCACGGAAGACCTGGGCCTTGCCGAGTCAAGGGGGGTCCGCTTTCCCATCAACCTGCAGCTGCTGGAAGAAGTGGCCAGGGGCGACTACGTGATAGTCCATGCCGGTTTCGCCATACAGAAGATTGACCGGGACGACGCCCGGGAAACCCTGGAGCTTTTATCAACAATAGACCCCGGGTGGCGGCAATGAAGAAACCAATCGCTGCTAAAGAACAACGGGAAATCTCTGAAAGGCTTTCCCGGTACGTCGAAAAAATCTCGGGGGGCAGGGAAATCGTGCTGATGGAGGTTTGCGGCACCCATACCATGGCCATTTTCCGCCACGGGATAAAGAGCATTCTGCCCCCGAATATAAAGCTGGTTTCCGGACCCGGCTGCCCCGTGTGCGTAACGCCGACCAGCTTTATTGACAGGGCAGTTGCCTATGCCCGGCGGAACGGCGTAATACTGGCCACCTTCGGAGATATGATCAGAGTGCCTGGGTCCACGTCCAGCCTTTTGAGTGAAAAGGCTGGCGGAGCCGATGTATGGGTTGTTTACTCAGCCACGGACGCCCTGAAAATAGCCGGAAACAACCCGGACAGGAAGGTGGTTTTTTTTGCGGCGGGATTCGAAACCACCGCCCCGACCGTAGCGGCGGCAGTTTTGGCGGCCAGGAGGCAGCGTTTGGAAAATTTCTTAATTCTCTGCGCCTGCAAGGTCCTCCCCCCCGCTCTGCACGCCCTGGCGGATTCGGGTGACCTGAGAATTGACGGGTTGATTTGCCCGGGGCATGTCAGCGCCGTGACCGGCACAGGCGTCTACAGCTTTCTGGCGGATGATTACGGTATTTCCTGCGCCGTTACGGGTTTTGATCCCCTGGACATCCTGGAGTCTGTGGCCGTGCTGACTTACCAGATATGCCGGAAGCAGCCGGCAGTCCTCAATCAATACGGCAGGGTTGTGCGAGAAAGAGGCAACCAAAGGGCGCTGGACCTGATAAACAGGGTCTTTGCCGGCGCAGACTCCCGGTGGCGCGGACTGGGGGTCATCCCACTAAGCGGGCTTAAGTTGAAGGAGGAATACATGGACCTGGACGCCGGATCGGCCATGCCGGTGGAGACCGGGCCCGCACGGGAGCGGCCGGGCTGCCTTTGTGGGCATATAATACGGGGGCTGAACTCGCCGCCGGACTGCCCGCTGTTTGCCACATACTGCACGCCGGAAGACCCGGCCGGCCCCTGCATGGTATCCACGGAGGGGACCTGCGCCGCTTACATTAAATACGCTGGGGAATCCATGTATGAAACCGGATGAAAAAATACGGATCGCCCACGGTGGCGGGGGCAGGATGACCTCTCTTTTGATTGACAGCCTGGTGCTGCCGGCATTTAACAACCCCACCCTGGCCCCGCTGGAGGACGCCGCGGTCATAGACCTGGGCGGAGTCCGCCTGGCCTTTACCACGGACTCCTACGTGGTCCGCCCGCTTTTTTTCCCGGGCGGGGACATAGGCAAGCTGGCCGTCTGCGGCACCGTCAACGACCTGGCGGTGATTGGGGCCAGGCCGGTCTGCATATCCTGCGGGTTGATCATAGAGGAAGGCCTGGACGCCGGCACCCTCCGTAAAGTCCTACTCTCCATGGGAGATGCCGCCCGGCTGGCCGGGGTGGAGGTGGTCACCGGCGACACAAAGGTGGTGGGCAAGGGTGAGGCCGACAGTATATTCATCAACACCTCGGGGCTGGGTGTTATTGAGAGCCCCTTTAACTTCGGGCGGGGCAGTATCCGGGCCGGCGACATGGTGCTGATCAACGGCCCCGTGGGAGATCACGGTATGGCCGTGTTGTCCCAAAGGGAAGGACTTGCCGTCGATTCCGGAATCCAAAGCGATGTGGCCCCTCTAAACGGCCTGATTTCGGTGATGATGTCCGCCACCGGCCGGATCAGGATGATGCGGGACCCGACCCGGGGCGGCCTGGCCACCGCGTTAAACGAGATAGTAAAGGGAATGCCCTTCGGGATTTTGCTGGACGAGTCCGCCGTACCGGTGAGGGAGGAAACGGCCGCCCTGTGTGAAATAATCGGCTTCGACCCTCTTTACGTGGCCAACGAGGGCAAGGTGGTGGCCATAGCCGCCAGGGAGGAGGCCGGCGCTCTGCTGGCCGCCATGCGCAGCCATCCCCTGGGCGTGGAAAGCCGGATTATCGGCGGGGTTACGGCGGAACCGAGGGGAAAGGTGTGCCTGCGCACCACGGTTGGGGGAACCAGGATAGTGGACATGCCGGCCGGAGAACAGCTGCCGAGAATCTGCTGATGATAACAACCAAAAGAAAGAAGGTAAACTGTATGCATGAATTGTCCATGGTACGTGATATAATTCAAACGGTCTGCGAGAGAAAAACAGTATTTGAAAAGGCGGGCCGTGTCACCAGAATACACCTCAAACTGGGAAAACACGCGGCGGTGGACCCGGAATCGCTGCGGTTTTGCTTCGGCCTGCTTGCCGAAGGCACCGAACTGGCCGGGGCAGTCCTGGAAATAAAAGAACAGCCGGAAGCGTCAGTTGATTCCATCGAGGTTGAAGTGGGGTGATAAGCCCCAGGGGCCGGAATTGCGGGAAAGATTTTCAGTGTAGCAGTGATTCATGCCGCAAGGGACGCCGGCAATTTCAGCCGTTGTTCTGTCCAGGGCAAGTAAATCATCCCTTGAGACCTGGCTTAAGGCGGTTTTGCCCAGGGCCCTGGCAGCTTCCTTCATTTCCCCTGCACATGAAACAAGGTAGTTGGCCAGATGTCTTGCACCTTTCTCCACCTCAAGCCTGCCCTTATACCTGCCGCTCTGGTAAACCACCTGCACTGGAGGCTCAAAGGGCAGTGCCTTCAGCACCTGGGTATGGGTCATGGCGAAAAGGGCGGTGGTTCCGATTGCCACGGCGTCGGCCCCGAGAGCCAGGGCTTTTAGATAATCTCCCGGAGTTTTTAAACCGCCGCTGATTATCAGGCTTACCCGGTTTTTTACCCCCCGCCCTTCTAAAAACCTTGCGGCCCGGCAAAGAGCATACAGGGTGGGAAGGCCGAAATCGTCCTGCAGTATGGGCAGCGAACCTCCTGTGCCACCCTGTGCCCCATCGATGGCAATGACGTCCGCCCCCGCTTCCAGTATGAATGCCAGATCCTCCTCCAGGGAATTCCCGGCCGCGATCTTTACCCCTATGGGTACTCCCCCGGTCATTTCCCTCAGATCCGACACAATTTTTACAAGCTGTCCCGGAGAGGCAAGGCCCGGCATACGGGCGTTGATTACCACGTCCTGTCCCGGACGGAGGCCAAAACGCTTTCTCACTTCATTATCCATTTCCCTATACTTTTCGACATGGCCGGTGCCGGCCCGGGCGCCCTGTCCTATCTGTATTTCGATCATATCAGCCTGGCGCAGTATTTCCGGATCCTTGTTCCATGATCCACGGTTGTATTGGATAATCAAACGCCTGGCGGCCTTTCTCTCCGAGGCCAGAAAAGGGCCCTCACCGGTGTTTGTGGCCGTGCCGGCCAGGGTTGCCCCCTTGGCCAGGGCTATTTTCGCCTTCTCACTGAGGGAAAGGCCATAGGCCATGGCCGAAACAATTATGGGTATATCCAGCTTCAGCGGCCTGGCCGCCCTTTTTCCCAGCACCACCGATGTTTCCACGGGGACATCGCCGGGTACAGGCAGAGTGGAAAGCTGGGCCACGTTAAACATCAGCCCGCTGAAATCGGGAAACCTTTTCGGGCCCCCGATGGGGCGATTGATCGTCTTTCCTCTTTCTGATCTCAGATTGGTTTCCAGGATAACCTGGGGTGATGTGCGAATTCCGGCGGAAATGACCTCCCACAGGTTTTCATCGTAGGTATCGGTCATAAACCTGTACAGAGCCCTTTTGACAGCCCGGCCGGCGAACCACCGCCCCAGCAGCGCCGCGCCCGCGGTTCCGATCAGCCCCAGCCCCAGAGATCGGTAGATTTTTGTTTTTGACATACCGGAACTCCTGTTAACAACCTTCCTTGGCATCTTATTATTCTCTTTTTTTACCGGGTATACTCTCAACCCTTTCCAGGGTCGACGCAATTCCCCCATGCAGCATTTTATTTCCTTTATTGGAGACAATATACATTATCCTCTTACAGGAGGAGTGAAGGCAAATGGCCCGGAGCATTTTTAAAAAAATTTTTTTCCCGCGGAGCGCTTCCCGGAAAAATAACTCTTCCTCTCCCGGTGCCTCCTCCGCCGGGGGCTCAAAGCTGTCCAAAAACCTGGCGGCAAACCTGGTTATGTTCAGAGACGCCCTGGGAGACAGCATGGACGTGGTGACAAGGGAGTTTTACATGGGCCGGACCAGAACGGCGCTGTTATACATAGACTGTATAGTTGACAGGACAGCCCTGCGGGAGAATATACTGAGGGCCCTGATGGTGGACACTCACACGGTGGACCCCTCAGCCGGCCCGGGGAGCGCCGGCCTGGCGGTTTCGGTGAAGGAAAAGGTGCTCAGTGTCTGCTGTGTGAAAGAAACCCGGGAATCTAACCAGGCACTGGACTGGATACTGAGGGCCCACATCATCATACTGTTTGACGGCGAAGACACGGCACTTGTTCTCAAACTGCCGGGCTTTGAAGCCAGGACCGTTGAGGAGCCCCACACGGAAAACGTGGTCAGGGGCCCCATGGAAGGATTTGTGGAATCACTGCACACCAATATTGCCATGTTGCGCAGGAAGATCAAAAGCATTTTGGGACGTCGGGACTTTGAAACAGCTGCCAGAAAGTTACGGGCAGCACCAGCGCGAAGGGGCTGCCGTCCACCATAACCGCCGCCCTGCCCTCCAGCAGGTTGGCCACCACCCGGTCGGGCCGCTCGACGGTAAGCGTCTGGGGAAAGACCGAATTAGGGTGGTCGGCGATCATTTGCTCGATGTAACCGGTGTCCAGGATGCCGTCAATTTGCACCTGCTGCAGGCGCTGTTCAATTTTTTGCAATACATCGGTCGCGCATGTAAAACAGCGCCACCTCGGTCTGAGTGCGCTGCCCCGCCTTGTACAGCTTTACCTTTAAATCGGGATCCTTCAGCCGTCTCCTGACCTGGGTGATGTTTATGCGCAAAACCTCGGTGAATCCTTCCTGCGGCCCGCGGACGGTGGATTCTGGCTTCCGGATTCTGTATTCCGACCCGGAAGCTCTTTTCGGACAAGCTATTTTCAGTCCTTCAGCATGGCCTCTATCCTCGAGGCCCAGACCTCCTCCATCTCGGCCTCCACCGTGACTCCCTCCGGCCCGTGATCCTGGCTAATAACCCGTCCCCTTTCAAATATAACCGGTAAAAGCCCCGTCCTGGCAAAGGGCAGGAAGAACTGTCTCCGCACCCTTCTCCTGGCCGCAGCCCGGGCTATCCTGTCAAGCAGTTCATCCAGCCCGAATCCTGTATGAGCTGAAATTAACACCGGGGCATCGCCCCAAAAATTATCCAGAATTGGAATCTGATCGACGGACACCTGGTCAATCTTGTTGTAAACGGTTATGGTGGGCTTCTGGCCGGCCCCCAGGGACTCCAGCACATCCTTCACGGTTTCGGCCTGCCCGATAGCGTTTGGGTGAGAAATGTCAATTACGTGCAGCAGTACATCCGCCTCGGTCACCTCTTCCAGGGTGGCCCTGAAGGCGGCCACCAGATGGTGTGGCAGGTTGCTGATAAATCCCACGGTATCAGTGATGAGGACATTTTCATTGTTGGGAAGCACAATTCTCCTGGTGGTGGGGTCCAGGGTGGCGAAAAGCTTATCCTCCACCAGTACGTCGGCACTGGTAAGTTTCTTTAAAAGGGTTGATTTTCCGGCGTTGGTGTAACCCACAATGGACACCTGGGTCACCGGGACTTCCCTTCTGCCCCTCCTCAGTATCTCGCGGTGGCGCCTTACCTCCTCTATTTCCCTTTTCAGGTCGGAGATGCGTTTCCTGATCCTCCGGCGGTCAACTTCCAGTTTTGTTTCACCGGGACCCCTGGTGCCTATTCCTCCCCCCAGCCTGGAAAGTTCGGTCCCTATCCCGGTGAGCCTGGGCAGCAGGAAATTCAGCTGGGCCAGTTCCACCTGGAGCTTTCCTTCCCTGGTTTTGGCCCGGCAAGCGAAAATATCCAGAATCAGGCGGGACCGGTCAATCACCCTGACGCCTGCTATTTCTTCAAGATTTCTTGTCTGGGCCGGGGACAATTCCCGGTCAAATATAACAATGTCGGCCTCTGTTTCACCACACAGACGGGCCATCTCCATGGCCTTGCCCCTTCCAAGCACGGTGGAAACGTCCGGCCTTATCCTCTTCTGAATCAGGCGCCCCACCACCTCGGCTCCCGCAGTGTCTGCCAGCCGCTCCAGCTCTTTCATCGACTCCTCCACCGCTTCACTCCGGTCTCCGGCCGTTTCAATGCCCACCAGAACGGCTTTCTCGGTTTTTTTCAAGTTTTCGCTATACTTCATCATACTTTCACACCCCGGTTTGACCGCCGTCTGTCAACGGAACAGTTAATATAGGAAAAAAGCCTCATATGAACCCCCAGAAACTACCGATACAATAAGTATATACATATTAGGATATATCTGCAAAAACAAAGCAACATTTTTAATTTTCCACAAATTACTTATGATCGATATGGCAGGGAACGACAATTTTGTGCAGAAAAAGTTATAGTGCGGAAAAAATCCCAGGCTGAAGGCAAAACGGTGTCCCGGTTACGCAAAAAGACAATCAATTGAGCGGTGAAGGCGATGTTTTCTGACATAGGCAACCTGGAAAAGATTATAAAGGATACCATCTCCGCTGTAGAATCCGGGAAAAGACAGGTATTCGACATTGCCGAAAACACCCGGATAGAATACTGCCGGCTGAAAAAGGAACTGGAAGAGGTCCGCAAACAGGTGACCTCCCTGGTGGCGGAGGTTGACGCCCTGACCGCCGAGGAGAGAAAGGCCCGCATGCGGCTTGCCGAAGTAAGCAAAAATTTTAAAAAATACACCGAAAACGATATTAAAAAGGCATACGAGGACGCACAGGAGAAGCAGCTCAGGCTGGCCAACCTGAGGGGAAACGAAACACTGCTGCGCTACAAGAGGGACAACCTGGAACAAAGCCTGAGAAGGCTTGATGGTATGCTGAACAAGGCGGAAAACCTCGCCTCCCAGCTTTCGGTGGTGACTAATTACCTCACCGGAAATCTTATGGACATCTCCAAGAAAATAGACGAGATGCAGCAGGTGCAGCAGCTGGGCATAAGCATAATCAAGGCCCAGGAAGAGGAGCGCCGCCGGGTGGCCAGGGACATACACGACGGCCCCGCCCAGCTGATGGCTAATATAGTCATGAGGGCGGAATTCTGCCTCAAACTGATGGATATAGACCACAACAAGGTCAGGGAGGAACTGCAGGCCCTCCAGCAACTGGTCCGCCAGAGCCTGCAGGACGTCAGAAAAATTATATTTGACCTGAGGCCCATGGTCCTTGACGACCTTGGGCTGGTGCCGGCGGTAAAGCGTTATGTTGAAGAATTCCAGGCACAGTACGGCATACCCGTTGAGGTGATGGTCAAGGGTTCGGCCAGGAGATTCTCCATAGCCGCCGAGGTAGCCCTTTTCAGGATAGTGCAGGAATGCCTCAGCAATATCCGCAAGCACGCCAAGGCCAGCCACATCATGATAAAAATGGAGATCCTGACAGGAAAATTTAACCTGGTGATAAAAGACAACGGTATAGGATTCAACATGGAACTGTTAAAAGTCCCGGGTAAGAAGGAATGTTTCGGTATATTGGGAATGAGAGAAAGAACCCAGATATTAAACGGAGAGTTTAACGTCAGCTCCTCCCCGGGGCAGGGTACGTCAATAAGCATCTCGGTTCCCGTGGAAAATTGACACTGCCCGTAAAATGCAATAGGCGAGGTGGGAAAGATTGTCTCCGATCAGAGTTTTAATAGCCGACGACCATATGCTTGTGCGGGAGGGTATAATTAAAATACTCTCCCTGGAAGAGGACTTTGAAATTGCGGGAGAGGCCGGCGACGGCCAGCAGGCTGTTAAAATCGCCCTTGAAAAAGATGTTGACATCGCGCTTCTGGATGTGAACATGCCCATCACCGACGGTATTGAAGCCTGCCGCTTGATCAAAAAGATCAAGCCTCAAATCGGAATCATCGCCCTCACCATTCACGACCAGGAGGAATATCTCTTTGAATTCATAAGGGCAGGCGCCTCGGCCTACCTTCTGAAAGATGTGAGCCCCGGCCAACTGGTGGATACCATAAGGGGCGTGGCCGGTGGAAATTCCTACATACCGCCCAAACTCATGGCCAGCGTTTTCCAGGAAATTAACAGAATATCGGTAAAACAGAACTTTTTCCGCGGCACTGAAGAAGAACAGCTGACACCCAGGGAAATCGAAGTTTTGCAGCATGTAGCCATGGGAGACTCAAACAAGCTCATCGCCAAAAAACTGTTCATTAGCGAGAAAACCGTTAAAAACCACCTTTACCGAATATTCCAGAAGCTTAATGTTGAAGATCGAACCCAGGCGGCCCTTTACGCCCTGAAGCACAAAATCGTACACTTTTAACGTGTTTGCATTATCTTCATAATTCCATTTTCCGGCCAGTGGGACTTTTATTAAAAGTCCCATCAGTTTTTTTGGAGACTTTAGTCCCAATCCCGCTGAGTCCAAAATAGCCAGCATTTTAAGCCTCCGGTAAGATGTATTGCTTTTTCATTAATGGTAGTATTTAGTCACTAAACCTTGGGAGGCGGTGTAAAAATGAAAAAAATGTTAATGGACCTTTGGAAGGACGAAAGCGGGCAGGGAATGGCCGAGTACGGCCTCATACTGGCGCTGGTGGCAGTGGTGGCCATCGCGGGATTCCGGCTTCTGGGTTCAGGCGTATCAAAACAGATCAACGCTGTGGGCAACGAGATTTACAACAGCGCCACCCCCAGTCCCTGATTTTAACATAACCGATATAATTCATAACTCTTAAACCCTAATACCTGCGCCCTACTTAAGCCATTAAGTAGGGTTACTCATTAATGGAAAGGTAATTTAACCATGGAACAACTCATGCATGCAGAACTGGGATTTCCAGACTACCTGCTGATACTGCTGCTGGTAATCTGCATCGTGACCGATATTAAAAGCAGGCGCATTTACAACAACGTCCTGATCCCTTTCCTGATCACCGCCCTGGTGGCCAATTTCCTGGCCGGAGGATGGCAAAACCTGGTTGAGAGCCTGAAAGGATTGATTTTGGGGCTGGCCATGCTGATAATCCCCTTTGCCAGGGGCGGCATGGGGGCGGGGGACGTAAAGCTGCTGGCAGTGATAGGGGGAATAAAGGGGCCGGCCTTTGTGGTAAACACATTTCTGGCCGGAGCCCTGGCCGGGGGCGTGATTGCCCTTTTCCTCCTGGCCGTGAACGGGCGGCTGACGGCAACCCTCTCCCGCGGCCTCGGGCTGATATCCGGAATACTAATCAGGTACGGAATAATGATCAGGTCAAAAAACAGCGTTGAGAAAAAGAAGCCCCTGTACTTCCCTTACACACTGGCAATCGGGGCCGGCACGGCGGCGGCATACTCATTCAGCCTGCAGGCACTGCTGAGGTGATATTATGAAACGTCTGTTTATTAAGGACCAGCGGGGCCAGGCCCTGGTTGAGCTGGCCCTGGTCCTTCCGGTACTGCTGGTGCTCTTTATGGGGACGGTGGAATTCGGAAGGATATTTCACTCCTACCTGGTTATCACCAACGCTTCCAGGGAGGGAGCAAGGGTGGCGGTGCTGGGCGGCACCGACACCGCCATCTCAAACAGGGTCGGTCAGGTGACTGGAAGCCTCGACTCAGCCAGACTACAGACCACTGTAACACCGGTGCCCGCCGACAGAAAATCCGGCGCCCTGGCCACCGTTGAAGTCCGCTACCAGGTAAACCTGGTATTTCCCCTTTTCGATGTGTTTATACCCGACCCTCTGCCTATCAGGTCCAGCACAACAATGCGGGTTGAATGAAGGGGGGTATGGCTTTGTCCAATATTATCGAAGGGTTTTGGAAAGACCAGCGGGGTTTCTCACTATTCATGGTAGGCATGGGAATAATGGCCCTTTTCGGAATGGCCGCGCTGGTGACCGATTTTGGCCGGATTGCCCTCGTAAGGCAGCGCCTGGTAAACGCGGTGGACAGCGCCACTCTGGCGGCGGCCCGGGACCTCGCCCTCATTTCCGATCCTTATACCCGCGAAATGACGGCCCGCCAGAGGGCGGTGGACATCGCCTCGGCCAACGGGGCCCCATCCCGAGGAATCACTGTTAACATATCAAACACCAGGATCTCCGTGGACGCCGAGGACACGGTGGACCTTATAATGTCCAGGGCCTTTGGCGTAAACCAGAGGACGGTAAGGGCCCACGCGGCTGCACAGGTGGGAAGCATCACTTCCTACCGGGGGGTCACCCCGCTTACCATAAGGGAACAGCCCCTTATATACGGTCAATTGGTAACCCTCAAATACGGCTCCCCGGACTCCCCCGGAAACTTCGGGGCCCTGGCCCTGTCCGGAAGGGGAAGCAGGAACTATAAGCACAACCTCATCAACGGTTTTTCAGAGATCGTTAAACTGGGAGATATCATCGACACCGAGCCGGGAAATATGAACGGCCCCACCGACGGCATAGACGAGAGGCTCGACCGCTGCACCAGCGGGTGCACCTTCGACAGCTTCGAGCCCAATTGTCCTAAAATACTGGTGTTACCAACCCATACAAACGACCTGCAGGGCCGTGATCAGATACAGGTAAGCGGGTTCGCCACCTTTTTCGTGGACAGGGAGGCCACCAGCAGTGCCGATGACGAGATAAAAGGGTATTTCGTCCGCATGGCCGCCGAGGGGGACCCGGATTTCGTGAAGCCGGTGACCAGCCTTTACGGCGCAAAACTGGTTGAGTGACAAAAAGAATAACCGGGAGATGAAACAATGAAAGGCAGAATAAACATAATACTCGTTGTGGCCGTGCTTTTCGGGCTGGTGGCCGCATGGGGGACATACCAGTACTTAAAACATATAGAAAAAACCTATAAGTCATCCGGAGATTTTGTCAAGGTAGCCGTGGCCAAGGTAAAAATACCGGCCCGCCAGGTAATAAACGACCAGATGGTGGAATTTACAGAGATGCCTTCCAACTATGTTAACCCGGCGGTGCTGGGAAACCCTGGCGATGTACTGGGAAAAATAGCAAAGTCC
The DNA here is from genome assembly GCA_049325055.1 of Bacillota bacterium. Lineage (GTDB taxonomy): Bacteria > Bacillota > Desulfotomaculia > Desulfotomaculales > Desulfocucumaceae > BRHc4a. Next base: position 229,667 of record JBMOPB010000024.1, read on the forward strand.
GATATTTACCCGGGTGAACAAATAATCAAAAACAAAATAGCCGGCGCCAACGACCCGGGAGAGGGGCTGGCCATGATGGTGGAGCCCGGCCGCAGGGCCATGACCGTGGCGGTAAACGACGTCACCGGCGTCGCGGGAATGCTCAGGCCCGGAGACATGGTGGACGTCCTTGGCACTGTGGTGGTTGGCAAGGACACCCTGACATCGCTGATAGTCCAGAATATCAAGATTCTGGCGGTAAACAGGGTTACTAACAACTCGTCCAGCGATAACAAGCAGCCCCAGACAGGAACCCTCACCCTGTCCCTTACACCGACCGAGGCACAGCAGGTGACCCTGGCATCGGAAAAAGGCACCATCCGGGTCCTTCTCCGCACCCCGGCCGATACTGAAAGAGTTAATGTCCCGTCTTCAAATATCAACCACCTGGTCAGGTAAATAAGGAATGGGGACACACCTGCTGAAGGCTAAGTCATCCTCTTAAGACAGGAATGTCCCCGAAAATATGGAGGTGAAATGATGAGCGCCATTACAGTTCTTATCGCAGACGACATTCCCGGGACAAGGGAAGACATTAAAAGGCTTCTGTACTTCGAAGACGACATCAAGATAGTGGGCGAAGCCGGAGACGGCGACGAGGCGGTAAAACTCTCCGAATCCCTAAAGCCCGACGTTATTCTGATGGATGTAAATATGCCGAGGATGGACGGTATTAAGGCATCCGAGCTGATTACGGTCAAAAACCCCGAATCCGCCATAGTTATCGTATCAATACAGGGCGAGCAGGAATACCTGCGCAAGGCCATGGCCGCCGGGGCCAGGGACTACCTGGTGAAACCCTTCAGCAGCGGCGAGCTGGCTGAAACCATACGTAAGGTCAGCGATTACTCCAGAAGGCGCCGCCTTCATCTTGTGGAGGGGATCGGCGCTGCACCGGCAGCACCGGTAAGAGATCCCGGAAGGATAATTACCTTTTTTTCCACCAAGGGCGGGGTTGGAAAAACCATGGCCGCCTGCAACCTGGCCATCAGCCTGGTGCAAAAGTCCCGGAAAAAGGTGGCCCTTGTGGACATGGACCTGCAGGGCGGCGACGTATCCATATTCATGAATATTTCCAGCAAGGGTGGGCTGGCTGAGGTTGTCCAGGAAACCGAGTACTCCGACCCCTCCCTGCTTGAAACCTATTTCTGCCCCCACATGTCCGGCGTCAGGGTCATGCCCGCCCCCGGTTCCCCCGAGCAGGCCGAGCTGATCACGGCCGCCCACACCGAAGGCATTCTGACCGCCCTTAAGGAATCCTACGACTATATCGTGGTGGACACTCCCGCGGCCTTAAACGAAGTTACGCTAACCTGCCTGGAGGTATCCGACCAGATACTGGTTATGTTGAACCAGGAACTCCCCACCTTGAGGCACGCCAGGGTCAATATGGAAATACTGGAAAAACTGAGCCTTACCTTTAAGAGTAAACTCATACTGAACAGGTTCAGGAACGACGGCATCAAGCTCAAAGACCTGGAAAAGAATATAAATACATCTATATCCGGAACGCTTCCCGAAGACACGGAAACTGTCTCGGCATCCATCAACAAAGGGTATCCCTTTGTGCTTACCCGTCCATCCGCAGAAATCACAAGATCCATTAACGACCTTGCCTCCTCCCTGGTAGCGACCTCGGACCTGCCTAAAGAGGAAAAGGAGACTCAGCCCCGCAAATCCATAATAGGGAAACTGTTCAGCTTTTAAAAGCGGAGGTAGCATGACATGTCGCTGTTAAAAAGACTGGAACAACAGGCTGCCGTAAAAAAAGAGGTCCCGGTGCTGAAAAGCCTGCCCGAGCGGCCCCATGCCCAGGCCGGAGCCCTTTGGCCAAGAAAGGACCCATACCAGGACCTCAAAAACAACCTGCATAAAAAGGTAATCGCTGAGCTTGCCCCGGACAGCAAAGACAGCGACATCGAACAGACATCCCAAAAAATAGCCACGCTGGTAAACGAACTCCTGGACAGGGAGGGCGGGCATCTCCCCCGCCACGAAAAGCAGCGCATCTCCGCCGAAATCGTGGATGAGGCCATAGGTTTCGGCCCCATCACCCCGCTTTTAAGAGACCCTTCCATAAGCGAGGTAATGGTTAACGGCCCTCACCTGGTCTATATCGAGAGGAACGGGAAGCTTGAAAAAACCGACGTATGCTTCCGCGACAACAACCACGTACTGCACATCATAGAAAAAATAGTGGCCCCCATAGGAAGGCGCATAGACGAGAGCATGCCCATGGTGGACGCGAGGCTTCCGGACGGATCCAGGGTGAACGCCATAATCCCCCCCCTGGCCTTAAACGGCCCAACCATCACCATAAGGAAGTTCTTCCGGGACCCTTTGTCCATAGACGACCTGGTGAGTTTCGGGAGCCTGACAGGCACCATGGCCACGTTCATGGAGGCCTGCGTCAGGGGCCGCATGAACGTGGTGGTTTCGGGGGGAACCGGAAGCGGAAAGACCACCACCCTTAACATACTGTCATCCTTCATACCCAGCGACGAAAGGATCGTCACCATAGAGGACGCCGCCGAGCTGCAGCTCCGGCAGGAACACCTGGTGACACTGGAAAGCCGCCCCCCCAACCTGGAGGGAAAGGGCGCCATTACCATCAGGGACCTGGTCAGAAACGCCCTGCGCATGAGGCCGGACCGTATCATAGTGGGCGAAGTGCGATCCGGCGAGGCACTGGATATGCTCCAGGCCATGAACACCGGCCACGATGGATCGCTTACCACCGGCCACGCCAACTCGCCCAGGGATATGCTGTCAAGGCTGGAGACAATGGTGCTCATGGCCGGAATGGAACTGCCGGTGCGGGCTATAAGGGACCAGATATCTTCGGCCATTGACCTGATTATACAGCAAAACCGCTTCCGGGACGGTAGCAGGAAAATAACGCACATAACCGAGGTCCAGGGCATGGAGGGAGATGTCATAGTGCTCCAGGACATATTCGTATTCCGGCAGACCGGGGTGGACGAGAACGGAAAGGTGCAGGGACACTACATGGCCACCGGGATACGCCCCAAATTATATTCCCGCCTGGAGGAAGCGGGGATCCAATTGGATCACACCATTTTTGTGCCGTCAATAGTTTAAAATCCTGGATTTTACCATAAAAATAGAACAACAGATTCGACGGACATGCATAAAGGGATAGGAGTCTATAGGTCAGGCGGACTGTCCGGAGGCTGTTACCCGGCTCTCGGCGAAGGAGTATACGGAATGACGGACCGGATGCAGGACGCATCCGGTAGCCCGAACCAGCGCATGGATGTGCTGTTGAGGGCGGTCGGCAGTCCGTGGACGGCGAGCATAGAGCCGGTTCAGCCGGAGATCCAGGTAGCCGGAGCTATACTCCTAGCACTGCCCCAAAGCATGAAACCAACCATTTTCATTGTTCCGTGGTGCCGTATTGCAACGGCATGGAGGTCCGGATTCTGAATTCTGACAGAAAAGTTTTACAGTTTATCAACAGTAGAGGTGTTGCCGATGTCTTCGGAACTGATAAGCCTGCTTTTACTTATATTCGGGGCCTGCAGCCTTTTAGTAATCGGCCTTCACTACTCGGCCACCGGCAAGAACAGGGACCTGGCCAGGCGTCTTAAGAGTATAAATAAGGAAAAATCGCAGCAGGAAACCGTAATCACCACCCCTCTATCTCCATCCCACAGGTTCTTGGCCACGGTGTCAAGGTCAGCCGTCAAATTCGGCCTTTTCAACAGGCTGGCCAGGATAGTGGACAAAAACCTGGCCGGCGCAGACATCCCCTTAAAAAGCGAGGAGTATATAATACTTACTGCCGGTGGAGCGGTGGTGGCGGGTTTTCTGGGAACCCTCGCACTTATGAACCCATACCACGGTGTACTTGCAGGCATTATAGCGGTGTTATTCTCGGTAACATGGGTAAGAACGGCCAAGACAAGGCGGCTTGCCAGGTTCAACGCCCAGATAGGAGACGCCCTGGTGATTATGTCCAATGCCCTCCGCTCAGGCTTCAGCTTCCTGCAGGCAATGGACATGGTCAGAAAGGAGCTGCCCAACCCCATAGCAAAGGAATTTGGCAGGACCTTCCAGGAGATGAACCTGGGCACCCCCACCGAGGAGGCCCTGGAGAACCTTAACTTGCGGGTGGACAGCGAGGACCTGGAGCTGGTTATCACAGCGGTTCTCATTCAGCGGCAGGTGGGAGGAAACCTGGCCGAAATACTGGACAACATAGCCAACACCATAAGGGAAAGGATCCGTATCAAGGGCGAGATCAGGACTCTCACCGCCCAGGGAAAAATTTCGGGAATAGTGATCGGAATATTGCCCCTGGTTCTTGCCGGAGTTCTGTCGGTAATGTCACCGGACTACCTAAGACCATTGTTTACCACCCCGATGGGCCTGGCCATGCTGGCTTCGGCCCTGGTTCTGGAAACCATCGGCATATTACTGATTCGCAAAATCATCAACATAAACGTGTAACGGAGGTGATACTATGCACCTGGTGACCGTTTCAATCTTCTTTGCCACCTTTTTCCTGTTTCTGGCATTATACCTGATGTTATTTGGAAGTAAGATCGAAATCACCAATAGGGCAATCGAGGTGATGGGCAAAAAGACAATCTCCATCAGAGATAAGGAATTGAGCGAACCCATTGTAAAAAGGGTGCTGAGACCCCTGCTGAACAGGATAACCAATCTGGCCTCCCGAATGCTGCCATCGGAAAAGGAGGCCGCCCTGGCCAAAAAGCTGGTGATGGCAGGCAGGCCCGGCGGCCACGGCCCCAGGGAATTCATGGCAGTAAAGCTTATACTGGCTGTAACCTTCCCGGGCATCCTAATGCTGGTGGAACCCCTGCTGGCCCTGGACTCCATAGACTTTATCCTGTTCACGGCAACCGCCGCAATCGCCGGCTGGATCATCCCGGACTTCTACCTCCGCCAGAGAATACATGAAAGGAAAAACGAGGTGGAGAAAACGCTCCCGGACGTACTGGACCTGATCACGGTCAGTGTGGAGGCGGGCACCGGATTCGACGGGGCGCTTCTCAAGGTGGTTGAAAAGGGCAAGGGAGTCCTGGCCTCGGAGTTTCTCATCGTCCTCCAGGAATGCAAAATGGGCAAAAGCCGCAAGGACGCATTAAGGGACATGGCCAACAGGGTGGATGCGGACGATCTCTCCACCTTCGTGGGCTCAATAATAATGGCAGACCAGCTTGGAATCGGCATAGGAAATGTAATGCGGCTCCAGTCCGACCAGATGAGGCGCAAGAGAAGGCAAAGGGCTGAGGAAAGAGCCATGAAGGCCCCGGTAAAGATGATGATACCTATGGTAACCTGCATATTCCCCACTATTTTCGTGGTGCTGCTGGGACCGGCCGCCATAAGCCTGTACCAGGCATTCATGACATGAGGTGAAAACGAGGTGAAGGTATATAACGCCACGCGAAACCTGTGCCTGGCCGACACGGCCATCATGGCCGACACCTTTTATACACGGCTTAAGGGGCTTTTGGGACGGCCCGGACTTCCCGGCGGGTGGTGCATGGTGATAAAGCCCTGCAGGTCAATACACACAATGTTTATGAGGTTCCCCCTGGACGTGCTTTTTGTTGACAGGCGTAACCGGGTGGCCGCCGTCGTCACGGATATGCCCCCCTACAGGTTCTCAGGCACGGTAAAAAGCTCCCGAATGGTCATCGAGTTCCCCGCCGGGTCCCTTTCATCAACCGGAACCGCCCCGGGAGATATCATAGAAATACTCTGATAAACAAAAACTGCGAGGTGACTGATTACATGGGTAAAAGGACGGGCTCAAGGTCAATAACTTTCAAAATGAGCTTTAGCATGGCGCTGCTGATAGTTTTCCTGATGGCCGTGGTGGGCTACGGCAATTACTACAGCACCAGTGAAACAATCAGAATACAGTCCATGGAGAAGGGCTGGAGCATAGTCAGGTCTGGAACGGCCTTCGCCGCCGGGCACCTCCAGGCCGGCAACCCCGACCTTCTCAGGGAGCATTTGCAAAACATACAGGCAAATGAAGACGTCACCTATGCCGCCATAATAAACGCCGCCGGGAAAATAGTGGCTCACACCGATCCCAAGCAGGTGGGGAAAACCGCCGCTTTCATGGGCGCCCCCCCCACCGAAAAAACCGTGAGCCATTATACCGACGCAAAAGGTAATCCCATAGGGAACAACTTCCTGTCACCCATTGTCACCAAGGGAGGAAGCTTACTGGGGTATTTTCAGCTGGGACTGGACAACTCCAGGCACCAGGCTCTTCTTGCAGATATAGCAATCAACATGCTGCTTATCTCATTCGCAGCCGTGGTGGCGGGAATAATGCTGGCCAGGGTCATGGCGCGCCGGATACTGAGACAGCCCATAGAGGACCTGAAAACGGCCACCGAACACATAGCGGCGGGTGATTTCGCCCACCAGGTTCCTGTCCGCCGGATGGACGAGCTGGGAAGTCTGGCGGCAGCCTTTAATTCAATGACCGGACACCTGGGCAACCTGTTCATGTTGGTGAGGACCAGCGCCACCGAGCTGACCAGGTCCAGCCAGGTCATATTAAGCAGGTCCGAGGACTTCAGGCTGGCGGCCGAAAAAAACCGCCAGAATGCCGAAAAAGAGTTCAAGGACTCCCCTGAGGCCGAACTGAATACAAAAAAACAAATTGAAGCCCTGCAGGAGATAACCTCTTCGGCCAGGAGAATGGCCAGGCTGGTGGACCGGCTCAACAGCCTCTCGCTGCAGTTCAAGCTGTAACAGCCCCAGGGAGCCGGATTAATCGGATTAAGAGGAACTGGGCTTCAACACCAAAAAATTAGACGTGGGATATGATTCCCACGTTTTTTTCTTGAAAAATATGGTTACTATAGCCGCGTTGAATAAGTTAAAAAGTTAAGGGCCAGGCACCGCATATACTTTGCGGGCGGATCAGCCCTTTACGGCCCCTTTGGGAATTCGGTCCTCGCAGGGGACTCCCACCTGGCACAGCCCGCAGCCGGTCTTTTCCACCCCGAACCTCTTTCGCCTCTCAGCCGCCGCCTCGCTTTCGTATGTCATTTTGCTGCAGGCCACCTTGTCGTGACCCGAATCCGAGATTGCCCCCATCGGGCACCTCTTTATACAGCCGCCGCACCCCCTGGCCGACAGGCAGTAATCCATATGCCCCCGGTATGGGCGGACGGCCTCCGGCAGTGCGGTCATCACAACCACGCTGCCAAGGCGGTGGGCGATCCCCCTTTCGGTGATCAGAGCGTCGTTAAGGCTGAAGGTACCCAGCCCGCAGGCATAAGCCGTATGCCTTTCCGACCAGGTGGAGGTGAAGCCCCTGCGGGCAGGATCATTTTTAATTATACTGAAACCGGGCAGCAGCATTGGCGCCGCGGCAAGGTGGCCCCTGCTTTCAAACCACCCCACCACCCTGCGCCTTAAGTCGTTGTTTAATTCTTCCCCGAAGTACCGGGTATATGCCCATTCCGCCGCCGGTTCCGTTTTCTGCAGGCGGTTCTTTTCCCTTACCGCCCTACTTATGGGCAAAACCCAGGAAACCACGCTGACTTCCCCGGGTTTTATTTGGCCGGTAAAGCCCCTTGACTGCAGGGAGTTTGTCATTGCGTCACAGGGAGTCATGGATTTTGGTCCCACCTGTTCCTTAATGATGTCGAAAACCGGGTCGTCCCCCCTGGCAAAGCCAACCAGGGGCTGGTCAAAATACCTCTCCCCCAACTGCCAACAATAATTGCGGGGGCTTTTTTCCACAAATCCGGTAATAACTTTTTTAATCTCTTCCGCCAGATAGCCCGGGTCTGCCGTTATCATAAAAACACCCCTTGTATAGTTTTTTAATCTTCCTTTTAGGTTCCGGGCAATATTCCAGTGGTGTGTGTGCTATACATTAAACCTGAAATTGATAATATCGCCGTCCTGAACTATGTATTCCTTGCCCTCCAGCCGGGCCAAGCCCTTTTCCTTTACCCTGGCCATGCTCCCCAGATCCTTGAGGTCGCCGTATCGTACCACCTCGGCCCTTATAAAGCCCCTTTCTATGTCCGAGTGTATTTTTCCCGCCGCCCTCCTGGCGTCGGTGCCCCGCTGTATGGTCCAGGCCCTGACCTCGTCCTCTCCAACGGTGAAGAAGGATATCAGCCCCAGCGAGTCGTAAACCGCCTGGGCCAACCTCTCGGTCCCCAGGGACTCTGTCCCCAGGTCGGTCATGAAAAGCTCCCGGTCCTCCGGTGGAAGCTGGCTTATTTCCATCTCCATCAGGCCGCACACCTCTATAATACTTATCCCTCTTGCCTTGGCCAGTTCTTCCAGCCGTTTCTTTCCCGGGTACTCCCCGGCCTTAAACTGGGCCTCATCGGTGTTGACCACAATTATCATGGGCTTGTCCGTGAAAAAACTGTAGTTGGCCAGTATTTCTTTCTCCTCCTGGGACAACTCGATCTTTCCCATGGGGACCTCATTTTCCAGGGAGGCCAGGAGCTTTTTCATCACCGCCAGCTCGGCGGCATTTTCCTTTGTTATTTTCTTGCCGCCCTCTATCCTCTTAATCCTTTTCTCCACAAAATCCATGTCTGCCAGCAGCAGCTCCAGGTCAATGGTCTCTACATCCCTGACCGGGTCGATCCCGCCGTCGACATGCAGCACCTCATGGTTTTCAAATGCCCTCACCACGTGGACCAGAAGGTCGGCCTGCCTGATTCCGTCCAGGAAAGCGTTGCCAACACCCTTCCCCTGGCTGGCCCCCCTGACCAGCCCCGGCACATCGCTGAATTTCACCTGGGCGTATATTGTCTTTCGTGGCTTGTAGAGGCCGGAAAGAAAATCGATCCTCCTGTCCGGAACATCGGCCATTCCGACGTTTGTATCCGACTTGCCGGTGAGGAACTTGGAAGTCTCCGCCCCGGCGTTGGTCACAAGGTTGAAAATGGTGGTCTTCCCCACCATGGGGAGACCTATTAGGCCGGCTGAAAGCAAAACTAAAACACTCCAATCGATAAATCATTATATGTCGTGATTCCACCTGCTATATTCTAGCAAATAAAACGCGTTATCTCAACCGTGTTGACCACCGGTATATTCGGTACCGGGTACCTAAGTTATTAAGTTATACCATGCCTTGCCATCATATCCAGTATCGCCACATCGGACACATTTATGTTCTTTCCTATAGCCCTCATTGTATAGTTGGACTTAAGGGCTTCTCTGGCGTATGTAAGTTTGTACCCGGTCAGTGTCCTTTTCCTCGACCCGTTTTTGATCAGTTGAAATTCCTGCTCGTTAACTCCCGTTGCCTGTAAAATATCATCCAGGTTTTTACAACATGTTTGTTCTTAATTTTTTTCCAGTAGCCCCTCATCAGGGATTCCGCCGATCCCCGCAGTATTTTCGTATTCTCAGGCTTCCTCTTCCGCCATGAATTCGATGTACCTTTTTACAGCAGCTTTTCTGTTACCGGACAACATATCCAACACCAGTCCGGTTTCAACCCAATCTTTTTTATTCTCCCGGTAAAAATAACTTAGGTACCCGGTACCTCATAAATTTTCCTCAAGTTTCATCTTTTTTTTGGTTTTTAAAAAACACCTCAATGCAGTGGGGAGGCTTTTTGCCCACCTTAATATGAGCGGCGACGCACTGGCAGCAAATTCCATTGTATTTGCAGGTGGTCTTGGGGCAGGTGCATTTCACCGGGGAGGATTCCGGGGTTTGGGGCTTTCCGCAGTGGATTATGTCGGACATTTAAGCAACCCTACCTTTTTATCAGAATAATGCCGGACACTATTAGCAATGTGCCCATCAGCTTGGACCAGGTGAACTTTTCCCCCAGCACCAGCACGGCCAGAATTACCGTAATGATTGGAAAGGCCGCCACTATGGGAGTCACCCTGGAGATGTCGCCAAGCTTCTGGGCGTAATAGTAGGCCAGCTGGCCAAGGAGCGCCGCCAGTATTCCTTCCATAACGATGAAGAGGTACGACTTCTTGTCCGAAAGGTCCATTCCGCTGAACTTTCCCAGGGCAAGGCCGGATATAAAAAGAATGACGGTTACAGAAAAGCTCCTGACCGTAAGTGCCAGAAAGGGGTCTGCCTTTACCAGGCCCAGCTTTGAAAAAACCGGGGCCACCCCCCAGCAAACCATGGCAAAAAAAGCCAGCATCAAAGACAAAGTCAACATAGGCGACACTCCCTGGATCGTCAGATTCATACCTTCAGGCCGGACCCGAAAGTAGCATAAGCTTTAACCACAGAGCCTGCAACAGCTGCTTTCAATAATCGGAACAACTTTATTTTGACACAGTGACGCTTTTTGTCAAGTGAAGTGACAATTTATACTGTGCAAAAAAAAAGCCCCGGTGGTTTATCCGGAGGTATCACAAATTAATCCAGGAGGATTAGAAAGCTGATCGAACGGTTTTTAACCGGCCCTGCAGCCAAGATTATCAATTTTGCTATTAGCTGTTAGCTATATTATTCTGGCTCCTGAATTCTGGATTCCGACCAGCAATTCCGGCCCACTGGAGCTATTTAAATCCCCACCGCCAGGCCCGGAACGGTCACAAAGTCCTGCCCGGCCGCCAGGGCCTTTAGGTTGACTTCCACCAGGTGCTGCTTTTTGGCCCCAAGGTACTGCCCCAGCGCTGTTTTTACGGCTTCGACCGATACAACCCGGCTTACCGCCAGGTAAGATCCCAGCATTACCACGTTGGCTGCCTTGGACAGCCCCATCCGCCGGGCTATTTCGTCGGCCGGCACCCTGTATGAGACCAGGTCGGCCCTCTGGTGGTGAGCCTTTATTATCGAGGAATTTATAAGCAAAAGCCCGCCCGCCTTCACCCGGGGCTCGAATTTGACCAGTGACGGCCTGTTGAATACCAGCGCCGCCGTGGGGTCCTCGGCAAGGGGAGAGCCAATGGGCCTGTCGGAAAGAGTCACCACGCAGGAGGCGGTCCCGCCCCTCTGCTCCGGCCCGTAAGACGGCATCCAGGTTACGTATTTTCCTTCGGCCATGGCGGCCAGGGCGAGAATCTGGCCGCAGGTCAGCACTCCCTGTCCTCCGAAGCCGGCTATAATTACCTGTTCATACATGGTCTTTCACCCTTTCTTTCAAAGTATATGTGAATCCGGAAGCCCGCCGGTTTTGTCCACCAGGGTTCCCAGCGGGTAATACTCCGTCATTTTTTCCTTGACCCATCTCAGCGCCGCCAGCGGGTCCATCCCCCAGTTGTTGGGGCAGGGCGACAGGATTTCCACCAGTGAGAATCCGAGTCCCTGAGCCTGGCAGAGGAACGCTTTTTTAATTGCCTTTTTGGTCTTCATCACCTCGGCCGGGGTATAAATGGCAGTCCTGGTTATGAATGCAGGCCCTTCCAGGCTGGACAGCAGTTCCGCAACCCTCACCGGGTTGCCCGCCTTCTTGACGTCCCTCCCCAGGGGAGAGGTGGAGGTCTTCTGCCCGGGGAGCGTGGTGGGGGCCAACTGTCCCCCGGTCATTCCGTAATTGGCGTTGTTTATGAAGAAAACCGAGATATTCTCACCCCGGGCGGCGGCGTGTATTATTTCGGCCATGCCGATGGAGGCAAGGTCACCGTCGCCCTGATACGTGAATACAAGGCGGTCCGGAAGCACCCTCTTTATCCCCGTGGCCACCGCCGGGGCCCGGCCGTGTGCGGCTTCCTGCATGTCCAGGTCCAGGTAGTTGTACATCAATACGGAACAGCCCACCGGCGCCACCCCGACGGTCCTTTCCCGCATACTCATTTCATCTATCACTTCTGCCACCAGCCTGTGAACCACCCCGTGGCCGCAGCCGGGACAGTAATGAAACCTGTTCTGCGTCAGCGTCCTGGGACGGGCGTATATTGCGCGCATCATTTCTCAACACCCCCGGTCAAACGCAGTATTTCGGCCTCTATTTCCCTGGCTGAAACCACGACCCCGCCCATGCGGCCGTAAAACTCTATTTCCCTGCCGGGAAGGGCCAGGCGAACGTCCTCCAGCATCTGGCCGGCGTTCATTTCCACAACCAGAATGCGTTTTACTCCAGCTGCCATCTGCTTCAGGGAGTCAAAGGGGAAAGGCCACAGGGTTACCGGGCGGAACAGCCCCACCTGTAAGCCCTTTTCCTTCAGGCTGTCCACGGCTGTCCGGGCCACCCGGGCGCAGACGCCGAAAGCCACTATCAGCACCTCGGCGCCGCCTATGTTGTACGCCTCCCACCTGGACTCGTTTGCGGCAATTTCACGGTACTTGGCCTGCAGCTTACGGTTGTGGGCCTCCAGCTGGTCGGCCTCAAGGTAAAGTGTTTTTATAATCCTGCGGTCCCGCCCCCGGCATCCGTCGGTAACATAAGGCCTTGCCGGAGTATCCGCCTTTTCTTCCGGCAGCAGCACCGGCTCCATCATCTGGCCCATGACGCCGTCAGTCAGTATTATCACCGGGGTACGGTAGCGTTCGGCCATCTCAAAGGACTCGCAGGTAAGATCCACCATTTCCTGCACCGTGGCCGGCGACATTACCGGCATACGGTAATCGCCGTGCCCTCCACCCCGGGTGGCCTGGAAATAATCGGCCTGGGAGGGCTGAATGCCGCCAAGCCCGGGGCCGCCCCTCATTACGTTCACTATCACGCAGGGAAGCTCGGCGCAGGCCAGGAAAGATATCCCCTCCTGCTTCAGGCTGATTCCCGGCCCCGAGGACGAGGTCAGGACCCGCCCCCCGGCGCCTGCCGCGCCATAGACCATGTTAATGGCCGCCACTTCGCTTTCGGCCTGCAAGAATACCCCGCCGGCGTCCGGCATACGCCGGGCCAGGTATTCCATGAGTTCAGTCTGCGGGGTGATGGGATATCCGAAATAGTACCGGCAGCCTGCCCTTACCGCCGCCTCCCCCAGCGCCTCATTGCCTTTCATCATTTTTTGCATGTTCTTTCTCCTCCCGGGTAAATGTAAACACCACGTCGGGGCACATCATGACGCAGCGAAGGCACCCTTTGCAGGCGGTTACATCGGTCATTTCCACCACCGGGTAGCCATATGAGTTAAGTTGTTCACCCAGCACCAGTATTTTCTGGGGGCAATAGGCGGTGCAAATGCCACAGCCCTTGCATTGCTCAACCTGGATTACCGCTTTTATTTCAAATCGGGGCCTCTCTTCAAAAGGGTTTTTTTCAGCCGCCAGCATCATCATACCTCCACCACCTGTTTTTGTCTTGCCTGCTGTATCCTCTCTCCGGCCAGGTCCCCCGCCGCCCTGAAGGGCGGCCGGCCAACCTTGTGCGCCCTGCTCAGTATTTCCCTTACCGTATGGTAAATGCCCTCTACACGCGCCGTGACCCGTTCCGGGTTGTAGCCGTGAAGCTCGTCAGCCACATTGATGAGCCCCCCGGCGTTTATCACATAGTCGGGAACGTACAGTATCCCCCTTTTATGCAGCACGTCGCCGTGGCGGTCGGCGGCCAGCACGTTGTTTGCCGCCCCTGCCACCACCATGCATTTCAGGCGGTTTACCGTACTGTTGTTCACAACGGCCCCCAGTGCGCAGGGCGCGAAAATATCCACCTTCCGGTGGTAAATATCCCCGGGCTCCACCACCTGTGCGCCGAAATCAACGGCCGCCCTCCAGGCGTTGTCGGGGTATACGTCGCAGACTACGAGACGGGCCCCGGACTTGTGCAGCAGCTTGCAGAGATTGTAACCCACGTGGCCCACACCCTGAACGGACACCACCTTGTCCTTGAGGTCGGTGCTTCCCCAGACGAACTCCGCGGCCGCCTTCATCCCGTAGAATACTCCGAGGGCGGTAAACGGCGACGGGTCACCGCTACCCACAAACTGGGGTGACACTCCCACTACGTGCGGTGTTTCCTGCCGGATCAAATCCATGTCCTGCTGGCAGGTGCCCACATCCTCGGCGGTGATGTACATTCCGCCCAGTGAATGGACAAATCTGCCGAAAGCCCTTAACAGCGCCTCGCTTTTGTCCTTTTTGGAATCCCCGATTATAACGGCCTTTCCTCCGCCAAGGGGAAGTCCCGCCACCGCCGCTTTATAAGTCATTCCCCTGGCCAGGCGGAGCACATCCTTTAAGGCCTCCTCCTCGCTGGCGTAAGGCCACATGCGGCATCCGCCAAGAGCAGGACCCAGGGTGGTGTTGTGAATGGCTATAATGGCTTTCATTCCGCTTCTCATGTCCCTGCCTACCGCCACCCACTCGTAATCGGCTACCGTAACCGGCGTGATACTGAGCATCCCCCAACCCCCCCATTGTATTAATCTGTACCAACCCTCCATAACAAAAAAGATGCCAGCAGTTTTATGCCGGCATTTGCCAAGTTTTCTGATAAAAAGAAAAATTTACACCCTTGTGGACAAGAAAAAAATTGCCGGGGCGAAATTAATTGCCGGCAACTTTTTTCCTACTCACTCAATCCATATTTTTTTAATTTATTATATAGCTGACGAACGGATATCTTCAGCAATTGTGCCGCCCGTGTGCGGTTCCCGCCGGTAAAGTCCATCAGCTGCCGCAGGAGCGTTTTCTCCCAGGAGGCGTGGATTTCCGACAGGCTGCTTTTCCCCCCGCCAAGCTGGTCGATAACGCCACTTCCGGAGGCAGCCTTTTCCACCGTATCCGGCGCCAGCGGCAGTATGTGATCCGGCCTTACCGCTTTATCCCCGGGGCGCATGTTAATCAGCGCCCTGCCAAGAATATTTTCCAGCTCTCTGACGTTGCCGGGCCAGTGGTAGGACGCAAGTACCCTCATGGCCTCGGGACTTATTTCCTTTACATTCCGGCCGTATTCCTGGTTTATTTTTCTCAGCAGGAAATTGGCCAGGTGCGGGATGTCATCCCTGCGCTGCCGCAGGGATGGGATGTATATGGGCACAACGTTGAGGCGGTAATAAAGGTCCTCCCTGAAGCGTCCCTTTTTGACCATAGACTCCAGGTTGGAATTGGTGGCCGAAATCACCCGTACATTTACCTGTACGGGGCGGGAGGCGCCCACAGGGACTATTTCTTTTTCCTGCAGCACCCGCAAAAGCTTGGCCTGTACCGCAGAGTTGATCTCGCTGACCTCGTCTAAGAATATGGTTCCCCCGTCGGACTCGGCGAAGTAGCCCTTGTGTCCTCCCCGCCGGGCCCCGGTAAAGGCTCCCTCAACGTAGCCGAAAAGCTCGCTCTCCAGGAGTGTCTCGGGTATGGCGGCGCAGTTGACCCTGACAAAGGGACGCTTCGACCTGTCGCCCGCCTGGTGAATGGAGTGGGCAAACAGCTCCTTACCCGTTCCGCTTTCGCCGTGCAGCAGAACCGTGGCCGGTGTGGCGGCGGCCCTCATGGCCTGCTCCACCGCGTCTTTCATCACAGGGCTTACTGCAATGATGTCCTCAAAGGTGTACTTTGCCCCAAGGTGCCGGAGAAGCTGCCGGGTCCGGTCCAGCTCTTCGGACAGCCGGCGCAGTTCCGAAACGTCGTGAATAACCCCTATGCTGCCTTTAAGCACACCGTCCACTATTATTGGGGCGGCGTCCACCAGCACCTCCCTGCGGCCAGGGCCAACCTTCATGGGGACGCTCTTGACCGGCTGCCGGGTGCGAAGCACATGCAAGTGCATGCTCTCCCCCTCGGCAATGTCCACTGTGGCCGGCTTGTGCAGCACGTCCTCCTCCGTCATGCCCGTCAGGCGGGTATATGCGGGGTTGATCAGGAGGCCCATGCCGTTTTCATCCACCACGGAAATGGCGTCCTGAGTGGAATTGATTATGGCCTCCAGCAGCGTGCGCGTCTCCGTTAAGCCAGCTATTTCCTCCGCAAGCCTCTTCACCTCGCCGATGTCCCGGAAAACCGCCACCGCCCCCACGATATCGCCCCGCGCGTCGCGCACCGGGACACGGTTTGTGATTAAGGTGGTGGTACCCGCCTCCTGCACCTGGTCCAGTTCGGCCTCACCGGTGGCCAGCACCACGTGCAGGCGGGTATTGGGGATCACGTCCTTTACATACCTGCCCAGCACCTCATCCGCCGGAATTCCAATGAGCCTCTCGGCGGCGGTATTATAAATGGTTATCCTGCCGTCGGTATTGACGGCCAGCACCCCTTCATGGGCGGCGTCCAGAAAAGCCTTAATCTGCGCCTGATCCAACAGGACCGACCTCCGCTGGGGATCGTAATATTCTTTAATATAACATAAAAATCCCTCTGCCAACACACCTTTATGGTGTATTGGCATAAGGGGACACCAGAAGGTACCGCAAATTCCAATAAGTTAGTTTGTTAGGTTCCCGGTACCGCAAGACTGGAATAACAGTGGAAGACAGAAGATTGAAGTTTTTAATAAGGCATTTTTCGATAAAACCCGGCTTACTTACAAGCGGTTTTTTGCCTCAAAGTTTTTCAGACACGAATATTCCCTTTTTAGACGTGATATGGCATATTTTAGTATCTTATGGGATGGTTTCCATTTTTTATGTAGAACATTCACCTATGTGCCAGTACAAGGCCAATACAAAATCTCTATTTGCATAAGAGAGGAGGTGGATGAATTGGTTTCTTATCAAAAAGCACCAAGAGATCCCTCAAAAAAGTAATAGTGATTTGGCAGGCTATGCAGGGTACAGACCTTAGAACCTCGTACCCTTTACCGCCTAACTTTTAATCACTATTACATGTTAAAGAGATTCACACTATTATTTTCGTTTATGATTATTTTTGACTTTACTTTTTCGGCTATATGTTTTGCAGGTGAAGAAGTTTTATTTGAGACAAAAGAGATAAAGGACATTAAGATAATACAGGAAAGAATTAAAAATGGAATAACTGATGATCCCACTGACAAAAAAATGTTTAAGACGACATTAGAGGTTGCCTTAGAAGATGTGTATGTTTTGGATGGTATAACAACTCAAAAGTAACTGGATAAAATTACTGGCAAGTAGCGGCAGTTGGGATGAAAATGACGCTTCCTATACCATGAGACATGTTGCCACATATTATTATACCAAGTATAGAGATTCAAATGGCATCTTGTGGGTAAGTCCAGGACAGAGTAGTTATAAGTGGTACCGCCTTGACAGTCAAGTTTCAATTACATCTGCTAATTACGGCTGTGGGTGGTACGATATCGAGCATGGAAATGGTAATATTTTCCAAAGCATGTCTTCAGTCTCATATGGATCAACATACTCTCGCCCCAATCCTAATATAGGATACGTTAATTGTACAGCTTTCGGTTGTCATGTAGTATTTCAACAAACATCTAATATAAAAAGAGGTACAAGCACTTGAATCGGATATGCTTTGGGGAGAAAATATGTGGGACTAAAAGATTATAATTCCAATTAAGAATGCATAAAGAATATACTTACCCCCTTTTATTCCGGTAGGTGGTAGTATAGGAGGTTAATAATGGTAAATCTTTATAGATTGGCCATTCTATTTGTTCTATTGATTTCTTTTGGATGCTCTTCAACCAAACCAAATATGGAAATGACTTCTCGACATTATAACGCTCCAGAAGGATGGGACGTTAGTTCAGTTTTAATATGGAATGACAGGGAGTATACCATAAAAATAATAGTTAAATATAAAGGAGAAAAGCCCTTAAGACGTATAGAATTTAAACCAAATTTTAAAGGTGAAACATGGCCACAAGGATATATTCATCCTAATATAAATAGTTATAGTTGGGAATCCAGTAAGCCAGAAGGTGAAATACCTGAACCTGAGGATTTATCTAAACAATTTCACAAGAGTGTTAAAGAGATTAAAAATAAAATGTCAACAAAGGAAGCCCAAAGCATTTTAAATACTACCTCATTATCAATTAAAGTGTTCGAGTCTGACAAGAGTTATGACATAGTATTAAACTAATTCATTGTTATCTTCAACAACGCATAAAGTGACACGGGACACAAGGGTGTCAGTCCTCAGTATTATACCAAATTATCATATTAAAATGGTAATTCTATTAATCTGTCGGTCAGCTTTCTCTCCGGTGTAGTATTTTAAAACTGGATTCTGAATTCTGAATTCCGACCTAAAAGGTCATCAGTATAAGCCAAAACTAATATCCTTCTTCCTCTTATAAAAGAAAAAATTTTGATGTTCACCAGGGAGGAAACCGCATTCAGGTAAAGAAAAGAGTAATATTCTGTAAATAAGGGGTTATGAAAAATGGAGTATGCGGATGTGCTGAAACACCTTGCCCCCTGCGGCCTGGACTGTGCCAGGTGCGCAGATTACGAGCATGGTGAGATCAAAAAGCTGAGTAACAGACTTATTCAACTGCTAGGTAATTATAAACCGGTGGCCAAAATGAAGATGGACAGTAAGCCCATATTCAGCAACTATTCCAAATTCGAAGAGATACTGGCATCTTTTTCCGAGGCCTCATGCAGCGGCTGCCGGGGCGACAACGTCCAGTGCCCGCTGACAACCTGCTCCGCCAAAACCTGCCATAAAGAAAAAGGTGTTGATTTTTGCTTTCAGTGCCCGGAATATCCCTGTGACAGGCAGTTCAGCGGGCGCTTGAGGGATCGCTGGATGAAAATAAACGACCGAATGAAGGAAGTCGGTGTGGTGGAGTATTATTACGAGCAGGCTAAATTGCCCAGATATTAGAATAGCCCCCCTGCGGGCGGCTGGAATTCAGAATTCAGTAGTCAGTATCCAGAATAATTGAAAGCCCTATTTCGGGGACATTCCATCGGGACATTCCTCCGCAGGAGGTGTGTCCCCTTTCATCTATAGGTGTGTCCCCATTCCTTATTTTAGTGACCCTAAAGCGACATGCATAGAGGGGGAGTTGCTTTCCTCCGCGCGGATTGTTCCGGAGATAGGCTGTTATCTGACTCTTGGCGAAGGAGCATACGAATTCAGACTTGAGTCGTCAGACGTCAGATGTAGGTATGAATGATTTAGACTAAGATCAGATAGCAGATAACACCAACGACTGAAGACTGACGACCGACGACCGAATGCGGCAGGCCGTAAGCGACAAGCATAGAGACAGTTCAGCCGGAGGGTAAAGTAGCTGGAGGAAACCAACTCCACCGGCCCTTGAGCGACCTTGGAGTGACCCCAAATATGACCTTAATTACTAAAACGCTTTAACACGTTAAAATGACATATACTTTCTTTAAAGATAATAAAAGCCCTGATTGAATCAGGGCTTTACTCATTTCACTTAATCCTTTCAATGCTGTATATGTCGGTGCGCCTGTGCTTTAAAAGCGGCAGCTCCCTTCTGATTTTTTCAATCCTTTCACGGGAAATCTCCCCGATGATCACCTGTTCACCCTCTCCGGCCCGGGATATCACGTCACCCCAGGGGTCCACTATCATCGAGTGGCCATAGGCCACGTAAGGCGCCCCGGTGTCCCTGGCGGGGGAGGCTGCCAGCACGTAGACCTGGTTATCCACCGCCCGGCAGCGGTAGACCATGTCCCAGTGGGCCGGCCCGGTGGTCATGTTAAACGCCGCAGGTATGACGATTACATCTGCCCCCTCCAGCGCCATAAGCCTGATCAGCTCCGGAAACCTTATGTCATAACAGATGGCCACCCCTATACGGCACAGCCCGGTTTCAATGACGGTAACACTGTTTCCCGGCCCCAGGGTGCTGGACTCGGTGACCCTGACACCCCCCGGAAGGTCCACGTCAAAGAGGTGCATTTTCCTGTGCCGCCCCAGCAGCGCGCCGTCCGGGCCGTATATAAAGCTGCTGTTGTATACCCGGTCCCCCTCCCTCTCTGGAACGGAACCGCCAACCAGGTATACCTTTTCCTCCCGGGCGGCGGCAGAAAGCATGCTGAATGTTTCCCCGCCGGGATAGCTTTCCGCGTATCGGGGAAAAAGCCCGGCCACGTACGGGCAGTTGAACATCTCGGGCAGCGCCACCAGTCCGGCGCCCCCGGCCGCGGCTGCGGCAATCATGCCCCGGGCCGTCTCCAGGTTTTTTGTCTTGTCCCCGGTCACGGCCATCTGGCAGATGGCGGCCTTGAAACTCTCCATCAAAGCTTAACACCTCCCGGTTAGGAATCGCCAGTCATAAATTACCTGTTATCGTTTGATGTTTTAATGCCTTCTATACTGACGTCCGACGACTGACGACTGACGTCCATTCCTGCCCCCCCTGCTCCCCAGGACCTCGGCCATGACTATGCCGGCATACAGGCCTGAAGGTGAAAGCATGTTCCGGAGTAATACATTCCGGTACTGCTGATCCTGGCGGGGAGTTACGCAGGGCTCCGTTTCCTTTTTCGCTGCCGCCGGCTGATCCCCGGCCACATCAGGGGGACAGGCAAAAGCGGCCTCCAGCGTCCTTCCCGCCGGCCCGGCCTCCGGTTCGGCCCGGCGGTGAGCGGCCACGGGCCTCCGCCTGGGCCTTACGGGTTCCGGCGGAGGGGTGTCCTCAGTCTGATCTCTGCCCCCGTATTCCGGGCCGGCAGCGGTTTCAGGCACATCACTCCGCGGAGTGTCGTATTCTTCCCGCCTGCGGCTCCAGGGCCCCGGAAGGGGCTTATCTTCATGAGGAACATCGCCCTCGGGCTGCCGTGCCCCCCCCTGCCGGCGGTTCCAGGGCCCCGGCAGGGGAAGGTCATGTTCACCCTCTATTATCTTTGAGTAATAAAATTTCATTTTTCCCAAACCCTACCTTTTTTCGCCATTTCCGGCGGGCCGTTCTCCACCCTGTCCCACAGTGGAAATCCCCTCTCTCATCCTGGTGTCGGCCAGCAGGTTTTGCATGTTGTAGTAATCCATTACGCCCATTTTTCCCTGCCTAAGCGCCTCGGAAAGAGCCCTGGGAACCTCGGACTCGGCTTCCACCACCTTGGCCCTCATTTCCTCAACCGAGGCCTTCATTTCCTGCTCCCTGGCCACCGCCATGGCCCTTCTCTCCTCGGCCTTGGCCTGGGCTATCCTCTTGTCGGCCTCGGCCTGGTCGGTCTGGAGCTGGGCCCCTATATTCCTGCCGACATCAACATCGGCTATGTCGATGGAAAGTATCTCAAAGGCCGTACCGGCGTCCAGCCCCTTTTCCAGCACCGTCCTGGATATGGAGTCGGGGTTCTCCAGCACGTATTTGTGGGAATCCGAGCTACCCACGGTGGTCACAACACCCTCGCCCACCCTGGCCAGTATTGTTTCCGTTCCGGCACCTCCCACCAGGCGATCAATGTTAGCTCTTACAGTCACCCTGGCCACCACCTTGACCTCGATGCCGTCCTTGGCCACTGCTGATACCAGCGGCGTCTGTATAACCTTGGGGTTGACGCTCATCTGCACCGCCTCCAGCACGTCCCTGCCGGCCAGGTCAATGGCCGCCGCCCGCTCGAATAAAAGCGGTATGTTGGCCCTTTCGGCAGCTATCAGCGCATTTACCACCCGGTCCACATTTCCTCCGGCAAGATAGTGGGCCTCAAGCTGATTGACGGTTATGTCCAGCCCAGCCTTGTCGGCCTTTATCAGCGGGTTTACTATCTGGGCCGGCGGCACTCTTCTCAGCCTCATCCCGATAAGGGTGAATATGCCTATGCGCACTCCCGCCGCCATGGCGGAAATCCACAGCCCCACCGGTATAAAGCTGAACAGCACGGACAAACCTATGATAATAAGGATTACAAATACAACCAAAGACAATAAACCGGTCACCTGTCCAACACCTCCGTTTTTTATGACTATCCTGTTTATCCTTCCCGCACCCGGCGGAAAAATTTACTTTATTACGTGGCGCTATAATGCCGCAACCCCTTCTAAGGTTGTTTACCGTTCGTTCAGGGCTTTCACAATCACCCGGGTGCCCTCCACCCTTATTACCTCGATGGCCGTACCGGCCGTGATGAACTCTCCCTCTGTGACCACGTCCAGCCTCTGGCCGAAAACTTCGGCAGCGCCGGAAGGCCTGAGAGGCGTCAGTGCAATCCCGGTTTTACCGGCATGCAGGGCAAGGTCGGCACTGGGGGCCACGTATCCGGCCTCTTTGTACTGCTTTGTCTTAAGGGTCAGCTTTTGCCAGACATTAAACCTCCTGAACAGTCTCAGCATTACAAAGAAAACCGCCACCGTGGCAGCCAGGGCCAGCACAAGGGCCGTGGTGGCCTGGGTAAAATCAACGGCCAGAAAAAGGACGCCCCAGGCGATAAGAATCAAACCGGCAACACCGGCCACCCCGAATCCCGGCAGTATCAATATCTCCAGCACCAGGGCCGCGATACCCAGCAAGAATGCCAGCACCGATAACCAGACATACAATTGGGGAGTCATCCACCACACCTCCTACTGTATAAAAAGCCCGGCGCTTCCGCCGGGCATTTCCTTGCTGTTTCCACATCTGTTTTACCATTTTACCCTATAAACAGACACTATTAATTTTTAGTGGAACTTGCGCCTCCTGGCGGCTTCTGACTTCTTCTTGCGCCTTACGCTTGGTTTTTCATAGTGCTCGTGCTTTCTGGCCTCCGCCAGCACACCAGCCTTCTGACAGGTGCGTTTGAAACGTCGGAGGGCGCTGTCAAGTGTCTCATTTTTGCCGACACGTACTTCTGCCATTCATTATCCCTCCCTCCGCCATACCGTAAACCTTTAACATTAAACAAAACACCCCGTTGCCAAATTACAAACACCACTTTATTATACATCCACAGAGGACTGTAGTCAACTAGCCCGGAGGCCAGTGCAGCGCCCTTCCGGCCATCAAATGGTAGTGAATGTGAAATACCAGCTGCCCGGCATCCTGATTGCAATTGGAAATCAGGCGGAACCCCTTTTCCAGTCCCATTTGGCGGGCAACCCTGGCGGCAGCGATGTGCAAGTCTCCCAGCAGTTTTCCGTCCGCTTCCTCCAGTTCAAAAAACGTTGGTATGTGCTTTTTGGGGATCAGCAGGAGATGAACGGGGGCAGCCGGCTTGATGTCCTTGAAGACAAGAACGGTATCATCTTCATACACAATTTCAGCCGGAATTTCTTTGTTTATTATTTTGCAGAAAATACAGTCCTGCAAGTGCAACACCTCCCCCCGGAAAAAAAATACATCCTGCCTCTTGGGTTATTATTCAACATTGCCGCGTTTAAATCCTTCATCACTTTATATAATTCTGCCCATTAACATATCATCTGATAATTTTTCCGTTAAAACACTTACAAATTTTCCCCTCATATCTTCTCCCGCCGGGAATGCCACCCGCAGGTAATTGGCGGTATGCCCCTGCATCATTCCGGGCATGTCTTCGACATCACTTTCCACCAGAACCTCTACCTTTTTACCTTTATAGCCCGAGGCAAAAAGGGCGGCCATGCGCCTCCCCATTTCGATCAGTTTGTCGCTGCGGACTTCTTTCACCCCGGGAGGGACCTGTCCGGGAAATTCCGCCGCCGGGGTGCCTTTTCGAGGTGAGTATTTAAAAATATGCAGCGCCGAGAATTTCAGTTCCTCGATAAAGCCATATGTGTTCGCAAAACTTTCTTCGTCCTCTCCCGGGAAACCAACGATTACATCGGTTGTTACCGACAGGTCCAGTATTTTTTCCCTGGCGCTTTCCACCAGCCTCCTGAAATCTTCTGTGGTATAACCCCTTCTCATGGCGGCCAGTATTTTATCGTCTCCGCTCTGCAAGGGTATGTGCAGGTGCGGGCAAAACGGCGGCCCGCCGGCCAGTAGTGAGATCAGTTCCCCGGTTATGTCCATCGGCTCCACCGAGCTGAGCCTTATTCTTGCCAGACCCTCTAGCCCGGCCAGTTCCCGCAGCAGCCCGGACAGAGTCATGCCGCCGGGTTTATCCTTTCCGTATGCCCCGGTATGTATACCGGTCAGCACTATCTCCCTGTACCCGGCGCTGACCAGCTTTGCCGCTTCCTCCATTATTCTTCCGGGATCCCTGCTTTTTAAAGGGCCCCGGGCATAGGGAATGATGCAGTACGAGCAGAAATTGTCGCACCCTTCCTGTATTTTGAGGAATGCCCTTATTCTTTCGGTGGAGGCCACAACCGGAAGCTCTTCAAATTCATTGTTCCGGGAGGATTCCACCACGGCATTTACCTTCTGCCCTTTTCGCAGTTCCTCCACCCTGTCCACAATACCGGATTTTTCAGCCGTCCCCACCACCATGTCCACGCCTGGAATCTCAAGCACCTCTCCCGGTGAAACCTGGGAATAGCAACCGGCCACCACCACCAGGCCATCGGGGTTGGATTTTACCGCTCTCCGGATCAACTGCCTGGATTTGCGGTCTCCCATGTGGGTGACCGTGCAGGTGTTTATGACATAAACATCGGCTTTTTCAGTAAAATCAACAACCTCATAGCCCTTCTCCCTGAACATCCCTGCAATGGACGAGGACTCGTACTGGTTGACCTTGCAGCCCAGTGTCGTAATAGCCACCGTCTTTTTTCCACTTGCATCTTTGTCGTATGTATCTATATCCATCCGGGAACGGTACCCCCTTGGTTTGACCCTTAACCCAAATCTCCTAATCTGTGCATTATTAACGCCACACAAACCAGCCCGGCCGTCTCTGTCCTTAAAATCCTGGGGCCCAGGGACACCGTGACCACTCCGGCCCGGCGGGCCTCTTCCACCTCGTACTTCTCAAAGCCGCCCTCGGGACCTATGATAACATATACCCTTCCCGGGGTTTCACCTGCCAGGGCGTCACTGAAAGATCGTGACTCTTCCCCTTCCCAGGGCATTACGGCCAGAGACCCTTCCGGCATTCCGGACAGGACGCCGGGCAGCTTTTGAGGCGCTGACACCACCGGAACATCGGGGCGGCGGCACTGTTTGGCCGCTTCCAGGGCCACCCTCTGCCACCGGGCCTGCCTGTCAATGCTTTTCCCGTCATCCAGCCGCACCACCGACCTGTGGCAAACCAGCGGGATAACTCCCGACACTCCGAGTTCGGTGCATTTTTGTATTACCAGGTCCATTTTTTCTCCCCTGGCCAGGCCCTGAACCAGTATAACCTGCACGGGCGGGGCTCCCCCGGGGGTAAACTCGCCCATCTTTAATAAGACTACCTCTTCCTTCCCAACATGTTCCACACTGGCCCTGGCCGCCCTGCCGGCGCCGTCCAGCAGTTCCACCAGGTCGCCGGGCTTAAGGCGCAGAACCTTTACCATGTGCCTGACGTCCTGCCCGCTGACCACGGGCCTGTGGCTGTCAAACTGTTCCGGCGATATGAAGAAGCGATGCATATAAACATTCACCCACAAATATTTGCCTTTTCCGCCAGGAAGGCCGTCCACTCGCCCTCGTCCAGGGCCGTTCTTATTACAAGCCCGGCTCCCGCCAGTGTGCGGATCATTTCTCCCCGCCTGTGAGATATTATTCCCGAGGCAATTAATTTTCCGCCCGGCTTCAGGAGATTACAGGCCGCCGGCAAAAGCTTCAGTATAACGTCGGCCACTATGTTGGCCACAATAATATCTGCCGGTGCTTCGATCCCTTCCAGCAGGTTTCCCTCCCGGACCTGGATCACCTCATTCAGGCCGTTGACGGTTACATTCTCCGCGGCAGACCGAACCGCAACGCCGTCAGAGTCCACCGCCAGCACCCTGGCGGCCCCCAGCCTGGCCGCTGTTATGGCCAGTATCCCGGACCCCGTCCCCACATCCAGTACGGTCTCTCCGCCTTCCACCACGTCTTCCAAAAGGCGCATGCACATGGTGGTGGTGGGATGTGTGCCGCACCCAAAGGCCATCCCCGGGTCCATGTCTATGACCAGAAGATCCCCCGGGTCCGCCACGTTCTCCCATGCGGGCCTGACCAGTAGCCTGCGGCCTACCCTGACCGGGTGGTAAAACTCCTTCCACCTCTCAAGCCAGTTTACATCCTCCATCTGGTTTATGCTAATCCTGCCGGGATACTCCACGTTTATTTTTCCCAGGGCGTCCCGCAGTTCCTCAAGCCTTTCCCCGAGGTTGCCGTCGGCCGGAAGGTACCCTTTAACCAGGGGGCTTTCCGCCGGATTGGCCGGGATGTCAATGGCTACAGTTTCCCGGTCGCCCCGGGAGACGATGTCATAAATTAGGGCGGGGTCTTCAATAACAACCCCGCCTGTTCCAATCAGGTCAAATATGCCGCTCACCGCGTCCACATCATTATGATTGACGCGAACGGCTATTTCCATCCATTTCAAATTATATTACCCACCTGTCAAATAAAGATGTGATCAGCCCATGAAGGCGTCCTTCACCTTCTCGAAAAAGCCCTTATCCCCCCCGCCCGCCGGGTTTTCGTTGCCCAGCTTGGCAAATTCCATCAAAAGGGCCTTTTGCTTATCCGTCAGCCTGGTTGGGGTGACCACCTTCACCCGCACAAGCTGATCGCCCCTGCCATGCCCGTGCAGGTCAGGTATTCCCTTGCCACGAAGCCTGAAAACCGACCCGCCCTGAGTTCCCTCCGGTATCTTTACCTTGGCCTTGCCGTCCAGGGTATCCACCTCTATTTCGTCCCCCAGGGCCGCCTGGGCAAAGCTCAAAGGCATTTCCACAATAACGTCGTTTCCTTCCCTTCGGAAAAACTTGTGGGGTTTAACGTATATATAGACGTAAAGGTCTCCCCTGGGCCCGCCCCTGGCGCCGGACTCGCCCTCTCCCGAAACCCTGAGCCTGGTTCCGCTGTCCACACCGGCCGGCACCTTCACGTGAATGCTCCTGGTCTTTCTGACCTGGCCCGCGCCGTGACAGGTGGCACAAGGCTTCTCTATAACCTTTCCGGCGCCCCGGCAGCGGTCGCAGGTCCTGGACTGAACAATGCGGCCGAAAGGAGTGTTCTGAGCGTACTGAATCTGCCCCGAACCGTTGCAGGCCGGGCAGGTCTGGGGCCTTGTGCCGGGAGCGGCGCCCGTTCCGCCGCAGGTGCCGCACTCTTCGTTCCTGGGCACCCTGATGTCCTTTTCAAGGCCGAAGGCGGCCTCTTCAAAGCTTATCTCCAGGTCCACCCTGAGGTCGGCGCCCCTTTCCGGTCCCCGCCTGGTCCGGCTGCCGCCGAAGAACATTTCGAATATATCGCCCAAACCGCCAAAATCGCCGAATCCTCCGAAGCCACCCTCAAATCCGCCGAATCCCTGTCCGTTTACACCGGCATGGCCAAACCGGTCATAATTGGCCCTCTTTTCCGGGTCGCTCAAAACCTCGTAGGCCTCGGCAGCTTCTTTAAATTTTTCTTCCGCACCCTTTTTGTCGGGATTGGCATCGGGGTGGTACTGACGGGCCAGCTTCCTGAACGCCTTCTTTATCTCTTCGGCGGAAGCCTGTTTGGAGACCCCCAGCACTTCGTAATAGTCACGTTTAGACATAATAACACCACCCCCTGGTCAAAACTATACCACCTAACAGAATAACACAGCATCACACCAGAATCCAGAATTCAGAATTCAGAATCCAGAATTTTTTGCAGCTGGATATTTATAAAACCTGTAAAAAGCGTTACTTGATTATTCTGTATTCTGGCTCCTGGATTCTGGATTCCGACCTGCAATTCCAGCCCCTGGGGCTTTATTTGTCTTCTTTTACCTCGTAATCTGCATCAACAACATTCTCATCCTTCTTGCCGGCCTTGCCGGCGTCGCCGGCCGGGTTGCCCCCCTGCTGGTCCGCCGTCTTCTGCTGGTACAAAAGGGTGGTAAGCTCGTAGAGAGGCTGGGTTACCGCTTCCAGCTTCTGCTTGATCAGTTCGATGTCGCTGCCCTTCATGGCCTCATTCAGATCTTCAACCGCCCTGTTGACGGTATCGACCTTGTCTTTGTCGGCCTTGTCGCCAAGCTCCTTGATGGTCTTTTCAACCTGGTAGATGACGCTGTCGGCCTGGTTGCGGGTCTCAACCTCCTCCTTGCGCTTGCGGTCGGCCTCGGCAAAGGATTCGGCGTCCTTGACCATTTTTTCAATATCTTTGTCCGAAAGCCCGCCGCCCCCGCTTAGGGTTATGCTTTGGGCCTTTCCGGTGGCAATGTCCTTGGCCGAAACATTGACTATGCCGTTGACGTCGATGTCAAACTTAACCTCTATCTGGGGAATTCCCCTGGGCGCCGGAGGTATGCCGGTGAGGGTGAACCTTCCCAGAGAGATATTATCTGCGGCCATGGCCCTTTCTCCCTGCAGCACGTTAATCTCCACGGTTGTCTGGCCGTCGGCCGCAGTGGAGAATATCTGGCTTTTGGAGGTGGGAATGGTGGTGTTCCTGTCTATAAGCCTGGTGAAAACCCCGCCCAGAGTTTCTATGCCCAGGGACAGAGGCGTCACATCCAGAAGCAGAACATCCTTTACCTCCCCTGCCAGCACTCCGGCCTGTATGGCCGCCCCTATGGCAACGCACTCGTCCGGGTTGATTCCCTTGTGGGGCTCCTTACCCAGAAACTTGCGGATTGCGTCCTGTACCGCCGGAATACGGGTGGACCCGCCCACCAGTAGAACCTTGTGAATGTCCTTTGGCTCAAGTCCCGAGTCAGCCAGGGCCTGCCTGGTGGGTCCCATTGTTTTTTCCACCAGGTCCGCGGTCATCTCTTCGAATTTGGCCCTGGAAAGATTGATGTCCAGGTGTTTGGGGCCGTTGGCGTCGGCAGTGATAAAAGGCAGGTTGATATTGGTGGTGGCCACCCCGGAAAGCTCGATCTTGGCTTTCTCCGCCGCCTCCTTCAGCCGCTGCATGGCCATGCGGTCGCCTCTTAAGTCAATACCACTCTCCTTCTTAAACTCTGTTACCAGCCAGTCCATAACCCGCTGGTCGAAGTCATCCCCGCCAAGGCGGTTGTTTCCGCTGGTGGCCTTGACCTCGAACACGCCGTCCCCCAGTTCCAGTATGGAAACGTCAAAGGTACCGCCACCCAGGTCAAACACCAGTATGGTCTGGTCCTGTTCCTTATCCAGCCCGTAAGCCAGTGCCGCCGCCGTAGGCTCGTTTATGATCCTCAGAACCTCAAGGCCCGCGATTTTACCCGCGTCCTTGGTGGCCTGGCGCTGAGCGTCGGTAAAGTAGGCGGGGACGGTGATTACCGCCTGTTCTACTTTATGCCCCAGGTATGCCTCGGCGTCAGTTTTAAGCTTCTGCAGTATCATGGCGGAAATTTCCTGAGGGGTATAGCCTTTTCCGTCTATGTCAACCCTGTGGTCTGTTCCCATGTGGCGCTTGATGGAACTTATGGTGCGGTCAGGGTTGCTCACCGCCTGCCTCTTTGCCACCTGCCCCACCAGGCGTTCCCCGGTCTTTGAAAATCCCACCACCGAGGGGGTCGTGCGGCCTCCCTCAGCGTTCGGTATTACCACTGCCTCCCCGCCTTCCATCACCGCCACGCAGGAGTTGGTGGTTCCCAGATCTATTCCTATTACTTTGCCCATTGCAACCTCCCCTTCAATACTGGCTGATATATTATAAATATTTTTTTACTGCCCAATCAATACGTCCAGGGCCAGTTATATCACACGGCCACTTTCACCATAGCCGGCCTGATGACCTTGCCCTTGAGCGTGTAACCCTTTCTGAATTCCTCTATTACCGTGTTTTCGGGATGATCGCCGCATTCCTCCCTCATTACGGCCTCGTGTATTTCAGGATTGAACTGCTCTCCCACGGTGGGAATAATCTCAATCCCCTCCCGGGCCAATATGTCGTTAATCTGCCTGCCTATCATTTCCACGCCTTCGGCCAGTTTCCCGGAATCACCGTCTTTAGCCGCCAGCGCCCTTTCCAGATTGTCGATCACGGGCAAGAGAGCGGTGATAATCTGCTCTCCGGCATATTTTATAAGGTCTTCCCTTTCCTTGGCCACGCGCTTTCTATAGTTATCAAAATCTGCCTGCATCCTGGCCAGGCGGTTGAAATAATCTTCCGCCTTTGCCTTTTCCCCGGCCAGCATCCTCATTAGATTTTCTTTTTCGCCGTCCGCCGGCTGATCCTGCACATCCTCCCCGGGGGTTCCGTCAGCAGCAGCTTCCTCCGTTCCGGCCTGCCGGGTCTCCTCCGGAGCCTCCGTTTCATTTATTATTTCCGGTTCTTTGTCAAGGACTTTAGTATCCCGTTCCTGCACGCCACATTCACCTCTTTTGACAGCTTTATTCCAAATCGGCCGCATTTATTTGTCCTGTTCACGCAGATCTTTCTCTTCCCGCTTCTTAATTATGGTATCTATTCTTAAAATGGCCTCGGCAATCTCCCCTGCCGCCTTCAGTGCGTAAGTTTTAACGGGAGCGGGGTCAACCACTCCGGCTTCAAACATGTCCCTTATCTCCCCGGTGTCGCAGTCCACAGCAAGGGAATCCCTGCCGCTTTCAGCCTGTGCGGCGATAACGTCCCCCAGCTTTTCCAGGGGGTTGAAGCCCGCATTACCCACTATCTGGGCCATGGGCCTCTTCAGGGCCTCCACCACGCAGTCCACACCGTAAACCGACATGCCGCGCATGCCTGACCGAATTTTTTCCACATCCACGGCCCCGGCCAGTTCCACTGCGCCTCCTCCGGGAACCACTCCACCCCTCACAGCAGCCTGAACAGCTGCTGCAGCATCCTTTGCTATACGCTGGCGCTCCCCCACCACCTCGGCGGTGGCGGCGCCCACCAGAACCGTGGCCATTGACTTGCCCGCACCATCCTGTATCCATACCTGTTCCAGTTTCTCGTCGTTAAACACCCTCCGGGCCTTGCCCAGAAAACTCCGCAACTGGTCAGGGTCCTTTCTCAGCCCGTTCCGCTTGATCATGCGGGCGCCGGTGTGATCGGCGGCCTTGCGCAGATCGGCCGACATAACCCGCTGGATAACCATCACGCCGGCGTCTGTCAGTATTTCCTCGGCAATCTCGTTGACCCCCCGGTCCACCAGAACCAGGCTTACTCCTATCTCAACTATTTTATTTATATTTTCCCGGAACTGGTTCTGCAGCTCCATGTACCGGGCAAAGCCCGCTTCGGTGGCCAGGGCCTCGTCCTCCATCTCCTCGGGTTCCAGGGCGTCGTCAACCACAAGAACAAGGGCATCTTCCAGTTCCACCGGCATCTGCCGGTTCATTCTCTCCTTGCTTATGATAACCCCTTTAAAAACCTGGTTTTCCGCCCCTTCTTCCGAAACCACAGTGTCGGCCAGCCTGAATGTCCGGTCCAGAAGCTTTTCCCTGCCCACCATCCCGGCGGCGCCAACCACCAGGTCGGCTATGTCGTCATGCCCCCTCCCGGCAATCAGTGCAACCTGCCTTACCATGGGGTCGCCTATGTCCTCTATGGTCCTTACCCGCCTGGTTATGGACTCTATGCCGGCCCTGACGCCGGCCCTCAGCCCCTCGATCACCCGGGCCACAGGAACTCCCCTGGACACCTGCTCAACCCCTGATCCTACCAGCGCCCCCGCCAGCACGGTGGCGGTTGTGGTGCCGTCACCTATTTCCTCCTGCTGGGCCCTGGCAATATTTATCAACATCCTGGCAGCGGGATGATTTGCCTCCATCATAGTAAGTATGGTCACCCCGTCATTGGTGATGACCACTTCCCCGAACTTATCCACCAGCATGGTGTCCAGCCCCTTGGGGCCAAGTGTGCCCTCAACCGCCGAGGCAATAGCCCGGATGGCATTGGCATTGGAAACCAGGGCGGCAAGGCGCTCGTTCACCTCGGCCCCGGTGCTGGCCTGCTGTTTAAGACTCATTTTTTATCTCCATCCCTTAAACATTTTTTCCAGCGTAAGTGAGAGGTTTTGTGTCATGTGCTCAACCACGCTGACCACCCAGGCGTAGTCCATCCTGGTGGGTCCAAGAACCCCCAGTGTGCCCGCGGGCTTTCCGTCCATGTGGTAGGTGGCCAGCACAACGCTGCAGTCCTTTACCTCTTCACTGTTCAGCTCTGTTCCTATGCGGACCGCCAGTCCCTCTTGCGGAACATTTTTCTCCAGGAGGCTGCGCAGCAGTTCCTCCTGCTCCAGGAGGCCCAAAAGGGTCTTGACCTTCTCAATATTCTTGAACTCGGGCTGGTTCAGTATGTTGAAAACCCCGCCCATGTACACCTTGTCTTCACGGTTTAAGGTCAGCCCCTGATGTATGAGGTGCATGGCCAGGTCAAGTATATTTTTATGCTTGGAAAGCTCATAATAGATTTCCCTGATTAGGGTTAGCTTTATCTTATCGATGGTTAGGCCCTGCAATTTGGCGTTAAAAACCCCGGATATGGTATCCAGGTCCACCTGGGTAACCTCTTCGGGCACCTGAATAATGCTGTGCTGCAGGGTTCCGGTGCTTAATACCACTATAACCATAGACTGGCCCGGACTCATCAGCACCAGCTGTATGTGCTTGAAGGTGCTTAAGTTCGTTCTCGGGGTCATTACCACTGCGGCGTAGTTGGTCATCTGGGAAAGTATGTTGCTGGTCCGGCTGACCACCTGGCCGATATCCCTTACCTTTTTCTCGTATCCCCTTCGGATTATCTCCTCTTCCTGACTGGTGAGGTCCTTTTTTTTCATCAGGAAATCGACATAATACCTGTAGCCCTTCTGGGAAGGTATTCTGCCGGCCGAGGTGTGGGGCTGCTCGATATACCCCAGTTCTTCCAGGTCCGACATCTCGTTCCTGATGGTGGCGGGACTGACCCCAAGGTCGAATTTCCGGGAAATGGTCCGTGATCCCACTGGCTCTGCAGTGGAGATATAATCCATTATTATTGCCAGGAGTACCTGCTGTTTACGGGCATCCATTTTCATTCCGGATCACCACCCTTGTTAGCACTCTCTTTAATCGAGTGCTAAACCTCTACGTAAAAAATAGCACCGGACACCTATTTTGTCAAGCGAAACCGGCAACAAAAAAGACCTCTCCAATCTAGCATAACCTGATTGATTTAAAAAAAATCAGCTCACAAACTCGGCAAACACTATGTTTCCCAGTAAAAGCCCCTTTTCCGTCAGGCGAATACGCCTTTCGTCCGCCTCGATCAGCCCGAGGCCGGCCAGGTGCTTAATCTGTGCCCCGTAAACTTCTTCGACAGACTTACCGAACCTCTCCCTGAACTCCCCCCTGTCCAGTCCCTCAACGAGCCTTAAACCCAGAAAAACCGTTTCGGACATCTCATTTTCCAGGTCCATTTCTTCCTCCCGGCATTCAGGTAAAACCCCGGCCGAGAGTTTGTCAGCGTAGCGACGAAGTAGCGGCTCGTTGGAAAAACGCCTGCCCGCCATAAAGGAGTGGGCAGCAGGGCCCAGCCCCAGGTAGTCACGGTTAAGCCAGTACCGCAGATTGTGGCGGCAAAGCCTCCCGGGCAGCGCAAAATTTGAAATCTCGTAATGGACGTATCCCCGGCTTTTAAGGCAGTCCACCAGGTATTTGTACATGTCGGCCTCCAGGTCCTCCGGGCACGGCTCCACGCGGCCTTTTTCCGCGCTTTCGAAAAGAGGAGTGCCCTCCTCCAGGTGAAGGCCGTATGCTGATATATGATCCGGCATTAAACCGGCCACCCGGTTGAGGCACTCCCTCCACTGTTCAAAACTCTGCCCCGGTATACCGAATATAAGATCAACGTTTATATTGTCAAAACCTCTATCCCGGGCCTGATTAAATGAATTCACAGCTTCTTCGAAGGAGTGAATCCTTCCAAGAACATGGAGAAGTTCCGGCTGACAGGCCTGTATCCCGATGCTTATCCTGTTGACGCCATGCTCCCCCAACACAGCCAGCTTGTATCCGTCCACCGTGCCGGGATTGGCCTCCACCGATATTTCGGCGTCATGGGATACGTCAAAATGCGAATAAACAGTTTCAAACAGCGTTCCCAAAACTTTAACGGGCAGGCAGGTTGGTGTCCCACCACCCATGTACACCGTGTCGACCTTTCTCTCCTCCGGCGAAAGCATACCGGCCCTTATACCTATCTCCCTGGACAGTGCGTCGATATAATTGAAAACTTCCCCTTCATTCACGGGGTAGGATGTGAAAGCGCAGTACCGGCACTTCCTTATGCAGAAAGGTACGTGAATGTACAGGCCGATTCCCATGACGGGACCCCCTTGAGCTATGGTGATGACAGGTCAAATAAGCTGTCAGCTATACCGCTGGAAATTAAAAACCACAGAGACCACAGAGTACACAGAGAAAAAACAGAATGAAAACCGGCTTTCCTTCTTCCCCTTTAAGATCTCTGTACTCTCTGTGGGCTCTGTGGTTTAATTTTTTTAAAAAAGGGGCTGCCGCCCCTTCGGACGGTATCACGTCCTCAATCCCGCACTAAAGCAAGGGGGACACCCCCTACCCCCCGTGTATAGGAAACTATCCGCAGAATTCCTTTGGAGCAAATTTCCTATACCTTATACTAAACCGGCCCTGCCCGGAAGGCCGCCATCGGTGACCCTTGACAGGGCGCTTCTATACCTGTCTCTTTCCCAGCTTCCTGGCCAGCTCCGAAACAAGTAAATCCTCTCTTCCGGGAGACTCTTTGAGCCACCCCTTGACGATTTTCCATGTCTCGTTGCACTGCTGGCCGGCTCCGGCCCCCACCAGCTCCCGCACAGCCAGGTCCAGGGCCTTTCGTTCCTCTTTATTGGCCGGCTGAACTCCCGCCCTTTCAAAAAT
The DNA here is from genome assembly GCA_049325055.1 of Bacillota bacterium. Lineage (GTDB taxonomy): Bacteria > Bacillota > Desulfotomaculia > Desulfotomaculales > Desulfocucumaceae > BRHc4a. The sequence continues at coordinate 264,248 of JBMOPB010000024.1, forward strand.
CCCCTTGAGATGCCTGAGATAACAGCTCATATACAACTCACCTTCAAGTTATTTGTATCATTCTTTAACTGAGAGGACCGCCATGAAAGCCTCCTGGGGAATCTCCACATTCCCCACCTGTTTCATGCGCTTCTTCCCTTCCTTTTGCTTCTCCAGGAGCTTTTTCTTTCTGGTGATATCCCCGCCGTAGCACTTGGCAAGAACATCCTTGCGCCTGGCCTTTATGGTCTCCCTGGCAACAATCTTGTTTCCTATGGCCGCCTGGACCGGGATTTCAAAAAGCTGTCGCGGTATGAGGCCCCGGAGTTTTTCTACCAGCTGGCGGCCGCGCCCGTATGCCTTATCGGTATGCACAATGCTGGTCAGGGCATCAAGGGGATCCCCGTTTATAAGTATATCCAGCTTGACAAGCTTGCTCTCCCGGTATCCCGACAGTTCGTAGTCCAGGGAGGCGTAACCCCTGGTCCTGGACTTCAACTGGTCAAAATAATCGTAAATAATCTCGCTTAAGGGGAGATCGTATGAAAGCATCACCCTGCTCTCCCCCATGTATTCCATGTTCTTGAAAATGCCCCTCTTTTCCTGGGACAGCTCCATAATTGCCCCCACAAAATCTTTGGGTACCATTATGGTGGCGGACACGTAAGGCTCCTCTGTCTTTTCAATTTTGCCGGGGGGTGGCAGCTTGGTGGGGTTGTCTATTTCCAGAACCTCCCCGGAGGTGGTGGTAATCCTGTATACCACGCTGGGGGCGGTCGTAATCAGGTCCAGGTGGTACTCCCTCTCAAGCCTCTCCTGGATTATTTCCATGTGCAAAAGCCCCAGGAATCCGCAACGGAACCCGAACCCCAATGCCTCTGAGTTTTCCGGCTCATATACCAGGGAAGCGTCGTTTAGCTTAAGCTTGTCCAGCGCGTCCCTCAAGTCCCCGTACTGTACATTGTCCACCGGGTATAGCCCGCAGTAGACCATGGGGGTTACCTTGCGATAGCCCGGCAGTGGATCGGAAGCCGGCCTTGCGGCGCCGGTTATGGTGTCTCCCACCCTGCTGTCCTTAACGTTCTTTATGCTTGCCGCTATAAAGCCCACTTCGCCTGTATCCAGCATATCCACGGACATCATTGAGGGGCGGAAAATACCCACCTCGTCCACCTCGAATTCCTTTCCGGTGGACATCATCCGTATCAGGTCTCCCTTTGCCAGTTTCCCCTCCATCACGCGAACGTAGGCAATGACACCTTTATATGAATCGTAGTGGGAATCGAAAATAAGGGCTCTTAAGGGGCTGTCCTGCTTCCCGGAGGGCGGCGGAATCCTTTGCACCACCTTCTCCAGCACCTCTTCAACGCCCTCTCCAGTCTTTGCCGACACCAGCACCGCATCCGAAGTGTCCAGCCCGATGACATCCTCTATCTCTCTCCTGACCCGTCCCGGGTCGGCGCTGGGGAGGTCGATTTTATTAATCACCGGGATTATCTCCAGGTTGTTTTCAATAGCCATGTACACATTGGCCAGGGTCTGCGCCTCTATACCCTGGGCCGCGTCCACCACCAGGAGGGCCCCCTCGCAGGCGGCAAGGCTCCTGGACACCTCGTAGGAAAAGTCAACATGTCCTGGTGTGTCTATAAGATTCAGCTGGTACGTCTTCCCGTCCCTGGCAGTATACCTGAGGCGGACCGCCTGCATCTTGATGGTGATGCCGCGCTCCCTTTCCAGGTCCATCTGGTCCAGGACCTGGGCGGTCATTTCCCTCTGGCTCAAAGCCCCGGTAAGCTCCAAAAGCCTGTCCGCCAGAGTGGACTTGCCATGGTCTATGTGGGCTATTATGCAAAAATTTCTTACTAGGCTCTGATCTCTGTCCAAAATGACTTTCCTCCCGCCTGGTGACTTTCGTGCATCCAATGTGAAATTATATCAGAGGAGGTCGGAAAAGTCTATCCGCCGCTTCGGCTCCTGACAAGAGAGACTGCAAGTAACAGCAAAGGGATCCCTATTTCGAAGGGAACCCCGTTACGGTGGCCAGAATAACAGCCATCCAGCCGTCCTGTTTGGTGCCGTTTACTACTGCCGAGGGGATAATGATAAAAGCGCTGGCTAAAAGGAAATTTAACATCAGGAGCAGTTCCTGGCTGCCGGATATCTTACCTTCTTCCCGCACGTCCGCTACCTCCATAAACCATGTTGCCCCGGCTATTTTAACAATTCCGAAAATGGCTTAAACAGCGCCTCAATGGCTTTGGTGGGATTGGGCAGTTTCACCCCCAGCACTTGCGGGATGCTTAAGCCCATACCGATCCACAGGTACACCGAAAAGGCCGCCAGCTCCCGCCACATTTTCTTCTTTACCAGGCCCGGCACTTCTATCAGGATAATGGCCATGAATGCTAAAACTAATAAAATAACCACGTTTCTCACCCTCCGGCGCGAAGTATTTTGTCCTCCGCAAGCCATTTACTTACTCCTTGTCTCCTTTAAAGCAGTTTGAGAAAGATAGTTCCTTGCGGCAGCTACAATGATCAGGAACAACGGGAGTCCCGCCTCCATGGTTAATGCAAACGGAGCATAATATTCTGGTCCGCAAAATTCCCTGAATTCCACGATATTTTCGACTACAAACATGGATAATGAGGTAATAACCACCGCCAACGGCAGGACGAGGGGCTTATAATCCTTCAGGTTGAATAACTGCGCAGTGCCGATTAGGCTGCCGTAAAATAAAAAACCAGTTTTCACAAACATCGTTAGTATGAATAATATTGACATTATTGTTTCCAAACGTTCCAAAAAATTGGCAATGCTGATCATTCTTATTTGGGAAAAAGTTGGGAAAAACAAATGCGCCGCGTGTGATGGCCCAAAGACTGCAACTATGCTGGCAGCAACGGTACTGACCAATAAAATATTAAGCAAAAAACCATATAAAACAGCTTTTTTTGCTTTTTCAGGGCTATCAAGGACGGGCAACGCCAGCAGCACAACCAATACGGCTTCCCCGAAAATTCCTATGGGCGCCAGGGCATGGATGATCATCGGTTTTGCGCCGTTTTCCAGTACGGGCAATAAATTATTCAGGTCCATATTGGGTGCCACCAGAATCATGAGCAGTGGAAATGATAACAACAGCGGCGGGCCCACTATTTCGTTAAACCTGACAATTACTTCCAGTCCACTGCGGACCATATAGGCGGCTATGCACATGACTGCGAGAGTAAGAACAATGAGCGGCGTGTCCGGCATCAGCGTAATAAGTATGAATTCGGTGAATGTCCTGAGGCATAAGGCCGTGTTATAAATAAAAAAGCAAATTAAGGTCAACCCGATTGTTTTCCCGGTTAATTTTCCGCAAATAGTTTCACAGTACCCGAAGATGGTTTGCCGGGGGAATTTTGCGCCGAGGGTGCAGGCCAGAAAGGTCATGCCCAGGGCGGTTACTCCCGCCAAAATGGCCGCCAGCCAGGAGTCCCGCACACCTTTTTCCGTGGCCGTGATAATCGGCGCATAAGTGGTGAGCGCGGACAACTTTATGCTTACGATCAGGAGCAACAGTTGTCTGGGGCTAATCCTTTCCGTTTGGACCATACCGGTCTCCCCTTTACATTTACTACTTTTCCGGTGTGCTGGCCCGCCTGGTTAAAAGGCCGATTTCCCGCACGTGCGCTTCCACGGAGATGTTAACCTCCGCCCGGGTGAATTCATCGTCCCACCGGTCTTTTAATTCCTTCCAGTCTTTTTTGTACTTCCGGTGGAAAGCGTCGCCGAAACCGAAAATGTCCGCGCCGTACTCATTCTGTGCTTTCTCTAAAGCGACGTTGGCTCTCTTTATAATATCCCCGGCCATTCCTTTTTCCAGAGCTTTGATCTTCTCAGGCTTGGCCAGGTCCTCGCGGCTTTGCTGTTCCACCATGTCCCCTTCCACCTTCACCATTACGTCAAACCGCAGGTTTTCCCCGTCGTATTCCGGCGTAACCTTCGTACTTCCCCGCCGGATCCTGATGGATACCTCTTTGTCCGGCTCGCCCGGGCTGGGCACAGTGATTACTCCCTTTACAGCCTCGCCCTTCAGCCAGAGCAGACCCCTGGTTTCGTAATCGTCCAGCCACCCGACCAGCCTGTCCTCCTTAAATACCCCCACCCCGGAAAGCTCCACCTGTTTATGGGCCGGGGACTTCTTTTCCCGGCCCGGCACCGGGGTAACCCCCGCTTCTTTTACCTCAACCCGGGTGGCCACCGGCTGCACCCCCTTGCTGGCCAGCATCTCGGCGTATTCCCTGAGCTGAACGGAATAGCCGGTTTTCATCCTGGTCAGAAAGCCGGCGGCCTGGGCCGAAGTCTTAGCCAGATCCGAATAGGTTTCCAGGACATCCTTTGCCTCTCCTTTAGCCACCATAAACCACATTATTTCCCGGGGCTCCCTGTCACGCTGAAAGAAATTTGTAACCATACGTGTCCCCTTTTTGGCCATTTCTTCCCCGATGACCAGGATAACGCTATGGCCCCAGTAAATGTCGCGGGGAACCTTCATGGCCAGGTACCTTTCAGCCTCCTCAACGGTTTTGCCTTCGGCTGAAACCACCCAGCTGGGGGCCTCCTTTCCCGCGCCCCCCGCCTCGGCGCCGCCGGCAAAAGCGCCGGGCATGGCGATCTGCACGGTCAGCCGGATCCGGCCTTCAGCCGTCCAGTCAACTCCCGTCCCCAGCACAACGGCCACCTCGGTTATTTCCTTGCGGCTCCAGCAGCCTCCCGGGAGGCCGATTAGAAGAACCAGTAAAAGCAGGAGGGCAATTTTTTTAACCACCCGCTTTCCCTCCCTTCCCCCTGGCCAGGGCAACGACCAGTAATACCAGCGGAATCCCCGCCTCAAATACGATCAGGGCGTAGGGCGGCCAGACCATGGCCAGAAAGCCAAGCAGGTCTACTATACCCTCGTGGAGAAAGATTGATAAGGCCACCGAGATCACTCCCACCGGCAGCACCAGGGGTCTGTAATCCTTGAGCCCCAGCCACTGGGCGCTGCCCAAAACGGCGGCATAGTAAAACACCCCCAATTTGACGATGCCCCCGAGTATCCATGCCATTAAAACAACTGTCTCCAGCCGCTCCAAAAAATTAGCGATGGAAACCACCCTGACCGCGTTGAAAGTGGGAAAAATCCAGTGGCCCGTAATGTTGGGGCCAAATATAAGCAGCGCCTCCATTATGCTCGCCGTTAAAAAAAAGCTGATTAACAGGATGGACAGGGCGGCCACCCGGAGCGCTTCCTTTGGCTTGTTCAGGTAAGGAATGATCATGGCAAAGATGACAATTTCCCCCAGCCAGCTTGCAGGCACGGCGGCCCCCTTAACAATGGGGATCAGGCCGGCGTCGAAAACCGGCAGCAGCCTGGCCAGCTTCATATCTTTGGCAGACAAAATGAAAACGACGGCCAGCAGCGCCGTAACGGGGATAAACAGCTGGTTGAACCGGCTTAAAACCTCCAGGCCGCTGCGGACCACGTAGGCCACCACGGCAATTAGCGCGATGTGAAAAACTATGATCGGGGTGTCTGGCATCATGGCCGTAACCAGAAAGACGCCAAACTCACGTACCGCCAGGGCAATCATGTGCAGGAACCACCAGACGTAAAGGAAACAGACAGTTTTCCCCAACGCCTTGCCTAAAATTTCCTCTGTGTATTCAAACAGTGTTTTTCCCGGGAAACGAAGGCTCAGGCTCACCACCAGCCAGGCGATCAACAGTCCTACCAGGGTAGCAAGAACGATCGACAGCCAGGCATCCTGTCCGGCGGACTTCACGGCAATGGCAGGAATGGTGAGGATGGCCGTGGGCAAAACCATGCTCATCATCAGCATAACGGCCTGCTTGCTGTCAATTTTACCCTGTTCCGGCATATGATTCACCCCTTAACCTTTCGACCGGGTTTCCGGCGGAGTTGGCTTCAACCCCTGTTCCTGCCTTTTCTGATCCTGCCCGGCAATCAGCCGGGGGCGGGAAAACATGGCCCACCAGGGCGCCCGGAAGATTACGTCTTTCAAGTCAACGCCGGTGGTGGGCACTACCGGGTACAGGTATGGAACCCCGAAGGATCGCAGCGTGCACAGGTGGATGCCGATGACCGCCAGCCCGCAGATCAGCCCGAACAGGCCCAGGGCGGCCGACAGGACCATCAGGGCGAACCGCAGCAGGCGAAAGGCAATGCTGGCGCTGTAAGAAAAAGTAAAGGAGGCAATGCCGGTCAAGGCCACCACAATGACGGTGGCAGCGGCCACCAGGCCTGCCCGTACGGCGGCCTCCCCGATGACCAGGGCGCCCACGATGCTCACCGCCTGGCCGATGGGCCGCGGCAGGCGGATCCCGGCCTCCCTTAAAATTTCAAAACTAATTTCCATGATCAGCGTCGCGATGAAAACCGGGAAAGGAACCGCCTCATGCTGCGCGGCCAAACTCAAAAGAAGCGTGGTGGGGAGCAGCTCATGGTGGAAGCTGACCACGGCAATATATAGTGAAGGCAGCGTAAGCGATATGATCATGGCCAAAAACCGGACAAGCCGCACGACTGAAGTAAATACGAACCGCTCGTAATAGTCCTCGGAAGCGTGGAGATGCTCGACAAACAGGTTGGGCACGGTCAGGGCGAAGGGTGTGCCGTCCACCACAATGGCCACCCGCCCTTCCAGCAGCATCGCCGCCACCCGATCCGGCTTCTCGGTGTGGTTGACCGTGGGAAAAGGGCTCCAGGGGTTATCCTCGATCAGTTCCTCGATGTAGCCGCTTTCCAGGACGGCGTCAACCTTGATTCTTTCCAGCCGGCTTTTCACTTCCGCCACCAGCTTGTCGTTGACGATGCCTTCGATATAAATTACCGCCACGTCGGTACCGGTGACCTCGCCCAGCCTCAAGGCCTCAATTTTCAGGTTGGGGCTTTTTATTCTCCGCCGGATAAGCGATGTATTGACCCGCAAGGTCTCCACAAAGGACTCCCGCGAACCCCGCACCGTCGGTTCCGCTTCCGGGTCGGTAATCTTACGCGCTTCCCAGCCCCTGGCCCCGTTGATGATGGCGGTGGCGTGCCCGTCCACCAGCAAAACGGTATCCCCCGACAGAATGCCGTGGATGATATCCCGCAGCTTATCTGTTTCCTTGACCTGGTGCATGCACAAACTCCGCTGTTTGATGAATTCCAGGGCACGGGCTTTGGTAATCTCCAGGCCGGGCACGGCCATCGGCACTTCCAGGGCCAGCGCCCGCATGATCTGCTCACTGATCTGCCCCTTGTCAGCCAGGCCGTCCGTATAGATCAGGGCCAGCCTGATTTGCTCATTCTGGGCAAAGACAAACTCCCGGTAAATCACGTCGCTGCATTTATTCAGGACGGCTTTAATTTTTTTAATATTGACTTCCAGGTCCGGGCTTACAACATGGTCTTTCCAGGTCTCGTTTGAAAGACCGGCCTCTTCAGGCTGGTTTGCCGGGTGCTTGTCCCGGCCTTTGCCCCGGCCCAAGAAAGCAGCTTTAACCGGTTTTATAAAGCTAACCATTAGCATACCTGCCAGTCCCATATATGGTTATACTGTCCTGAGATGTTAGTATATACTTTAATTCCCTTGTTATTCATTAAAAAGAAATAGCCGGGGATAATGGAATGCCTCGGCTATACACATGGTCAAATTATTATTTATTTACTCAAAGCCTCCCCAACTGCACGGCAAAAATTTTCCCACAGTCCAACAGTGAACCCATGGGTACGGAAACAAAACCCCGCCGCCTTTCCCCTGAGTAAAGCTGCAAAATCCTCCGGCTTAACGGCCAAAACCCAGCCTGGGGGAATTTTTTTGCCGAGCACCCATATTCCGGATCCTTGATCATTTTTAACGGCAACCAGGCTTGTCACTTGGTAATCGCCTATTGCCGCTCCCAGGGCGCTGGCCGAGATCTGCACCCCGGCCATGATCAATCCCAGGCACAGTCCGATTATTATTGGAATGGTGTAAAATCTGTTAAGCATTGTCATCCTCTTTATCCATGATGGACCGGTATATTAACATACTGCCTTAAACAGACAGGATTTAGACATCCGGTTATATTAACCGCCTCTTTTGGCATTATAATTCCTCTCCGTAAACTCCTGCCCGGGTTCTCACAGCCGGGGTACGGGAGTCTTCATTTGACTTCCTTAAATAATCAGGGGCTATTTCCATTATCTCCTCGGCCAGCACCCCGGCAAACATGCCGGCCGTTTTTACGGCCTCGGCCGTACTATTGTTGACTGAGCCAATCTCCACCAGTACAGCCCTGGGATGAAGGAACTGGTTGTACCTGCCTTCCTTTATCCTCACACCTATACACAGTCCGGGATACTTTTTATTAATCCTTTCGGCCAGCCTGACGGCAAAATCATGGTTATTCCTCCAGGTGGGAAACGGGCTCCGGGCGTCGGACCCCACTACAAACAGTATGGGCGCCAGGTCTTCCCCGTTGACCCTGACAAGGCTCTCACTGCGGGATTTGCCGGCATCCCTGTGTATGTCAAGGAGTATTTGTATATTTTTGTTTTCTTCCAGCAGGAGCCGGGCGGTTTTTTCTGATTCCACGTATGAAAGCCCGTAATTCTGGTCATTTACCCTGTCATAGTGGGCCACCTGTATGCCGTACCCGGATTCCAGCTTTTCCTTAATCACCCTGCCGGTTTCCACCACCCCTCCCTTTTGTCCCGTCAGCCTTTCCACACCATCAGTAACTGCGTAAGTCTCCCCTGTATGCGTATAGTAGATTCCAAGCAGCGCATCCGGGGAAACAGCAGCCGCCGGGGCTCCGGGGCCGCCGCCCGGGGAAGGCGCCTGCCCGGAGACCGGAACCCCCTGGCCCTTTCTGAACTCCGCCAGGGCCGGCATCTCAACGGCCAGAAGTTCATGGGGACTGGAAAGGTTGACCCGGAAAGGAGCCAGTAATGCGGTAACAATAGAACGGGGTGAGATCTCTTCAGGGTAATCCTCCTGGTTTCCCACCCAGGCCATGACCGGAACCCCTGACCGCATCAACCCCCGCGGATCCCTCTCGCTCCAGCTTAAAGCTATGTCGAAAAGGGGAAAGCCCCTGCCTTCGAAGGTCCTGGAAAGTATACCCGCCAGGGGAATTTGATACAGCAAAAAAAACAAAAATACAATCACGCCGTACAGCGCAGCCGCCCTGTAGATACGGGTCAGCCTGTACCGGTGCCTGTACATCATATAACGGACATAATACCTGATTACCAACCACCCCACCCCGGCGCCATTCCCAGTATTTTCATAAAATTTTATTCCGGCCCCGGGGGGTTTATGTTTAAATAATAAAACCCCGCCTTGAAGGGGCGGGGTTGCAGGATTGACAGTTTTGAGGCTTTTACCTGACGAACGTCGGTACTACAGCATCTATAAGGCCGATAACAAACGCCGAAATAAGGGCTCCCAAAAGGCTCACGGTGAGCAGTCCCGGAATAATAAACTGCGCAAGGTATATAACCACCGCCGCGGTAATAAACCCCACCAGGCCCCTGTTCCGGGGCGATATCTTATCACCCAGAAGGGCTTCCGCTATGTAACCCAGTATGGCAATCACCGCAGCAGCGATGAGGGCGCCTATAAAACCACCCTTTACGGCAAATCCGGGCGACAGCCAGCTTACCACTATAAGCACCAGGGCCGAAACAACAAACCTGACTATGGAACTGACCCAGTTCAAAGATTTCACCTCCATTCAATAAATTCTTTATTATCATTAACTGAAATAATCAAACATATACAGGCTTTGCTTGCAATTTTGGTTTTGCCGTGATAAAATTGTGGCTGTTGGGAGGTGAGAAAGTGCCGAATATCAAGTCAGCGGAAAAGAGAGTGCAAGTGATCCGCACCAGAACCCTGCGCAATAAAAGCCTTAAGTCCAACCTCAGGACCAGCATTGGAAGATTTGAGGAGGCTTTTGAAAAAGGCTCCAAGGAAGAAGCCAAGGCAAAACTGCAAAGGGCTCTGATTACTATCGATAAAGCCGTAACAAAAGGTATACTACATAAAAATACGGCTGCCCGCAAAAAATCTCGCCTGACCCGCAGATTTAACAAAATGGCCGAAAGCTAAGAATAAATCCACCCGTCAAAGAGGGTGGTTTTATTTTTTGTGGTTTTATTTTTTTTTAACGATGGAATATAATTTTCCTGAGGTGATTTTATGGCAATTGTGGAGATAAGCGTGGTTCCCCTGGGAACAGGGGACACGGGCATCAGCCGTTATGTCGCGGGCTGCCTGAAAGTGCTGCAGGAAGAAAAGGGTCTACGCTACCAGCTCACGCCCATGGGAACTGTGATAGAGGGCGATCTCGACCTTATATTGTCAGCAATACGGAAAATGCACGAAGAGCCTTTTTCTTCAGGAGCCTCCAGGGTTCTAACCACCATCAGGGTGGATGACCGCAGGGACAAGGAAATAACCATGTCCGGCAAGTTATCCTCCGTCGAAAAAAAACTGTCAGGCAGGGAGTCACAGTAAGTGAAATATTTTCTTGAATTGGTTGAAGACCTGAAAAAAGGCCGCACTGCCCAGGTTTATCTTTTTTTCGGCCCCGAGGATTACCTGCGCCGGGAAGCCGCTAAAAAAATACGGGACACCCTTTTCCCCGACGGGGCCGACGACTTTAATCAAGTGACGCTGGACGCCGGAGAAACTACAGCTTCTGAAATAGTTTCACTGGCACTGATGACCCCCTTGTTTGCCCAAAAGAGACTGATAATGGTCAAAAACGCGGGCTTTTTTTCACAAGGTAAAAGCTCTGCGGACAGTGGTGAAGAAGCCGGTAAGGAACCACCCCGAAAAGACGAGGTTCTCCTGTTAAAATACTTTGCAGCTCCCAATCCTGATACTTGCCTTGTGTTCGATGCCGGGGAAAATGTCGACAGGCGAAAAAAAATATTCAAAGAGATTACAAAAGCCGGCAAAGCAATTGAATTTTCCCTTTTAAAGCCTGATGAGTTAACCCGCTGGCTGGACAAACAGGCCCGGCTGGCCGGTAAGTCTCTGGCCCCGGGAACCGCCGCCGAAATAATTGCAAGGGCAGGAAACACCCTTGAGGCCCTTTCACAGGAGATAAACAAACTTATAGCTTATGCGGGGGAAAACGGGACAATCACCCCCGGAGACGTCGCCTCCGCCACACCGCCCCATCCCGAGGAGGATGTTTTTGCGGTGGTTGACGCCATTGGCGAAAGAAACGCCAAAAGGGCAATAGAAGGTGTAAACCGCCTTGTGCTGCAAAAGCATCCGCCTCCCGTGATACTTGCCATGGTGGCCAGGCAGATCAGGCTAATCCTTCGCATGGGTGAGGCGGTGCGGTCCGGATTGAGCCAGGCTGAACATGCACACCGTCTGGGGATACACCCCTTTGTGGCAAAAAAAGTTTTGTCCCAACAAAAAAATTTCGACCGGAAACAGCTTATCCGGTCGCTTTCATCACTTCATCATCTGGATGTGGCGGTTAAATCGGGAAGAGAGGATTTCCTCCCGGGTATGGAAGCTTTCGTGATTGACATATGCAAAAGATGAAATTAAATGCGATACTTATATACTTGCTTTAATTTCCATACTGATTTGCAAAAAATTGCTTAATTGCAAAAGTAAGTAATTTTATTACCCCACTACTGCGGGCAGTTTGTGATCATAACCAATTTTATGGCTGAAATTATCGATAAAGGACTTCATACCTTCAACATCAAAAGGTTTGGTGAAACAGCAGAGTGCTCCCTTTTTCAAGGCCGCCTGCACTGTCTCATCGGATACATACGCGGTCATCAGCACAACCTCGGTTTCAGGGGAGATTACCTTAATCCTGCCCAGAGCTTCAATCCCGCACATCTGCGGCATCCTCACATCCATAATAACCAAATCAGGCTTGCAGCACTTCACCGCCTCCACGGCCTCAAGCCCGTTCCTGGCCATTCTTGCCTTATGCCCTTCCTCCGCAATAATCACATCCAATAAATAACGAACACCCGGCTGGTCATCAACCACCAGCACATCCAGTTTCTTTTTCTTCATCCCGCACCTCCGACACCATTTGACAAAACTGATCAGTCAGTCAAATTGTCCTATGTTAACTTCTACATTATGCCATTAATCCTGCTAAAAAACAATATTTGAAAAAAATTTTTTTATTTGTGCGGGAAGTTAACAATTAAATTAAATATACAACTTAAACTGCAATATTTCGACTTTATTTGTAGAAATGATGGGCTTTATAAATATTACTTAATACTACATTTATCTTCATAATTATACACGATCTGACCTGAAACAATGACCATAATAACACGGCTGCGAACGTCGAAGGGATGCCCGTCCATAACAACAATATCGGCGTCCTTGCCTGGTTCGAGGCTGCCGATACGGTCTTCAAGCCCCAGCACAGCCGCGGCATCCAGTGTCACGGCCCGCAGCGCCCTTTCTTCATCCAGCCCGCCCCTCACGGCCAGTCCGGCTGAAATGCCAAGATACTGAACGGGAACAACCGGGTGATCGGTCATAATGGCGAATTTCACCCCTGCCCCGGCCAAAACCCTGGCTGTTTCCAGAGATATGCCCTGCAGTTCCACCTTTGCCCGGTTGCCGATAACCGGCCCGATAACAGCCTTGGCCCCGTATCTTGCCAGTTCCCCCGCCACCTTATACCCCTCTGTGCAGTGTTCTATAATCAGCTTTAAGTTAAATTCCCGGGCTATCCTCACTGCCGTCATAATATCGTCAGCCCGGTGGGCGTGAACCCTTAACGGTATGTCCCCCTTAATGACCCTGACAAGAGATTCCATTTTCAGGTCCCGGTCGGGGCGTTCTGCCTCTTCGGCATTCTTTTCAACTTTACGCAAGTAATCCCTGGCTCTGACAAGGGCCTCCCTTAACAGTGCGGCAGAGGCCATCCTGGTAAGTGGGGATTTTTTCATGCCGCCGTATGTTCTCTTGGGATTTTCGCCAAGGGCCGCCTTCATCCCGGCGGGGAACCTTAAAATCATATCATCAAGGGACGTTCCCCAGGTTTTCATGGCCAGCATCTCCCCGCCAATCACATTGGCGCTTCCCGGCCCGGTCACCACCGTGGTCACACCCCCCGACAGCGCGTCCATGAAGCCGAGGTCATCCGGGTTCACGGCGTCCACTGCCCGCAGGTGCGGAGTGACCGGATCGGTGGTCTCATTGCAGTCGTCCCCCTCTATCCTGTATATCTCCTCCACAATACCCAGGTGGCTGTGGGCGTCCACCAGGCCGGGCATGACCACCATCCCGCCGGCGTTTATGACCTCCCAGCCTTCCGGCTGCTTCACTCCTTCGACAACTTCCTCAATTTTTCCGCCTTTGACCAAAACGGTTCCAATGTCGAAACTCTTATCCGACATGGTGAGAACTTTTCCTCCGGATATTGCTATCATTTTTATCACCACCAATCAATTAGATATTTCCAGAATATATTACGGCCGCTTCAGCCAGTCTTTCAAAAAGTGCCAGGAAAGGGGGGTGCTTTTTCCACATTGCCTCGGGATGGCACTGGACCCCAATGGCAAAGAGGTGTTCCGGTGATTCAACCGCCTCGGCAATGTCATCGGCAGAGCTTGCGGAGACGATAAAACCGGGAGCTGTTTTCCTCACCGCCTGGTGGTGGAAGCTGTTTACCCTCAGCCTCCCGGCCCCCAATATTGAGGCCAGTGCAGTACCCTGCCGGATTACTATATCATGGGTGGGGTGCCAGCGGGGGGCATGCTGGAAGTGCTTTATCCGCCCGCCCCCGGCCTGGCTTTCTATATCCTGGTATATATCACCGCCTGCCGCTATATTCAGCACCTGCATCCCCCTGCAAATCCCCAGCACGGGAACACCTGAAGCCAGCGCAGCCCTGGCCACGGCCAGTTCAAATTCATCCCGCCGGGGACAGATCTCACCTCCCGCCGGAATCGGATCTTCCCCGAAGAAAGCGGGGTCCACATCCGTGCCGCCGGAAAGCACCAGTCCGCTTATCATCCCGGTAAGTCTTTTTACCGAATAATCATCAAGAGTATACGCCAGTGGCAGCGGTATCCCTCCCCCGGCCTCCACCGCCTCAGCATAGGCCTCAGCCAAATAATAGCACCCTTTTTCCTCATCCCAAGCGCAGGTAATGCCGATAAGGGGCTTCACTGCAAAATCCCCCCTGATTTAAAATCGAAAAAGCACCCCGCTTTTTACTGAGGTGCCTGTCCGGCGCTTACTGTCCTATATTTCTACAAGCCCAAGGCTTATCTCAATCGCCTGGTTCACCTTCTTCATCATTTCCTCGTTGAGGGTGGCCACTTTTTCCATAAGCCGGCTCTTGTCTATGGTCCTAATCTGTTCCAGAAGGATAACCGAATCCCTTTCCAGGCCCCCATCCCCGGCAAGCATTTCAACATGGGTGGGAAGCTTGGCCTTGGCTATCTGGGAGGTTATGGCCGCCACTATGGTAGTGGGGCTGTACTGGTTTCCTATATCGTTCTGTATTATAAGCACCGGCCTGGTGCCTCCCTGCTCCGACCCTACCACAGGGCTTAACTCGGCAAAGAAAACGTCACCACGTCGGATAAGCATGGTTATTTTGCCTCCACCATCGTATCAAAGGAAGAACTAACCTCAGCCTCCAGCTCATATTGCTCCACAGCCAGCGAGAGGTTTATCTTGGCCATTTCCATATATCCTTTTTTCATCTGCTCCCGCAACATCCGGCGCTTCCGCTCGGCAATATACAGCTTCATGGCCTCGCGGATAAACTCGCTGCGATTGAGCTGCTCGGCCGCCACAATACCGTCAACTTCAGCCAGTAAGCTGTCGGGAAGGCTTATCATTATCCTTTTAACCTGAGTCACGCCGCAAAACACCCCCTGCTTTGAAGCCTGTTCTACAATACACCGATAAACCTTCACCCGGAACGGACCCCGGCAGCCGGGAATTGAAAATATAATCCACCGATATATATATTATAAACCTTCGACTCATTATTTATGTCAGTATTGCCGGGCAAAGAATCAGTATTTATTGCTATAAAAACGGTAATGCACTAAATACATATTCTTCAGCAGGGGCTGCAATTCCTCCAGTTAAAAAAAGGAAGAAAACTGTTAAGGCGTTTTGTCTATAAGGTGTTTCGTGGCCTCGGGGTTTCTGGACAGGGCAATAATACCGGTACGCACCTGTTCCACTATCCCGTGGTCCTCCAGCACCGCGCAAAGGGCGTTTATTTTCTGCTCGTCGCCGGTCAGCTCGATGACCATTGTTTCGCGGTTAACGTCAACTATGCTGGCCCTGAAAATGTTGACTATATCCACTATGTCCGACCTGCGGTTGGGGCAGGCCTTAACCTTGATGAGGGCCAGTTCCCGCGCGATGGACTCCTTGCCTTCCAGTTCCTGTATCTTAAGCACGTCCACCAGTTTTGAGAGCTGCTTTATCACCTGGTCCAGTATATGATCGTCTCCCTGGGCAACTATTGTGATGCGGGTTATATCGGGCTCCTCGGTATGGCTGGCGGCTATACTTTCTATATTAAAATGCCTTCTGCTCAGAAGCCCCGAAATCCGGGCCAGCACCCCGGGCTTGTTCAAAACCAGCACGGCAAGGGTGTGTTTCATTTTAACATCCCACCTCCGGACTTTTTCATATGAAACATTTTAACACAACGGAACTGTAAAAGGACAACAAAATTAATATAAATAAAACCCCCGTTTTTAAATGGGGGCTTTAACTTAATGATAAGACAATTATATTGATAATTTATTCCACTATTATGCAAATGGGATCCCCTACTTTGACCTCGTCACCCTCGCTGACCAATATTTCGGTCACGGTACCCGCGCAGGGAGAAGGCACGTTGAACGCCGCCTTGCTGGTTTGCATCTCTACCAGGTCATCACCCTCCTCCACATGGTCCCCCTCGGAAACCTGCCAGAAGGAAACGGTGCAGCTTTCCAC
>JBMOPB010000025.1:0-11484 GCA_049325055.1 Bacillota bacterium
GGGACTGGCAGAAACACTTCTTCGAAAATAAACTGGGGATATTGACACCCGACGGAAAAAATCTGTGCCCCTTTCTTGAAAGGGGCAAATGCTCAATTTATCCTGTTAGGCCATTGATCTGTCGCAGGTCGGTCTGCGGTGATCATATTTGCAACCGGCTGTCCATTGATTTTGACAGCCTGGGCCACTGGTGCAACCATGAACAGGTCAGCAGGCAGCTTACACTGATGAATATTCTTTACTTCGACTGTGACCAAAACCCTCCGGTAGAAATGGGCTGGACCGTAAAAACAGGCCGGGCAGACGGCTCCCAAAACCGGATAGTCACAGCTCCCTTTGAAATATGGCTCCTGGTGCTGTTTGACGACTGTTCATGGAACAGGCTCCTTGACACGCCCGGCTACAGGCCTCTTATAAAATTTGCTGACAAATCCTTAAAGGGGTAGCGCCAGCAATCTGTCCACGGAGCAACAGATCTAATCTGGTAAACCGGCTTCGCTTTCCAATCACATATAACCTTGAATCTCAGGTATTCTTCCACCGATGAACTAACCGCCAGCCGTGTTCCTTCACGACGCGTCCTTTCCCATTCATCGTGAGATACCAAATATTCATCGAGTTTTTATTGGGGTTTATTATAACATTATACTAAGTTTTTTCAAAGTTTTGAGTTAAATTACTTGGCATAAGGTATATTATGCTAAATTGTAGCTCAAAACATAAATAAGAAACCGTTTTCGAATTCGTTCTTGAAAAAGAGTGTCTGGTATGCGGGGTTGCCCAGTCCCCGCATACCATTTGAAAAGAGGAGACGCTTTCCGGTGCCGCAGGTCCGAGCAACTGCGGCACCGTTTTGTTTAAGGAGGTTAAAAGCCCTGCCAAGGAAGCTTTTAACACAAAACAATATTAAGTTGTACTTTGGAGATTAACACAAAAGGTTTTTATAAACCTCTTATGCGGGAGGCAATTAAAACTGTTTGGTCCTGCATTTTTAACCTTAAATCGGACATACTATTTATACCAAATATGTCGGGAGGTTCTTAATATGAGCTGCAGCAGCCTCAAGCACCGCTTCGATGAACAAATGAAAGCCGGTATCAGCTTTGAGCAAGCGATGGAGATTTACCAGGATGTTGACGGATCCCTTGCCGCCCACCGGGCGGAGCTGGCCGACTTACAAAAAAACCCCGCGCAACAACATGAAATTGAACATCTCAAAGAACACATTGCGGAAGGCGAAACACTTCTACGTCGGATTAAGTCAATGAAACTGCACTAAATAACAAAGACCATGAAGGTTCCCGGCTTCTTACCGGACAGGACCTTCATGGTCTTTACTGTATTTTTTGCAGTTTCTTTTCAACCAGTTGAGTCAGTTGGAGATAATTATCGCCACCGGGCCCAAAATAATACCAACCTTTTTTCCGTATCATAAACGGCGTTCTCACCGCTGACCCCTTCGTTTGCCCCTGCTTTCAACATGGAGGCGGTGGCCATTTCATTGGTGCCCAGGGCTATGATTTCCACCCTGTCTTTCAGTGTCTTTCTTAATTTTTCAGTGATAATTTTGCCCATACCGCCGACTTGACCGTCTATAACACCTACTCTCATATGGGGTTTTCTCCTGATGAAAACAAAAACCACCAAGTATGTCCGCTTCTTACGGATAAATACCTTCGTGGTATCGGTGTCTGTCTTCAGTCAATCAATTAAAGAACGGCTCCCGGCCATTCGGTTTTTATAAGTTATTCTGCAGTTATCCCCAATATCCTCCTGGACATAAAAAAATTTTTCCGGTTGATTCGCCCCAACGCTTTCACCTTCATAATTGACTGAGAAATCCCAGGCCCGCCTGCCTTGCCGGCCCCAGCCCGGCTTCATGGTTCAGCCCCTACCGGGCGAAACCGGCCGGTTATCCATATTATTACGGCTTTTCAAGAAATGGCCCATTAATGGATATTGACACTGTCCGCGGGTATATGTAAAATAACATAAAACGCTTGCCAATTCTAGTTGTTCACACTGAAAGTTCCATACGGCACAACAAGACCACGAAGGTTTTACCTGGAATCCAGGTTCTACCCGTGGTTTTTTTATTTGCACAAAAGCAAGGGGGTTGATTATGGGAAAAGTCTTGGCTTTCAGAGACACCACCGGGCCTTGGGGGGAACCTGTCTCTCAGGGCGGACACCCCCGGCAAGTACGTCGTGGTAGCCTGCCACCGGTGGCCCGAAGGAGAGGAGGGGATTTACTACGAGTCCTCCCTCACCGCCCGCTGGCCTTTATGGTCACCAGGTGAGCGGCGCGTGGCTGGATAGCAGCAGCCGGCCTTGGGGCCGACCCGGAACAACTTCAGAACGATAATAACGGAGTGTGAAAAAATCGTGCGTAAATTAAAACTTATGTCAATGGCTCTTTTCATGTTATTAATTCTCTTAATCCTTGCGGCAGGCTGCGGGAGCAGCGGCAAGCCTGCCGGGGAGGCAGCGAAGTCAAAGTCCCTTACATTCTCCTGGAGCAAGGATATCGGCGACCTGAACCCCCACCTGTATTCCCCCTCCCAGATGTTCGCCCAGGCGATGGTGTATGAGCCCCTGGTCAAATACGCCGAAGGGGGTAAAATCGAGCCGTGCCTGGCCGAGAGCTGGACCATTTCGCCGGACGGCAGGGAGTATACTTTCAAATTGCGCCAGGGTGTAAAGTTTTCCGACGGATCCGCTTTTGACGCCAAGGTGGCCAAGAAGAACTTCGACGCCGTTCTGGCCAACGCCAAAAGGCACGAATGGCTGGAACTGATTAATCAGATCAAGGATACGGAAGCGGTGGACGAATACACGCTCAAGGTGGTTTTTAAGAGTGCGTATTACCCGGCCCTGCAGGAGCTGTCCCTGATCCGGCCGCTGAGGTTTTTGGCCCCGGCAGGCTTCCCCGATAGCGGAAAGTCCTCCGAGGGGATCAAAAAGCCCATCGGCACGGGTCCGTGGGTTTTGAGCGAATACAAAAAAGGTGAATACGCTGTGTTCACCAGGAACGAACACTACTGGGGCGCCAGGCCCAAGCTGGAGAAGGTCACCGTCAAGGTGATTCCCGACGGCGAGAGCAGAGTGCTGGCCTTTGAAAAGGGAGAAATCGACCTGATTATCGGCAGCGGAATGATCAGCCTGGATTCCTTCAGGCAGCTTAAAGCTTCAAATAAATACGGGACCATGATCTCCGGCCCCATGTCCACCAGAACTCTGGCCATCAATTCCAACCGCGGCCCCACCAGGGACCTCAGGGTGCGGCAGGCCCTGCAGCACGGCTTCAACAAGCAGGCTGTCATCGACGGGGTTTTCCTCGGCACCGAGAAAAAGGCCGACACCCTTTTTTCGCCTAATTTTCCCTATTGCGACCTGGGCCTGAAGCCCCTGGAGTACAGTATTGAAAAAGCCGGAGCGCTGCTGGACGAGGCTGGCTGGAAAAAGGTGGCGGGCAAGGAGTTCAGGGAAAATGACGGCGTCCCCCTGGAGCTGGATCTGTGTTTCGAAAGCACCAACACCATCCAGAAGGCCGTCGCCGAAGTTATGCAGGGCGACCTGAAGAAGATCGGCGTCAGCCTGAAGCTGGTGGGAGAAGAATCCCAGTCCTACAATCAAAGACAGAAAGACGGCAAATTCCACCTGATATTCAGCGATACCTGGGGAGCTCCCTACGATCCCCACTCGCTGGCTTCCTCCATGCGCGTGCCTTCCCACGCCGACTACCAGGCCCAGTCCGGCCTGCCCATGAAGGCGGACATCGACAGGAGGATTGGGGAAGTGCTGTTGACCACCGACGAGAAAGCCAGGCGGGAACTCTACGCCCATATCCTGGGCACCCTGCACGAACAGGCCGTGTACCTGCCGGTTTCGTACCAGTCGAATATGGCCGTGTACCACAAAAACGTGAGCGGAGTGACCTTCTCGCCCCAGGTCAACGAAATTCAGCTGGAAGGCATAGATAAGATCTAGAGCGCCCTGATGCCCGGCACTGCCTGACATACGACCTTAATGCGAGGACTCTGTTATGAAACGGTACATTCTCATGCGCCTGGCCGGCCTTGTCCCTGTGTTGCTGGGCATATCCATAGTTACTTTTATCCTGGTCCACCTGGTGCCCTGCGACCCGGCCGAGGTTTACCTCAGGCTTTCGCAGATACCCCCCACCCCGGAAATGGTGGCCGCCGTCCGGGCCGACCTGGGACTGGACAGTCCCCTGCACGTACAGTATCTGGACTGGCTGTGGAAGGCTGTACGCCTGGACTTCGGAGTCTCCTTCGTAACCAGGGAGCCGGTGTTGGCCGAGATAACGAGGTGCTTTCCGGCAACGATTCAGCTTACCCTCGCCTCCATGATGCTGGTGCTGCTGGTAAGCCTCCCCACAGGCATCCTGGCCGCCCTGTACAAGGATAGCTTTTTCGACCAGTTCAGCCGGGCGCTGGCCTTTCTGGGAGCCTCGGTGCCCAATTTCTGGCTGGGGTTCCTGCTGATGTACCTGTTTTCACTGAAGCTGGACCTGCTGCCGGTGCTCGGCAGGGGAACCCCGGCGCACCTGGCGCTCCCCGCCGTCACCCTGGCCCTGTCGTACGCCGCAACGTACACGAGGCTTTTGAGGACCAGCATGCTGGACAGCCTGGGTGCCAATTTCGTCCTCTACGCCAGGGCAAGGGGATTGCGGGAGAGGCTGGTGCTGGGAAGGCATATTCTGAAAAATGCGCTGCTTCCGGTGGTGACCGCTTTCGGCATGAGCGCCGGACATATGCTGGCAGGGGCCGTCATCGTGGAGAACGTTTTCGCCTGGCCCGGCGTGGGCAGGCTCTGCGTATCCTCAATATTCAACAGGGATTACCCGGTGATTCAATGCTATGCGCTGGTCATGGCCGTAATTTTCGTGACGTGCAACCTGCTGGTGGACATAGCCTACCGCTTTCTGGACCCCCGCATCAAGCTGGGAGGTAACCGATGATGACCGCTAAAACAATCATGATTAAGCTGGCCAGACGGAAACTGACGGTGGCGTGCCTTTCCATCATACTGGCCATAACCCTGGGGGGGGTGCTGGCCCCCTTTCTGGCACCCAACGACCCTAACCTGGTGGACCTGGGGAAGAAGCTGGCCGGGCCCTGCGCTGAATATCCCCTGGGCACGGACCACCTGGGCAGGTGCATTCTTTCCCGGCTGATGCACGGGACGAGAATATCGCTGGGCATAGCCTTCTTAGTGATGTTCCTGACCATCGCCATCAGTATAGCAATCGGCGCCCTGTCGGGATACAGGGGGGGCCTGCTGGATGACCTGTTCATGCGCATTTGCGACGTCCTGCTGGCCTTTCCCAGCCTGGTCCTGGCCCTGGCCGTCATCGGCATGCTGGGGCCCGGGCTCTTTAACATGATGATCGCCCTGGTATCGGTGCAGTGGGTGTGGTACGCCAGGATGATCAGGGGGATGGTGCTGAGCCTCCGGGAAAGCGGCTTCGTGCTCTCGGCCAGGGTCTCGGGCGTCAGCGGCCCGATGATTGTGGCCAGGCACATCCTGCCCAACATTCTCTCCCAGATTATCGTGCTCTCCACCCTGGACATCGGCTGGGTTATACTGCACATATCCGGATTGTCCTTCCTCGGGCTCGGCATACAGCCACCCACCCCGGAATGGGGGGCAATGCTCAACGACGGCAGGCAGTTTTTGAGAAGCAATCCCGCCCTGATGGTTTACCCTGGCCTGATGATTCTTACAGTGGTGATGGCCTTCAACCTGTTGGGCGACGCATTGAGGGACGCCCTTGACCCAAGGGAGATATAGGGGGAAACCGCCGTGAAAAGCAAGCCCTTGTTAAAAGTTGACAACCTGCAGGTCCGCATAACCGTGCCGGGGGGGGTGGTCCGCCCGCTGAACAGCGTCAGCTTTCAAATCCGGGCCGGAAAGGTGCTGGGCCTCGTGGGCGAGAGCGGCTGCGGCAAGACCATCACCTGCCTGTCCCTGGCGGGCCTGATGAACGGCCCGGGCATTGAGGTAACCGGAAACGTGGAACTGAACGGAAGAAACATCCTGGACCTGCCCCTTCAAAAGATGAGAGCCGTCCGCGGCATGGAGCTGGCCATGATCATGCAGAACCCCATGAGCTCCTTCAACCCCCTGGTGACCGTGGGCCGGCATTTTACTGAAACCATAAGAAGCCACAGCCCTGCTTCGGAGAGGGAAGCCAGACAGACCGCCCTGGACTACCTGCGGCGAGCCGGCCTGCCCGACCCCGGGCGGGTTATGGAGCAGTACCCCTTTCAATTGAGCGGGGGAATGCTGCAAAGGGTGATGATTGCCATCGCCATGTCAATGCGCCCATCGGTGCTGCTGGCAGACGAGCCCACCACCTCCCTGGACGCCACCCTCAGGGTGCAGATTCTGGGACAGATTGCACTTCTCCTGAAAGAATACAACACCGGCGCACTGTTGGTATGTCACGACCTGGGCGTGATCGCCCAGCTGGCCGACGAGGTGGCGGTCATGTACTGCGGTTACATTGTGGAAATGGCTCCCGCCGCGGAGTTGTTCGACAGCCCGCTGCACCCGTACACCCGGGCGCTCATGGCCTCCCGGGCGGGAATGAAGAAAAAAAGGCTCAGCCCCGTCGGGGGCCAGCCTCCTTCCCTTTTGAACTTGAGTGACACGTGCCCGTTTCTTGAAAGATGCGCCGAGGTGGAAAGGGCGTGCCTCGATTACAGGATGGAACCGGGAATTCTTTCCGGGGGACACTTGGTAAGGTGTGCCAATTACGGGGCGAACCGGAGAAAGGTGCTGAAAGGGCTTGCTTGATCTGAAAAATGTGTCCAGGAGGTTTATGACGGGAAACCGGCTGTGGGGAAGGCGCAGAATTATAGAGGCGGTGGCGAATGTTTCCCTGTCCCTGGGGGAGGGCTGTTGCCTCGGGCTGGTGGGTGAAAGCGGCTGCGGCAAGAGCACCATGGGCAGGCTTGTACTGGGCCTTGAGAGGCCGGACGAGGGTGAGGTTGTTTTCCGGGGGCGCAACATTCACACGGCGCCCCCGGCGCACCGGAAAGACCTGCGCAGGGACCTGCAGGCCGTCTTCCAGGACTGCTGCGGTTCGGTGAACCCCAGGCATACCGCCGGCGCGATCATCGCCGAGCCGTTAAAAAGCTACCACAGGATGACCCCTGCCGCGGAAAGCGAAATGGTGGAGGAATTGCTGAATAAAGTGGGGTTAAGCCCCGCGGACTCCCGTAAATATCCTCACCAGTTCAGCGGCGGGCAGCTGCAGAGGGTGAGCATCGCCAGGGCCATCGCCCTGAAACCCAGGCTGATAGTGCTGGACGAGGCTGTGAGCAGCCTGGACGTCTCGGTGCAGGCCCAGATACTGAATTTGCTGGCTGACCTGAAACAGGAGTTCAACCTGTCCTATATATTCATTTCCCACGACATTGAGGCGGTCTGCTACATTTCGGACTGCCTGGCGGTGATGTACCTCGGCAGGATAGTGGAGTATATCGACGACGTAAGCCTGATTGACGGCCTGCGGCACCCCTACGCCGTAAAGCTGATGTCCTCGGTGCTTCACCCCCACCCCGGCAGGCGTGTACCGTTAGAGTTTCAATTTGACGAAATAGACACCTCCGCTGCCGCGGCCGGGTGCAGCTACGCACCAAGATGCCCCTCCGCCGCCAAAAGCTGTTACGAAGAGATTCCTTTTCTCAGGGCATTGAATGAGAAACACCGCGTGGCCTGCTTCAGGGCATAGTCATATTTCAGAACGCTGCCGACCAACATGGCTGTTAATATGTTATCCCCCAGCTGATATGATCACAGGCCGCAGCCACTTCCAGCGGCCTGCGATGAAACAAGCTCCCTGTAGTATCCTTCTTGTCTTATTAATGTAGCATGGGTACCGCTTTCCACCACTTTTCCATCATTTAAAACCACCAGTTTGCCGGCGTCCCGGAAGGTTGAAAGCCTGTGGGCCACAATCATGGTGGTCCTGCCCCGGCGCAGGTTTTTTAGGGACTCCTGCAACAGCCTTTCGTTTTTAGTGTCCAGACTTGACAGTGCCTCGTCCATAATCAGTATGGGCGAGTTTTTCAGCAGCGCCCTGGCAATGGCAATCCTCTGCTTCTGCCCGCCGGACATTTTTACCCCCCGCTCACCGGCAACGGTATCATAGCCTTCCGGCAGGCCGGCGATAAATTCATGAATATTGGCGGCCCGGGCGGCCTCCTCCACCTCTTCCCCGGTGGCCTCCGGCCTGCCCAGCCTGATATTTTCCAGGATTGTGGTGTTGAACAGGTAAATATCCTGGGGCACAATGGTTATCAGGCTGCGCAGGTGCTCAAGGGGCATTTTCCTTATATCCACCCCGCCGATGGTTATCCGCCCCCGGTCCACGTCCCAGAACCTTTGCAGCAGATTGACGCAGGTTGTTTTGCCTGCCCCGGAATGGCCCACCAGGGCAACAGTTTCTCCTTCCCCCACGTCAAAGCTGACGCCATTCAGTACATAGGGCAAATCCTTCCGGTAACGGAATGAAACGTTGTTGAAACGGATTTCTGGCCTGACCGCAACATCCGGTATTGTGTTTGCTTCGTCCCGTACCGTTCCCCCGGCCCCCATCACCGTATACACCCTGTCCGAGGCTGCCGCTATTATCCCGAAGTTTCTGGCCATGGTTGATATTTCCAGAACCGGGACAAAAATATTGGCAGCCATTATTACTGCCACGGGGAGCCAGCTGAATTCCATCCGGCCGTTGACGATAAGATAGGCCGAAACCCCCAGGACAGATGTGATGGCCAGGGAGGAAAAGATGTTCAGCAACGCCCCCTCAAAGCCCAGCCTTCTGCCATAGTAAAAAAGGCTCTGCCCCAGCCGGTCGGAATAAAGCCTTAATCTCTGCAAAAACCCCCTCTCGTAATTAAATGAAACAATCTCCCGCAGGCCGTGAACCCCGTCTACCGCTTCAGAATTTATATCAGCCAGCTTTTCCCGGGTATCCCTTCCCTGCCGGTCAGCCTCCCCGCTCAGCCAGAAGGGCACGCTGAACAGAAGAATAATCCATGGTATGACAACCAGGGGCAGTAGCCAGTGGATGTAGATCAGCATACCCAAAGTGACCAGGGAGACCAGCAATGACACCAGAAATGCCCCTGCAGTATGGGCAAAAAACCATTCCAGCACTTCGATGTCGGCCATGAGGGTGGAGGCCAGTTCCCCGGAGCGCATGTTTAACAGGTAGGCCGGGGCCACCCTTTCCACGGCCTGGTACAGCTTTTTCCTGAACTCCACCAAAATCCGGAAAGCAACCTCGTGGGCAAACCACATGTCGGAAAAATACATCACAACCCGCAGGGTCACCAGGACCGCTACAACCGGCAGGATCGGCATAATCTGATCTTTTCCGCCCCCGGTGGCCGCCATCCCGACCAAATAAGCGGCCAGGGCCGATCCGGCAATGGCAAACAAGTGGTGAAAGGTGCCGCTGACCACGGATATGGCCATGCCCTTCCAGTAAGGCCGGAGATAAACCATTAGTTTTGCGAAACCTGTCAGATTCAGTTTTGCCAGGATAATATTCAAAGTCCTCCCCCGCTTCAGCCATGTTGTACCCTTACCAACTGCGAATAAATCCCCCCGGCCGCCAGCAGTTCACTGTGAGTGCCGGACTCCCTCACCCGCTGGCCGTCCAGCACGATGATGCGGTCCGCCCCCTGGATGGTGGACAGCCTGTGGGCAATAATAATGGTGGTCCTGTTCCGTGTCAGTTTGTCCAGGGACTCCTGGATCAATTTTTCACTGGCGCCATCCACGTTGGAAGTGGCTTCATCCAGTATCAGTACCGGGGCGTCCTTTAAAACAGCCCTGGCAATGGACAGCCTTTGCTTCTGCCCCCCGGAAAGACGGACACCCCGCTCTCCTATGTGGGTCTGGTAGCCGTCTCTCAAGCCCATGATGAAGTCATGGGCATGGGCCAGCCTGGCAGCCTCCTCCAGTTCCGCCTGGCCGGCCCCGGGCCTGGCTATCCTTAAATTGTCCGCAACAGTGCCGTAAAAGAGGTAGGTGTCCTGAAAAACAACAGCAATCTGGCTGCGCAGAAAAGACAGGGGATAATCCCTGATGTCCCTGCCGCCAAGCAGGATGGTCCCTTCCCGGGGGTCGAAGAACCTCAGCAGCAGGTTGACCAGGGTGGATTTGCCCGACCCCGATTTCCCCACCACGGCCACCGTTTCCCCGGGATTGACCCTCAGGGACACATTTTTTACCGCAGGCCTTTTCCCTGCGGCATAGGCAAAGGAGACGTTTTTAAATTCAATTTCCGGCTGGATTGGCCCGGCGGGGTTTTCCCCATAACCGGCCGGCGGGTCCTGAACGGTTACCTCCGTGTCCAGGACGGAAAACATGCCCCTGACCGCGGCTATGCCCAGGAAACTGCGGTGCCAGTGCATGATCAGGTCGTTCATGGGGCGGAAACACTCCACCGCCAGGAACAGTATTACAAACATGTCGTCCAGCGGCAGGCTGCCGGTGGCCACCCTCAGCGCCCCCACCCCGGCGGCAAGGGCAGAACCGGCGGCGGCAGCCCATTTGACCACGGCGGAATCCAGCAGGGAGATGGACAGCCCCTGCATGGAGTGGTGGTAGTGTCTCCAGGCATCTTCATTCAGCTCCCGGCCTTTTCTCCTGCCGGCGTTGAAAACCTTCAGGGTGGCCATGCCCTGCATGGCGTCGATATACTGGGAGTTCAGCCGGGCGTAGGACTGCCAGTATTCAGTTATGATTCTCCCGACGTGTTTGCTCATAAGCAGGGGAAACAATGCCGTGATAAGAATGCCCGACAGGGCAATAATCCCCACCACCCGGTCCAGGTAAAAGATGTATGCCGCTATGAGGCCCGAACCGAACAGGGCAACCAGCAGCTGGGGGAAATAGGCCGTTAACAAAGGTTCCAGGGACTCCACCCCGTCGGTGAGGAGCGCCTGGATGTTGCCGCTCCTGCAGTTCTCCTGGTAGCCGGGCCCCAGGTTCAGAACGTGCTGGAACAGCCGCTCCCTCAGCCTGCTTTTCGCCAGGAACGCTATTCTTTTGGCATAGATCTCGTCAAGCCAGTGAAGCAACCCCCGCAGCGCCACCAGCAGCCCAATGCATAAAAGAATCAGCCCCAGGTCCTTAAGGCTTCTCCTGTAAAACACTACCTCCAGGCCCCTGGCCACGGCCAGGGCCTGCACCACATAAGTGGCGGTTATGACTATCCCCAGGGCGGACTTGCCGGCGATGTGGTGATAGGCGCCCTTTAGCAATGAAAACACTCTGATATAGAAATTCATCGTTTTCCTTTCTTTTCAGCTGCCACCATAAACATGGGCGTCGACCTGTACAGCACCCTGTCATTCTCATCCCATACCCTTTCAGCGATGTCCGTATCGGTAAAAACCCTGCAAAAACCGGTCTCGATGAGGGCCACTGCGTCCCA
>JBMOPB010000026.1:0-11461 GCA_049325055.1 Bacillota bacterium
ACAGATATGTTCTTCCTGTTTTCCTTCGCGACACTTTCAGGTTCATATGGCTACTCTCCAATCTAACCAATCTCAATAGATAATTCTATTATATCATATTCACGGATATTCCGCCACATATATATGAACCTAAATCACAAAAAAAATTCCCTCTAAGCTTTATGCCTCAAGGGATTTTGGTTTTCTCTAGTCAACTATGCTGTTAAACTAACGAGGCCAATTCCATAAAGACCAAGCTGGAAGAACAGGGCGCCAAGGTGGAAGTAAAGTAGTTTTTTGGAATATGAAATTTAAAGAAGGAATTGGCAAATGCTAATTCCTTCTTTTTATGAAAAAATCTTAAAAAAAAATAATGAAATTCTTGACAGAAGAAAAACTATATGCTAAGATTGTTAAATCGTTTGCGAAAAGAAATTCTTCCAAATAAAGGGTTGACCGTGGTAACATTGTGTATCCGGTGGTTTTATTCGGGGAATAATATTCTAGATATGGTTTTTGTTTTTTGAATTAAAGCGAGGTTTTTGGTTATCGAGGACCTTGCTTTTCGTTGTTTGGTTTATGAGTTTTAATCTGTTGGGGGTGTGGCGCATTACATGTATTCTGAAATGATGGGAATGAGGGAACGGAAGAACTTCGGCAAATTGAGGGAAGTCCTGGAACTGCCGAACCTCATAGAGGTTCAAAGAAATTCATACAACTGGTTTTTACGGGAGGGCCTGAAAGAGGTTTTTGACGACATTTCACCCATTCAGGATTTCACCGGAAACCTCGTTCTGGAGTTTCTTGACTATACCCTTGGTGAACCAAAGTACACCGTCGAGGAATGCAAGGAGAGAGATGTTACATTTGCCGCTCCCCTGCGCGTTAAAGTACGTCTCATAAACAAGGAGACCGGGGAGGTCAAGGAACAGGAAGTCTTCATGGGAGATTTTCCCCTGATGACGGAAAAGGGAACCTTTATCATAAACGGCGCCGAGAGGGTGATCGTTAGCCAGCTTGTAAGATCGCCGGGGGTTTATTTTGGCGATTTGCTTGACCCCAGCGGTAAACGGCTCTTTACCGCCACCATTATTCCCAACAGAGGAGCCTGGCTGGAATTTGAGACCGATGTAAACGACCATATATTCGTCCGCATTGACCGGACCAGAAAGATTCCGGCCACGGTACTGGTCAGGGCTCTGGGGTACGGCACCAAGGCGAAAATAGCGGAGTTGTTCGAGGATAATCCGCATATACTGGAAACGCTTACAAGGGATAATTCAGACTCCGAGGAAGAGGCTCTGGTAGAGATATATAAAAGGCTCCGGCCCGGTGAGCCGCCTACGGTGGAAAGCGCAAGATCGCTTTTGGACGCGCTCTTCTTTGATCCGAAGAGGTATGACCTTGCCAGCGTGGGCCGTTATAAGATACAGAAAAAGCTGAAGCACGGGATACTTTACCGTTACAAGGAAGACGGAAGACCCGGTGAAGAGTTTGACCAGTACCTTAAAAAAATGGTCCCGGTGGACCGGGAGTTTATAAGGGAACTGGTTTCGGAAGATATTATCCAGACCGTCAAATATCTCCTGAACCTGATAGATGGTCAGGGGACGGTTGATGACATAGACCATCTGGGCAACAGAAGGCTCCGATCAGTGGGCGAACTGCTTCAGAACCAGTTCAGGATCGGCCTTTCCAGAATGGAGAGGGTTGTCAGGGAAAGGATGACCATTCAGGATGTTGATGTTATAACACCCCAGGTGCTTATCAACATCAGGCCGGTGGTTGCCGCCATCAAAGAATTCTTTGGTTCCAGCCAGCTTTCGCAATTTATGGACCAGACCAACCCCCTGGCGGAATTGACCCATAAAAGAAGGCTTTCCGCTTTGGGTCCCGGGGGCTTGAGCCGGGAGCGGGCGGGATTCGAGGTCAGGGACGTGCACCACTCCCACTACGGGCGCATGTGCCCCATCGAGACCCCGGAAGGTCCCAACATTGGACTGATAGGTTCGCTCAGTACATATGCCAGGATTAATGAGTTCGGCTTTATTGAAACCCCGTACAGAAAAGTGGATAAGGAAAACAGGCGGGTTACTGAAGAAATTTTGTACCTTACGGCTGATGAGGAAGAGGGGCATATTATCGCCCAGGCCAACGCCCCTCTGGATGAAAACGGTTATTTCCTTGAAAACAGGGTTAATGCCCGGCATGGCCGTGACATCCTTGTGGTGTCCACCGACCGGGTGGATTTCATGGACGTGTCCCCGAAACAGGTGTTTAGTGTGGCAACTTCGCTTATCCCCTTCCTGGAGCACGACGACGCCAACCGCGCTCTGATGGGAGCCAACATGCAACGGCAGGCCGTTCCTCTTTTAAAGGCCCAGGCTCCGCTGGTGGGCACGGGCATAGAGTACAAGGCGGCCAAGGATTCAGGGGTGGTTGTGCTCTCCAAGACCGACGGCGTGGTGGAGAGGGTGACCGCCAACGAGATTTCCGTAAGGTCTGATGAGGGCAGGGTTCATACGTATAAACTGCACAAGTTCAAACGTTCCAACCAGGGAACTTGCATAAATCAGAAACCCATTGTGGCAAAAGGTGAGAGGCTTACAAAGGAACAGGTAATAGCCGACGGCCCGTCAACCGACATGGGCGAGCTGGCGCTGGGGCGGAACGTGCTGGTGGCCTTTATGCCCTGGGAGGGTTACAATTACGAGGACGCCATACTTGTAAGCGAGAAGGCCGTTAAAGAAGACTTTTTCACCTCCATTCACATAGAGGAATACGAGTGTGACGCCCGGGACACCAAGTTGGGCCCTGAAGAGATCACCAGGGATATACCCAATGTCGGCGAGGAAATTTTGAAGGATTTGGACGACAGGGGAATCATCAGGGTGGGAGCTGAGGTAAGGCCCGGCGATATACTGGTGGGTAAGGTGACTCCTAAGGGTGAAACGGAGCTGACAGCGGAGGAGCGGCTCTTGAGGGCTATATTCGGTGAAAAGGCCCGGGAGGTGCGGGACACTTCACTTAGGGTCCCCCACGGGGAGTCCGGAAAAGTGGTGGACGTTAAGGTCTTTTCCAGGGAAAACAGCGATGAGCTGCCTCCGGGTGTAAATCAGCTTGTAAGGGTTTACATCGCCCAGAAGAGGAAGATTTCCGAGGGAGACAAAATGGCGGGCCGCCATGGCAACAAGGGGGTTATTGCCCGGATTCTGCCGGAGGAGGATATGCCGTTCCTTCCCGACGGCACTCCCATTGAGATTGTTCTCAACCCCCTGGGTGTGCCCTCAAGGATGAACTTGGGGCAGGTGCTTGAGTCCCACCTCGGGTGGGCGGCCAAAGCCCTGGGATATCACGTGGCCACCCCGGTATTCAACGGCGCCCTCGAGGAAGATATATTGAACGCGCTGAAGGAAGCGGGGCTTCCCGATAACGGGAAGATAACGCTGTATGACGGGAGAACCGGAGAGCCCTTTGACAACCCTGTTACGGTAGGATATGTATACATGCTTAAGCTGGCCCACCTGGTGGATGACAAGATACACGCCAGGTCCACGGGACCATATTCACTGGTTACGCAGCAGCCGCTGGGCGGTAAGGCGCAGTTCGGCGGGCAGCGTTTCGGCGAGATGGAGGTCTGGGCGCTGGAGGCGTACGGCGCGGCTTATACACTTCAGGAAATACTCACGGTAAAGTCCGACGACGTGGTGGGACGGGTTAAAACATATGAGGCCATCGTCAAGGGGGAGAATGTTCCCGAACCGGGCGTGCCGGAATCTTTCAAGGTGTTGATCAAGGAATTGCAAAGCCTTGGCCTTGACGTCAAGGTTTTGTCCGAGGATGACCGGGAAATTGAAATAAAGGAAATCGAAGAGGATATAGGCGAAGCTGCTAAGGATCTCGGCCTGGATCTGACAGAAGGCGAGTTCTTCCCCGAAGCCGAAGATTATGACAGCGAAAGCGAAGAACCGGAGGAAGAGGAAGATTTCAGTGACGAGTTCCTGGAAGAGAACTTCGACATTGATGAGGATGAGACAGTTTAAATAGACAATTCCCGCTTCAAATTTCGATAAGGTGCCTGGTAAAAACTGAAGGGAGCGTGGTTCCTTGCTGGATTTAAATAATTTCGACCGCATTCGAATCGGTCTGGCTTCTCCCGATCAGATCAGGGAATGGTCCAGTGGAGAGGTGAAAAAACCCGAAACCATCAACTATCGCACCCTCAAGCCCGAGAGGGACGGGCTTTTCTGTGAAAGAATTTTTGGTCCCACTAGGGATTGGGAATGTCACTGCGGCAAATACAAGCGTGTCAGGTACAAGGGTGTTGTTTGCGACCGCTGCGGCGTTGAAGTTACCCGTTCGAAGGTAAGAAGGGAAAGGCTTGGGCATATAGAACTGGCCGCCCCGGTTTCCCATATATGGTATTTCAAGGGCATTCCCAGCCGCATGGGGCTATTGCTGGACATGTCGCCCCGGGCGCTGGAAAAGGTTCTCTATTTTGTATCTTATATAGTCATCGACGGCGGCGATACAGGGCTTATCAAAAAGCAGCTTCTGACCGAGACCGAGTACAGGGAATACCGTGAAAAGTATCCCACCGGCTTCAAGGCGGCCATGGGGGCCGAGGCAATTCTAAAGCTTCTGGAAGAGATAGACCTTGAAGAGCTGAGCCGGGAACTGCGCCAGGAGTTGAAGGAAGTTACCGGACAGCGCAAGATAAGGGCCATACGCAGGCTGGAAGTGGTGGAGGCATTCCGCAAGTCGGGAAACCGCCCGGAATGGATGATAATGAAGGTAATCCCGGTTATTCCTCCGGAACTGAGGCCCATGGTGCAACTGGACGGGGGCAGGTTTGCCACCTCCGACTTAAATGACCTGTACCGCCGGGTAATAAACAGGAATAACCGCTTGAAGAGGCTCCTGGACCTCGGCGCCCCGGATATTATAGTCCGGAATGAAAAGCGTATGCTTCAGGAAGCGGTGGACGCCCTTATTGACAACGGGCGCAGGGGGCGGCCGGTAACCGGCCCCGGGAACAGGCCGCTTAAATCGCTGAGCGATATGCTGAAAGGAAAGCAGGGGCGTTTCCGCCAGAACCTTCTTGGAAAAAGGGTTGACTATTCCGGACGTTCGGTTATCGTGGTCGGGCCGACGCTTCAGCTTCACCAGTGCGGGTTGCCGAAGGAAATGGCCCTTGAGCTGTTCAAGCCCTTTGTAATGAAGCGGTTGGTCAATGA
The DNA here is from genome assembly GCA_049325055.1 of Bacillota bacterium. Lineage (GTDB taxonomy): Bacteria > Bacillota > Desulfotomaculia > Desulfotomaculales > Desulfocucumaceae > BRHc4a. Next base: position 5,217 of record JBMOPB010000026.1, read on the forward strand.
CGGCCATGCCCACAATATTAAAAGTGCCAAGAGAATGGTGGAGAGGGTTCGCCCCGAGGTGTGGGATGTTCTTGAAGAGGTTATCAGCGAGCACCCGGTGCTGCTGAACAGGGCGCCTACCCTGCACAGGCTCGGAATTCAGTCCTTTGAGCCGGTGCTGGTGGAAGGCCGGGCCATACAAATCCACCCCATGGTCTGTACAGCTTACAACGCCGACTTTGACGGCGACCAGATGGCCGTGCACGTTCCCCTGTCGGCCGAGGCCCAGGCCGAGGCAAGGCTTTTGATGCTGTCGGCCCACAACATACTTAACCCCAAGGACGGAAGGCCTGTGGCCATTCCCACCCAGGACATGGTTCTGGGAAGTTATTACCTCACCATGGAAAAACAGGGGGCGCGTGGTGAGGGCAAATACTTTATGGACGCGAACGAAGCCATACTGGCCTATGATAACGGAGCCATAAGCCTGCATGCCAAGATTAAGGTGCGTATCGATGGCCAGATGCTTGAAACCACTGTGGGTCGGATCATTTTCAATGAAGTAATACCCAGGCAGATTGGTTATATTAACCGTGTGGCGGATAAAAAGGAACTGAGCAAAATTGTGGATGAGTGCTACAGAGAGCTTGGTTTCGCGGCCACCGGAACACTGCTTGACGGTATTAAAAAGCTGGGGTTCCATTACGCCACCAAGGCCGGTGTAACCATCGGCATTTCGGATATAACCATACCGGAGAAGAAAAAGGAAATCATTGCTCAGACCGACCAGGAGGTTGAGAAGGTTGAGACACAGTACCGCCGCGGACTTATCACCGAGGATGAGCGGTACAGGAAGATTATAGGGCTTTGGAATGACGCCACCGAAAATGTGACCAAAGCCCTTATGGAGACGCTTGACCGCTTTAACCCGGTCTACATGATGGCGACGTCGGGAGCCCGGGGTAACATCCAGCAGATCCGCCAGTTGGCCGGAATGAGGGGCTTGATGGCGGACCCGTCGGGAAGAATTATCGACCTCCCCATCAAGGCTAACTTCCGCGAGGGGCTTACCGTTCTGGAGTACTTCATTTCAACGCACGGCGCCAGGAAGGGTCTTGCCGATACCGCACTGAGGACCGCAGACTCCGGATATCTTACCCGGAGGCTGGTGGACGTGGCCCAGGACGTTATAGTCCGTGAGGTTGATTGCGGAACCACCGAAGGTATAGAAGTCTCCGAAATCAAAGACGGATCGGAAGTCATTGAAAAGCTGGAAGACAGGATCAAAGGCCGTGTGTCCCTTGAGGATATTGTGGATCCCGGGAACGGGGAAGTATTTGTCAGCAAGGGTGACGTGATTTCCAACAAACAGTCGGACAGGATTGTAAAAATCGGTATTAAAAAAGTTAAGATACGGTCGGTGCTGACCTGCAAGTCCCGCTACGGCGTGTGCATACAATGTTACGGGAAGAACCTGGCCACAGGGCAGATGGTGGATATCGGGGAGGCGGTGGGAATTATCGCCGCCCAGTCCATCGGTGAGCCTGGAACCCAGTTGACCATGCGTACATTCCACACTGGTGGCGTGGCCGGTGACGACATTACCCAGGGTCTGCCCAGGGTTGAGGAGCTGTTTGAGGCACGTCGTCCCAAGGGGCAGGCCATCGTGGCGGAATTCGAAGGAGTGGCCGAGATCAGGGAAGTAAAGGGACGCCGTGAAATAGAGATAGTAAGCCAGGACGGCGAGAGGGCCGTGTATCAGGTTCCGTACGGCGCCAGGCTCAAGGTCCATGACGGGGACAAGGTGGAAGCCGGGGATGAACTTACCGAAGGATCGGTTAACCCGCATGACCTTTTGAAGATCAAAGGTCCCCAGGGGGTTCAGGTGTACCTTTTGCAAGAGGTTCAGAGGGTATACAGGCTCCAGGGCGTTGATATCAATGACAAGCACATAGAGGTAATGATCAGACAAATGCTCAGGAAAGTAAAGGTGGAGGAACAGGGAGACACCGATTTACTTCCCGGCGGCCTGATCGATATATTCGAGCTGGAAAAAGAAAACCAGCAGGTTGAGGCTATGGACGGCGAGATTGCCGTCGGGAAGCCTGTGCTGCTGGGTATAACCAAGGCATCCCTGGCAACCGACTCCTTCCTGTCGGCGGCTTCATTCCAGGAAACCACCAGGGTTTTAACCGAGGCCGCCATAAAGGGCAAGATGGACCCACTGCTGGGCCTGAAGGAGAATGTCATCATAGGTAAACTGGTTCCTGCCGGCACCGGCATGAGCCGTTACAGAAACATAGAGGTTTTGGATGACTCGACTGCCTTTGACAGTGGTGACAGTATGAAGGACATGGATTACGGGATGGACGGCGAGAACGAGTATCCGGTCAATGATTACGGTGCGGCGGCTGAATAATATACTCGCCAAAGCTTAATTATTAATTAAAAGTTTTTGTGCAGCACTATGCCTTCCCGCCAGATGAAACAATAATTGTTGACAATGGTAACTACAGGTGGTAATATATAAAAGTGTCTGGATTTGGGAGGTGTGGCCGTCATGTCCCTGGAGCGCCTGTCCAAAGCCCGTAAGAAGACCGTCGGGTCAAAACAGACGTTAAAAGCCATTAATCATAATCAGGCGAAAGTTGTATATGTGGCCAAAAATGCCGAGAAGCACATTATCGAGCCGATAATACAGTCATGTACGGCCAGGTCGGTGCCGGTGATTATGGCGGAAAGTATGCAGGTGCTTGGGAAGGCCTGCGGCATTGAAGTGGGCTGCGCTGCAACAGCTGTTGTGGAAGATTGAAAAATACCGCTCGGGGCTTGAAGAAAGCTTCCGAGCGGGATTTGGTTTGACAAGGTTTGGCATTGGTAAAAAAGTCGGGCGAAGTTTTTCACGACCCCAGTAGGGCTGTCAAAAACGAGGCCGGCGCGAAAGGACTGGCGGGACGAAGCGGAGCGTATGTGGAAATACGTGAGCATTCGGACCGGCAGGAGTGACAAAGTCGGGCGAAGTTTTTCACAGCCCGTGTGAGGAAGGAGGTGTGTGTTGGTGCCTACTATCAACCAGTTGATCCGGAAAGGTAGAGAAGAGCTGACAAAAAAATCCTCGGCTCCGGCATTGAAAGAATGTCCGCAAAAAAGAGGCGTGTGCACAAGGGTTTATACCACCACGCCAAAGAAACCCAATTCGGCCCTGAGAAAAGTGGCCCGTATAAGGCTTACCAACGGCATTGAGGTTACTTCTTACATTCCCGGAATAGGGCATAACCTGCAAGAGCACTCGGTTGTTCTGGTGCGCGGCGGCAGGGTGAAGGACCTGCCCGGTGTAAGGTATCACGTGGTAAGGGGTGCCCTTGATTCGGCGGGGGTGCAAAACAGGAACCGCAGCCGTTCCAAATATGGTACCAAGCGTCCGAAGAAATAGGATTGTGTGTATTATAAGGGCTTCCTGGTTAATCTACAGTTCAAGGCCCGTATTCCTTAGGCAAAGGGGGGAAAAGTGTGCCCAGAAGAGGAAACGTCAAAAGGTTGGAAATTACTCCGGACCCGGTATACAACAACAAGGTTGTGACAAAACTCATCAACCAGATAATGCTGGACGGCAAAAAGGGGACTGCTGAAAAAATAGTCTATGGTGCTTTTGATATTGTAAAGGAAAAGAGCGGCAAGAATCCCCTGGAGGTTTTTGATCAGGCCATGAAAAACGTTATGCCGGTGCTGGAGGTTAAAGCCCGCCGGGTTGGTGGCGCCAACTACCAGGTTCCGGTGGAAGTGAGGCATGAGCGCAGGCAGACCCTGGGTATTCGCTGGCTGACCAATTATGCCAGGGCCAGGGGCGGCAAGTCTATGGAGGATAAGCTGGCGTCCGAGATTTTGGATGCGGCCAACAGTACCGGGGCGACCGTAAAGAAAAAGGAAGACACTCATAAAATGGCGGAAGCCAACAAGGCATTTGCACATTACAGGTGGTAAGGAGGGAGTCTTGATGGCGCGGCAGTTTCCGTTGGAAAAGACACGCAATATTGGCATCATGGCCCACATAGACGCCGGCAAGACTACCACCACCGAACGCATTTTGTTCTATACGGGAAGAGTTCACAAAATCGGGGAGGTCCATGATGGTGCGGCCACCATGGACTGGATGGTTCAGGAGCAGGAGCGGGGGATTACCATAACCTCCGCTGCCACAACATGCCAGTGGCGTGATCATTGTATCAACATTATCGACACACCCGGGCACGTGGACTTTACGATGGAAGTGGAGCGCTCTCTCCGTGTGCTCGATGGGGCTGTTGCAGTCTTCTGTTCAGTGGGAGGGGTTGAACCCCAGTCTGAGACTGTCTGGAGGCAGGCAGATAAATATCAGGTGCCACGGATAGCCTATATAAACAAAATGGATCGTGTGGGCGCCGATTTCTTTAGGGGAATGCAGATGATCCGCGACAGGCTTGGCGCCAATCCGGTGGCCTTGCAACTGCCGCTGGGGTCTGAGGAGACTTTTAAGGGTGTAGTCGATTTAATAAAAAACAGGGCAATCATATATATCGATGACCTGGGTACAACCAGCGAGGAAGCCGAGATACCCGAAGACATAGTGGAAATGACCGCCCAGTACAGGGAAAAGCTGATTGAAGCAGTGGCAGAGTCCGATGAGGAGTTGATGCTTAAATACCTGGAGGGTGAAGAAATCACCGACGATGAGATCAAGGCAGGTATTCGCAAGGCTACCCTTGCGGTAAAAATGATCCCGGTATTATGCGGATCCTCATTTAAAAACAAGGGAGTTCAGCCGCTTCTCGATGCCATAGTGGATTACCTGCCCGCTCCCACCGATGTCCCGGCAATGCGGGGCTTAAACCCCAATACCGGTGATGAGGACCAGCGCTTGGCAGGTGACGAACAGCCGTTTTCGGCACTTGCATTTAAGATTATGGCGGATCCTTATGTCGGAAAGCTTACTTTTTTCCGGGTATACTCTGGCAAACTGAACTCAGGATCCTATATTTACAACTCCACTAAAAACAAAAGGGAACGGGTCGGGCGTATACTGCGAATGCACGCCAACCACCGCGAGGAGATAGGAGAGGTTTTTGCCGGTGATATAGTGGCCGCCGTTGGATTAAGGGATACTGCAACCGGTGACACACTATGTGATGAAAAGAATCCCATAGTGCTTGAGTCGATGGAATTTCCGGAGCCGGTTATCGATGTAGCCATTGAGCCCAAAACAAAGGCGGATCAGGATAAAATGGGAATTGCGCTGATGAAGCTGGGTGAAGAGGATCCCACTTTCAGAATGCGGACCGATCCTGAAACCGGACAGACCATTATCTCCGGTATGGGTGAACTGCACCTGGAAATAATTGTGGACCGGCTGCTCAGGGAGTTCAAGGTTGAGGCCAATGTCGGGAAGCCCCAGGTGGCCTATAAAGAGACCATCAGGGGCAAGGTGAAGGCCGAGGGCAGGTTTATAAGGCAGTCCGGTGGCCGGGGGCAATACGGGCACGTGGTGCTGGAGATTGAGCCCAGGGAGGCCGGGGGCGGTTATGAATTCACCAACAAGATTATCGGCGGTGTAGTTCCCAAAGAGTACATCCCGGCGGTGGACGCAGGTATAAGGGAAGCCATGGATAACGGCGTTCTTGCGGGGTTCCCCATGATAGACATCGGGGTGAGCCTGCTGGACGGATCATATCACGAAGTGGATTCATCAGAGATGGCCTTCAAGATAGCGGGTTCAATCGGCTTTAAAAATGCGGCCGCCAAAGCTCAGCCGGTCCTCCTGGAGCCGGTCATGAAGCTGGAAGTGGTGATAATGGACGAGTACATGGGTGAGGTTATTGGCGATCTTAACTCAAGGAGAGGCCGGATTGAAGAAATCGAGCCCAGGGGAAACACGCAGGTGCTGCACGCCGCGGCCCCGCTGTCTGAAATGTTCGGATATGCCACCAATCTCCGCTCCTTGACCCAGGGAAGGGGTACGTTCACGATGCAGTTCAGCCATTACGCGGAGGTGCCCCAGAGCATAGCCGAGGGAATAATTGCCAGAAGGTGCGGATAGCATCGCTTGACAAACTCTAACCCATCCAATCTGTTAAATTTAAGGTATCTATCTATTAAAGGAGGAAGTTTTAAATGGCCAAGGCGAAATTTGAGCGTACGAAACCGCACGTAAACATTGGAACCATCGGTCACGTGGACCATGGCAAAACAACTCTTACCGCAGCCATAACAGTGGTGCTGAGCACCGTTGGCAA
>JBMOPB010000027.1:0-11263 GCA_049325055.1 Bacillota bacterium
TCCGGTGGCCATACCGGAGGGGGTACACCCGTTCCCATCCCGAACACGGTAGTTAAGCCCTCCAGGGTCGATGGTACTTGGGCGTTAGCCCCGGGAGAGTAGATCGTCGCCGGAATTAATTTTAAAAGTCCCTGCATGAAATGAACATGCAGGGACTTTGTATAAATATATTAAATTATGCTGAAAGAAATTTCTGTGGATAATTTCCTGGTTTTTTTGGGGAAAAAGGGCTGACCAAGGCACAGCTTAGGACAGCCCTTATTTATTTACTTCGAGATACCCAGCTCTTTTGCAAAGGATGTGAAGGCCGGGAGTGAGTTCAATATTATTTGCCTGTCTATACAGTATGCCATCCTGAAGTGTCCCGGCATACCAAAGCCTGATCCGGGAACAAGCAGCAGGTTATAGTTCAGGGCTTTTCTGACAAACTCCACATCATCGGGCAGCGGAGATTTGGGGAACAGGTAGAATGCACCCTGAGGTTTAATCATTTCAAATCCTACAGAAGTAAGGTGGTTGTATAAAATGTCCCTTTTTTCCCGGTATTCTTCAACATCCACGGACTCCCGCTGAAGGGACGCCACCAGCCGCTGCATCAGTGCCGGGGCATTGACGAAGCCCAGTGTCCTGTTGGCGAAAACTAGTCCCTCCACAAGCAGATTAAGAGGTTCTATTCCCGGGTTCACAGCTATGTATCCGATCCGTTCTCCAGGCAGCGCCAGGTCCTTGCTGTGGGATGTGACCTTTATGCTGTTACGGTAGTATTTAAATACACTGGGCACTTTGACCCCGTCGTAGGCTATTTTTGAATATGGTTCGTCGGAAATAAGGTATAAGTCCTTTCCAAATTCTGCTCCCTTTTGGGACAACACATTCCCAAGGTTCTCCAGAATTTCTTCGCTGTAGACCACCCCGGTGGGGTTGTTGGGAGAGTTGATTAGAACCGCCTTGGTCATAGGGCTGATTGCTTCGGCCAGGACTTTAAAGTCGGGTAAGAAATTATCATCTGTAGGGACTTCAACAGTTTTGCCGGAGTGGTTGTCAACATAGAACCTGTACTCTACGAAATAGGGCTTGAATACGATAACCTCTTCCCCTTCGTCAAGAAGGGTCTTTAGAACCACGTTAAGAGCCCCTCCGGCCCCGGTTGTCATAACAACATGCTCGGCTTTAACCGGGAGGCCCGATTCCTCAGCCAGCACTTCCGCCACGGCCGCCCTTGTTTCCAGGTAGCCGGCGTTGCTCATATACCTGTGCATGCCTGGTATGGGGTCGAGGGCCAGCTTTTTTAACTCCTCCCGGAATCTTTCCGGAGGTTCCATGTCGGGGTTTCCCAGGGTGAAGTCGTATACCTTGTCAGGCCCGTGGATTTTTTTCAGCCTTTCGCCTTCCTCAAACATCTTTCTGATCCAGGAAGCGCTGCTTAAAAAACTCTCAATTTTTTTGCTTATAGCCATAACTCTCGGACACTCCTTTTATTTGCTTACTTCGCATATCAGTCAATTCTATGAAGGATTGAAAAAACCTCCATAATTTTTATAATTCAATTATAATTTGGGTTGTGTGGTAGAATAGATTTGTTTATATTATTTTTGTTTATGGAGATGTTGGGATGACCTGTACAGGTATATAAATTTGTAAGGCAAAAGGACGGGAAAATAAATTGAAAGCCGTGCTGATTCAAAATGAAGCCGAGGTTCCGGCCGGAAGGGTTCTGGAGGTGCTGGAACATCTGAAATGGGAGGCGGAAGTTGTCCGCATGGATAATGGTGACTTACTTCCCCCCTCTTTTGACGGCTTCGACTGCCTGGTTATACTGGGGGGGACCATGAATGTGGACGACACACAGGGTTACCCATACCTGGAGAGTCTTCGGCACCTGGCTGCCTCGGCCCTTAACGCGGGATTCCCGGTAATGGGGCTTTGCCTTGGAGCGCAGGTGATGGCCAGGGCCGCCGGGGCAGAAGTGCATAAAAGCAGGTGCGGGGAAATAGGCTGGTGCAATATTGGTTTCACCGGGGAAGGATTGCGAGACCCGGTGCTGGAGGGCCTTCCAAGTCTATTTGAGGTGTTTCACTGGCATGACGATATGTTTGAGATCCCGGAATCCGGCGCTCTCCTGGCAAAATCCGGCCAGTGTCCCCACCAGATAATTAGGATAGGAAGGCACTCTTACGGTTTTCAGTGCCATCCGGAGGTAACCATCGGTACTGTCAATGACTGGTTAGAACGGTATCACCAGGAGGTGGAAGAAAAACTGGGGCCGGGAGGGGCTGATCGGCTGGCTAAGCTGACAGCCCAAAAGATGCCTCTTTATGATCATAACTGCAGGCGGATATTTGTCAATTTCTTTAATATTGTTAAAAACCGCCCTGGTGTTTATTAATTGTTTAAATGTTTTAATGTTTGAAGGATAATTTGAATGAATATAGAAAATATTTTTAAATTGAAATGAAATCGGGGGGATCAGGGTGGATATAAGAAATGCTACTGCCATTATCACTGGCGGGGCCTCCGGCCTTGGCGAGGCTACTGCCATTAGGTTCCACGCCGCGGGGGCAAATGTTGTTATCGCCGACTTTAACGAGGATAAGGGCAAGGCTCTGGCCGCGCAACTGGGAGAACGGGCGGCCTTCGCCATGACTGACGTTACCAACACAGCCCAGGTGCAGGGGGCGGTAGACCTTGCCATGAGCAAGTTCGGCCGCGTTGATATTCTTGTTAACTGCGCTGGAACCGGTATAGCCATGAGGACCCTTTCCAAGTCGGGACCTCACAATATTGACCTGTTTAAGAAAGTAATAGAGATTAACCTTATCGGGACATTCGACATGACCAGGCTGGCCGCCGGGAAGATGGCCCAGAATGAACCAAACCAGTACGGAGAGCGTGGTGTCATCATTAACACCGCTTCGGTTGCGGCCTATGACGGGCAGATAGGGCAGGCGGCGTACTCGGCCTCAAAGGCCGGTGTGGTGGGAATGACCCTGACCATCGCCAGAGACCTGTCCAGCCTGGGAATAAGGGTGTGCACAATTGCCCCGGGGCTGTTTGACACCCCCCTGCTGGCAGCGCTTCCGGAGGAGGCGAAGGTTTCCCTTGGTAAGCAGGTTCCTTTCCCGCCCAGGCTGGGGAGGCCTGATGAATATGCGATGCTGGCACAGCAGATAGTTGAAAACGTAATGCTTAACGGGGAGACCATAAGGCTGGACGGCGCCATCCGCATGGCCCCTAAATAAAAGTGACTGTTTATATCCGTCATGAAAAAAACCTCGGCCGTATAGTGCAGCCGGGGTTTATTTTTTTGTGTTCTGCCACGGAAGTTATGGCTCTCCTTTTCTTTCAGGCTTTTTTCTCTTTGCCACCCTTTCTCTCTGAGGAGCCCTGGAAGCATTTTTGTTAACCTTTGCCATAGCTTCATCTCCTTTTTTAGGGTTTGCAAATATTATTTCTAACGGCGTGGAAATGATGCATGGTATGTATAAATTGCCGGTAGAATTGATGCAATCGCTTGAGATAAAGCAATTAGAAAGCCAGCTTTTAATGCTGGCTTTCCTCGTCCTGGCTGTAAAGAAATTCATTTTCCCTGCGGTTCCTAAGCTTCCTGGCGGTATACCAGGTGATCAGGGCTCCCGATAATGCGGCCAGGGAAACCGCCCCGGCTATTGTGGCGCTGTTTTTCGTTTTCTTTTTGGGCCACATGCGAGTAAGCATATCCAACATAAGAACCACCTCCGGGTTATTATTCCCTGTACGTAAGATTTAGTAATTGGCAATTAATGTCAAATAATATTTTTCAGTCCGACCTTTTGGGCAAAGGATATTGCTTCTTTATACTCGGCCGGTGTTATTCGCCTGCTCAGCTCCTCGTAACGAAATGCCCGGTGGGCGGGGTAATACTGGTCCATTATATTTATGAAAGTATTTTTTGAAATCTCTTCGGCCAAAAAACCGATCACTTTGTCGGATGCGGCAAGGTTGTTGGGGAGCACCAAGTGGCGGACCAGCAGGCCTCTATAAGCGATGCCCCTGGTATCAACCGCCAGGTCCCCGACCTGCCTGTGCATTTCTTTTACTGCCTGCCTCGCCGTGGTGAAATAGTCCTTCACCCCCAGATATTTTTCCCCGGAGGTGTCGTCGCCGAACTTTATATCGGGCATGTAAATATCCACTACTCCGTCCAGTATTTCCAACAGTTCTACGGGGTCGTAACCTCCGGTATTGTACACCAGGGGAACCTTGAGCCCCCCTTCCACGGCCGCCGTGAGGGCCTCCAGCATCTGCGGGACGTAATGTGTGGGTGATACAAGGTTTATATTATGGCAGCCGGAATTCTGCAGTTCAATCATTATTTTCCCCAGTTTTTCGGGGCTTACTTCCCGCCCCTCGCCGTCATGGGAAATGTCGTAATTCTGGCAGAACACGCAGCCCAGATTGCAGTTGGTGAAAAAAATGGTGCCGGACCCGTGCCTTCCCACCAGCACGCTTTCTTCCCCGAAATGCGGGCCGTAGCTGCTTATAACGGCTTTTCTTCCGCTGCGGCACACTCCTTGCCTGTCTTCCATACGGTTTGACCCGCAGCGGCGCGGGCAGAGGCTGCATTCTTCCAGCAGTTTCAAGGCTTTTTCGGTTTTCTCTTTTAACACCGCCCGGGACAGCTTTTCATATCCCACCGCCAACACCCCCGATAAATAATCGCCTTGAAATTATAATATTGCCGGGAAGCTGAAAAGAAATTAGTCCTTTCCTTTAATCACCGCCAGTGGCCTCATTTTCGCCACTTTTCTGGTCATGCCGATGACGGCAAGGGTTTCCACAACTTTGTCTATATCCTTGTACGCCGGCGGGGCCTCATCCAGCAGGTCCTTGTAGTTTCTGGAGTTGTACAGCACCCCGCCCATGCTGGCATCAAACTGGTCCTTTGATATTTCCCTGGTTGCTGCCGTCCGTGAAAGCACCCGCCCGGCGCCGTGGTTTACGGAATAAAAGGATTCCTCGGCCAGCGGGGTTCCCACCACAACATAAGAGGCGGTCCCCATACTGCCGGGTATAAGGGCCGGGTGGCCTGTGGCACGGTACCTTTCGGGGTTTGATCTGTGGCCGGGTGGCAGCGCTCTGGTGGCTCCCTTCCGGTGAACCAGTACCTTGGTTCCTTTGTGAACCTCCCATTTGGCAATATTGTGGGCTACGTCGTATACCACGTTAAGTCCAAGGCTCTCAGGGGACCGCCCGAACTCATGGCTGAAAGCCCGGCGAATGTCATGGGTGATTACCTGGCGGTTGGCAAAGGCGAAATTAACCGCGCATGCCATGGCCGAGTAGTAGTCCCGCCCCTCTTTCGAGTCGGAGGGGGCGCAGGCCAGGCCCTTGTCGGGCAGATTGATGCCGTATTTTTTTGCCGCCTGAACCTGGCTTTTGCTGTAGTCGGTGCAAACCTGGTGCCCGAAGCCACGGCTTCCTGTATGTATCATCACTGTCAGCTGACCGGGCCAAAGCCCGAAGGCGCTTCCCAGGTTCCGGTCGTAAACCTTGTCTATCAGCTGGAGTTCTATGAAATGGTTCCCGCCACCCAGTGTTCCCAGTTGTCCGGATCCCCTCCGGTAGGCCTCCCTGCTTACCGCCGACAGGTTCGCTCCGGAAAGACAACCGTGCTCTTCAGTGTTTTCAATGTCTTCCGGCCATCCATAACCCCGCCTGACAATTGCCGGTGAGCCGGCGTGGGAAACTTCCTCGAATATTTCATTTGCTATGCTGCTGTGACGGCTTTTTTTCCCGGTCCCGGTGGGTACGTACTCCTCAATCCGGTTTATCAGCTTTCGCAGAAAAGGCATGTCCAGTTGCCGGGCCTCGAGATTGGTAGTCAGCAGCCGGACACCGCAGTTTATATCCATTCCCACGGCGCCGGCTGAAATTACCCCTCCCACGGAGGTGGCCATCACTCCGCCTATGGGGAGACCGAAGCCCTGGTGCATGTCCGGCATGCCGCAGACGTGCGCCACCACCCCGGGAAGACAGGCGGCGTTGGCAAGCTGCTGGATGGATTTGTCCCTGAGCAGGAGGGGGATCATATCAGGACTGACGTAAACCAGCCCGTCCACCCTCATTTCTCCTGATTTCACAAGACGGTATTTGTTTATTCCTTCTTTTTTAAGATCCATAAACCATTTCCCATTACAAATTTTTATATTATCTTATTTAACATAATAAACTATGTCAATTTGGTATATGTTTCTCCAAGTAGAATAAGTTTCGGCTATAAGATTTTAATTATATGTATGATATAATATATCGGTGACTTTCCGGAAGATGCTATATATTATAGGGCCTGGAGGACGGTGTGACCGAATGGTAAAGATGTCAATAAATAATTTCCATCCTGACTCTGTACAGTTTTCCGTGATTGCCTCCACGCTGGACAAAACCCTTGCAAGCTTTCTGGAGGGTGTGGGGGTTGTGGTTCCTCACAAGATAAGCGAGCTGGAATATGTGGTCCGAGCCGAGGTTGAGAAATGCTTTGCTGATTTTAGCATGGATTCAAGCAATATTAAAACAGATCTCATTTTTGACCAGGATACCGTCTTGGTAAAAGTATCCAGACAAAAAGGCAGTGTCTTTGAGGAAATATTTACGACCATATTTGACAGGTGGAATGAATAAAGCAGTGCAAAAAAGGAATCACACCCAAGGTTCAGGTGTGATTCCTTTTTGTTTTAAACGATAGTTATGCGGTATTCTTTAAGCCAGGCATGCACCTGTAAAAGGTAGCCGAAGAGCTGTGCACCTCCCATCAGCTGCCCGAACCAGGCCGGGCTGAATGCCGTGCCCTGGGTTCTGATGGCTTCCCTGAGTGCTTCGTTATTCACCAGCCTTAAGAGTGGGGATGTTCCCCCGTCAATTATCTCCTGCAGGCGGTCTCTGACAGCGGCCATGTACATAGGGTTGTGTGTCTTGGGGTACGGGCTTTTGCGCCTTTCCAGCACGTCTTCCGGGATAATTCCTTTAAGGGCTCGGCGTAGTATACCTTTTTCCCTCAGTCCATAGCTCTTCATCCACCATGGTATGTTCCAGGCGTATTCCACCAGCCGGTGGTCGCAGAACGGGACCCTTACTTCCAGCCCCACAGCCATGCTCATCCGGTCTTTACGGTCCAGCAGCGTAGGCATAAAACGGGTTATATTAAGATAAAACAGCTCCCGTATGCGGGCTTCCCTGGGGGGTTCCCCCGGCAGCCGGGGGACCTCGTCCAGCGCTTCACGGTATCGTTCGGCCACGTATTCCTCCGGCTTTATTTCCTGGACCAGTCCCGGATCCAGCAGTAAGGCCCTTTCCCTTACCATTCTTATCCATGGAAAGGTATCGCCGGAAAGGGATTCTTCGTTATAAAACCACGGGTAGCCACCAAAGACTTCATCGGCCGACTCGCCTGACAGTGCCACGGTGACGTCTTTTTTAATCTCATGGCAAAACAGGTACAGCGATGAGTCAATATCGGCCATCCCCGGCAAATCGTTGGCCCGGACCGCCGTTTCCAGGGCTTGTGCCAGATCACCGGTGTTTATTTCAATGAAGTGGTGTACGGTGCTGAAATAGTCGGATACCCTCCGCACCCAGGGCGCGTCGGAATTGGGCTGGAATATATTGGGACGGAAATGCCGGTCATTTCCCGCATAGTCCACCGAGTAGGTGTGCAGCGGTCCAATGCCCGACCTGGTATAGTACTCCGATGCAAATGCCGTGATGGCGCTTGAATCCAGCCCTCCGGACAGAAAGGAGCATACCGGGACATCGGACACAAGCTGGCGCTCAACGGTATCCTGCAAAAGCTGCCTTACTTTTTCCGCGGTGGCGCCCAGGTCGTCCTCGTGGGGGCTGTTTTCAAGTTTCCAATAGCGGTTTATCCGTAGGCCCCTGCGGTCATACACCAGGAACTGTCCGGGGCGAAGCTCGTATACTCCGCGAAAGACCCCCTGCCCCGGGGTCCTGGAAGGTCCCATTACAAAAATCTCAGCCAGCCCCCGGGCGTCAACTTCGGGCGGAACGTCCGGGTGGGCAAGAAGAGATTTTATTTCAGACCCATAAATGAATGATCTTCCCCTCTGTGTGTAGAAAAGGGGCTTGACTCCAAGCCTGTCCCGGGCCATGAACAGGCGCTCTTCTCCCTCGTCCCATATGGCGAAGGCGAAAATGCCGTTAAGCCGGTACACGCAATCAGTTCCCCACTCTATGTATGAGATAAGCAGCGCTTCGGTATCGGAGTTGCGGGTAAGGAATGTATGGCCCCGTGATTCCAGTTCCCGCCTCAGCTCAATGGTATTGTACAGCTCTCCGTTATACGTGATTGTATATTTTCGCTCACCCTTCTGCCTGGTCATGGGCTGACCGCCGCCCACCGGGTCCACAACTATCAGGCGGCGGTGACCCAGTGCCGCCCTGGGAGTAATCCAGTATCCCCATGCGTCGGGCCCGCGGTAGGCTAAAGTAGCTGTCATTGCCTCAAGGGTGGGACGCTCCAGGGTAAGATCCCTCTCCCAGTCAATCCAGCCGGTGATTCCGCACATATTCAAGAAGACCTCCTTTTGTTAATGTAGACGGAAATTCAGGGCTGGACGTCATTGTCTCATTTCCCGGGACACCGTTGTCCCATGCTTTTTCCCTGGTTAAACACTATGCAGGAGGCGTGTGAAATGAGCCTGGACCAACGTCTGTTTTCTTTTGGCCCTGCTGCTAAATTCAGGGCAAAAATAAGATTTATTAGCCTGTTTTTTTGTCTAGACCTGGGGCCGGCGTGGAACAATAGCGATAAATAATACAGGGGGAGGGTGGATCATTGAATTACGAAAAAGCCCAGCAAATACTGAAATCTCCGGATACCGTCAGGGTGCTCTACAGGGGAAAATCGGTGTGGATAGAAAGCCTCAACCCAGGGAATGAATCGGCAACCGTTTCCACTGACGCCGGGACCATGACTGTTCCCGTACAGGAATTAATTGAAGGCTGAGAGGAAAATGGCTGTAGGCTATAAGCTGTAAGTTTTATTGAACCACAGAGAACACGGAGAACACGGAGAAAAAAATACTAAACAGAACCTCTCTCCCTTTAGTATTACTGTGATCTCTGTGCGCTCTGTGGTTAAAATATCTTTCAACTTCAAGCCCGGCACCTGGGGCGTTTTTCATATTGCGGCCCGGGTGAAAAGGTAAATATAATGTCAATAAGTCCTTATTAACTGACGGGTTGGGGGGGGTGCGAATTTGAGCAAGGGTAAAAAGCCTGCTATGACAATCGATCAATTAACTGATCTGGCCGGGAAGATTATTGATGAAATACCCGAAAAATTTTTCCGGAACTTGAACGGTGGATTCAACATTGTTGAGGACTGCAAAAAGGACGGAGAATACCTGGTAATGGGAGAGTATTTGCTGGACGACATAATGGGGTCCACCATAATGATATATTACGGCTCATTTGTGCAGCTGCTGGGTGATAGCGGCGCCGGCGACTGGGAAAAAGAATTAAGGGAGACAATACTGCACGAGCTGCGGCATCATATAGAGCTTATGGCCGGAGTGGATTATTTATCAGAGGAGGAAGCAGCCGAACTGGAGGCGGAACGCCTTTTTTCAGGCAAAATTAAAACAAAACCTCGAAAAAAGAAGGATTAGCCCGAAGAGCAGAGAAATTTATAGCAGTGCTTTTTGCTGGTACTGACGGCCTGGAGCAACTTGCTCTAGGGCGAAAATCGGAGGGGTCCTGGTGAGATTGATAAATGTGGCGGAAATAGTTGTTTTTGAAATAATTGACAGGTTATTGGCGAAAAGGGATGTATGCAAGTGTGAGAGGTGCAGACTGGATATCGCTGCCATAGCCCTTAACAACGTTCCTCCCAACTACGTGGTGTCCACCGAGGGGGAAGTCAGGAGGTCCATAAACCGCCAGCTTAAAGTGGACGCGGGGCGTGAGGTGGAAAACGCCATAGAAAAAGTAAGGGAACACCCGCATCATAAATAAAACACGTATATCGTCAAACCCCGGGCTGTTATGCCCGGGGTTGTTTGTGCGACAGGCAGTCGCACCTGTCCCGAATAATAGTTCGGGACAAACTTATGTTATAAAGGCAGCGGCAACGTTACTGAGTAAAAACGAGCCGGGAGTCTGGAAGCATTAGGATTCACGGAGGTGAAAGTCCTCCCCTGGGAGTGCTGGCGCGAACCAGGAAGCTTAGTCTAGGGCAGCATCGTGAGGTGCTGTCTGAAGGAGACGTGGAAGCCGAGAGGCCCACAAGCGGCTTGGCAGACCGAAATGCGAAAGCGTGAAACACGGCGGCTGGGCAAGTTGGCGACTGTGCGAACAAAACGGGAAGCCCACCGGAAAAGGTGACACCTACTCAAATGATCCAGCCGGGTAGGAGGTAGATTGTCAAGTGATGGTGTCTGGTATGTCAAGAAGGAAGGTGAGATGACCCTGTGAGATCTCCAACCAAGCCTGCAAAGGGTGGTGGCATATAAGGCTATGCCGAAGTTGCTGCCACGGGTGGAGAAGTCAGACGGCCTCATAGTACGGAAGTAAGCTGCAGACCAAACTGCAACTGAACGGAAGGGGGCCGACCTGTGTGGCTCCAGCAATTTAGGACTGGAAACATACGCAGGGGTCGAAGGTGAAGGTAAATTGCAGAGTTATGGCCGGACTTATTGTTATGGTCAGTCGAGCCGAACCGGCCTTCTCTCTTGTTCCTGATGAAAATGTAAGTGTAAAGGGTATACAGGCCTTGATGAGAAAGGAGATGATGGCATTCAGCTGGCTGATCTTGACAGTGTTGCTGTTTAAAAGAATGCTGAATGCTTCGATTGTCAGAAGCTGCTCCAGTTCCTTCACGAATGTACTCATCACGCCAAACCCTTTTCAAGTTCGTTATTATTTATTTTATGGTTATGGCGCAATCCGAGTGCCGATATTTTTCCGGAATTATAAAAAACTGCGAGTTTTCATATAATAAATCTGGCTTAAATATAGCAGGAGGTGTAAAAATGATAACCGCAGAGGTTTCGCTGTATCCGCAGAAAACAACCAACGCCAGCCAGATCATCAACGACTCCATTAATTCTCTTGATAAAAGGAATCTGCAGGTTAATGTCGGTTCCATCTCCACCAGGATTAAGGGGTCGGAAGAGGAGGTCTGGGAGGGGATTAAATCACTGTTTAAACAGGCAGGCGGCAGGAACGAGGTAAATATGGTGGTTACCCTTTCGAACTGCGCGGACTAAAA
>JBMOPB010000028.1:0-11201 GCA_049325055.1 Bacillota bacterium
ACGTAATTATTTCCAGCCTCCCCGATTGTTGGAATCTTTTAAAGGCTTTAACCAGGTCTCCGCCATACCTGCAAAAAGTATCCCTTGTCCGGCGGAACATTTCCTGGTACATCAGCGCGGTCTGGTGAAAAGGAGTATGGTACGTCCGGCCCGCTTCCTTGTCCGAAAGTTCAATAAGCTTGTTCAAATGCTTCAGGTAACGATCCTGCAGGAGCCCGTCGGTTAGCATCGATATAAGAGTGGGGGAAAGGCTTATGGTGAGCCTGAAGGGAACATTAGCCTCCTCAAGCCTCTCAAAAGTATTTATGAGCGGTATATAGGTTTCGGTTATGGCTTCATACAGCCATCTTTCCTCAAGAAAGTGCTCGTGTTCCGGGTGCCTTACGAAAGGCAGGTGCGCATGCAGTATCATGCATAAGTAACCTTTAGTCATTGTGGACCTCCGCTAAAAAGTATTCGGCCCTATTGACCGTCGGGATTAAATCCGGGGGAACTTATTCCCAGGGGCAAATTGCCCATCCTCTCGTTAATCTCCTCGATGATCAACGGAGAACTCAAGCCCATCTGGTACTTGCTGTATAGTCCTTCGATCCACATCCACTCTTCATCAAGCCTGTCGGACAATGCATCCCTGGGAGTTGTTACAATGTTTGACCGCAGTATGGTGATGAAACTGCCGTCAGGGAAAATTCTTCCAAGGTCGACACAGTATGAACGGTTGGATTCAGCGACGTTTATGTACCAATTTTCGGTGTAATCGCTAAGGCTGCAGTCGAAATATCGATTTGCATTATTTCCGGTAAAATCAACACCGGTTACGTCGTATACCCGTAATACAGGCCTGGAGTTCTCCCAGGCCTGGGAACCGTATTTTGCCGAAATCTCCTCCATCCTGGTGGCGGTTATTTCCCAGTAAGCGTACAGCCAGTAAGGGTCTCTCACCATAAGGACCAGGCGGTCGATTCCGTATGATTGGGGGAGTTCGGGAACAGGTTCCAGAAGGGTATGCCGTTTTACCGGTTCGGCCAGTTCCACGGAATACTCTTCGGTAAACGGCTTATATTCCTTTTTAATAAGAGGTTTTTTAACGCGCCGGGGCTTAAAAAGCGGCCAAAAGACAGCAGCCAGGAGCAGTATTATTAAAACAGCCCCGATGGAATAAGGTAGTAAAGCAGGCAAAACTTACCCCTCCTTGGTTTAAGTGTAAATTAATATGTATTAATTTTTCTATGGTAAAAGACCATAAATCATGCTTCTATTATTACCATGGTTATAGGGTTATAATCATTAAGTGATGGCTGTTAAACATCAGGATTATAGATAGGTCCAGATTGTTGACAAATTATACAACAAAAAATATTATTCCTGGATAATAGATAAAAAATACGCTATAATCCTTTTTAACTGCAGGGTCGGGTGATAACATTTTTAATAGTTCGACGAACAGGAGGGTATTTATGTTTGTAAATCCGGAAGATTGCGAAATTAAGGCAGTATTGGAAAAATCAAAAAAGATTGCTGTGGTAGGACTTTCGGGCAACCCGGAAAAAGACAGCAACCAGGTTGCCAGGTATCTCATTGAAAAGGGATACGTTATTATACCTGTTAATCCAATGGAAGATGAAATTCTTGGCCTGAAATCATATAAAAACCTTTCATCGGTACCTGATAAAATCGATATAGTAAATGTTTTCAGGAGGAGTGAATACCTTCCTGAAATTGTGGAAGAGGTATTGAAAGTAAAGCCGGGCTGTATATGGACCCAGTTGGGCATTGTTGACGGGGCTTCGGCTGAAAAGGCCGCGGGCGGGGGGATAGCCGTGATAATGGACCGCTGTATAAAGGTGGAGCACCGTAGATTGTTGGGGACAGCCGGCAGCCATGAAAAAAAATGACGACATGAATAAAAAAGCCGCGGTGCTGGAAAAGCTGGCCGCCATGCATCCCGGGGCAGGCACAGAGCTGAAATACGGCAGCGCTTTTCAGCTGCTGGTGGCAGTTATGCTTTCAGCACAGTGCACCGACAGGCAGGTAAACAAAATTACCTCCGGCCTGTTTCAAAAGTTCAGGGAGCCGGAAGATTTCGCCGTCCTCAGCTGGGAGGATCTGGCGGAAAAAATAAAGGGTTGCGGGCTGTACAGGAACAAAAGCCGCAATATAGTCAGCACCAGCCGAATACTGGTGGAAAAATACGGCTCACAGGTTCCCCGGCAAAGGGAGGCACTGGAGGCGCTGCCCGGTGTGGGCAGAAAAACCGCCAATGTAATGATGAATATAGCTTTCGGTATACCGGTCATGCCGGTGGATACCCATGTTTTCAGGGTATCCCGCAGGCTGGGGCTGTCAGCCGGGAAAACCCCCGCCGCCGTGGAATGTGATTTGGAAATAATTGTCCCCCCTGAACTGATGGGAACAATTCATCACTGCCTTATAAAGCACGGCCGGGAAATATGCCGCGCCCGTAATCCGCTGTGCCGCGAATGCGGCCTTAGCGGAATTTGCCCAGAAAGTAAAGAGAATGACGATAATGGCCAGGAGCACAGTTGACCACAGGCGGGTGAGTGAATGAGAGTAGTGCTTGTTGAGCCGGAAATACCGGCCAATACCGGGAATATAGCGAGAACTTGCGCGGTTACGGGGGCTGAGCTTTTTCTGATCAGGCCCCTGGGCTTTTCAATAGAGGACAGGCACCTTAAAAGGGCGGGGCTGGACTACTGGCACCTGCTCAGTGTTCAAATATACGACAATTTTAAAGATTTGATCGAGGAATACAAAGGAGAAAGGTTTTTTTATTTCTCAACCAGGGGGGAAAAAACATACACCGGCGTCAGCTACCGGGAGAAAGACTTCCTGGTGTTCGGAAAGGAAACGGCAGGGCTGCCTGACTGCATACTGAAGGGTAATGAAGACCTGACGCTGAGGGTTCCCATGAAGCCCGGCAGCAGGTCTTTAAACCTTTCCAACACCGTGGCCCTGGTTTTGTTCGAATCCCTGAGGCAGCAGGGATTTCCGGGTATGATTTGACCGGAAAAGGCAAGAGTCAATTAAATAGCAGGATTTAATACAATATTATAGAATAAATATGTATATTAATATTGACACAGCCGGAAGAGGGGTAAATTAATGGAAATAAGTCTTGGCCAACTGAAGGAGGCAATGGAGAAAGAAGGTTATATCTGCGGTGACGACATTTCCGTTGCCCTTTACCTTGCCCTTGCCTTAAAAAAACCGCTCTTGGTGGAAGGTGCGCCGGGAGTAGGTAAAACCGAGATAGCCAAGGTGCTGGGAAGGGTTTTCAATACAGATGTAATCAGGCTCCAGTGCTATGAGGGCCTGGATGAGAACAAGGCGTTATACGAATGGAATTACCAGAGACAGCTTTTGAAAATACAGATTGTCAAAGATTCCTGCTCTAAGGATGATATAGAAAGAGATCTTTTCGACGAGGAATACCTATTGGAAAGGCCCCTTTTGAAAGCCATCAGGACGGATAAAAGGGTAGTTCTCCTGATAGATGAAGTGGATAAAGTTGACGAGCCGTTTGAGGCATTCCTTTTTGAGATACTGTCAGATTTTCAGGTCTCCATCCCTGAACTGGGAACGTTGACAGCAAGGCAGATACCCATGGTGGTGCTTACCAGCAACGGAGACAGGGAACTGTCCGACGGGCTTAAAAGGCGCTGCGTTTATCTTTATATTGATTATCCGGATACAGATAAAGAAGTGAGAATTCTTCAGACCAAAGTGCCAGAGGCTGGCGAGCGCCTGAACCGGGAAATAGCTGCAGCGGTGAACTATATCAGGACAAATCTGGAATTAAGAAAGCAGCCGTCTATTTCAGAGTCAATAGACTGGGCCAGGGCACTGGTGGCGCTGCATGCAGACGCCCTTAGCATAGAGAATATTTCTATGACCGCAAACCTTTTGCTGAAAAACCGGGAAGACACAACCCAAATGCTGGATAAAAGTGTTTTGAGCGAAATTATAAGAGCGGCTGCGGGAAGGCAGGCCGAGGATAAGGGCCCCGGGGCCTGCGCGTGCAGGGGACATCAACATGGTTGCCATGCCGGGCACAAATAGCAGGGCGGGGGATTTATGCCTCCCGGAGGACAAAAAACGGGGTGGTTTTAAGTGAGCCTGGACCGCATGGCCGGTATTATGGCTGAGGTGGAGGGTACCGGCAGGGATTACATTGAGTATAACATCGCGCGATTTGTACAGATACTGCGGCACCTGGGAGTCCGGGTGAGCCTTTCGGAAACCATGGACGCTTTGGGGGCCCTGGCCAGGGTTGACATTCTCCAGCGGGAGCAAGTCAGGGGAGTATTGAGGGCATGTCTTGCCAAAAGCAGAAGGGAAGCCGGGATATTCGACCAGGCATTTAAGCTTTTTTTTACCTCCCCGGAAGAAAAACGTGAAAGACAAAGGCTCCACCGGGAAATGCAGAGGGAAAAGGAGCGGGTGATTCAAGAGGCTCAGCAGGAGCTAATGGAAGTTATGGAGGAATGGCAGAAAGACCTGCCTGAAAAGATTGTACTTACCGAAAGCCAGTTGGAGACATTCTCCCTTCTCCCGGAGGAAGAGAAGGAGAGGATGAAGGAAATACTGGAGAGGATGCAGTCGAACCCGGTAAACAACCCGGGTGAGCTGATCAACAGTGTGCTGCAGTCATCTCTAAATTACTGGCGGTACCACTTGATGAAGAATATGGCCGAAAAGGGTAAAAGCCGCCCGGCGCTGGAGGTGGGGCTGACGGGCGACGAGGAGATGGACGAAGTAATACAGGCCGTTGCGGCCGAGTTTTATCACAATCCAGGAGACCGTATTCTTCACCAGGACATGGAGAGCCTTCAAGACAGCGATATTCCAAGGATAACTGCACTGATTAACCACATGTCCTCACAAATAGCCCTTGGAATGAGCAGGCGCTATAAAAAGAGCGCCCGGGCGGTCTCGGTGGACATAAGGCGAACGGTAAGGAGAAACATAAGGTGCGGAGGCATACCGATTGAGCTGAGATACCGCTCCAGGCGCAAAAAAAGGCCCCGGTTTCTCCTGATATGTGATGTTTCGGCCTCCATGGCCCGCTACGCCAGGTTTATAATACAGTTTATATACGGGCTAAGCAGCGCTTTGAGCGGAATGGAAAGCTTTATATTTTCGGAGGACCTGGAAAGGGTAACACACTATTTCACTAAACAGAAACCAGATTTTGCCCGGATAATGAGCGGGATTATGAACGACAGCAAACAGTGGGGGAAATCCACCAACCTCCACGTTTCTCTTAATACATTTAAAAGACTTTACGGAAAAATGCTGACATCCGAGACAATCGTTTTTATAGTAAGTGACACCAGAACGGTTGCTCCGGGGGAAGCGGCAGAACTGCTGGCGGATTTGAAAATGAGATGCTGGGATATATTCTGGCTGAACACGCTTCCGGAAAGGGAGTGGGCAGGTCAGCCCCAGATAAGGCTGTTTAAGAGAGTGGTTGAGATGTACCCGTGCAATACCCTGTCACAGCTGGAAAAAGCCATGCGAAGGCATGTTGTAAGAAAAATTTGAAGGTTCAGGTAATGTGCTCAGGCCATAGGAAAGGGTGGTAAAAATGGGAATTAAAAAGATTATGGATGAATATCTCATAGATGAACTTTCAGCCCTTCATTCCATTCATAATTTGGTTATGGGCATAGACCAGCAGGGCCGGATCATAATTTTTAATTCGGCGGCCGAAAGACTGTTCGGAATCAAGGCCGAAAAAGTGATGGGCCGCTTTATTAATGACGTGATACCGGGGACCGGGCTGATGAAGGTGCTCAAAACGGGTAAATCTCATATCGGCAGGAAATTCATCGTGGGAAACACCCTTTACATGGTGAACAGGACTCCCATAATAAAAAACAGCAAAATAGTGGGAGCCATAGGCGTTTGTCAGGAACTTACCGAACTGCAGCACCTTGCCGAGGAACTGGAGGTTGTCAAGGAGCTTAAAAGCACCCTGCAGACCATATTCGACAGTGCCCATGACGGCTATATGGCGGTAAACAACGACGGAGTCGTCATTATGATAAACAAGGCCTTTGCTGAGCTTCTGGAAATTCCCACCCCGGAACAGGCTGTGGGAAAACACGTCAACGAGATAGTCAGGGAGCCTAAGCTTCGCGAAATACCGCGCACCGGCAAGCCACACCACGGTGAAATCGTCCGTATAAAAGGCAGGGAAACCGTGGTAATGCGTTATCCTATACGTAAGGACGGCATCATTATAGGATCGGTCTGCAAGGTCATTTTCAAGGACATAAGCCAACTGGTGTCACTGGCTGAAAAAATGAACGCCCTCCATAAAGAGCTGGACTACTATAAAAACGAGCTGGAAAGGGTCCAGGGGGCACGCTACAGCATAGAAAACCTGATCGGAAGCAGCTCAGTCATGACAAAGCTGAAGGAAACGCTGAGAAGGGTGGCCCAGGGACCGTCCACGGTGCTCATAAGGGGTGAGAGCGGAACAGGAAAGGAACTGGTGGCCCATGCGCTGCATACCGGTTCCCCCCGGCGCTTCAAGCAGTTTGTCAAAGTGAATTGCGCGGCTGTGCCAGAGAACCTGCTGGAGTCCGAGCTTTTCGGGTACCAGGAAGGAGCCTTTACCGGCGCCAGGAAGGGCGGCCAGATTGGCAAGTTTGAACAGGCCAACGGAGGCACAATTTTCCTGGACGAAATTGGTGATATGCCTCTGGCAATGCAGTCAAAGCTGTTAAGGGTGCTGCAGGAAAAAGAAATAGAACGCCTGGGCGAAAACAGGCCCAGGCAGGTTGACGTCAGGGTGGTGGCGGCCTCAAACAGGCCACTGGAGGAACTGATCAGCGAGGGAAGATTCAGGCAGGATCTTTACTACCGGCTGAACGTGGTTTCAATAGCCATTCCCCCACTTCGGGAGAGGATGGATGACATTATTGACCTGACGATGCATTTTATAAACAAATTCAACATTGAATTCGGCCTTAATGTACAGGACATGGAAAGGGGTGTCTGGGACCTGTTCCACAGCTATAACTGGCCCGGCAACGTCAGGGAGCTGGAAAATATAATTGAAAGGGCATTCAACATGGTTGACGGAGAGGTCATATCAATGTCCCACCTGCCGCAGTATATACAAAAACTGGGCAAGGGGCCCAGAAGGACACCGGTGGACAAAGGCCTGCCGGCGCTTCTGGACCAGGTGGAAAAGGAGGCCATAATAGAAACGCTGGCTTCAACCGGAGGAAACAAGATGCAGGCTGCCAGGTCACTGGGGATATCAAGGGCGTGGCTGTATAAAAAGATGAAGCAATACGGCATTAATATGTGAGACTGTGACTTTTCGTCAGGATCCAGAATCCGTGTTGATTTTAGCCGGAAAATAAGGTAAAATCCCCCTGGAGCGAGAGCGAGGGGGTTTTTAATTATGTCGGCGCCTGAAATAAAGAGAGTGCAGGATTATATCGACGGTTTTGGCCTTGGCCTCAAGGTAATGGAAATGGATGAAAACACAGGGACATCGGAGCTGGCGGCCGGCGCTCTGGGGGTAAAGGTGGGGCAGATAGCAAAAACACTGCTTTTTATGGCTGACGGCGCTCCTGTGATGGTGGTGGCCTCGGGGGATGTCAAGATAAAAACCAACAGGATTAAAAGGCTTACAGGTTCTTCAAAGGTTAAAATGGCCGATCCGGAAACTGTAAGGAGAATCACCGGTTATAACGTTGGAGGGGTCTGCCCGCTGGCGCTGCCCGAAAGGATGAAAATATTTCTGGACGATTCAATGAAGAGGTTCCCCGTTGTATACGCCGCTGCGGGAACGTCCCGGTCGGCGCTGCCGGTGACAATGGATCAGCTGCAGGAGATAACCGGCGGCGAATGGGCCGACCTGGCCGGGCTGAACGTGGAATAAGTATGTAAAAGCATTAAAGGATTTAATGTTTGTGTGGAAGAATAGAATACATTGCATAATCTAAAGGCGGGAAAAGGTGTGAAGGTGTTGCCCCCAAGTATACGCCGGGTGGAAGTTAAGTTGCCGGGGCTTGAGGTGCCGTTATACGTAGTTGAAGATGTGGAAAACCTCATTACAGACCTTACCGACGAGGACAGTGTACCTTTATGGGCCGAGATATGGCCGGCTGCCAGGGGTCTGTCAAGGTATATATGGGAAAACATGGACTTTACCGGTCAGAGAGTGCTGGATCTAGGATGCGGACTGGGCCTTGCCGGAGTCGTGTGCGGACTTAAGGGGGCCAGTGTTACATTTTCGGATTACCAGGCCGACGCCCTGGACATTTCCTTCAGGAACGCAGGTCTGAACGGACTGTCCGGGGTGCGGACATTCCTCGGAGACTGGAGGGATTTCCGCCTGGAGGAACAATTCGACTGGATTGTTGGGTCCGACATACTTTACGACCCCCGGTTCAATGTTTGCCTGGGGAGTATATTTAAGGCCAATGCCGTTTACGGCAAAGGCATACTGGTTTCCCACCCGGGGAGAAAGCCGGCGTTTGAATTTATAAAAAAATGGTGTGATGAGACCGGTAGCCGTGACGAACATACAATAGTCCCGGTTTACATGGCCGATCCTCATTTCCCTTACTACGAGATTCACGTTCACAAACTGATTAAACCGGATTAGGGGTGCGGTGCAGTGAGCGAACAGATAGGTTTTATGCACCTGCTGGAGCTGGCAGGGGTGGCTGTTGCAACCGTGGTTGCCCACGCCTGGCTGAAGAAAAAGGGTCAGCTTGTGCTGGCCATACTTTCGTCGCTGGCGGGACTGGGAATTATGATCTATATTGTTAGCCGAAGAGGTTGGTAAATTTGTCATTTGTTCATCTTCATGTTCACTCGGAATACAGCTTGCTGGACGGGGCAGCCCGGATAAAAAAGGCCGTAAAAAAAGCCGTTCAGCTTGGCATGCCTGCCCTGGCCATGACCGATCACGGGGTTATGTTCGGGGCGGTGGATTTTTACAAGGCCTGCAAAAAGGAAGGTATAAAGCCGGTACTGGGGTGTGAGGTGTACGTCGCGCCCAGGACAATGTCCCACAGGACACCAAGGGTGGACGACAGCCCGTACCACCTGGTGCTTCTGGCAGAAAACGCCGAGGGCTATAAAAACCTGCTTAAGCTTGTTTCCATGGGCTTCACCGACGGCTTTTACTACAAGCCAAGGGTGGACAAGCAGGCCCTGGCAGCCCACAGCAAGGGGCTTATCGCGCTTTCCGGCTGTATTGCCGGGGAGGTGGCCGCAAAGGTGCTGGCGGGAAAAATTGATGATGCGGCAGAAGCAGCCGCCCAGTACCGTGAAATATTCGGGGGGGAAAATTTTTTCCTGGAGCTGCAGGATCACGGTTTTGAGGAGCAGAGAACAGCAAACAGGGAACTGGTAAATATAAGCGGCAGGACCGGCATACCCCTGGTGGTGACCAACGACGTTCACTACGTTGATAAAACTCACGCCGAAATGCAGGACGTGCTATTATGCATTCAGACCGGAAAAACGGTTGATGACCCCGACAGGATGAAATTCCAGTCCCAGGAGCTGTACCTGAAAAGCCGGGAGGAAATGCACCTGCTTTTCGGGGAGATCCCTGTGGCTATGGACGTTACCATGGCCATTGCGGAACGCTGCAGCGTAGACCTTTCATTCGGCACCCTGCACCTGCCTCCGTACGATGTTCCCGTAGGCTATACCGTGGATACTTACCTTGAAAAGCTGTGTCTGGACGGGATAAAAACGCGGTACGGGGATTTTAATGAGACCGTGGAAAAAAGGCTGGCCTTTGAGCTGAAGGTAATCAAGCAGATGGGCTACTCCGGGTATTTCCTGATAGTCTGGGACATGATACACTATGCCAGGCAGAACGGGATACCGGTGGGGCCGGGCCGGGGTTCGGCGGCCGGAAGCCTGGTGGCCTACTCACTCGGAATAACCGACATTGACCCGCTTAAATACGGGCTTCTGTTTGAAAGGTTCCTGAACCCCGAAAGGGTGTCCATGCCTGATATAGACATGGACTTCTGCTTTGAGCGCCGGGGCGAGGTTATAAACTACGTGGTAAGAAAATACGGATCCGACCGGGTGGCCCAGATTGCCACGTTTGGGACTATGGCCGCCAGGGCTGCCATAAGAGACGTGGGAAGAACATTAAGCATGCCATACAGCGATGTGGACAAGGTTGCCAAGCTTGTTCCATCTGAGCTGCACATAACCATTGAAAAGGCGCTGAATGATTCGCCCGACTTAAAGGAGCTTTATGAAAGCAACAGGCAGGTAAAAAAACTTATAGACATGGCCGGGCTTTTGGAAGGCATGCCCAGGCACGCGTCCACCCACGCCGCCGGCCTTGTCATCACCAAGGATCCTCTGACGCACTACCTGCCGCTGTACAAAGCCTCGGACGGTCCCCTGACCACCCAGTTCGCCAAGGACCAGGTGGAGGAACTTGGACTTCTCAAGATGGACCTCTTGGGGCTGCGGACTCTTACGGTTGTAGCAGACGCGGTCAGGATGATAGAGGAAAACAGGGGAATTGCCATTGATATGGGCTCCATTCCGCTGGACGATGAAAAAACGTACGAATTGCTGGGCAGGGGCGAGGGGACCGGTGTATTCCAGCTGGAAAGCAGCGGCATGAGGGCAATTTTAAAAGAGCTTAAGCCCGGCGTTTTCGAGGACATTGTGGCACTGGTGGCCCTTTACCGCCCGGGTCCCCTGGGCAGCGGCATGGTAAACGACTTTATCCTCAGCAAGCACGGGCAGAGAAAAATAACGTACCTGCACCCCATACTGGAGCCAATATTGAAAGATACCTACGGTGTGATTCTGTACCAGGAGCAGGTTATGCGCATTGCTTCCGACATGGCCGGATTCACACTGGGAGAGGCCGACATGCTGCGGCGGGCCATGGGCAAAAAAAAGCCTGAGATTATAGCCGGATTAAGGGCCCAGTTTGTGGAAGGAGCGGTGAAAAACAACGTTGACGCGGACATAGCCGGGCAGATATTTGATCTTATGGAATATTTCGCCGGGTATGGTTTCAACAAGAGCCATTCTGCAGCCTATGCGCTGGTGTCATACCAGACGGCATACCTTAAGGCCAACTATCCGGTGGAATTTATGACCGCCCTGTTGACGTCGGTAAGGGACAACACTGACAAAGTGGTGGTTTATATAGAGGA
>JBMOPB010000029.1:0-11132 GCA_049325055.1 Bacillota bacterium
TTAGTCCTGCTAACCATAATAACAATTCCTCCAAGCCAATTTTTTTACTACAGCAATTACCGGCCAGGCGAAAAGTCCGCCTAGCCGATTTTTCTGCTGTAAATAACGGATGAGGCCAGCCCGAAGCCCGGAGCCACGCTCACAAGGGGCTCTCCCCGGAGGAACCTGCCGATGTTTTCCACGAACACTTCCCCGAACCGGGCTGAATACATGTCGGTCCAGCTGGATATATGGGGGCTTAAGAATATATTCTTAGCTTTCCATAGAGGGTCGTCCGGAGGAAGGAAAGAGGGCAGGGGGTTCTTGATCCAGAAAACGTCAATTGATGCCCCGGCTATATAACCTTCATCAAGGGCTTTGATTAGGTCTTCCTTCACAACCAGGGATCCTCTGGCGCAGTTGATTAAGTAAGCAGTCGGCTTCATTAATTTAAAGCGCTGTTCGTTCATCATATTAAGGGTATCCTTGGTTTCCGGGCAGGAAAGCACCACAAAATCACTGATGCCCAGCACCGTTTCAAAGTCATTGGACAGGTACACCTGATCTACAAAGGGAATGTCGGTTATGGCGATGTCAGTTCCTATCACGTGCATGTCAAATGCTTTTGCCCTCTTGGCTATCTCCCGTCCTATCCCCCCAAGGCCTATGATGCCGAGGGTTTTGCCCCACAGTTCCTGTCCCTGGATACGCTCGAAATTCACGCTCTTCTGGTTGTCCCATATTTTGTTGTAATACTTGACATGATTGAGCATAAGTCCGATTACGAACTCCGCCACCGGTATGCCCGATCCTCCCGGAACATGGACCAGGGGGATTTCCCTGGGCAGAAAGCCTGACTTTTCCCAGTGATCGACACCGGAGCTGAAGGTCATTACCCACTTCAGGTCTTTCATCTGGGGAATGTGTTTGACGAGGGGCCAGGTTCCGATAATGTTGATGTGGCTCAGGTCATCGGGGAGCGAGTGCTCGTCCTTGTAGGGGTGCATCTTGAGGGTACCGTTCTTTACCTCCTGTGGAAAATTTTTTTCAATGAGCTGCACGTATTTCTCCGCTTCTTCCTGAATGATTAAAATGTTATACATTTGTTCAACCTCCTCCGGGTATTTTAGGAATCGACAGCGCAAGGCAATTTAGCGTGAACACTCCGGGAAAGATGTGCTTCCGTACACCCCGTCCTATCTTTCCAAAGGAAGACTGAACCACTGCTAATACCTTTCATTCAGTATATAAAGAATTTTCAGATATCTATATCACCAAAAAGGATGGAAAGCAGGTTACATAAGGAGAAAAGAGGGTTAACTCTTTTTAGATTAAAATGATGAATTTTTCATAACGCTTATAAAAGGACAGATCTAATTGAAGAGATGTAAAAATTTTCATTAGATGTATTGACATTCAGTTGTCCGGCAATTCATAATTTATAATAGAAAACGGAATTCATTATGCAGAACGTTTTAGATTATGTATAAAAGGAAGTGGTTTTCAGTGTACTTGCCGGATTTTGATTACTACGCCCCGGATAACCTGAATGAGGCATGCCAGTTCCTGGCACGGTTCGGGAGCAAGGCAAAGGTGCTTGCCGGGGGCACTGACCTGATGGTTAAGATGAAACACGACCTGCTGGCCCCGGAGGTTCTGGTTTCATTGAAAAACATCAGTCAGTTGAAAAACATTGAGTACGTGGAGGGCAGAGGCGTGGTAATAGGGGCCGCGATAACACACAACCAGTTGGCCAACTCGCCGCTGCTGCAGAAAAAGTACCTGTCAGTGTGTGAGGCGGCCCACCATATGGCCAACAACCAGGTGAGGAACGTGGGAACAGTGGGCGGAAATATTGTCAATGCTGTGCCTTCGGCGGATCTTCCCCCGATACTGATTGCCCTTAATGCCGGTATAAAAATAGTGGGGACTGCCGGAGAGAGGGAATTGCCCCTGGAAAGCTTTTTTACAGGCCCCAGCCAGACGGTTATAAAAAATGATGAAATTCTAACGGAAATTATCATTCCCGAACAGCAATCAACGGGAAGCACCTACATGAAATTCGGCCTTCGAAGGTCGGGAGCACTTGCAGTGGTTGGAGTGGCGGTTTCAGTAACCGTGGAGGGAAGCATTTTAAAGGATGTCCGCATAGCCCTGGGAGCTGTGGCGCCCACTCCCATTCGGGCGTTTAAGGCTGAAGAGTTGTTAAAAGGTAAGGCTGTAACCGATGAACTTCTGGAAGAGGCCGGTGTTTGCGCATCCGGGGAGTGTAAGCCTATATCAGACATCAGGGGTTCTGAAGAATACCGCAGAGATATGGTAAGGGTGTTTACGAGGCGGGCGTTGCGCAAGGCTATAAATGAAGGACACGTTTAATTAGGGAGGTGTGGTATAGTGCAGTCGGTTGCCGATAAAAGCGGAGTAAAAAGATATCTTGTAAATTTGAACGTAAACGGTGATACATACACCGTGGTGGTAAAGGCAAACACTTTGCTGGTTAATGTGTTGAGGGACCAACTGGACCTTACGGGAACCAAGAAGGGATGTGAACTGGGGGACTGCGGATCATGCACAGTGCTGCTTGACGGCAAGCCGGTCAATTCCTGCGTTGTACTGGCGGTGGAGGCTGACGGCCGGGAAATAACAACAATTGAGGGTGTGGCTCAGAGTGAAAAGCTTGATAGACTGCAGGAATCCTTTATTAACAACGCAGCGGTGCAGTGCGGTTACTGTACTCCCGGTATGATACTGTCAGCCAAGGCGCTTCTTACACGCAATCCGAAGCCCACTGAACAAGAAGTGCGGGAGGCTATATCCGGGAACCTTTGCCGTTGCACCGGATATGTCAATATTGTAAAGGCAATACTGGACGTTACTTAAATATAGGAACTTGGTTTCTGTTATCTATTGCTAGGGCTGTTTTTTGCAAATAACGGTAAAAGGATGAGATAAAAGTGAAAGAGAATTATTCAGTTATCGGCAAAAGCGTGCCGAAGATAGACGGCCGGGTGAAGGTAACCGGCCAGGCAAAGTATACCGGGGATTTAAAGTTTCCCAATATGCTGGTGGGTAAGATACTTACCAGCCCACACGCCCATGCCAGGATTTTGAGTATCGATACCACCGAGGCCGAAAGGCTGCCCGGGGTGAAGGCGGTTATCACCCATAAGGATGTGCCCAGCCTCAAATACGGGATTAGCCCGGCCCGCTGGGACGAAAACATATTCTGCATAGACAAGGTGCGCTTTGTGGGAGACAAAGTGGCCGCCGTGGCCGCGGTGGACGAAGAAACAGTATACAGGGCGCTGAAGCTTATAAAAGTGGAATACGAGGTGCTGCCCGCAGTTTTTGACCCCATTGAGGCTATAAAGGAGGGGGCCCCCCAGATTCACGAAGAGTACCCAAGGAATATTAATACTGAGATCCACCAGAATTTCGGGGACGTGGAAAAAGCATTCGCGGAGGCTTACCACGTAAGGACGGACCGGTTCGTCGGGCAGCGCACATACCAGTGCCCCATAGAGCCCCACTCGGCCATATCAATTTGGGACGGTGGAAAGCTAACAGTATACACAAGCACCCAGTCACCCCACTATTTCCAGTATTACATCGCCCGGGAGTTCGGGCTGAAAATGGGTGATGTCAGGGTAATCAAGACATTTGTGGGCGGTGGTTTCGGCGGCAAGCTGGAGCCCACCGGGCTGGAGTTTGCCGGTGCGGTACTGTCCAGGATTACAGGTCGGCCTGTGAAAATGTTCTATGACCGGCACGAAATGTTCGCCCACAACCGGGGCCGACATAAGCAAATAATGGAAATCACCACCGGCGTGGATAAAAACGGGAAAATTATGGGTGTTCATGCCAATTTTGTAATGGACGGCGGTGCGTACACCAGCCTGGGAATAGCCACAGCCTACTATGCCGGCGCTATGTTGACACTTACCTACGACTTTGTGAACTACAAGTTTGACATGATCAGGGCCTATACAAACCTTCCTGCCTGCGGGGCACAGAGGGGCCATGGAGCGCCCCAGCCCAGGTACGCCTTTGAGTGCCACCTGGATATGGTGGCAAAGGACCTGGGCATTGACCCCGTCGAACTCAGGCTTCGTAACGCACGGCAGCCAAACACAATAACACCCAACGAGTTTAAGATAAACTCCTGTGAGTTGACTGCCTGCATAGAAAAAGCGCGGGAACTCTCCGGATGGGACAGCAAGAAGGGCAATCTGCCAAAGGGCAGGGGTATAGGAATAGCGGTGGGGAGCTTTGTTTCCGGGGCCGGCTATCCCATTTACCGCACCAATCTGCCCCATGCCTCGGCAATAATAAAGGTGCATGAAGACGGCACTGCCGCCACCCTGTATACCGGGGCTACGGACATAGGGCAAGGATCAGACACTGTGCTTTGCCAGATGGCCGCCGAGGCCATGGGGTATCTTTACGAGAACATGAAAATTGTATCAGCAGACACGGAGACAACACCGCATGATTTCGGTGCCTATGCCAGCCGGCAGACGCTGATGTCCGGATCAGCAGTGAAGCAGGCAGGCGAAGAGGTTAAAAAGCAACTTCTAGAGATGGCGGGGGCAATGCTGGATAGAGAGCCCGAAGACCTGGACAGCAGGGAAGGGATTGTGTTCTCCAAATCCGACCCGGCTGTCACTATAACCTTTGCCAAGGCAGCAAGAGAATTCTTTGTAAGAAAAGGGCCCCTTGTGGGGCGCGGATCCTACGCTCCACCGAAACTGGGCGGCAAATTCAAGGGGGCACCGGTGGGGACTTCTCCGGCGTACAGCTTCGCCGCCCAGATCAGCGAGGTGGAAATAGACGAGGAAACAGGGGAAATAGATGTAAAGGAAGTCTGGGACGTTCACGACTGCGGCATGGTTATTAACCCGGCTCTTCTCCACGGCCAGGTGCACGGGGCGCTTTTCATGGGAATGGGCGAGTCGGTGTGGGAAGAGGTAGTATTTGATAAGAACGGTAAAATTTTAAACGGAAACCTGGCGGAGTACAGGCTGCCCACTGCCGTTGACATGCCCCGGATAACCTCTGAGCTGGTGGAAAGCTACGAGCCGGTTGCTCCATGGGGTGTGAAGGAAGTGGGCGAGGGGGCCACCATACCCACCATGGGGTGCTACTCAAATGCCATTTACGATGCCATGGGGATCAGGGTTTACAGCCTCCCGCTAAGCTACGAGAAGGTATGGAGGGCGCTGAAAGAAAAGAAGGCTAGTGAAAACAACCTTCAGGCCCGGTAATAAATAACGGCGGAGCATAAAGAATTACCGGAATTTTTAATCCTTTTTGAAGCCATGAAGGAAGGTGACAAAAGATATTTGAAGAATACCACAATATAAACATCGCAGAGTAATAGAATTGGCGGGGGACGGTTGGGTCTGGCCCGGATTTGCTATATGGAGGAATGATTCATGAGGGAAAGTAAAATACACTACGGCTGGGTGATACTGGCCGTGGGAATACTGATAGTGGCGGCTTCACTGGGATTCGGGCGGTTCGGCTACAGCATGATACTCCCCTCCATGCAAAAAGGCCTGGGGCTTGCCCACGATCAAACCGGGATCATCGCCTCGGCCAACATGTTTGGATATGTTCTGGCCGCCCTTTTTGCCGGGATGCTGGCGACAAGGTTTGGTCCGAGGGCTGTTATTGCCCTGGCCCTATTCTGGACCGGACTTACCATGGCTGCCACGGCCCTGGCGGGCGGCCTTTATTCTTTGGTGATAATGCGTTTTCTTACCGGGATAGGAAGCGCGGGAGGCAATATCTCCATTATGGGACTGGCTCCCAGCTGGTTTTCACGGAAAAGAAGGGGGATGGCTTGTGGTTTCCTGGTGGGCGGATCGGGGTTGGCCATTGCCATTACAGGTTGGCTGATACCTCTTTTAAACGGATTATACCCGGATAATGGCTGGAGGTACGGCTGGTTTATACTGGGGTTAATGATACTGGTGATAGGGGCTCTGTCAGCTCTTTTCATAAGGAACCATCCTCGGGAAAAAGGACTTGATCCCATGGGCGGAGCGGACCCCGCGCCGGTGGACAGCGCCCGGTCCGGAGAGCAGATACTGGGCGTCAAAAAAATATTCTTTTCCAAGGGTGTTCCGGTGCTGACTGCTATTTACTTTTGTTTTGGCTTTTCATATATAATCTATGCCATGTTTTTCGTCAACTACCTTGTGGGAGAAAGGGGACTCAGCCAGGTAGTCACCGGCAGTATTTGGAGCCTGGTGGGGTTTCTGTCCATCGGGAGCGCAATAATCTGGGGTACGCTTTCCGATGTTATCGGGCGCCGGCAGACTATGGTGATAGTCTTCGGCCTTCAGGTTGTAGGCTACATCCTTCCGGTCAGCACTACGGCAGTGGGGTTTTTATGGGTTTCAGCAATTATATACGGGCTTACGGCCTGGAGTATACCGGGTATTGTGGCGTCTTACTGCGGAGACCTGATGGGGCCAAAAAACGCTCCCGCAGCGCTTGGGCTGGTGACGCTGTTTTTTGGTATCGGGCAGGTTCTGGGGCCAACCTGTGCCGGATATATAAAAGAACTGAGCTACTCTTTCAAAGGGGCATTTTACCTTGCTGCCCTGCTGGCCTTAACCGGATCGCTGCTGTCGGTGCCGAAGGGCAAAAAGGTTAAAGATGGCGCTGCTTCAGGTTGTATTCGATGAAGTGGCAAATATTTTAATGGGAGTGGGTTGTTTAAAGGATGATAAACGACACCAGGGAAAGCACCGGTTACAGCGCCCCGCTGGTATACAAGGTATTTGCAATACTGCAGGAAATCGCCGGTTCGGATTCAGAACTGGGGATAAGCGAAATATCAAGGAGGCTTAACATTTCGAAAAGTACGGTTTATGGCATCACTCAGGCCCTTACTGAGCTTGGGGTAATAATGCAGGACCCGGGAACGAAAAAATTCAGGCTTGGCCCCACCCTGATAAAGCTGGGCAGCAGGGCACTGGCTGGCATTGACATAAGATCGGTGGCAAGGCCGATAATGGAAGAACTGAGCGAGAGGTTCCGGGAAACCATATTCCTGGGGACATTTGATGAAAAGGGGATCACCATTATAGAAAAGGCAGAAAGCCCGGCCGAGCTGAAAATCTCGGCTCCGGTGGGAACCAGGATCCCTGTTTTTGCCGGAGCCGCGGGAAAGGTTTTCCTGTCCGGGCTAAAGGAGCAGGCTGTAAGGAATATACTCTCACAGAAACCCATTCCGGCTTTCACAGAAAATACTGTTACCGATCCGGAAAATTATATAGGGGAATTGAGGGCAGTGCGGAGGGAAGGCTACGCAACCGACCACGAGGAGTACATCAGGGGTGTCAACGCAATATGCGTCCCGGTGCTGGACCCCCTTGGCAAACACCTGGCAGCGATGTGGATGGTGGGATTCGTTCACTCTTTCAGCGGGGAAAAGATGGAGCAGGCCATAGAGGCCACCATTCGTGCAGCGGCCAGGATTGGCCTGATGCTGGGCGGGCAGGGGCTGGGTTAAATGGATCTTTTGGACGCGTTCCTGATAAAAAAGGGCCGGATAATTACACTGGTGGGCGCGGGGGGAAAGACCACCACCATGTTCTCAATGGGAGAAGAGGCTTTAAAACGTTGCTTGCGGGTTGTAATTACCACCACCACCAGAATATTTATGCCTCCCGACGAAGAATCAAAGCCCGTTGTGCTGGCCCGCGGGACCGGAATATTGCGATCTGTGGGCGAAAAACTCAAAAAATGTCCGCTGGTTGTGGCCGGGGCGGGAGTAACCGGGGAAAACAAGATAGTTGGTGTTGATAAAGCAATTGTGCCCGGGTTTCTGGAGGCAGGGGCCGATATTGTGATGGTGGAGGCCGACGGCGCTGCGGGGCGTCCTTTTAAGGCGCCGAAAGAAGGTGAGCCTGTAATACCGGGTGAATCCGACCTGGTGGTGCCGCTGGTGGGGTTAGACTGTTTGGGAAAGCCATTGGATCATGAATATGTTCACCGACCGGAAATAATTTCGGAACTGACAGGGATAGGCCGGGGTGGGGTTGTTACACCCGCTGTGGTGGCCGGGGTTTACCTCCATCCTATGGGTTATTTTAAGGATGTGCCTTCAGGGTGCAGGTGGATACCCTTTATAAATAAGGTTGAAACTGATAGTGACCTGCGACTGGCCAGGGAGCTGGCGGACCTGCTGGGCAGAGGAGGGGCGGAACGCGTCGTTATAGGGGCGGCACGGGACAAAGACCCTGTCAGGGAGGTTATGGTTTATTGATATAAAACAGAATCCATACTATATGATTTGGTCAGTGCGTTCAAGCGGGGGTAGTGATTAATGATGGATGTAACGGTGATCATAAAGGGCGCCGGGGACCTTGCCTCAGGAACCGCCCACAGGATGTTCAGGTGTGGTTTTAAGGTGATAATGCTGGAGACATCAAAGCCAACAGTTATTCGCCGTACTGTTTCATTTGCAGAGGCTGTATACCAGGGTCAGGCCACGGTGGAAGGGGTCTCCGCCGTGCTGGCGGAACACCCGCAAGAAATAAGTAAAATACTTGCTTCGGGCAGAATTCCGGTGGTGGTTGATCCCGGCTGGAGTTGCGTCAAAAGTTTTAAGCCCGGGGTAGTGGTGGATGCCATTATAGCCAAGAAAAACCTTGGCACCGGCATTAATGAGTCTCCGGTGGTAATAGGGCTTGGGCCGGGATTTACGGCGGGCATTGATGTGCACGCAGTGGTGGAAACAAAGAGAGGGCATAATCTCGGCAGGGTGATCTTAAGCGGTTCCGCCGCGCCGGATACCGGGATTCCGGGAAACATTGCCGGTTACTCGTCCGAAAGGCTCCTTCGTTCTCCTGCAAGGGGAGTATTTAACGCGTTAAAGGAAATAGGTGACTATGTAAATAAGGGAGATACAGTGGCCAACGTGGACGGCGTGCCGGTTTACACTGCCGTATCAGGAGTCTTGAGAGGTATATTGAAAAATGGCCTATGCGTCAGCGAAGGCATGAAGGTAGGGGATATAGACCCCCGGGGCATAAGGGAAAGTTGTTTTACAATCTCGGACAAATCAAGGTCTGTGGCTGGGGGAGTGCTGGAAGCGGCAATGTATTTACTTAATTTAAATTGCCGGGATGCAGGCAGTATGAAATAAGGGAGGCTTATTCTTTGGATCTTGCGCTGATTGAAAAATTGATTGAGGCATATGATTCCGGTGTTGGTTCCGCCATTGCCACCATTATAAAGTCCTGGGGATCGACCCCGAGAAAAACCGGGGCGAAGATGCTGATAACCGGCAACGGCAGTGTTCTCGGGACGGTGGGTGGAGGGAGCGGTGAGGCCGGGGTTCAGCGGGAGGCTCTGAAGGTGCTTGCCCAAAACAGGCCTGCCAAATTAAGCATAAACATGGCCAATGACGCTGCAGCCAATGATGGGATGGTCTGCGGCGGCAAAATGGAAGTGTTCATTGATACTGTAACCCCGGAGGACAGTGCAGCCCGTGAAATATTCGGACAACTGCTTGAATCGCTGAAAAACGGTAAGGGCGGGGTGCTTTTCACGATAACCTCGGACAGGGGAATGGGACAGGAACTGGTTGGAAAAAAATTTTTCTTTTCCGGTGAGAAAGTTGTCTCACATCAGGTTCCAGATGATATAACAGCATTTGTTAAATCTCTTCACAGCCAGGGAAGAGGCCGGAGGGAAGCGGCTGTTTTAACCTGTACGGCTGAAATTGAAAAAAGGCTTCTAAGCCTGGAACTTCTGGCCGAGCCGGTTGCGCTGCCGGAGGATCTTTTGATACTGGGGGGAGGGCATGTTGCTGTGCCGCTGGCACGGATGGCCGAAATAGTGGGCTACCGTTACAAAATAGTTGACGACCGCCCTGAGTTTGCCGACAGGGAGAGGTTTCCCGGGGCAGAGGCAGTGATATGCCAGGGTTTTGAAAAGGCGCTGGCAGGGCTTGATATCGGGCCAAACACATCTGTGGTGATAATAACCAGGGGCCACGCGCACGACCGGTTGTGTCTAAGGGAGGTTTTAAAGAAACAGGCCTTCTACATCGGGATGATCGGCAGCAGGCGAAAAGTGCAAGGTGTTTTGGAATCGCTAAGGGATGAAGGGATTGAAGAGGAAAGGCTAAGATCTGTGTTTTCCCCCATTGGCCTGGACATAGGGGCGGAAACACCTGAGGAAATAGCCCTCAGTATAATGTCTGAGATTGTGGCGGTTCGGCGGGGCGGCGGAGGCCGGTCAATGAAACTGCAAAGAGGCTTCTGACACAAATCTTGGGGGGTATGGCGATGCGCAAGGTCAGGGTTGAGGAAGCGGTGGGAATGGTACTGTGTCACGACATTACAAGGATAGTCCCGGGCCAGTTCAAAGGCCCGGCTTTCAGGAAGGGTCATATAGTAAGGGAAGAGGATATACCGGCGCTGCTGGACCTGGGAAAGGATCATATATACATTTGGGAGTGCGGGGAGGACTATCTCCATGAAAACGAGGCCGCACTAAGGATAGCCGGAGCCTCTGCCGGAGAAGGCATTAAGCTGACCGAACCCGTGGAGGGGAAGGTTAACCTGATAGCCAGCAGGAGAGGCCTTCTTAAAATACTGGTTGACGGGGTAAACCTGGTCAATGAGATTGACGAGGTGATACTGTCCACAAGGCATACAAACCAGGTTGTTGATGAGGGAACATTACTGGCCGGCACAAGGGTAATACCGCTGGTAATTAAAAGGGAAAAAATTGAGAGTGTTGAAGAGGTATGCAAATCCACGGGGCCCATCCTGGAGGTAAAGGAAATAAAACCTCTTAAGACAGGCATAGTCACAACGGGTAACGAGGTTTACCACGGCAGGATTGTAGACCGCTTCACCCCGGTTATCCGGGAAAAAATTACCAAGTTCGGCTGTCCGGTAATTGAACACGTGACGCTGCCTGACGACGTAAGCCGCATTACTGCCGAAATAAAAAACATGGCTGCCAGGGGAGCTGAAATGATTATCACCACCGGGGGAATGTCGGTTGATCCCGATGATGTAACGCCTGCCGGCGTCAGGGCAGCCGGGGCAGAGGTGGTAACTTACGGCGCGCCGATACTTCCGGGGGCTATGTTCATGCTGGCGTACCTGGACGATATCCCT
>JBMOPB010000030.1:0-11075 GCA_049325055.1 Bacillota bacterium
TAAAAACCGGAGACCTCCTTGCTCTGGGGCGCATGGCCGACCTGGTCAGGCAGAGGAAGCACGGTGACAGGGTCTATTTCATATTAAACAGGCATATAAACCATACAAATATCTGTGTAAACAGGTGCAAATTCTGCGCCTTCGGCAGGGACGAAACAGACCCCGGCGCATATACCCTCACCCTGGATGAAATAGAGGAGAAAGCACTGGATTACAGGAACCGGGGAATAACGGAAATACACATCGTGGGCGGCCTCCATGAAAAGCTGGGCCTGGACTACTACACCGAAATGCTGAAAAGGGTCCGCCGCGCGCTGCCGGGAGTCATAATACAGTCCTTTACAGCGGTGGAGGTTGATTACCTGGCCCGAAGCCACAACATGACCGCCGGGGAGGTTCTTTCCCAACTGAAGGAGGCCGGGCTGGACTCCCTTCCCGGGGGAGGGGCCGAGGTGTTTTCCCCCAGGGTTCGTGAGCTGATCTGCCCCAATAAAATATCCGGGCAGAGGTGGCTGGAGGTGCACGAGGCCGCGCACAGGCTGGGTATGAGGACCAATGCCACCATACTATACGGGCACGTGGAGACACCGGAGGAGAGAATAGACCACCTGATCAGGCTGCGGGACCTCCAGGACCGTACAGGAGGATTTCTGGCCTTTATACCCCTGGCTTTCCATCCGAGGAACACCCGGCTGGAACAGCCCGGAAGGTCCGGAACCACCGGCTATGATGACCTGAAGATGCTTGCGGTGTCACGTCTTATGCTGGACAATTTCGATCACATAAAGGCTTTCTGGATAATGATCGGACCCAAGATAGCACAGGTTTCGCTTTCCTTCGGCGTGAACGACCTTGACGGAACGGTGGAGGAGGAAAAGATAGTTCACGACGCTGGCGCCGAAACAGACCAGCGGCTGCCCAGGGAGGAAATAGTCAGGATGATAAAGGCCGCTGGCAGAATTCCTGTAGAGAGGGATACCCTTTATAATGTTATCAGGGAGGGTTTCTAAGTGACTGTCAGACTGGGACAGGTAAATTATCTCAACTGTCTCCCGGTATATCACGCCCTTGAGGAAGGACTACTGGAATTTAACGGTGAACTTGTGGCTGGCCCTCCCACCCTTCTGAACCGGATGTTTCTGGATGGCCGGCTGGACGTTACCCCCATTTCATCAATTGAGTACGCCAGGAACATGGACCGCTGCGTAATTCTGCCCGACATTTCCATAAGCGCTGACGGGAGGGTGTCCAGCATACTGCTGTTCAGCCGTTATCCCGTCACCGAGCTGGAAGGCAAAACCATAGCCGTCACAACCTCTTCGGCCACCTCGGTGGTTTTGCTGGGGATACTCTTAGAACACTATTTTCACGTGGATGTTGAGTTTATACCCCGGCGCCCGGACCTCAAAAAAATGCTTGAGGAGGCGGACGGGGCTCTTCTTATCGGTGACGATGCCATGTTGGCCCATAAAATGGTTTGCGATGAAGGCATTAATCTTGCCGTCACCGACCTGGGCGAGGCCTGGAAGCAGTTTACCGGTGAAAAGATGGTTTACGCCGTATGGGTGGCCAGGAGGGATTTTGCTCTTGAAAATCCCGGTGAAATTGACGGTTTGAGCAAATTGCTGGTTGCTTCAAAGGAAATGGGAATGTCGGATTTAGCCCCTATAATAAGAAAATCCCACAGGCTTACCGGCCTGCCCATTCCATTACTGGAGGACTACTTCCAGACCATACGTTATGATTTTGACGGAGAATTCAGGCGGGCGCTGACAATGTTTTTCGACTACGCCTACAAGAGCGGAATTATTGAAGACCGCGCCAGGCTTAACGTCTGGGGTGAAAATATTGGGTAAAGCCGGCCTCTTGCTGGAAAAGGCTGCGGCCGGGCACCGCCTTACATTGGAAGAGGGAGTAGAGATATATAAAAACTGCGACCTCCTCGACCTGGGTACGGCGGCGGACGCCATCAGGCGCAGGATGCACCCTGACAACACCGTTACCTTCATAATAGACCGCAACATCAACTACACCAACGTCTGCCTCAACAGATGCAGGTTCTGCGCCTTTTACAGGGACATGGGGCAACCCGGTGCATATGTCATATCCAGGGAGGAGCTTTTCCAAAAAATTGAGGAAACCCTGGCTGTAAACGGCACCGCCGTTATGATACAGGGTGGGCTGCATCCGGATCTTTCCCTGGATTACTACCTGGACATGCTTTCATCAATAAAGAAACGTTATAGAATACACATCCACTCCTTTTCACCGCCCGAGGTGTTTTATATGGCCCGGAAATCCGGACTTGCCGTGGGGGAGGTAATCAAAAGGCTCAAGGAGGCCGGACTGGACTCCCTTCCCGGGGGCGGGGCGGAGATACTGGCGGACAGGGTGCGGCAGGAGATAAGCCCCGGTAAAATCTCATGGGGGCAGTGGATGGATGTTATGCGGGAAGCCCACCGTCTGGGCATGAAGACCACCGCCACCATGATGTTCGGTCACCTGGAAACTGTGGAGGAGAGAGTGCTGCACATGGTCCGGGTGCGGGAGGCCCAGGACGAAACCGGAGGATTCACGGCCTTCATCCCCTGGAGCTTTCAGCCGGGCAATACCGATCTGAAAGGAATCAAGCAGGCCACCGGCGTGGATTACCTCAGGACCCTGGCGGTGTCAAGGATAATGTTAGACAACATTCCCAACATACAGGCGTCCTGGGTTACCCAGGGGGCAAAGATGGCCCAGGTGGCCCTGGCTTTTGGGGCCAATGACTTTGGAAGCACCATGCTGGAGGAAAACGTTGTCCGGGCGGCGGGGGTAACTTACCGGGTGCCCATGGCTGATATAGTCCGGTTTATAAGGGACGCAGGCTTCAGGCCGGCCCAGAGAACCACCTTCTACGATATAGTGAGGGAATTTTAAAGAGGGAATGCCGGAAGCCACAAAAAGGAGCCAAGGCCTGCCCTCTTTTTCTATAACGCTTGGGAAAGTACAGTTCTCCGCTGTTTTAAGACTTTCCGTTAAAAGCGTTTCAAAAAAGCATCCTCAGATGGCATTCGGGAAGGGCTTGCATTTATAGAGGCTTTTTTACTGGCTTGACGAGCCGGCTATTTTGTATTACCATGTCGTCAGTATTTGGAAAATGAGGCGCCGGAGGAAAGTAAATGTCCGTTGATAAATCCCTGCTCAGGGAAATTCCCAAGGTGAATGAATTGTTGAAGCTGCCTGTCATAGAAGCCCTTACCGCCAGCTATCCCAGGGAACTGGTGGTGGAGGCTGTAAGAAAAATGCTGGAAGGAATAAGACAGGGTATAATGACCGGCAGTATAAGCCGGGAGAACCCCGTAGACTGGAATGATCCCAGCGGCATCGCCGGCGGGGTGCTGGGGGTTCTGGAGGACATGACCAGACCCAACCTGCGGCGGGTTATCAACGCCACCGGGGTTGTGCTGCACACCAACCTGGGCCGTGCCGTACTGAGCCCGTCTGCCATAGAGGCTGTGCACATGGTGGCGTCGGGTTACAGCAACCTGGAGCTTAACCTGGAAAGCGGCAAAAGGGGGTCCCGCTACGCCCCGGTGGAAGGAGTTGTCAACAGGCTTACCGGGGCTCAGTCTTCAATGGTGGTTAACAATAACGCCGCCGCTGTCCTGCTGGCCCTTAGCACCCTGGCCAGGGGCAGGGAGGTAATTGTCTCCAGGGGGCAGCTTGTAGAAATAGGAGGATCCTTTCGTATTCCCGAGGTGATGGAACAGAGCGGGGCCATACTCAGGGAAGTGGGGGCCACCAATAAAACATATATTGGAGACTACAGCAGTGCCATCAACGAAAAAACAGCGCTGCTGCTGCATGTTCATACCAGTAATTACAGGATAGTTGGCTTTACCAGGGAAACAACGGTGGCAGAACTGGTTGAACTGGGAAGGGAAACCGGCCTGCCGGTAATGAGCGACCTGGGCAGCGGGTCTCTTATAGATATGAACCAACTGGGCCTGCCCTACGAGCCCACGGTGCAGGAAACCATTGAGGCCGGGGCTGACGTAGTTACCTTTTCAGGGGACAAGCTCTTGGGAGGCCCACAGGCCGGGATTATTTGCGGGAAGAAAGAGATAGTGGACAAGATGAAGAAAAATCCCCTTACCCGGGCGGTGCGGATTGACAAGATGACCGTGGCCGCCCTGGAGGCTACCCTGAGGGAGTACCTGGACAGAAAGACTGTGATGCATAACATACCGGCGCTCAGGATGATAAGCGCCGATGAGAATATGCTGCGGCAGAGGGCCAATGAATTGGGGGCGCTTTTGGAAGAAGCCGCCGGAGAAAAGGCGGAAATAGCGGTGGAAAGGGAACGGTCGGCGGTGGGAGGCGGGGCCATGCCCACGGCAGACCTTCCCGGGTGGGTGGTATCTGTCAGACCCCTTTTCATGGCTGTGGAGGAACTGGCGGAACGGCTCAGAAACGGGGATCCCGCGGTTATAGGCAGGGTTCAGGACGGCCGCCTGCTTATGGACGTGAGAACACTCTTAAAGGGTGAAGAGATAATTCTTGCCGGCGCAATGGCCACGGCCATGGGCAGGGAGGGGTCTGCATGAAAAGCCTGATAATCGGTACCGCCGGCCATGTGGATCATGGTAAGACATTGCTTGTAAAAGCCCTTACCGGCCTTGACACGGACAGGCTCAAGGAGGAGCAGGAGAGGG
The DNA here is from genome assembly GCA_049325055.1 of Bacillota bacterium. Taxonomy (GTDB): domain Bacteria; phylum Bacillota; class Desulfotomaculia; order Desulfotomaculales; family Desulfocucumaceae; genus BRHc4a. The sequence continues at coordinate 4,698 of JBMOPB010000030.1, forward strand.
GAATATCCATAGAGCTTGGCTTTGCCTTTCTCAGCCTTCCGGGTGGGAGAAGGGCCGGAATTGTTGATGTTCCGGGCCATGAAAGGTTTATAAAGAACATGCTGGCCGGTGTCGGCGGCATGGACATGGTGATGCTGGTAATAGCCGCAGACGAGGGGGTAATGCCCCAGACCAGGGAGCACCTTGACATCATCCAATTGCTCCAGATAAAATACGGCGTTGTTGTTCTTACCAAGGTTGATACCGTGGACGGTGACTGGATAGCCCTGGTGAAGGAAGAGGTGGCTGAGTTTTTAAAGGGGACGATACTGGAGGGCGCTCCTCTGATCGAGGTGTCTTCGGTCACCGGCCAGGGGATCGAGCGGCTGAAGGAAACTCTGGCCGGGTTGGCTGAAAAGGTGGAGAGCAGGTCGGCCGTCGGGCCGATGAGGCTGCCGGTGGACAGGGTTTTTTCAGTTACAGGGTTCGGCACAGTGGTGACCGGAACCATGATTTCGGGCAGCGCCGCAACGGGGGACCCTGTTGAGATAATGCCCGGGGGGATTAGCTCCAGAATAAGAAATATACATGTTCACGGCAAAAAGGTTGAAAGGGCGGCGGCCGGGCAAAGAGTGGCCATCAATCTGGCCGGGGTGGAAGTGGAACAGGTGCCCAGGGGAAGTGTTGTGGCCGCAACAGGTTATTTAAAACCCACCTTCAGGCTTGACGTGAGGCTGCAGCTTCTGAAAAGCGCCAGGACATTGAAACAGAGGGCCAGGGTAAGGCTCTACCTCGGCACCGCGGAGATTTTCGGCAGAGTTGTACTTTTGCAGGAAGAAGAACTGGAACCCGGAAAATGGACTTATGCGCAGATTGAGCTGGAAGAAGAGGCGGTGGCCCTAAAGGGTGACCGGTTTGTGATCCGTTCGTATTCGCCCATGAGGACAATCGGCGGCGGAAGCATAATAGACACAAACCCAAGGAAGCATAAGAGGTTCAGGCAGGATGTGATCGAGTCAATTGCCACCAGGGAGAGGGGTGCGCCGGAAGAGCTTGTTCAGCAGGTACTGAGGGGTGAGTCAGGTATGTTTGCGGCCGGGGATATAGCCCGGACGACAGGTCTCAGCGGGGACGAGACCGTAAAAACCCTTGAAGATATGGTACTGGTCGGCGCAGTCCGGCGGATTGAGGGCGAGGGTACGGCGTATTACCTGGACGGGGATACTTACCTCAGGTGGACCGGGGAAATCAAGTCAGTGGTACAGGGGTATCATAAAGAATATCCGCTGCGGGAAGGGTTTCCCAAGGAGGAGCTAAGGTCCAGAAAATTCGGCGGACTTAACGCCAAGCAGTTTCAGTTTTTGCTGCAGTACCTGGAATCCGACGGTGTTATCGTTTCCGGCCCCACAACGGTATCAGACCCGGGTTTCCTGTGGGAACCCGATCCAAAGATAAAAAACAAGCTGGATTTGGTGATATCAAGGTACAGGGAACAGGCCATGCAGCCTCCTGCCTGGAATGAGGCCGCCGGCAGCGCCGGTATGGATGAAAAACTCTCCGTGGAAGCGCTGCACTACATGTTAAAAAAGGGCATCCTCATCAAGGTGTCCGATGACCTTTACTTTCACTCATCGTCTCTGCAGGAAGCAAAGGAAAAGCTGGCAGTTTTTTTCAAGACCAAGGGGGAAATCACCGTGGGGGAAGCCAGGGACCTGCTAGGAACCTCGCGTAAATACGCCCTGCCCCTTCTGGAATACTTCGACCGGGAAAAAATAACCCGGCGTGTGGGCGATGCCCGCGTGCCGGGAAGGGAAATCAGACATTAACTGATTCTGTACCCCTCTTCCGTCAGAATCCAGAAGGCAGAATTCAGAATCCAGAATATTTACAGCCTAACATTTGAGATTATAACAATTTCCGGGAGAAATTGGCCTGGACGTAAAGTCCCTCCGCCATACGTGCACAGTCGACCTTTCGGGCAATGCTTTAAACTATTCTGGATTCTGGCTCCTGGATTCTGGTTTCCGACCTGAAATTCCGGCCCCCGGGCTCATATTAAGACTCCGTATTAGATATTCTTTCCTTCGGCCAGAGGAAGAGTCCGGTTTCCTCGTCGTATGACCTGGTAAATTTGGTGTCTTCGGAATCTTCCATCACATCGATTTCCGGGATGTACTCGGTTATCATATATTCGCAGGCGAATACCACCGTGCCTTCAAGGAGATGCCCCCCGTACAGCTTGCCCCGCCCGTCGGAGAGGGCTACGTGGGCGTGTATTTCCGGCTTGCCGTCCCTTATGGAGATATTCCCGATCAGGCTTATTATTTCCTGGTGATAGTTGTAATCCAGTGTTACATATTCCCTTGGCTCCTGGAGGTAGAACCCCACCACCGCCTTGCTGACGGTGCCGATTGCCTGTAATGTTCCTAGACGTATATTTGCTTCGGTGCAAAGAGAGGTAAGCGCCTGGAGCAGGTCGTCACCTTTTTTGAGTCTGCCTATCAGGTTTCTGCCGCGCGTTACCGATACCGGGTACATGATAAACAACCTCCCTGTGAAAAAAAGTAAGCTTGTTTTATTATAATGCAAATTTTACTGCCGGACATATTTTTTTAAGCCTTAAAACAAAATATCTTCGGCCAAACGGGGGATTACAGGTGAACCGGCTGATACCGGAAAGAATAATCAAAGAGGAGATAAAAAAAAGAGGAAGTATAACCTTCGCCGAATTCATGGAACTGGCCCTCTACCACCCGGAGGCCGGGTACTACATGAGGGACTTTGAAAAGATCGGGCCGGAGGGGGACTTTTATACCAGCCCGGATGTAAGCCCGCTTTTCGGGAAGGTGCTGGCCGACCAGGCCGAGGAGATGTGGAGGCTTTCAGGAAGGCCCGGCCGCTGGGCGCTGGTGGAGTTTGGAGCCGGAAAGGGCTTTATGGCCAGGGACATACTGAACCACGCGGGGGAGAGGCATAAGGACTTCCACGGCGCATTGTCATACATAATTATAGAGAAAAGCCCCTCCATGGCGCGGAGACAGAAAGAAGCACTGTCTGACACCCGTGAGCCCGGCCGGGGCATAATGTGGCTGGAAGGGCTGGAAAAGCTGAATCAGGGTACGATGGAGGGTTGTTTACTTTCAAATGAACTTGTGGACGCGTTTCCGGTTCACAGGGTGACAAGGATTAATGGTGAATACAGGGAGATATATGTCACCTGCCAGGATGGATCTATCTCTGAAGTGACAGGCAGCCCCTCCATGAGGGAGCTTGTTGAGTATATTGATGATTTTGGCATTGAAATGGAAGAAGAACAGGTTATAGAGATTAACCTGGCCATGCGGGAATGGCTGGGGGGCATTGCCCAGGCTCTTGGCCGGGGCTTTCTCTTAACAATAGATTATGGTGATACCGCTGACAGGCTATATTCACCCTTGAGGCCGGCCGGAACCATAAGGGCATACCGGAGGCACAGGCTGGCGGGAAGCCTTTACGAACACCCGGGGGAACAGGATATCACGGCCAGCGTTAATTTCACCGCGCTAGTGAGGTGGGGTGAGGAAGCGGGTTTAACCACGGCGGGCTATGCCCCGCAGTCGAATTTCCTGATGAATCTTGGCATCTGGAATTATTTAAAGCCGCAAGATCAGGGGGCGGGCTTCGACCTGGCGGCGATGAAGGAAACCATGGCCGTAAAAAAATTGATAATGCCCGAGGGGATGGGATCGGTTTTCAAGGTTTTGGCCCAGCAAAAAGGATATGGCGAAAAGCTTGGCCTGTCTGGCTTCGGCGGACGGTTTGGCAGGCCGTGACGATCAGATTTTTACCACTTTGGTAAACAGGCGATATATGCCGGATTTTTGCCTCAGTTCCTGCAGGCTCCTGATGTACTGTATCAGCCTTTTGTCCCTTTCACTGACATTCTTGCGCTCTATTTTACCAAGGTGGTACCTCATATTATGAAGGTAAGTAGGGGGGATATATGTCTTGTCCGCCGGTTTTTTATTCAACCAAATCACCTCAATAATGTTGTGAATGGTTTTTTTAACTGTTATATATAACATTAACATAATTAATCCGAAAAAATAATCGAAATACAAACAATGCCAGGTTTTTTTTAATTAACATATGCAACAAAAGGAGAATTCGACTTTATCTGCGCATATCTGTCATATAGACGCTGATTTAGTATATTGACCCCGTATTGGTTTTGTATATATGATGAATTCAACAATAATATGGGGGGATGGATAAGTTGACGAGCCATAAAATAGAAAGCGGTGCAGGGAAACATAAGGTGTATCTTTTTGCCGTTGTAACCGTGGATGGTATAATGGCGTCACTGGTAGGCGGTGAAAAGCCTCATTTGGGCGGGGTGGTGCTTTCCATTCCGAGGAAGAGCCTTGCCGACGCTGCTGTGACCAGTTGTACCAGCTCTGTACTTCCTCTTGTCGGCCACAAGGACGATGAGGCGGCCAGGCCTTTGGCCGAGATGCTGGCCAGGGAGCTGTCAGTCCCGGTATGCGTGGCCGCCGGAGTTCATGTGGACAACGCCGGCCCCGGCGATATAGAGATTCTAAAAGAAAACTGTATTGACTGCGGCAGAAGATTGCTTGACTTAATAAAATAAGCGTATTTGTGGGCCAAAAACAATGAAATCACATTTTGAAATATTGCGGCATTAAAATCACAACTTTGGGTAAAAATAAACCCGGAGGTGATTTTGATGGCTACAGACGACAAACAAAAAGTGATTGACAGCTGTCCCAAACAGGAAGTGGATGTACAGGATAGCTGCGTCCCGTGCGGGGCGACGGCCTGCGAAACCGAAGAGGACGCCGGGTGCGATACCTGTGGTTAAAAATACTCAATAAAAATTTAGGCCTGGATGTTCCAGGCCTAAAGGCGTTTGCGGCACTATTTTTTTGCCGGGGCGGGGTTGCACCCTTCTTTATTGCCTTGTACGTTCCCGCCGCAATTGCTGCAGTTTCCACGGCAAGAGCACATATCCAGAAGAGATTTGTGGCAGCGGGGGCACCGCATGGCGAAAACATCCTCAACCATGTAACCGCACTGGGGGCATTTTCTCAAAGCAGTTATCAGTGTAGACACAGCACAGCCCTCCCGTTATCCTGCTTCCTGGGTTCCGCTCCGCCTTCCCATGCGGCAGGCAAACACGGTAATCATGGTGATCACAACGAACGCTGCTATGACCAGGAGAGTCCCCATGGACTCGTTATCCCCTCCGAAGGCGCTGTACAGTTGCGAGACAGTACCTCCAACCAGGAATGCCACCACCCAGCTGCTTCCCCAAATAAGTACCGCCTCCTTCTTGGACCGCTCCTTGAAAATAACCAGTATGGAAGCAATGCAGGGTACAAAAAGGGTTATGGTGATAAGGGCCGCAACCGTCTGCACCGGTGTCAGCGCCATGTCCGACAGGCCGGCGGCGCCGAAATCCCGCCGCACGATTCCCATGATAAACGCCGTGGCGGCCTCTTTGGGCAGCTTCAGCCAGCCCACCGTGAGCGGGGCCAGTAAATTCTGCAGAAATTCAAGCACGCCGGTTACCTGGAATGTACTGATAATAAGTGCGCCGAGTGCAAAGAGGGGGAAAGCCTCCTTTAGAAAGTTATATGATTTGGTTCCGGTTTTCTTAAGAACATTATCCAGCCTCGGCAGCCGCAGGGGGGGCAGGTCGATGAGAAGGTCAGTGGACTTGCCTGGCAAAAGCCTGTTTAAAACGGTCCCTATAATAACCAGCACCATAAATATAACCAGGGCATAGAGCGCCACGATCTCCCAGCCCATGGCAGCCAGCATTCCGGCTATAACACCCATCTGGGCGGAGCAGGGTATGGTCAGGCCCAGCAGAAGAATGGCTATTCTGCGCTCGCGATCGGAGGCCAAAAGCCTGGTGGTGATGGTGGCCATGGTAACGCAGCCGAATCCCAGAATCAGCGGTATTACACCCCGGCCGTTCAAACCCACGCCGGTCAGCAGGCGGTCCACCAAGGTGGCTATCCTGGGCAGGTATCCTGAATCTTCGAAAATGGAAAGGAACAGGTAGAAGCCGATAACCAAAGGCATCAAAAGTCCCAGAACGTATGTAAGAGTCATTGTCAGAAGGCCGAATTCACCGATAAGTATGGTTCCAATGGCCGACTCTTCCTGAACCCAGCTCCCAACGATTCCTCTGACAGCAGGCTCATATTTTTCCAGCATTATTGTTTCCTCGGTTATACCCACCACTGTGCCGGCGATAAACACGCCGATCACCTGGTACATGGCGTATAGCGCCAGCGCCAGTATTGGAAGCCCGGTCGCCGGCTTTATCATCAGGCGCCCCAGCAGGTTTCCGAAGGATGCCCCGCCGGAGGTTTCCCTTAAAACGTGCTT
>JBMOPB010000031.1:0-49391 GCA_049325055.1 Bacillota bacterium
GCTGATGGTGATAGGAGGAGTCGGGCTCTTTACATACTTGCTGAGCGGCGTTTTCTCTGTTTTTCTGGAAGGCCAGATGGCCGAGCTATGGTGGAGGAGAAAAATGATGAAAAGGATTTCCAGGCTTGAGAACCACATAGTGCTTTGCGGAGCCGGAAGGGTGGGCAAGGAGGTTGCCACGGAGTTAATGAGGGAACGGGTAAATTTCGTGGTAATTGAAAAAGACCCCGAAAAGCTCAACGAGCTGAGGGAACTTGGTGTCCAGTATATCGCCGGAGACGCCACCGAAGACAAGGTGATGCAGATGGTCCACCTGGAAAACGCGTCGGGCCTTATCATCACACTGCCCGACGATACCAGCAATCTTTTCATAACAATGTCAACCAAGACTGTCAATCCCGGCATAAAGGTCATAACCCGGGCAAACCGGCCGGAAAACATAAGGAAAATGGAGCGGGCGGGGGCCGACCAGGTCATCTGCCCCTCGGCCATAGCCGGGGTAAGGATGGCCCTGGCGGCGCTTAAACCAGCCAGCGTATCATACGTTCAAACACTTGTGGACACCCGGGACGTCAATATCGAACTGGAAGAAATATTCCTCAGCAGCGGTTCCTCCCTGGTGGGTACCAGCCTGAAACACTCCGGCCTGCGGGAAAAATACAACATACTGCTGCTGGCCATAAAAAGGAACGAGGAAATAATACTCAACCCCAAGCCGGACGAAACCTTTCAACCCGGAGACCTGCTGATTGTCTGCGGCACTGCGGAAAACCTGGCCGACCTGGAGATAGAGGCCATAGGCGAAAACAACCCGGCCTCATAAAACGGGCTTGGCGATGGAAGACCTGTAAATTCGGGTGAGTTTACTGACAGGGTTCAGTTCCCGAAGAAAGGCAATGGTAGATTTATGTCTTACCCAAAGAGCAGGGGCACTGTGGCCTGGGTTATGTACGACTGGGCCGATTCAGCCTTTGCGTGCACCATAATGGCGGCAGTTTTGCCTATTTTCTACAAGGACGTGGTGTCGGCGGGACACCCGCAGGCCTCTTCCTACTGGGCTTATACCCAGTCCATCTCCATGCTTACCGTGGCCGTGCTGGCCCCAGTGCTTGGAGCAATCGCCGATCAGTCATCCGCCAGGGTCAAGTTTATGCGTTTTTTTGCATACCTCGGCATAGCCGGGACAGCTCTCCTGTTTACCATAACCGCAGGAGAATTTATACTGTGCTCTTTTTATTACATGATGGGGGCTGTTGGCTTTTACTGCGCCAACGTTTTTTACGACTCCCTCCTTTCCAGGGTGGCCGGGCCGGAAGAAATGGACTTATTGTCAGCCAGGGGTTACGCCATGGGCTATCTGGGCGGAGGGCTGCTTCTGGCGGTAAATATGGCCATGATCATGTTTCCCGGTGCTTTTTTTATACCTGATCCCTTACTGGCAACAAGGATAACATTCCTCACCGTGGCCCTGTGGTGGTTTGTGTTTTCCATTCCTGTTTTCAGGTATGTGAGGGAAGATAAGACAGCGGAGAAGATAAGCCTTGGAACTGTAAGTCTCGGTTTTGGCAGGCTTCGGGCCACCTTCAGGGAGATAAGAAAATACCGTGAGCTTTCAAAATTCCTTCTTGCCTTCTGGCTGTACAACGACGGTATCAGCACCATAATCCTTATGGCCACCATTTATGGAAGGGACGTGGGCATAGGGACGCCTCACCTCATAGGGGCGCTGCTTCTTACACAGTTTGTGGCCTTCCCCTTCTCTATTCTTTTTGGCAGGCTCGCCAGCAAAATAGGTTCAAAAAATGCAATTTTTACAGGAATAGCCGTTTATGCCATAATCCTGGCATTGGCCTTTTTCATGAGGACCGCCCTCCATTTCTGGCTGCTGGCCGCCATGGTGGGAATGGTCCAGGGAGGCACACAGGCCATAAGCCGGTCGCTTTACGCCTCCATGGTCCCACCGGATAAATCCTCGGAGTTTTTCGGCTTCATGGGTATCACCAGTAAATTTGCCGCCATATTCGGACCCTTCATATTCGGCGTCGCCAGCCAGATCACAGGTTCCAGCCGGTTCGGCATAATATCTCTTCTGCTGTTTTTCCTTGTGGGAGGCCTGATACTGGCAAAGGTGGATGTACAGGAAGGACGGAGAAATGCCCGGGAGTGGACTGGGCAGGCCGCCCGTAACTGAGGATCAGGCAACTTAGGTACCCGGTACCTAAGTTTTGCTTAATCTTCCCCTTCCAGCACCGGGCCAAAGTGCCTCATGGGCCTGAAATCGTAATCCGGCTTGCCGGTGGAGTGGGAAATGTCCATTATCTTTTCGTTCATTTCCTCCTCATCGCATTCCCCGTATATATACCTCATAGAAAGTTTTATCATTTCAATGGAATCACTTACACCCCTGTGGAAAAGATCAATAAAACTATCGGTATACCTCTCGGAGGAATCCATGGGGTGGCACCAGGGCCTTTTTTCCTCGTTAAGAAAAGCGTCGCCTTTCCCGGGTGTGCTGTAAAAATAATATCTCAAGTTCTTGGTTTCGAGGCTTACAAAGTCGTAAATGGAGGCTATGGCCCGCTTAACCCCGCGGGGGTCGTGAAGCACTTTTAAGGCCGAGATCATGTCCCGGTAAGACTTATTAAGAAAGTCCGTACCTTTAAGCATTTCGTACATTTCGCCGTGAACCAGCGGCAGTATGTAATGATAATAATAAACAATCTCCCGGGGAAGCATGTCTCCCATATGTATTTGCGGGTGCAGGGGCACCCTCCTCACGTCGACGTTCAGCATCCGCTTTGCCAGCAGGGCGTCGATGGCGGCCTCCACCCTCTTATGGTTGTTGATTAACCTTCTTTCCCCGAACCTTTCTCCCCGGTATATCCCGGAAATATAATTTATAAAGGGGTGGGTGACGCGGTCAAGACACCAGTGGCACATGAGCGCCATCAGGTATACCACCGTAACGCTATCCGGGTTCTTTTTGGCGTATTTTAGAGATTCCCTGAAATACACACCGCATTTATCATGGTGTATCCTGTTGCCAAGAATAACGGCCCGCCTGTCCCCGGCCCAGGGGTGAAAATTATAGTAAAACAGGAAATCCGGCCCCTGACATCCGAAAGCAAAAAGCCTCTTTTTCGAATGCGCCATTTTTTTGAAGCGGTCCTCCGCCGAGGCCAAAACCTCCTGTCCGCAGATCAGGTGAGTCCATACGTCAGGCATGTATACCCTCTCCGTTGAAAGTATTAACAAAAGGCCGGGATTACACTTTAAATCCCGGCCTTTAACTGTCCTTGGCTGGTACCCCAAGAAGGCTGAACAGCCATTTTATACAGAGCCATCCTTCGCAGCCTACATGCTGACCGGCCATTTCGCCTTCCAGGCTGCAGCCGCAGTTAAAACAGACATCCATCAGCAAGCCCCCGTATGTATTATATTCAGCAGGGCGCTTGTCATTTGCAAAGCATTTTTTGTCACCGCACCCAGCGTCAACCCCGGCGCTAGGAACGGACCTGGCCGTCGCCAAAAACAACATACTTGTATGTTGTCAGCTCTTTAAGGCCCATCGGCCCCCGGGCGTGCAGTTTCTGTGTGGATATTCCTATCTCGGCGCCGAAACCGAACTGGTGGCCGTCAGTAAACCTGGTGGAGGCGTTGACGTATACCGCGGCGGCGTCCACCTCCCTGGTAAAGCGCCGGGCCTTGTTGTAATTGCCGGTGATAATTGCCTCGGAGTGCCTGGTCCCGTATCGGTAGATATGTTCCATGGCCTCGTCCATACTGTCCACCACCCTTACCGCAAGGATAAGGTCCAGGTACTCGGTGGCCCAGTCTTCCTCGGTGGCCGGTATGACCCAGTCAACCAGATCCATGGTGCGTTCGTCGCCCCTTATTTCGACGCCAATTTCTTTCAGCCTGTTGAGAATGCGGGGTAAAAACCTCTCCGCCACATCCCGGTGTACCAGCAAGGTTTCAATGGCGTTGCACACCCCGGGGCGCTGACACTTGGCATTGATAACTATCCTTTCGGCCATCTCCAGGTCGCCCTCGTCATCAACGTACACATGGCAATTGCCAACCCCGGTCTCTATTACTGGAACTGTGGAATTCTGCACCACTGTCTGGATAAGGCCGGTCCCGCCCCTGGGTATAATCACATCAATCAGGTCATTCATTCTAATCATAATGTTTACGGCGGCCCGGTCGGTATTTTCAACAAGCTGGATAGCCCCCTCGGGTATCCCCGCCTTGACCGACGCGGCGGCTATAATCTCTGTTATGGCCTTGTTTGAGTTGACAGCCTCGGAACCACCACGCAGCAATACGGCGTTCCCGGTTTTGATGCAAAGCCCAGCAGCATCAACGGTGACATTGGGCCTGGCTTCATATATAATGCCGATTACCCCCATGGGAACCCTGACCTTGCCCACCTGAATGCCGTTGGGCCTCAGCCACATTGAATCCATCTCTCCCACAGGGTCGGAAAGCCGGGCCACTTCCCTGAGCCCCTCTGCCATATCCTCGATCCTGTCCGGAGTCAGCAGCAGCCTGTCAATAAGTGCCCTGGAAAGCCCCTTTTCGCGTCCTGCCCTGACATCTATTTCATTGGCTTCCAGTATGACTGCGGCACTTTTCACCAGCGCGTCGGCCATACTGACCAGGGCACTGTTCTTCTGGCTTGCGGACATACCCGCCAGGGCCCTTGACGCATCCCTGGCCTTCAGGGCTTTGGCCCTGACTTCCTGTTCTATCATCTTTCATGCCTCCCCTGCATTACAAACTGGAAACAAGGTTGTTCCTGTGTATTACTTCCTCGTAGTCCTGGTGGCCCAATATTCTTTTAATTTCCCGGGAATGCCTTCCCTTTATCTTTTCAATTTCACGGGCGGAATAGTTGACGATACCCCTGGCTATCTCCCTGCCCCCGGGGTCAATTACACTGACGGTATTTCCTATCTCAAAAGTGCCTTCGACCCCCGTGATTCCCGACGGCAGCAGGCTTTTACCGCTCTCAAGCAGCGCCCTTGCAGCACCTTCGTCCACGAATATTTTCCCATGTAAAGAGGAGCTGTAGGCAATCCATCTTTTCTTATTCTCAAGTTTTTCAAGGGGCCAGAAGGCGGTACCTATCTCTTCGCCGCTTATTATCCTGCGCACCACATCCTTGCAGGATGCACCAGCCAACACCATCACAGCCCCCGAATGCATAGAAATCTTTGCAGCCTGCAGCTTGGTCACCATCCCCCCGGTGCCGACACTGCTTCCGGCCCCCCCGGCCACCCTTTCCATTTCCCCGTTTATTTCTCTTACATCTGATATTAGCCCGGCATCTTTTACCGACCGGGGATCACCGGAATAAAGCCCCTCAACATCGGAAAGCAGTATAAGCACATCGGCATCCACCAGCCCACCCACCAGGGCAGCCAGGGTGTCGTTGTCGCCAAGCTTTATTTCATCCACCGCCACAGTGTCGTTTTCATTGATTATGGGTATCACCCTAAGCCCCAACAGGGCGTAGAGTGTATTCCTGGCGTTCAAAAAACGCTTGCGGTCGGAAAAATCTTCCCTGGTAAGAAGCACCTGCCCCACCGTCACACCGTACTCGGCAAACAACTTCTCATACATGTGCATAAGTATGCCCTGTCCTACGGCGGCGGCGGCCTGTCTTTCGGGTATGTTTTTGGGGCGCCTGGAAAACCCGAGCCGGTTAAAACCCATCCCCTGGGCCCCCGAAGTAACCAGTATCACGTCCAACCCCTTGTTGTTAAGGTCGGAAAGCTCCCGGGCCAGTGATTCCATATGAGAGATATTTGGCTTTCCGTTAGGGTAGATCAGTGAGCTTGAACCCACCTTCACCACCACCCTGCCGGCGTTTTTCAAATCAGATCTCTGCCTCATATTACCTCACGTAAATATTTGGGATAAAGATTATTATAACATGTTAAACCCGGAATACTAAAAAAATTTGAAAATAAAAAGCGCCCCACCGGAGCGCCGTTTATAGATCACTTGGTTTTCTGTCACTTTGACTCCACAGGCTGCCATGTGAGGTCACACCCGCAGTATGGGCAGATCCATGTGCCTTTCTCATCTGAACTGAAGCTTGTCCCTTCGCAGAACTGGCAATGTTTTTTTACCATCCCCATCACTCCCAAGCATGTTCTTTAATATATTTCGGTATGGAATGAGGGAATCTTTAGGGGTTATTCCGCAAATTCGAATTCGGCGCCCTTTATCCTGACAATATCCCCGTTTTTGGCGCCAGCCTTTCTAAGGGCCTCATCAATGCCCATCATGAACATTATCCTCTGCAGACGGCTTACAGCTTCCTCGTTTTCCAGGTCGGTCATGGCCACGTGACGCTCAATTTCCTTACCGCCGACGGTGTATACGCCATCGTTCTTTTCGATAGTAAACCTGGGCTCTGACTTATGCACCGCCTCCGGCATAATTTTTGACTCTACCCCGGCCTCATCCGCGGGAATAGTGTTCAGCAGTTGTGAAAGCCTTGTCAGGAGTTTGTCAATACCTTCCCCGGTAAGGGCCGATATTGGGTATATTTCATAGTTTTTTCCCAGTTCCTTTTCCAAAAGTTCCAGGTTTTCCCGGGAACCGGGCATGTCAATCTTATTGGCTGCCACCAGCATCGGCTTTTCCACAAGCGCGGGGTTATAAAGAGAAATTTCCCGGTTTATGGTCATGAAATCCTTTACCGGGTCCTTCCCGCCGTAGCCGGATACATCAACCATATGCACCAGTATACGGGTTCTCTCAACATGGCGTAAAAACTCATGTCCAAGGCCCGCCCCGGTGTGAGCGCCTTCTATCAGCCCGGGAATGTCGGCCACCACAAAGCTGTTTCCTTCTTCAACCCTGACCATGCCGAGATTGGGCACCAGAGTGGTAAAGGGATAGTCGGCTATTTTGGGCCTGGCCGCCGAAATCTTCGATATGAGACTGGACTTGCCGGCGTTGGGCAGACCCACAAGTCCAATATCAGCCAGCAGCTTCAGCTCAAGGCTGAGCCAGCGCTCCTCTCCCGGCTCACCTTTTTCGGCCATTTTGGGAGCCTTGTTACTCATGGTGGCAAACCTGGCGTTACCCCTTCCTCCCCTTCCTCCCCTGGCCACCGCCAGCCGCTGCCCGTCAACTGTAAGGTCCCCTATAAACTCTCCTGTTTCAGAGTCCCTCACCACCGTACCGACGGGAACCCTTAAAACGAGGTCTTCACCTGATCGGCCATGCATGTTCTTGCCCATGCCGTGCTGGCCCCGCTCGGCCTTGTAATGACTCTGGTACCTGAAATCAACCAGGGTGCGAAGACCTTCATCGGCCACCAGAACCAGATCACCGCCATGGCCCCCGTCCCCTCCCCATGGACCCCCGTCGGGTACATATTTCTCCCTGCGGAAGGCAACACACCCGTTGCCGCCGTCTCCACCCTTGACATATATTTTTGCCCTGTCGTAAAACATAAAATCTCCTATCAGTTCATTAAAGATATCTATTTATATTATGCACCGCCTTGGCCCCCGTCAGGCGCCTTTTTTGGCAACACTATGAAAATTTCTCCCCCGGCTCCTGACACCACTATACCCACCTTGCCGTGATAAGGGACAAGTCTGCTGCCTATTCCGGCCAAACGGTCCTGGGCGGTTTCCGCCTCCCTTCCGGGCGGCCCGGGCGAGAAAAACTTCAGCAGGTATTTTTTTTCTGTCTCGGCAAGTGATATTTTCAAAGTCCGATCGGGTACCCCTGGGGGAACAAGGCATTTAAGGGACTGCCAGAAAACCTCTTCTACCACCTCACCCAGTATCTTTCCCGGAACGGTGCAATGATCAAAATTTGTACTTATATCGTATACCACCTCTACCTGGTGCTTGCCGGCCCAAAAATGCCCGGTCAACAATACGGCGGCCACTTCCGGAATGTTCAGATGCCCTACTTTGCTGAGCCTTTCTACCTCCATGCTGACCTGGCTGATATATTCCCTTACCCTTTCAACTTTGTTTAGCTGAACGAGACCGGAAATAACCTGTAAATGATTTAAAAAATCATGCCTTTGAACCGACATAATTTCTAAAAAAGTTGCTGTATCCAAAAAAATCCCCCTCAGCACTCTGTAATGCAGTATTAATTTCGACTTTAGGACAGTCTTTTCCTGCAATCCGGTGCATTCACGTTCAACAGCTTAACACATACTTTTTAATATATCATATACCTGGCGATAAAAAAGGGATGCGCTTTATAAGCGTATCCCTTAGTATAAAACTATTTGTAACGCTGTTTTAAGTATAATTAATATTAATTTGTATTTTATTTACCCTTAAATTGCGGTTTTCTTTTTTCAAAAAACGACATCACTGCCTCCTTCATGTCCTCAGTCCCGAAACAGAAGGCCGACTGGGCCTGCTCGTACAGAAGGCCGGCCTGCAGTGAGCTTTCCATGGCCAGATTGATTGCTTTTTTTGCGAACCTGACCGCCACAGGGGGTTTTCCGGCAATCCTTTCAGCCATGGACATGGCCTCGCCGGCCAGGTCTCCGGGCTCGCACAACTTATCAACCAATCCAATTCTGATGGCTTCTTCCGAAGCAATTTTTTCGCAGGCCAGTATTATCCTTTTGGCCTGGCTGGGTCCCACAGTCCTGGTCAGTCTCTGGCTTCCGCCCAGGTCGGGGGATAGGCCGAAATTTACTTCCTGCAAAGCAAAAACCGCATCCCTTGAGGCGATCCTGATATCGCAGGCCAGTGCCAGTTCGGTCCCGGCCCCAAAGCATATCCCGTTTATGGCGCAGATGACCGGGGGCCCCATGTTCTCCCAACGGGTATACAGATTTTGCATTTTACCAAGGCTTTTTAATATAAACTGGGAGTTTATTTTCCCCAGAAGCGATATATCAATGCCGGCGCTGAACTTGTCACCGGCGGCCTTTATAACCACCGCCCTGATATGGTCATCATTTTCAATCTCATCCTGCACCAAGGACATCTCGGCCCACATGTCCTCGTTCAGGCAATTAAGAGACTGGGGCCTGTTGAGTGTAACAACGGCGACATGACCTTCTTTTTCATAAATCAGGGTTTTTAAATCCATCCTGCACACCTCCATAATTATTTGACTATGTAAATATTTTAATCCCAAAACTATAGATAAGGATACCAGATTGAGAATTTATCCACAACCCCCTAGTCCTAAAAGAGTACATATTTTCGTGGGTCCGCAGTCCCATGTCTATATTTATCAACAGGTTATCCACAATATAAAAACAGCAACCGGCGCGGTCAGATTTCCAGCCTCCTGACAAGAAGGTCGTGTGCCCTCTCAAACAACAAACCTGCAACAAACCAAAAAGGGGCCATGTCGAGACGAATCAGCCCGTCTATCTCCCATATGGTCCTGCCGGTATAGTCCCAGGGGCTGACACCGGTTACCAGCCGGATGACACCCCCGGTGACATATTCTATCATCCAGATTAAAAAAACCCATATAATGCCCCTGTACACCCAGTTCCATGCCCTTATCCTGTCGTGAACCGGCTCAAGAAAGAGTGCCAGTCCATATATTGGAAACATCCATAAGTATGTTGTAGCCAGAAGCCTCACATCACCCTTTAGAGCCGATCCCAGCCCGGTAAACACAATTTCCATAGCCCATCCCAATAATCCGTAAATAACAAACCTGACACATTTCATAAAAATATTTTGCTATTAAGGGCTATAGATTATTTAGGCCAATAATTTCCTCGGGCATGGTTATGGAAAAAACTGAGTTGTATACAGGCTTGCCTTTTTACCAAGGATGGTTTATTCTAAGAATAAACGGGAGGAGATTAGACGTGGGAGTAAAAATACTGATAGCCCTGGCCGTGGCATTCAGTGCAGCATTGGCCGGTATGCTGATTAGCGGAACCGCCAAGGATATTACTCTGGCCACCAGCAAGTTCGATAATCTGGGTGACCAGCACCATTAAAATATAGGTTTAAAATAAAAACGCTCCGGGATTTCCGGAGCATTTGTTTGTATTACCGTGATGTTACCTGGCTGACCTGTCTCCAAAAAGCAGCATTACTTCCCTGACAATTTTTGCCGCCAGTATTGCCGTGCGGTCCGACTGGTCATAGGCGGGACACACCTCAACCAGGTCAAATCCGATTACGTCTAGTCCCGAAAGGGCCTCCAGCGCCGAAAAAACCTGGGCGGGCATACATCCGCCCGGCTCCGGTGTACCGGTGCCGGGAGCGTATGCCGGATCAAAGACATCAATATCCAGGGTTATATAAACCGGTTTCCCTTTAAGCCTTCCGGCCACCTTAACAATATCGTCAATATTTACATCATCGGGATAAAAATTCACCGACGACCTGGCGTAGGCAAACTCTTCCCTGGTACCGGACCGTATGCCAAACTGAAAAAGCCTTTCACCGCCTATTATTTCCACAATCCGCCTCATTACCGTGGCATGGGAAAGTCTCATTCCCAGGTACTGATCCCTTAAGTCGGCGTGGGCATCGAAATGGATCACCGACAGTTCCGGGAAAAGGGACGCCGCACAGCGCACAGCCGGTAGCGTCACAAGGTGCTCTCCCCCCAGCATTACAGGAAATTTACCGTCCCGCAAAACCTTGCCGACGGTCTTTTCTATCCTTTCCAGGTTTTCCTCAATTTTGCCGGGTATGATCAATATGTCCCCCAGGTCGGTGTATAATAATTCTGCAAGGTCCCTGTCCAACCGGGGGCTGTATTCTTCCAGCACCTCGCTGACGCTGCGAATACTCCTGGGCCCGTTCCTTGCGCCGCTCCTGAAACTTACCGTCTGGTCCATGGGCGCCCCCAGAATTACAGCACGGGCACCCTCGTAGTCATCGCCACTCCCCATGAATCCGCTGAATACCTCAGTATACACTTACAATCAACCCTTTTTGTTTCTCAAAAACTTATTATGACTTCAGAATTCCGACTCCCGTTTTTTCCCGGATATCATTTCACCAGTTCTTTTACGAATTCGGGCAGCACGAAGGCACTCCCGTGTATTTCCGGGTTGTAGTATTTGGTTTCCATCCTGGTTATGCCGGCGGTGTCCACTTCAAGCGGGTCATATTTTTTCGAACCCATGGTAAAGGACCACAATCCCCCCGGATAGGTGGGGATATTGGCAAGGAAAAGCCTGGTTATAGGGAAAATTGACCTGACATCGCCTGTTATTCTGGTAATGAGGTCCTTGTTAAAAAAGGGCGACTCGGTTTGGGCCACAAACAGCCCGTTTTCCGTCAGGGCATTGTATACATCCCTGTAGAATTCCGCGCCGAAAAGTCCCACGGCAGGGCCTATGGGGTCGGTGGAGTCCACAATAATCATATCGTATGTATTTTTGTTTTCCTTTACGTGCTTAATCCCGTCGTCAACGATAACCTCGGCCCTGGGATCGTCAAGCGCGCAGCTTATTTCCGGCAAATACATCTTTGCAGCCTCTATAACCTTGCCGTCGATTTCCACCAGTACAGCCTTTTCAACCGACGGATGCTTCAATATTTCCCTGACTGATCCCCCGTCACCCCCGCCTATCACCAAAACCCGGCGGGGTTTATCCAGTGTGTTCAGCCCGACATGGGTAATCATCTCGTGATACACAAATTCGTCAACCACAGTGGTCTGAATAATCCCGTCCAGAAGAAGCATCCTTCCGAACTGAAGTGTATCCGCCACCAAGATGTCCTGAAACTGGCTTTTATCCCGGTACAGGGTTTTAACAACACGGCATCCGATGGAGAGGTTTTCGGTTTGGTATTCGGTAACCCATAAGTTCAAGATTGGCTTCCTCCAAACGTATATTTTTTAAAATTTAGCCTGCGGTTGAAAAACATAGCAGATATAATTATAAACGCATAATTATGTGACGCACAACATTTTTTTGAACGTTTACTTCTATTTCTAACTGATTTTTACCGCTGTATAGTTTTCCACCGGCGGAGGGAATATATGATAGAATTTCATTTATTCAGGAGGGTTAATATGTCAAAAACCGTAATAGGAACCTTCGACAGCCGTGACAGCGCGGAAAAGGCGATAACTGACCTGAAAGGCAAAGGGTTTGAAAAGGATATCTCGGTGGTTGCCATGGATAATAAAGCAGGCGGAGATCCCGACAAGTACAATACCCGTTTTACAGGTGGAGATCCCGTGAGCGACGGCGCCAGCACCGGAGGTGTAATCGGCGGCCTGGTGGGACTGGCTGCCGGGGCGGGAGCCCTGGCAATACCGGGGTTGGGGCCCCTCCTGGCCGCCGGCCCAATAGCCGGGCTTCTTTCAGGGGCAGCCACCGGTGGGATCGCCGGCGGGCTGGCCGATTACGGTATACCTTCGGAAAGAGGAAGGTTTTTCGAAGGCAGGGTAAAGCAGGGCCGCGTTCTGGTAAGTGTTCGCTGCGACGACGCCAGTGCCCAGGAAGCTTACGGATTAATGAGAACCCACGGCGGACAGGACGTAGAGATTCACTAAGCGTGATCCCCGCGGCCAAACTTCCTAATCGAACTTCGAACCTGCCACCTTTTCATATATAGATTTAAACACCAGCGCATCCTCGGCCTGAAGGCCGTCGGACTCGCAAATGACCGTGAAATGGGCGGAGCGGGCGGCCAGCTGCCGTGCAAGAAGCGTGAAATCCGGCCCGAAACCTTCGTCCCTGGTGGTGCGGTGCCTCTTTTCACCCGCGTTTGTGTATTCCACCGGACTGAAATGAATATGCAGCTTTTTAAAGGCCTCCCTCCCCAGGGCGGCCTCAATTTTGTCAAATACGCCGGCAAAGGCCTCTTCCAATTCAAAGCCCCCCATGCTTGCGGCGTGCAGGTGCCCGAAATCCAGTGCAGGAATTATTCCGGAATCAAGGCTGCACAATTCAAGAACCTCGTCCAGATTTCCCAGCAGGGATTTTTTACCCATTGTCTCGGGGGCCAGATATATGCCTTCGAACCCCTCATCCCTGGCCTGCTTTATAACTTCCCCCAGCAGATGTTTGGCTCTCTTTATCGACCCCAACCTGTCGCCCTTTCCCGATCCGGGATGAAACACCACCACACCGGCTCCCATCCACCGGGCAGCGGCCAGCGATTTCATCAGGTGATTCACTGTTTTTTCCCGCAATACAGGGTCATCGGCAGCCAGATTTATATAATAGGGGGCATGTATGCTGAGGTAAACCCCGTATTGCCCGGCCAGGCGCCCAAGCTTGCGGGCGGTTTCCTCCCCTATGTTGACGCCCCTGCTGCACTGGTACTCGTATGCGTTAAGACCTTTACCATGAAGCCACCCGGGCATATCCAGCGAGCTTTTGTAACCTTCCTCGTAAAAAGAGTTCGGATTACCGGCCGGACCAAACCTTATGCTCAAATTCCCCGCCTCCTTATATAAACAACAACTCCGAAATGTTATTTCCCGTTACCAGATTAAACGTTTCAACATGAATTTGTAAATAAATTATACCCTTTTAACTCATATTTTTTAAATTAAAGGGAGGAATTGGTATATTATTCCTTTAATAACATAATTAGCTATTGAATAAGGGGGTCGTATCTTGCACAAACGCATGCTCATGTTACTGACTGTCCTGTTGGGGATCCTTCTTTCCATCAAGGTCATCACCGGTTGGGAGGCAGAGCCAGCCAAGAATGAACTGGTCATATTGCAGGGAAGCATACCTGATAGTATTGACCCAGCCAGGAATTCATCCCTGGAAAATGCCCTGCCCATTACCGGTGTTTACGAAGGCCTTGTAAAGCTTAACCCGGAGACCCTTGAGCCCGAGCCCTGCTTGGCGGACAGCTGGGAAGTCTCGGAGGACGGGAAACGGTGGACCTTTTACCTCAAGCCCGGAATTCAGTTCAGCGACGGAACGGCCTGTGACGCGGAGGCCGTCAAGTTCAGCATGTCCAGGGTTATGGCGCTTCAGGACAGCGAGCCATACGCCTCTTTTATTTTTGGTCCCGTTTCATCTATTGAAACCGGGGAAAGGTACACTGTTTCTTTCTTATTGAAACAGCCCTTCGCCCCTTTCTTGAAAAACCTTGCTCTCCCTTTCGGGGCCCCGGTGGTCAGCCCCACTGCCATTAAAAAGTACGGGGATGATTTCTGGAAACACCAGTCAGGAACCGGCCCGTATATTTTCGTACAGTCCGACAAGAATAAAATAGTTCTGCAATACAACTCCCGTTACCGGGGGGGCCCCCCTTCAATTAAGAAGATTGTAATAAAGGCGGTGCCCGATTCGCCGGCCAGATCCAAAATGCTGCTGGACAGGAAGGCAGACATAATTATTCGCCCCGGGCCGGAACAGATTGAAAAAATGCGGGCCAACGGCATGAAAATAGCCTCCCTGCCCGGCCTGGATGTGAGCTATCTCGGGTTCTACACCGACAGGGCTCCTTTTAACAATAAATATCTGCGTTATGCCATCGCTTATGCCCTGGACAGGGATAAAATAGTTGCCGATGCACTGGGAGGCGAGGGGGTGCCGGCTGCCGGACTCCTTCCCCCGCCCCTTTCCACCATTAAAAATGCAGGTGGCAGGCACAGCACCGACCAGGTACGGAGGATATTGGCCAGGGAAGGTTATCCAGGGGGAATCAGCCTGACCCTTATAACCTACGAAGACTCAAGGAGGTACTGTCCCCCGGGCGGGAGATCACTGGCGGAGGAAATCAGGAAACAGCTTGAGCCGGCCGGCATAACCGTTAATATAAAGTCAATGCCGTGGGAAAAATATAAGGAGGCAATCAGAAATAAAACCGGTGACTTTTTCCTTTACGGATGGACCGGAGACAACGGCGACCCGGACAATTTCCTTTACACGCTGCTCTCCTCGTCACAGATCGATCAGGGGCTAAACACATCCGGGTATAAAAACAGTAAACTGGATGTGTATCTGGTTACGGCCCAAAGGGTTTCCGACAAGAAGTCGAGGGATAAGCTTTACGGGCAGGCCGAAAATATAATACTGGAGGAAGTTCCGGTGGCAGCAATAAACCACAGCGTGTTCAGAATAGCCCACACCCCTTTTGTTAAGGATATAAAAATCAGCAGTCTGGGGGTTTTTAACCTTCACAACATCAACAAGCTATAATTTACCATTATTACCATAATTTTTACCACTAAATGCTGTATAAGCACCCATTTTCGGCAAATAATAATTCCGGAAGCCGGAAGGCATAAAAAAATTTTCCAAGGGGGAAAAAGTTGATGGATCACCAGGTAGTACAACTCCAGCAACAAATTCAAAGACTGCAGCAAGAAATCAACGATATCACCCAGGTATGCAATCAACTGCAGCAGTCCGAGCAGGCCAACGCTATCCAGCTCCAGCAAATGACCCAAAAAGAGCTGCTGGCGTCTCAGGGCCTCAGAAGGATTCAACAGGTAGCAAGCCAGCTGAGCCAGGATGTAAACCAGCTTTCAGGCATTACGCAGCAGATTGCGACCCAGGTACTGCCCATGCAGAGGGCTTGGCAGACAACAGGCGTCATCCCGGCAAATTATACCACCTATACCGGGCTTACCGGGCAGCTTCCCACAACCGGGATATTTGGCGGCCAATTCGGAGCATTTGGCCAGGGAACAGCTCAACTGGGCCAGTTTCCAATTAACTTCAGCACGGTGACTTCACAGCTGCCCCTTTACACCCAGGGATACAGCCCCAGCGTTTTGGGCACCGGAGCTCAAATGGGCTACGCCACCCAGGCATTTTCCAACGCTGCCAACCAATTCGGCATGGGTACCCAGACACCATGGAGTTCCAATATCTTCTCCCAGGTAAGCCCCACTTTCCAAAGCGGCCTGGGGACATCCCAGCAATGGTCCGGCATGCAGAGCAACCTCGCCGGCACCGGACTGACCTATTCACCATATCAGGCGAACCAGTTCGGTTTCAGGTAAAATATACCCAAGAAAAAGGAGGCCATAACGGCCTCCTTTTTCTTTATACAACAATAGAGAAATAAAATAGACATTATATCCCTCTTAACATATTTTACCATGGTTACTATAATTATACTGTGGAGCCGATTTCAAAAACAGGGGGTAAAGCAATGGCCAAACCGATCAAGGAAGGTTTATCTTACAACCAGAGAGACATAGTGGAACTGCTGGTCGATTTCTCGGCCTTCAAGGACAGGGTTGAAAAGAAATTCCGGGATGTTGCCAAGGAGTTGGAAGGCAAATCAAACGAGCATGAACTGTGGGTAAACCTGTACCTAATCTCCACCGACTATTCCGAGGAAATCAACAATAAGAAGGTTAAGCACGAAAACGTAGTCCAAAAAGTATCATAAAATAGGGGCTTCCGCCCCTTCGGACGTAACGCGTCCTAACCCCGCACTGAAGCAAGGGGGCACACCCCCTTGAAACCCCCGTGTATGGGAAATTATCAACAGAATTCCTTTGGAGCATGATTTCATATAACTAACCGGAACCTTAAAGGACCGGTTTTTTATTTTAAGGCCCCCGGAAAAAGAGAAATTCCCGCTTGAACAGCGGGTTAAAACATGTTGACTGAAACTACGTCCAATACTATTTTACTCATCAATACAAAAATACCTTCTTTTTGTCACTAAAAAATTTCTTGTTTTTTTCAACATTCAAAGCCCGTTATTAAAACTTTCCAAAGGGAATTACAAACAGGTAATGACAAAAAAGTGGCATTCTTATAGAATAAGAGTTGACTATTGAGGAAAGCTACTAGCCGGAGGTGTTTTAACGGATGATTGATCCGGTGGCCCTGGAAATAGGCCCTATTCAGGTAAGATGGTATGGCGTGATAATGGCCACGGCCTTTCTGTTAGGAACGATACTGGCTTACCGGCGTGCGGCCAGGGCAAACATCAATCCCGATCATATTGTCGGCATAATCACAGTCATCATACCATCGGCCATAATAGGGGCCAGACTTTACTACGTGGCCCTCAAATGGTCCGAATACAGCTCCGACCCTCTTAGCGCACTGGCGATTTGGGAGGGCGGCCTCGCCATTCACGGGGGGATAATAGGAGGTGTCCTGGCCGGCCTATGGTATGTAAAAAAATACGGTTTACCTTTATGGAACATGGCAGATGTTTTGGCTCCCAGCCTCATTCTAGGACAGGCCATCGGCAGGTGGGGAAACTTTATCAACCAGGAAGCCCACGGGGGACCTGTCTCCAAGGAGTTTATCTCGTACTTCCCTGACTTTATTGAGCAGCAAATGTTTATAGACGGCAGGTATTACCATCCCACCTTCCTCTATGAGTCTATCTGGGATTTCGGGGTCTTCATCTTCCTGACCTATTACTGGAGAATTCGCAAAGTTCCTGGAGAGATTTCAATGCTATACCTTGTCCTATACTCTGCAGGGCGTTTTTTCATAGAGGGCATGAGAACCGACAGCCTTATGCTGGGACCTATAAGAGCCGCACAACTGGTCAGCCTTATCCTTATATCGGTAGGGGTGACAGTGCTTTTCATGAGGAGGAGGAAAGTCACCCCGGAAACCGGTTTGCGCAAGGCCGGCAGCAAAAAACGGCGAAAGTGAATAAACGTACCCGTCAGCTACTATAGGCAAAAGGCGGTTGGTTAATACGGGGAGACAGCCTGGCCTTTTATCGCTTTACCTTTATATAATACAATTACAATGACTGACACCACGGGACGCTTGAAAGGCGTCCTTTTTTGCGCCAATCCCGCTTCCAAATCCCGGGAACCTGCCCTGCACTTGCCCTCAGGCCCTTTTTATGGTAAGCTCAGTAGTGTGTTAACTCAATTTTTGTCGTATTATCCCGTGTTTTATTCGCTGGGAAAGGGAGTAGATCAATGGCGTCCCGGAAAAAAAGAAAGATATCCGTAAAAGACGTCAAGCCGGCTAAAAGCAGGCCGGACAATAAGTTAAAGTATGAGTTGGCGGGTATTGCAATAATTACACTGTCCATTTTGGGGGCCGCCAGCCTTTTTACAAACGCCCTCGGGGCGGTTGGATCCCTTTTAAGCCGGGGTATGGAAATAATAGCCGGTGAGAGCAGGTACCTGATAAGCCTGGGAATGTTCTTTCTCGGTCTCAAACTGATTAAAGAAAAAGGCGATTTCAGGATAACTCCCCGGGCAGCAGGCTTTATCATACTGGGACTGGTTTTTCTTACCCTGGGCCATCTTGACGCCCCGGCGGACAATCTGTTCGGTTACGGACTGAAAGGCCGGGGAGGCGGAGTTGTAGGCGCTGCCTCGGTTTTCGTACTTACCGGATCATTTGGTACGGTAGGCGCTTATATAGTCCTGGCTTCCCTCACCCTGGTCTCCCTGCTGCTTATAACCGGTTACACTCTGGCCCAGCTGGGCCTGCTTGCCTCCCTGCGCGCCAGAAAAGCCGGAAGCAGGGCCTGGAACTGTGTGTTCAACTTCCTTTTTGAAGATGTGGACCCCGGGGAAAGCAGGGACAATCATTCGCCGGTTCTTATTAAAAACAATCCCGGGGATGAATCCGTAGAAGCCGATAGCGTTAAACCTCAAAAATCCTTTTCGGGAAATGATACTGTTCCCAAAAAAAAGACAGCCAGGGTTCAGGCTGAAATCCCCGATATCCCTGTAACCTCCCTGGCGGACGGCAGCATGTACCGCCTTCCTCCCATAGGACTTTTAAAATCAACGGAAAGAAACAAAAACGAGGTTTCCGACAAGGAAATAGCGGAACGTGCCCGGCTTCTGGAAACCACGCTGGAAAGCTTCAGCATAACGGCCAGGGTCTCCGGCATCTCGGTTGGTCCGGCCATCACACGCTACGAAATCCAGCCCCCGCCGGGTATCAAGGTCAGCCGCATTGTGGGACTGGCGGACGACATTGCCCTAAACCTGGCGGCGCCGGGGGTTCGCATAGAGGCCCCAATTCCCGGAAAGGCTGCAGTTGGCATCGAGGTGCCCAACAGGGAGATTTCCCCGGTTACACTCCGGGAGCTGATTGAGACCAGGGAATTCACCAACTCACAGTCAAAACTCACTGTAGGCCTCGGCAAAGACATAGCCGGCTCCCCTGTTTTTGCAGACCTTGGCAAAATGCCCCACCTGCTCGTGGCTGGGGCCACCGGGGCCGGCAAGAGCGTCTGCATAAATACACTGATAGCCAGTATATTGTTCAAGTCCTCTCCGGACGAGGTAAAACTCCTGATGGTGGACCCCAAAATGGTGGAACTGGCCACCTATAACGGCATACCTCACCTTATATCCCCTGTGGTTACCGATGCCAAGAAGGCTGCAGGGGTCTTGCGCTGGGCGGTGAAGGAAATGGAGCGCCGCTACGAGATTTTTGCGTCTGCCGGGGTGCGGGATATCGGAAGGTACAACAAAACATGTCAGACCGGCGCCGGGAAGGAACGCCAAACCCTGCCCTATATTGTCATAATTATAGATGAGCTGGCGGACCTGATGATGGTGGCCCCTGCTGACGTGGAGGATTCCATCTGCCGCCTGGCCCAAATGGCAAGGGCCGCCGGGCTGCACCTGGTTATAGCAACCCAGCGGCCTTCGGTTGATGTCATAACCGGACTGATTAAGGCCAACATTCCCTCCAGGATCTCTTTTGCAGTTTCCTCCCTGGTGGACTCGCGGACCATTCTGGATATGGGAGGCGCCGAAAAGCTCCTGGGAAGGGGTGATATGCTGTTCTTTCCGGTGGGAGCCGCAAAACCGGTAAGGGTACAGGGAGCATACCTGTCCGACCAGGAGGTTGAAAGTCTGGTTACCTACTTGAAGGAGCAGGCTCAGCCGGTTTACGATGAACAGGTCCTCACCGCACCCCCGGCCGAAGAAGGAAAAAACGATCCTGAAGATGATCATGACGAACTGCTGGCTCAGGCAGTCAAAATATTCATTGAAAGCGGCACGGCATCTATATCCCTGCTGCAGCGAAGACTTCATATTGGGTATGCCAGGGCCGCCAGGCTGGTGGACATCATGGAAAGGCGCGGAATTGTAGGGGGATTTGAAGGAAGCAAGCCGCGCAGCATTAAAATGACCCTGGAACAATTTCAACAGACATTCAGGGATCAGATTTAAAGGACAGGCTGTTAAAGATTGACCTCTTTCCTTACCGGCTAAAATATGCAATAATATTTTATGAAATAAAACAAATAAACTTCATAAAAAAGAGAAGAAAAAATAAAACCACCCGGTTTAAGGGTATGAGGGAGGCTGTTTTATGAGCGGATTTACTATCGATTTCACTTATTTTTATTACGCCCTGGTGATATGTCTGGGTATAGGAGTATTTTCTGCCATTTATAAAAAACCCGTTGAAAGAATCATGGAGGAAACCGAAGAAAAGGCCAACGGGCGCACCGCTGCCCACTGACCCTTTATGCAGGCGAAGAGTGCCTGCTTTATTTTTTAACCGGCTATGCAGGCACTCTTTGTTTTTTGCATGAAATTTTTAACTTATACCGTTTTTATATACGTTATCCAACCAGGCGCGGGAGTTGAATGCCTGGGAAGTGGAGACTCTCTTAAACTGCTGGTATTTGCTGCCCCGTGAAATGAGGGTTTCATTGGTGACATTGCTGTTAAAAAGATCCTTTAGCTTTCCAATGACCTCGTTGTAATCGAAGAAGCGGCAAGAAAACAAATCCAGATACGCCCTCCTGGACTCCTCGAAATAGTGCAGGCTGATATGGCTCTCGGCTATCATGGTGAGAATGGATGTAACCTTTTCGTTTCCTATGGTGTTTCTAACCGTATAAGGGCGCATAATCGGAGTCATACCGATCTTAAAGGGCATTTCGTCAAAGAGGTCAAAAAGATCGTCCATAGTGCTGGGACCATTATAGTTCTCAAAGTCAAGAAAGAGATGCGGCCCAAAATCCAACTCCTGATTGATTTGGATTTTCCGGGGATAGCTATTCTTTTCTTCTCTTTTTAAAGTGTAAGAGGTTATATTTTCCGCCGGGAAGGCGTCTTTGATCATGTTCTCCAGTTTAACGGAATCAAAAGGCTCAGGAGACATCAGATCAACAAAATATGCCTCCCGGAAGGAAAATGTGTGTATTGTAAAGTGCCCGCCCCCCAGAAAAACAAAAGTACTGATGCCGCAGTCCTCGGGAACAACACCGTTGTAATAGGGCAGGATAAAAGGAGTCATTACCGTCTTCATGCCCAGTTTTAGTGGTATTTCTTCCAATATCTCGTGAACCAGCATAATATCATCCAAGCGAGAACGGTACCCGTTAAAAGCGTCCATTACAAAATGATACATTTTTTTTCGCCTCACTTTAAGAAAAGACTTTTATAGGCTATTGTGCCGGATCAAAACAATAATAATTATAAATATAAATCTCGTAATACGCCAGATCTTTGTTACTATTTTTATTCCTTTTTCGTGTTTCCCGAAGGTCCGCTGGATATAGCATTATCTGGTATATCAGCAAATTGTCTTAATATTAGCCGGGGCTTATAATTATTCAGCTTAGGAGGTGTAATTATAAAAAGAGTTCTTCAAATAGCACTGCTGTTTATAGTTGTTGCCGTTGCAGTGTATTTCATTGCCACACGTTACCACAGGGCCGATGGGCCACAGACCGCCCCCGACATCAATAAAATACAAAAAATGGCCGAAACCCCGAAAGAAATGGACATAGCAGTTTATTACATCAAATTTTCGGATTCCGACGCTTTTCTTGTCAGGGAGATCCACCGGGTTCCCTACACCGAGGACGGACCCAGGGCAGCCGTAAATGAACTGATCAACGGCAGTCCTAAAACCCCGGGAGCCGCAAAGGTACTGCCTGCCGGCACCAAGACACTGGGAATAAAGATTAATGACGGGCTGGCCACCGTGAATTTCTCAAAGGAGGTACTGAATGCCAATGTGGGCACCGCCGGCGAGTCACTGGGCATTCAGAGTATAGTCAACACCCTTACCGAATTTCCCAACATCAAAGAGGTTTCCTTTCAGGTGGAGGGCAAGACCGAAGGGCGGGTGAAAGACTGGTGGGGGCACGTGGGGCTGTACGACCAGCCTTTTAAACGATACCTTGAAAAGGTCTACTATCCGGCAGTCTGGGTCACCCACCCGGTGGCGGGGCAGGCAGCCGGTGTGCCGCTGTTGATAAAGGGCAGCGCCAGGGTTTTTGAGGGGCGGGTTAACGCCCGGCTGCTGGACGAAAGCGGCAAAAAAATAGCTGAGGGATCAGCCACCGCAACTCAAGGAGCGCCTGGAAGGGGCGACTTTGAAATCAAGATCACCTATAAACCTCCGGGAAAAGGAAAAGGAACTCTGGAAGTATTCTGGAACAGCCCAAAGGACGGCTCTGCTCAGGATATAGTGAAAATTCCGATACAATGGCCCTAGCAGCCTGTCTGAGTATTAACAGAAAACAGGAAAACTGCCTATAAATCCCGAAATATATATCATTATGATAAAAGGATATAAACCCTACAACCACAACCAAATATACTTATTTCCGCCAGCTCCGCAAGAATGGCTGCCAAAGAATCATATCATTTTCTTTATCAGTGATCTCGTCGACAACCTGGATTTAACCGCAATTGAGAAAGAATACGAAAGAGACTCAAGGGGCCAACCACCTTATCACCCGGCACTGATGACCAAGATCCTGTTTTATGCCTACTGTCGCGGAATATTTTCATCCCGAAAAATAGCCGCAGCTGTTTATGAAGAAGTAGCCTTTGTAGTACTGGCTGGCGGAAACAGGCCAGACTTCCGTACCATTAACGAGTTCAGGCGGCGTCATATAAAATCCCTGCCCGGCATTTTTGCGCAAATTCTAAAACTATGTGAGAAAGCCGGATTAGTAGGCTTAAAACACGCCTCTTTGGACGGCACCAAGATAAACGCCAACGCATCCAAGCATAAGGCCATGAGTTATGGCCGCATGAAGACCGAAGAACAGAGGCTGGAAAAAGAAATTAAAAAACTTCTTGAAAAAGCCAACCATATAGACTTAAAAGAAGACAAACTCTACGGTCGAGACCGCAAGGGCGATGAACTCCCTGAAGAATTGGCTTACCAGGAAACAAGACTGGCCAAAATCAAGGAAGCTAAAGCCGCCTTGGAGGAGGAAGCCAGACTGGCCCGGGAAGAAGATAATAAAAAGAATAAGAACGATAACGACAAAAACGACGATCCTCCTGTGTTGCCAAAGGGAAAGGTCAGATATAAAAAGAAGACCGGCGAGCCCGACGACAAAGCCCAGCGCAACTTTACCGATCCGGAATCAAGAATAATGATGAATTCAGATAAAGCTTTTGTTCAGGCCTACAATGCCCAGGCAGTTGTTGATTCCAAAAGTCAGATCATATTGGCGGGGGAAGTAACCAACCAGGCTGCAGACAGCCAGCACTTACCGATGATGATGGAAAAGACTAAGAATAACATAGGCTGTTACCCCAGAGAACTCTCAGCTGACGCAGGATATTTTAGCCAGGACAACCTAAATTGGCTCCACGGCAAGACTGATTCATATATTCCCGGCGAGAAAATGAAACACAATTCTACACCTGAACCTGCACCCAAAGGCAGGATACCGGTTGATTTGCCGTTGCCCGACCGAATGAGACGAAAACTAAGGACAAAGGCCGGCATAGAAAAATATGGATTAAGGAAGCAAACAGTTGAACCCGTCTTTGGCCAGATAAAAGAGATCCGCGGCTTCCGCCGGTTCCTTCTCCGGGGGCTGGAAAAAGTTCGCGGTGAGTGGCTACTCCTTTGCTTAACACATAACATTTTGAAGTTATATCGGAACGGAGGCAGGGTAATGCTGGCTAATATATGAAGTGGGGAGTGATTTCCCTGCTTTTTATGGAAAATCAAAATCTGATGGCCAAGGAACCTTCTCTCCGAATGTTTTCTAGAACCTAATTCATAGACAGGCTGCTAGGTTATGATATATTATTAAGTAGCGTACCCATAGCACACAGTAATAAATGAAACAGTGCAAGGAGGTAAGTACTTGGTAGTCAGAAAACAAGCGGTTCAGGAAGTCGCTCCCCTCTCAAGCAATATTGAAGTAGTGGCAGGCAGAGTAAAAAAGGATATTGCATGGGTTGTGGTCAGCGTTGCGGTATCGATAGTAGTAGGACTGGCTGTAGGCAACCTGTTTAAATTTTAAAATATCTTCGCCAGCAGCCATATGAAATTTTTAAAGCCCCATCTGCCCGGAAGTGGTCTGAGGGGGCTTTTTCCATTTAATCTGGCTAGACTTTATCCATTATGTACCATATGGCCAGGGCTATAACGCTAAGACCCCATCGCAAATGAAAAATCCTGTCTTCCCTGATCAGTTTTTTCATCTTTATCCATTCGGCCAGTGCCATAGGCACAATAAGTACAAAAAAAACAGCCCTGGCTACGGGTACAAAACTGGGATTGTTGATGCTCAAAAACCATAACATGAGCGCCCATGCCAGAATAGCGGCGGCTATCAGGGCAGGGCCCGGCGTTCTTTTATTTGCCAACTGAATCACACTCCCTATCTTTTTAGATTTCCACTTTTAAGTCATAAAATCCTCCCCGTGTCGAACCAAGTCCCGGGGCAAATCATATCCTCTTATTAAAAACTGTAGAGGATGATTTGTTTGTCTCTGAGAATCCATATGGTTAAAAACATCCGGGACCTGGCCGAATTTACAGCAGTGCCCGGACGCATACCTGAGTACCGAAAATGGTGGGGTTTGGTTGCCGACCAGACAGCCAATTACGACCCCTCTTCAAATCCTGTGCAACAGCACCTTAAAAACGGCTACTTTATCGTATACAGGGATGGTTTCCCAGTGGGCCGCATAGCCGCCATAAAAGACTTTTTGATTCCCGACAGGGAAACAGGTTTTTTCGGCTGCTTTGAGTGCCAAAAAGACCCGGAAGCCGTATCTGCCCTTGTCGACGCGGCATTCCAGTGGCTTGTGCGCAATGGTTGCTCTAAAATGATCGGGCCGGCCACCTTTAACACCAACCAGAAAGTTGGCCTGCTTGTTGATGGCCTCCACCGAGGCCCTCAACCGTTACTGCCTTATAATCCGCCGTATTACGGCCCGCTTCTGGAAAAGGCAGGACTGGTCAAGCACACCGATTTACTCACATTCAGCTGGCGAAAGGAAATGGGCATACCGGAAAAGGTCGCCAGGGCAGCGGAAAAGGTCCGGATTACCACCGATGCGTCAATAAGGAGGATAAACCCTTTTAACATAAGGTTCGAGGCCCCCCTGGTAAGAGATCTGTTCAACGGTTCAATGTCAGCCAACTGGGGTTTTATTCCCCTCACCTTTGAAGAATCGGCCGCAATGCTGGACTACTGCTCAATGTTTGCAGATCCGGACTTGATTATAACAGTATGGTATACGGGACGGCCGGCAGGAATAACTATCTTTTTACCCACCGACATTTCCGGGAAAGCACCTTCCAGAACGGTAAGGGCGGCAATAATGGGTGTACTGCCGCAATACCGGCACAGAGGGCTGGACTCGTACATGATCGAATACCTGATTAATACAATGCTGAGAAAAGGCTATGAAGCGGCAGACATTTCAATGATACATGAAGAAAACGCCGTTATGCTTAAAATTGTCACCCAAGTAATAGGAGCCGAACTGTCAGGACGCTACCGGGTGTACAGCACAGCCTGAACACCATTTGACAATGCTCCCGCTATAAACTATTTTTAAATATATATACGTAAACTGGGGGTGTTTTTTATGACCAGGGTGGACAATCTGGTAGCCGAACTGGAGAGCCTAAGCCTCGAGGAACTTAAAGAAGTGTTTGACCGTCTCCAGGACGTTTTGGATTTGCTTGGCTGGATTAAGCTCAACGAGGTTACATTTTATTAAAGAATTTTAATCAAACCGGTCGGGAGGAAAATACAGCCGGTTAAATGAGAACAAACCCGCCAGCAGATTTACTGTTTATTTGGCGGGCTTTATTATTGCGGTAAAACATTGCATTGTCAAATTTTTAACAGACAATCACTTATGATTCTGATTATTATTCCAATATGGTTAACCTCTATGACTCTTCTTAAAATACGTTATGAAAGGTGATGGTGTTCAGGTGGGTGTAGTAGTCGGTTTCAGCGGCAGCCCCGTAGTCAACGGCAACATTGACGTCGTAATTAAAGGGATTCTGGACTCGACAGGGCTTCCGGCGGAATTTGTCAAACTCTCCAGGTACGAGATACGGCCGTGTATAGGTTGCCTTAAGTGCGCCTCCAGCAACAGGTGCGTACAGAAGGATGACATGAATACTCTTCTGGATAAGATATTGTCCGCCCGGGGCATAGTAGTCGGGGGGTTCCCTACATATTTCAGCCTCAATGCATTGACCAAAACTTTTCTGGAGAGGTGGTTTCCTCTGAAGCACAAGTTCATGCTGACAGCCGGAAAGTACGGAGTTGCCGTTGCCGGAGGATTTAGGGATACAGATAACGTCAGAGAATACCTGACTTCGTTTTTCAAGTGGTTCCGGATGCCGCTTATTGGGAGTATCACGGTTCCGGGAAATGCCCCATGCCTTTCATGCGGGTTCGGCGAGGAGTGCTCATATAGCAATGTCCCAATAAACTACGGCTCAAACAGGATTGACCCGGGAATGTTCCGCTCGGCCTGCAAGGATACCGCGCTGATGAGTGAAGCCAGAAAGCTTGGAAAGGCTTTAAAAGGAAAAATAACAATAATTCAGTCATAGTAAAGAAATATTGGGAAATTACCGGGGTTTGCGCTTTTTAAGGCAGCGAAACCCCTTCGTTTTTTTAGTCTTAAAAAAGGGGCTGCCGCCCCTCCGGACGCAACGCGTCCTAACCCCGCACTAAAGCAAGAGGGCACACCCCCTACTGAAACCCCCGTGTAAGTTCCATCCTTTTAGCAGCGGTTTCACAGGCTTTGATTATCTCGTTGTTTTCCATTACAGTCTGGTGGGGGCCGGTAAATACATCCTTGACGGCCAGTTCCCGCCTGCCGTTTTTACTGGCCAGGACAACAGTGGCATCCAAAACTAACAGGATCACGTTAAAATCAGCCGCCGGAACGGCAGAGCCAATGTTTCCCGCAGGTGTCCCCACACGCCTTATGGGAGGTCATCCGATTTCACCAACCCCCTTGATATTTTTTGGACTATACCGGTTCCGCTGTTGACTATGACCGCCTTTCCCCGGTTGTCTTCTAACAGGTCAAGGGCTTCTGCAAGTGTAGCTGGCTTTTGAATTGGGTATTTTTCATGCCATCCACCTTCCTAACCATTATCTCTAGACACGTTAATCGCTGCCAAGACATGCCGGGGTGTAAGCGGGATTACATTTATTTTGATGCCGGTGGCGTCGTAAAAGGCGTTTCTGATAGCTGGCGCGAAGGGAACCACGGCCACGTTTAATTATCCCGTCCCCTCTCTCAAAGGGCTGATCCCAGTTCATCCTTTCCTTGACTTTGGCTATACATTCCTCAAGGCCTAATCCGCGGTTTTTCTTCATTATCTGGCCGAAAATGGTCCTGTCCCCGTCTTTTAATATATTCTTCAGCCTGATTTCTATGGGGTCCATGTTTTGCCTTCTGGCCATTTCATCTATCTGACACTCCACGGCAAAGGTTGCCTGGGGCACTCCGAATCCCTCAACATCTACGGCTATTATTTTTCCTTCCCTGGCAGCCGCCATCCTGTGCCTGATATACGTGGCATGGCGTTTGCCTGTGGTTGCCTCCGAATCCCCCTCCCACCACCGGGCAAAGCACCCTCAGCTTATTGTGGGGGATTCCAAAAACCGGGGCTAGGCAGCGCTTGGTAGCATACACCGCCTGCTGAGGGCTGATCAGGGTAAGCCCTCCGGTCATGGGGTCCGGCACGGCAATACAGATATCACACTCCAGATAACAGTGTTCCACCATTGGGGTTTCATAGTAGTTTTCAATTATGATATCGGCCTCGGCGAAGGCCTTGTCGACATCCCCTTTATGCAGCGGCAAAACAGTTAAAATATTTCCTCTTTCGGCCCTCCTTTAAACCGTTTTTAAGTCCTTGATATGGTCCCATCCCAGGTACTTATCTTGGTAACCTTCATGTCCTCCTCGCTGAACCACCTGGAGGTTACACATTTGGCCTCTGTGTAGAAGGCCACCCCGTCCCTGCCCATCACGTGCAGGTCCCCGAAGAAGGAGTTCTTGTGCCCTGAGAAGGGGAAGTAGGAAACCGGTACCGGTATGCCCACGTTTATCCCTACCATCCCGCCGTGTGTCCGGCGGGCGAACTCCCGGGCGTAGTAGCCATTCTGGGTAAATATGCAGGAACCGTTGGCAAACTCGCTGGCGTTCATTATGGCCAGCCCATCCTCGAAGTCCTTCACCCTCTTAATGCAGGCCACCGGGCCGAATATCTCCTTATCACCCACGCTCATTCCCGGCTTTACGTGGTCCAGTATTGTCGGGCCGAT
This sequence comes from Bacillota bacterium, assembly GCA_049325055.1. GTDB lineage: Bacteria > Bacillota > Desulfotomaculia > Desulfotomaculales > Desulfocucumaceae > BRHc4a. The sequence goes on from JBMOPB010000031.1 coordinate 28,431, forward strand.
GAAGTAGCCCCCCTCGAACCCCGGCACCACTAAGTCCCGGCCGTCCAGAACTATCTGGGCCCCCTCTTCGATACCTTTATTGATCCAGTCTATGACCGATTTTTTATGTTCCGCCGAAACCACCGGCCCCAGTTCGGTTTCGGGGTGGTAAGCGCAGCCAACCTTCCTCTGGCTGGCGAACTTGACGAAGTAGGAGAGGAACTCGTCGGCCACCGACTCCTCCACGCACAGCACAGGCAACGCCATACAGCGCATCCCGGCACACCCAAGGCTAGAGTTGATTATCCCCAGGGCGGCCCTCTCCAGGGCGGCGTCCTTTAAAACCAGCCCGTGGTTCTTGGCCTCGCATAGGGCCTGCACCCGCTTGCCGTGGGCCGCCGCTATTGAGTATATGTGCCTTCCCACCGAGGTGGAACCCACGTACGATATTCCCTTTATGTCGGGGTGTTTGAGCAGCAGTTCGGCCTCGCTGCGGCTACAGGTGACCAGGTTGACTACTCCCGGGGGCAGCCCGGCCTCGATCAGCAGTTCCAGCATTCGCGTGGCGGTCTGGGGCACTAGGCTGGCAGCCTTGAGCACGAAGGTGTTTCCGGTGGTAATGCACAGGGGCAGCATCCAGCCAAAGGGTATCATGGCCGGGAAGTTAAAGGGGACTATTCCGGCGAAAACCCCTATGGGCTCCCGGTACATGACGGTGTCGTGGCCGGTAGAGACGTTCATCAGGGAGTCCCCTTGCATTAGCACAGGGGCGGCGCAGGCCAGTTCCACCACCTCTATGGCCTTGAGCACATCCCCTCTAGCCTCCTCCAGGTTTTTACCCAGTTCCATGGAGACCATCAGGGTCAGCTCGTCCAGGTGGGCGTCCAGTATGGCCCTGAATTTAAACATCAATTCCGTCCTTTTCTGCACGGGGGTCTGGGACCAAGCCGGGAAGGCCTTTTTAGCGGCCTCTACCGCTGAATTGACCTCCTCTACGGTGCAGCAGGGAGCCTCGGCCATCAATTCACCAGTGCTGGAGTTGGTCACCGGCATGTATTTGCCGGTGGTGGATTCCTTCCACTCGTTGTTTACGCAGTACCTCAGTCTTCTGACAACCATCTTATTTCCCCTTTCCACATACTTTTAAAGTTTTTGATTATTTAACTTATTATTAAAACCTTACTCAATTCTAAATATTAATACACGCAAAATATGTACCACCGTTAACACCTGAATTGGAACAGCCCAACAACAAAGGGGTGTCGAAATATCCGACACCCCTTTAATAAGAATATTTTTTTCAACGATCTTTGGGTTAATGAGATTTGTTTGGTTTTCCGACACCTGTCTCTTTTTCCAACACGAGGCCTAGCGGTAAAGCCCATATTTTTTTAACTTGTCATAAAGAGTAGATCGGTTTATCCCAAGGATCTGAGCAGCCTGCTTTTTATTGCCATTGGTCAAGCTCAGGGCAGAAACCAGTTTTTCTCTTTCAATATCAGCGGTAAATGTTTTTAACGGTTTTGTAATATAGTCACTGGAGCCGTGTTGGACCAATATATTTTGAGGAATATCATTTGTCGTCAGGGTATCTCCTTCCGACAGGCTAATCATTTTTTCAAGCGTGTTATACAGTTCCCTGACATTCCCGGGCCAGTTGTATGATTGTAAAATGGAAAGCGTCTCAGCCTCCACTCTTTTAAGCGGCAGTTTATTCTCGGCAGCTATCATTTTTAGGAAATGTTCCACCAGCAAGGGAATGTCCTCTTTTCTTTCACGAAGGGGGCGTATGTAAACGGAAACCACGTTAATCCTGAAGTATAGGTCTTCCCTGAATTGCCCCCTGGTGATCATTTCTTCAAGGTTTTTATTGGTGGCTGCAATTATTCTTACATCAAGTTTTATGGGCTTTATACCGCCTACCCTTTCGATCTCTTTTTCCTGAAGGGCCCTGAGGGTTTTAGCCTGCATGGACAGAGGCATGTCGCCAATTTCATCCAGGAATATGGTACCTCCATTGGCCAATTCCAGTTTACCAATCTTTCCGGACCTTCTAGCGTCCGTAAAAGCTCCTCCTTCGTAGCCAAACAATTCGGCTTCCAACAGGTTTTCGGGAATGGCCGCACAATTAAGCCTGACAAAAGGACCGGATGATCTCGGGCTTATTTTTTGAATGGCATGGGCAAGCAATTCTTTGCCTACACCGCTTTCACCTCTGATCAATATAGTTACATTGGTGCAGGCTACTTTTTCGATAACCTTTTTTAACTTTAACATCTCGGAGTTACAGGTTATAAAATCATCTAGGCTGTATTTAGTATTGGCAAGCTGGTTTTCAATGTAGTTGAACTTTATTTCGTATTTATAGGCAATATTGTCTATTTCCGCTTTGTCCTTAAACAAAACTTTACATACACCGGCCACTATTTTTCCATCACTATATATTGGTATTCTCTGAACTATTACGTTTTTTCCATTTATAAACTGGACTTCCCCTATTTCCGGAATACCTGTCCTTAAAACAATGGGCATTCTTGTAGTTTCGATTACCTCTGATATATGCCTTCCGATTATTTCCTCCTTTTTCATGCCTAGCAAATCTTCATAAGCCTTGTTTATAAACACTATGATACCGTTTTCATCAACTATCAACGTACCTTCAACAGCAGTTTCCATTACGCTCTCAAGCACCACTTTAAGGTCAAGCATACTGAGCGTACACCCCATTCAAAATAAATTAAAAAATAACGAAAATTATAAATCTATATATAATTTACCAGAAAACATAACCTAAGACAAATTACATATTGGCCAATCTAAAGTGCTTGGCGGGCACTGCCTGTCCAGCGGGCCCCCGCTTCTCCTCAATTCCCCGGGAAAATACAGCATAGCCACCCCATATTGACATAAAATCATTTTACAGAACCCGCAGCCCATAAAAAAATACCCCACCGGACGGCGGGGTTTTAAAAGAGATTTAGGAGGCTGGTTTACTGCCTGATGCAGCATTATTATTTTAACCCCGCGCAAAACTTTTTATCCTTTTCTAACAAAAATCCCGCCCTTCTCAAGGGCGGGCAGAAAAGGAAAGAGTGAATTAATCCCGATTATTCATATTATTCCCACCGCTTTAGCCTCATAAACATTACCATCTCTCACTTGCATAATTTTTTTAATATTCCGCCTTTACCTTAAAATAACAAAAATCAATAATAATTAACGTCACAACATGTATTCCTCAAGTTATTTCAATGATTAGAAGGATTTTGTGATTATGACGGCAAATTAATTAAATTTATATTTTTAATTGTGTAATAAGGTGAATGGAAATGATAGACTACCTGATCTGCGGTGGAGATCTGATAACATCCAGCGGTACGGTGCCCAACACCGGGCTCCTGGTAACCAGGGGGAAACTGGCGGTTCCGGGAGCACTGAGGCCCGAAAATCTCTATGCGGGACTCTCTTGCTCTATTGGCCGGCCCCGTCCGGGAATACCGCCTGCTATGGCAGCAGCAAAACAGCTGAATGAACAGAAGTGCTGCTGCAATGAACCCTGTAACCAGGAATGTGTAAAGATAGACGCAGAGGGAATGTATATCGCCCCCGGTTTTATCGACATGCACGTGCACGGCGGAAACGGCTACGACGTCCTTGACGGATCCTCCAAATCCATAAGGGAAATAGCCGCCTTCCACGTTAAAGGGGGAACCACCTCTTTTCTGGCCACTGTGGCTCCGGCCCCGGTAAATAAACTGGTAAAAGTGTTATCCATAATAAACGCCCTTACCCTGAGAAATACCGAAGGCGCCCAACTTCTGGGCGCCCATATGGAAGGCCCCTACCTCAACCCGAACCGCGCGGGCGCCATCAACCCGTCCAATCTGAAGGACCCTGATACAAAAGAAATGTCGGAGTTTATTTCTCTTTGCGAAGGATCGTTAAAAATGATCACCGTGGCACCGGAATTACCGGGCTGTAAAGCTATGATAAAGATGCTGGTTCAGGAAGGAATAGTGGTGGCGGCAGGGCATTCCGAAGCCACGTATGAAATTGCCATGTCTTCTTTCAACGCCGGCGTAAAACACGCCGTACACCTGTTCAACGCCTCAGCCCCGCTGCATCACAGAGAACCCGGACTGGTGGGGGCAGTGCTGGCAAGCAGGGAAATAAACGCTGAAATCATCGCCGACGGGCACCACCTGCACCCTTCCATGCTCAAGCTGCTGCGTTCCGTTAAAGGAAACAGGGGGCTGACCCTGGCCACCGACGCAATCTGCGCAGCCGGGATGCCGGACGGGGAGTATACTTTCAACGGCCGCAAAGTATCCATGACAGGCAAAAAAATAACCCTGCCCAACGGCTCAATGGCAGGAAGCTCACTTACCATGATAGATGCTGTAAAGAACATGGTAAAGCTGGCTGAAGTGCCCCTTCATGAAGCCATCCGCATGGCCAGCCTGAACCCGGCCCGGCTTCTGGGTAAAGAAAGCTCCAAGGGGGCCCTGGCTCCAGGGATGGATGCCGATATCGTGCTGCTGGATAAAGATCTTAATGTCAAGCTGACCATGGTAAATGGTGAAGTGGTTTACAACCGGCTTGCCCCCCTGCAGAGCAAAGAAGGAGTAAAGGTAAACTCCAGGCAGGCGTTAATGGTTAGTATTCCATGAAAAGCTATCCCGTCGGAATCCAAGAGTCAGAATCAGAATACAATCGCATTCATAGAGGGCTGAGAAGTCATAAGGCCGGCTGCCTTCCCGGAGGCTGGCTACCCGCTTATCGGCCGGAACCTATCAGCCGGTTCAGCATAACTTGGTTTGCCGAGTTTTCAAGGCTGTCGTCCAAGGGCTCCAGCCGAGCTTCGCCGTATTTTCGTTTCAGCGCGCTGGATATAAGATAATCAGTAACAAAGGGATTCTTGGGAAGAAAGGGTCCGTGCAGGTACGTGCAGATCACGTTTTTGTACCGGGCCCCTTCCATTTTGTCGTCACCGTTGTTTCCATGTCCGGCCAGCACCCTGCCCAGAGGTTCCAGATTACCAAGGCGGGTACGGCCGGAATGGTTTTCAAAGCCGGTAACCATTTTTCTTATTCCCCCCAGATCAACTTCCAGTGCAACATTGCCTATGAGCCTGGTCTGCCCTCCTTCGGTATGGAGGTCCAGTATTCCGAGGCCCGGTATTACTTCTCCGGTAAGGGTTTTATAATATTTTCCCAAAAGCTGGTAGCCGCCGCAGATTGCCAGAACCACCAGCCCGTCCTCAATGGCCTTCTGCAATTGGCCCGACCTTTGCATAAGGTCCGCGGCCATCAGGTTCTGCTCCCTGTCCGACCCTCCGCCGAGAAAGACAAAATCCATCTGGCTGTAGCTAACCTTATCTCCTATATTCACCTGAAACAATTCCACATCAATGTTCCGCCACTGGCACCGCCTGCTGAAAGCCATTATATTTCCCCTGTCACCATACAGGTTCAAAAGGTCAGGATACATGTGGCAGACGTTTAGCTTGAGTTTGATCCCTTTGGGCATTTTCGCTTAATATCCTTTCCACGGGCCACAGGGCGGTATAGGTGGCCAGGATGTATGCCTTTCCTGCAGCGCCGCCCAGCGTCCTCTGTACAGCCTCCTTAAAACTCCCCACTACCGCCAGTTTTGATGCCGGCAGGCCGGCGTACTTCAATCTCAGGGCCATTTCTTCGGCCCTCTGTCCAGAACATACAAATTCTCTGAATCTATCCTGGTGATCGGCCAGTGTTTCAAAGTCCACATCCCACAGCCAGGATATATCCCTTCCGTCGGCATCATTATCGTTTATAGCTATCATAACGTCCATGGGCATATCCGCCATTTTGACCAGCGCCCCCAGTCCCTCGTTGAAACCTGTGGGGTTTTTGACCAGGTGCAAAAAGACAGGTTTTTGCCTGTAGCTGAACTTCTCCATCCTGCCGGTGGCAGGCCTGTATTCCAGCAGCAGCCCTGCTGTCCTCTGCGGGTCCACCCCCAGGAGAAGGGCTGCGGAGTAAGCCGCCAACGCATTGTAGAGGTTGTACATACCGTACACAGGGATGCTTAAGGGTATCACCGACCCCTGCCTGAACCTCACCTTGCAGGAAGTAACTGTTCCTTCGGCCCTGGGAGCAGTTCCCTCCACATCCGGATCAGGGCGGATAAAGCCGCAGCCGGGGCATCTGTAGGATCCCAGCTGGCTGTACTGATAATAGCGGTACGCCAGTTCACGGCCGCAAAAGGGGCAGAATTTGGCTTCCCTTGCTGCCGACCCATGCAGGGCGACGCCCTCATGTTCGGAAACGCCGTAAAAAATTGACTGAAGGCCTGTGCTCCTGCTCAATTGCGCAACAAGTGGATCATCTGCGTTCAAAACTAACCTGGTGCCTTGCATATCTTTTAGCGAGTCGCGGACCAGGGATACGGTTTTGTCAAGCTCTCCGTACCTGTCCAACTGGTCCCTGAAAAAATTGGTAATGACCACGTATTGCGGCATTACACGGGCAGCCACCGAAGGAAAAGCTGCCTCGTCAACCTCAAGGCAGGCATAATCCAACTGCTGCCTGACCAGTACACCCATTTCTCTGGCAAAGGCCGAGGCCACTCCTGTCATCAGGTTGGCCCCTTCCCTGTTTACCAGCACCTTAAACCCGCTGCCTTCAAGAATCTTGGCAATCATGTTGTTTGTGGTGGTTTTGCCGTTGGTGCCTGTTACCATTACAACGCCCAGTTTTACGCGGGATCTGAGATCCTCTATTAAACGCGGGTAGATTTTAAGGGCAACACTGCCCGGCAGTGACGACCCCCTGCCCTTTCCCATAAGCTTAATCATGAATGTTGCCAGCTTTGCTGCGAAAAGGGCCAGAAACAATCTGGCTTTATTCAAAATAAACCTCCTACATGCTGGATTCTCCAATTCTGTCTTCTGTATTCAATTATATTATATCCATAAAGTGCCCGGCATGATCCGCGGCCTTTACCTTACTCCAGCCACCACAAAGGTGGAGGTGAAGACAGTTTGGTGGTACTGTCCCTCCCGCTTCAGAGTTTCATCGGCATGTGTGCAGGCAAACAGCCAATGACCCTTTCCGGAAAATGTAAACAACACCCTCCCGTCACCGCCGGCGGTACCCCGCCAGGGAAACTGCTCCCCGTCATAAAGGTGATATGTGGCCGCCAATTGGGCTCCGGGAAGTGGTTTTCCGTTATACATTACCATAATGGAAATGGTGTCCCCCAGGCGGTATTCACTGTTGTATTCTTCGCAAAACAGGTCAAGTCCTTCATTACCCAGATTTTTTACAGGGCCATGTACGTGGTGTCCCACCGGAACGGGAAGTCTGGCCCTTTGAATATGCCTGACACCTGAATAAATCCCGGCCTCGTTTTCCAGTACCAGGTCGTATATACCCTCTTTTCCGGCAAAAAAGGCAACCTTGTAAAAATCCTCACCGGTTCCGGCTATGTCGGCATCCAGAACACTCCCGTCCGGCGCCAGGGCATAGGCCTGCCATCCATTTGCCACTGCGCCTTCCTCCCTCTTCATAATGGGTCCCCAGATGGCCCTGGCCTGCACAATGCCTGAATGATAGTGCAGATGTTCCGGTTCCAGCCAAATTGTATATCCTTCCGCTGCACCCGCAGTATCTTTACACATAACTGTCAGTCCCTTCTCAAGTTTACTGAGTTCCGCCTGCCCCTCCACAATACTGTTGATAATATCCGCCGCCTCGGATATGGTCAGTGGCAGCGGCCCGGAGCGAAACCGGGAAATCCTTTTAAAAAGACGGCTCACCACCGGAAGCCTCAGCCTTGCCTCTTCCACCAGCCTCTGGTTCCGCAGCAGCTCACGGCCACCCTGGGCCAGGGTGGCGCCGTCTTTTAAAATTATCACCCGGTCGGCCCACTCCACTGCAAAATCAACGTCATGTGTGGCAATGATTATTGTCTGCCCGTGATGGTGCATCCTGTTCAGTATATCCAGCAAGGTGTCCTTACCTTTGGGATCAAGGAAGGCCATGGGCTCGTCCAGCACTATTATTTCAGGCATCATCGCAAGGACCCCGGCGATGGCAACCCTTTTTTTCTGGCCGTAGCTCAAATGGTAGGGAGGCTTTTGTTCAAAGCCCGTCATGCCTACCGCCTCCAGGGACTCCTTAACTCTCCGGGACACTTCATCCCTGTCCAGCCCCATGTTTTTGGGACCGAAGGCCACGTCATCCCAAACCGTGGAAGAAAAAACCTGGTCGTCAGGGTCCTGAAAAACCAATCCCACCCTTGAGCGCACCCATTTTTCCGATTTACTGTCCACTTCACGGCCCAATATACTGACCCGTCCCTTTTGAGGAAGGCTAATCCCGTTTAAATGCAGCAAAAGGGTTGATTTTCCCGCGCCATTGGGACCCAGGAGGGCCACCCTTTCCCCCTTTTCTACGTAAAGTGAAAGGCCCCGAAGGGCCTCGGTGCCGTCTCTATAAGTGTAAAATATGTTCTCAACCTCTATTACAGCCAATTCCCGCAACCCCTACCTCCCTAAAGGCGTTTTTTTAAAACCTGCCTATAAATGCCCCGCTTTCAAACAGCCTCAGGCTTATCGCCATGGCCAGAATTCCTGCCCCCCAGCAAAGGTCCCTCCACTTCGGCCTTTCCCAATTATCCTTCGCATCGTTACCGCCGGGATAACCTCTGGACAGCATGGCTTTGTATATTCTTTCGCCCCTGTCCCAGGAGCGGGCAAAAAGGACTCCCACCAACTGGCCCAGGGCAGTGAAAGTACTGATACTGAACATGCTCCTGCCTGCCTCAAAACATCTTGCCTTGCGGGCCGTTTTCATTCTTTGAACCTCGTCGGACAGCACATAAAAATAACGTATGGTAAACTCCAGCAACTGCACAAACACATCCGGCACCTTGAGGCCCCTTAAAGCCTGCATCAGATCCGGAAAAGGAGTGGTTGCCGTAAGCACGCTTACCGCCATAACTGCGCTTAAAACCCTCAGTGAGAGGATAGCCGTACGGCTAACCCCCTGAACCGACGCGTCCAGGGTGAAGGAACCCAGGTGCATGCTGATCAGAGCCTCACCAGGCACCATGAAGGGGAGAAACACCAGCATAAAGCCGGTAAAGGGCAAGACCATTGCTATTCTGCGAAGCAGCATCCCGGGAGTCATCCCCGATAAAAGGGCCAGTCCCGTTATCAAACCCACCGCCACAGCCAGCAACGGTTTTGAGGTCAGGGACGACACAACGGCCACAAAGCCGAAAATAGCCACCACTTTGACCCTCGGTTCTATCCTGTACAAAGGAGCAACATTCTCTACACAGCCGTGGGCGGTCATGCACATTTTTAAAACCCCTATCCCGATAAAATAATAATAGCCATATAGATCTGATAATATAACCGCATTCGGCAGTTTCAGACCTTCATGGCCATTTTCCGGGAATATTATATTTACTGTTGGGTTTTCGCCGCTTCCACGGCGTTCAAAGACCTTCCTGGTCCTATTGCCTAATATTATATCCTTTTGCAGCCAGCCAATCAACCAAAAATTAATCAAAATTCAAGTACCGGGCTGCTTCTGCATCGTTAAATTGTATACAGTATACTGTATATTATTTTTTGCCATAGACAAGTTAACTAAAATATGTAATAATTAGTGTAATATATACTGTATACATATCATTGCTTTTCTAGATTGTTTCAGTGGGTAATTTTGTATACAGCACCTGTATAAGTGAACTAAATATTTAATTTACTGATGAGGAGGTGTCAGAAGATGGATTGGGTCAAAGTTTTCAGCGTTGCTTTCACGGGAATATTCTCGGTTTTCTTTGCCCTGGGGATACTAAGTCTGGCTGTGGGACTGACCGGGTATTTATTTGAGCAGTCAGCTAAACGGAAAGCAAAAGTAAACAGCGTTTCTCCGGGTAAATAACACAATGTCAAAAACAGAATCAAGGGGGAAGTCAAGTTGTTGGATATGCTTGTTCAAAACCTTGGAGGGCTGGGTATCTGGACGCTTACCTGGCAAAACGTGTTGATGTGGATTATCGCCTTCACTCTCATGTACCTGGCGATAAAAAAAGGGATAGAGCCTCTTTTGCTGGTGCCGATAAGCTTCGGTATTTTCGCGGCCAATTTTCCGCTGACGGGACTGATGAATGAAGGCGGACTGTTTTATATTTTTTACCATTACGGCATTGAAACCGAGCTTATACCCCCCCTTATCTTCCTTGGGCTGGGCGCTATGACCGACTTTGGCCCGGTGATAGCCAACCCTAAAACGCTACTGCTGGGGGCAGCGGCGCAGTTGGGAGTTTACGCTGCATTCTTCACTGCCCTGCTGGTGGGGTTCAGCATACCCGAAGCGGCCACCATAGGGATTATCGGCGGCGCGGACGGCCCCACCACCATTTATTTGTCCGCAAACCTTGCCCCGCACCTTATGGGCGCGGTATCCGTGGCGGCCTATTCCTACATGGCACTTGTTCCTATAATTATACCCCCGGTGGCTAGGCTTTTGACCACCCAAAAGGAAAGGGCCATGGTAATGCGGCAGATGAGGGTCGTCAGCAAGGATGAAAAAATTATCTTCCCGCTTCTGGCGTCCATAATAATTATCCTGCTGGTTCCCCCGTCCGCCCCGCTCATAACCATGTTCATGCTGGGCAACTTGTTCATGGAATGCGCCGTGGTGGAAAGACTCACCGATGTCGCGCGCAACGCCCTGATGAATATCGTGACCATTTTCCTTGGAGTAGGAGTTGGATCCACCATGTCGGCAGAGAATTTCCTCAACACCAAAACAATATACATTTTCATACTGGGAGTGGTGGCGTTTGCCTTTGCCACCGCCGGTGGAGTAGTTATTGCCAGGATTATGAACCTGTTCACCAAGAACAAGGTAAACCCGCTAATCGGAGCCGCCGGAGTCTCGGCAGTGCCCATGGCCGCCAGGGTTGTTCATGTAATGGGTGCCCAGGAAAACCCCCAGAATTACCTTTTGATGCACGCCATGGGTCCCAACGTGGCAGGAGTAATAGGAACAGCAGTGGCAGCCGGAGCTTTCATCCTGTCGCTAAAGTAGCGGCCAATTGCCGATCAGGCGAAATTTAATTCTTTATACTGAACAAAAGGGGCTGCCGCCCCTTCGGACGGTATCACGTCCTCAACCCTGCACTGAAGCAAGGGGGCACACCCCCTTGAAACCCCCGTGTATAGGAAATTATCCACAGAATTCCTTTGGAGCATAATTTCCTATATCTTAAAAAATACGGCCCGGGAAAACCGGGCCGTATTTTTGTAAACCTTAAGAGTGCCTGTCTTTTTGCTGAAGCATGGTGAGCACAAAGGTAATGGTGTAAGCCAGCAGCATCAATATAAAGCTTATGGCAATGGCAACATCAAAATTACCCCTGGAAACTTCCATCACCGTTGCGGTGGTGAGAACCCTGGTATATCCGCTTATGTTTCCCCCCACCATCATGGAGGCTCCCACTTCCGATATCACCCCGCCGAACCCGGCAATAACAGCGGCCAAAAGGCCCATCCGGGCCTCGCGTATCATGAGCCAGAGCAATTGTAGACGGGATGCCCCCAGGGCCAGTATCTGCAGCCTTATTTTATGGTTTAGCTGGCCTATGGCCGCTATGGTAAATCCGGTGACTATGGGAGAGGCGATTATTGCCTGTGCCATTATTATAGCCTCCGGCGTGTACATCATGTTCAGAAAGCCAAGGGGGCCGGACCGCCAGAGGAAAATCGACACCCACAGGCCCACCACCACCGGAGGCAGGCCCATGCCGAAATTCACTATGCTGACAGCTATATTTCGCCCGGGAAAGGCAGCCAGGGCGAGAAATACACCCAGCGGAACACCTATTAACACGCTTATAAGGGTGGCCAAACCGGACACCTGAAGTGTAAGGAAAGTTATTCCCAGCACCTCGCGGTCTCCCCTCAACAGCAACTCAAAAGCTTTAACCAGTCCGTCCCAGATTAACTCCATGCAAAACCCTTCCCACTTTGAGCATTTATTATGCCGATGTATTTTTAAAAGCTCATTATAACCCCAATGGGCGTCCAGAACTACTTTTTGCCCAACTCCTCAACTTTTTTTCCGGCATCCGGGTAGAATAACGGCTCGCCGAACTTGTCCTTTCCGAAATCACCAATTATTTTCTGGGCCTCAGGGCCCACCATGAATTCCACAAAGGCCTTGGCCCCAGCCGCGTTGACCTTGGGGAATTTTTCCGGATTTACCTGCATCACATGGTAAATGTTGAGCAGTGCCTTGTCTCCCTGGGCAACTATAACAAGCTTCAGGTTTTTCTTCTGGGCGAGGTAAGTAGCCCTGTCTGTCAGGGTATAGCCCTGCTTCTCGTTGGCCACGTTCAGCGTCTGGCCCATGCCGCTTCCGGTTTCCTGGTACCATTTCATCCCTTTGGGTGTTATGCCTGAATCCTTCCAGATGGACAGCTCCTGCTTGTTGGTGCCGGAGTCGTCACCCCTGGAGATGAAAACCGCTCCCTTTTCGGCTATCTTTTTAAAAGCCTCAATGCTGTCTTTTGCCTGCTTAACCCCCGCCGGGTCATTTTCAGGGCCTACAACTATAAAGTCATTGTGCATAACAAGCTTGTAGTTAATCCCGACGCCGGAATCAACCAAAGGCTTTTCCGATTTCATGGCGTGGGTCAACAGTACGTCGGCCTCGCCCTTTTCTCCCATTTTAAGGGCCTGGCCGGTTCCCACGGCGATTGGCTTCACCTTGTAGCCGGTTTTCTTTTCGAAGTCGGGTATCAGCACGTCCAACAGCCCGCTGTCCTGGGTACTGGTGGTGGTGGCAAGGATAACGTCTTTTACCGCAGGCGAATTGTTCGCCTGTGGAGACTTTTCAGTTTTGGCCTGGCATCCGGCAAGGGCCAGGCCAAATATTACAACCGCCGCCAAAAAAATACTTCTCTTTTGCATTCTTTTTAAGCTCTCCTTGTTTTATTCTAATTAAAACATGACTTTAATCAATAATTGGTTTTTTATTTTCCCCCGCCTTAACAATAAAACCAAGCCTCGTAATACAAAATTAAAGGCCTGGTCAATAAAATGGTCTACTCATAGTAATTTCCTCTCCTTTCCGCAACGGGAGGTATGCCGGTTTCCCGGCAAACCCTATCGGTCTGTATGCCATGACATGTGTTTTAGGCACATAGACTCGGAGGCTTTGGCATTTTAAAAATAAAAAAGCCTTCATTGCTAAAGAACAAGGCAATGAAGGGCTTAAATCTGCCCCTGAACGCCTTCTCCTTTCCGCAACGGGAGGCATACCGGTTTCCCGGGTATACCCTATCGGTCTGGTACCATGGCATTTGCCGGAAGGTATTCAGACTCGGAGAAAAATTTTATTAATCATATTCTGTAAAAACTAATTAAATCCTTTATTTATTAAAAAATTAGCACAAAAATGATCAATAAAAGCGAGTATCCACTGAAACGCCTTTAGTCCCGCCCCCTGTCTTTTTGCCGGGGGTAGTCACTCCCATGATCCCCGGCTGTTCCTTTTATTCCTTCCCGATCCGGGCGTTCCTCACTGTCATTGCTGCCCCTTCCGTTATTTTTATCCCGGTTTTTTTCTTTGTTTTTATTCTTTTCTTTTTCGACCTGTTCACGGCCGGTGGCTTTATTTTCTTCATCCGCATGTCCCCCACTCTGCCCCGGCATGATCACTACATCCGGGCGGCCGGTGCTGCCGGGGGAATCATCATCGTCGTATCCCGGACTCCTGGCCCCTGCCGGACCTTTACCACCCCCCGGCCCGCCTTCTTTCCCGCGCTTCCTGTTGCCGTTGCCACCGGATTCGTCCTCGCCGTTATCTTTACCCCTGTCCTCCGGCTCTTTTCCGGAAATGCTTTCCGCTTTATATCTTTTATTAATCTCATTTTTAAATTTGCCCTTATCCTTAAAATCTTCCGGCCTTACATCGCTGTTATTATTTGAGGCGTCCAGATAGAGCATGTACCGGCCGGCGGAGATGCCAGCCTTTGAGGCCCTGTCCCTGTTGTAGGGGGTTGCTTCCTTTACAACTATTTGAGCCTTTATACTGTGTTTGTTGATTGAAACCCTGATCGATTCAGTTACCAACGATTCCGTACGGACAGGGTCACCTCCCAGTGGGGTGACGGCAGACAGTACCACGTTTTCCTCTCCGGGAATGATGAATTCTTTACTCACGGCGGCCTCAACGATCTTTTCTATCGCTATTTCCACACTCAGTCCCTTAAGCGTTAGCCCGGCAATAAGATCTTTTCCGTCATCGTTCAAAGGTTGAATGTCTATTACCACGTTTTCCCTATCCAGCGCCATTTCCACAGAAGGATTTATGTCCAGGCTTACATAGGCAGCCACGGCCGGTGTCATCCATCTGCTCCAGAATGTGGCGGCCATCAGGAAAAACAACAGGCAAGCGGCTATAAGTGAGTATTTTCCGGCTCCAAAAACCGCCGTCGGTATGGTGATTTCCTGTCCGGGCCTGTAGTTTCCCCTTTTTTTTACTTCCCGGAACTCACCGTCAGCTGTCACCACGGTGCATGTCCGCTCTCTAATCTCAAGCACCACAGCCCTTTTTGTCATGTTCACCTGCTCTCCTTCCCAGGTGGCTTTATAAAAGTGCATAAATAAAGGTAATCCTCACAGTAGTGCCATATCAGCGAAGTAGCGATAATATATTTTCTTCCCCTCTCAACAGTTTTTACATGAACTCCGGCCAGTTGAGAAAGGGCCAGCACCGGCAGTTTCCCGGTGGACATCAACTGTGCGAACAAAACGTCATTACCGGCCAGCACCCTGGATACCCTCAGCAGGGTGGCTCTGGCGTCCCTGTGCTTTGGGGAGGATTTAATCAGATCGTCAAAGCTTATCCCGAACCGGCTGATAAGTTTTTTATACTCGGAAATCTCTTCTTCCCTTTCCCTGGCTGTCTCCTGCTCCATATACCGGCCCCACGCCTGAACGGACTCAAAGGCCGAAAGACCCTGTCCGGCGTCATCCAGGCTCTGGGCGCCGTGGCGGCTCTGCTTCCGCAGGTAATCCATTATCCTGCTTTTTATAATAAGCCTTGCAAAGGCCGGAAAAGGCACTCCGCGCCTTTCATCAAACCTGTCAATTGCTTCGTTAAACGCTATAAGGCCTACACTCAGCTCATCATCCCTGTCCCACTCCAGGGTCCTGCCGCATACCTTTATTGCGGCCCGGGCCACAAAGGACCGGAATGATGAAATTACCTCTTCCCTTGCCTGGCTGTCGCCATTTCTTATGAATGCCAGCTTTTCTTCGAGTATGTCTGCCGGAAGCACCCGTTCACTTCCTTTCGGCCCCTGCCACCGTCCTCTCCGGTGCCCCGGTCTTATCTTTATATACGGGGTGTGGCAATTCTTTATGGGGACTTAGATTATAAAAAAAAACAGGGTTCTCATCCCTGAATTTTCGACATTGATTTTCAAATTACCTCCTGAAATTTAATTCATTTCCAGCAGAGGGCCTTTACAGCAACTATTAAACATCACGATCCGGTTCCCGGCTTTGCTGTGCACCGGGCCGATCCGGAATCATCCCGGTGTAATTTTTTCTCTATGCCGCAGTTACGGCATTCTCCGCTTACAGGCCTGCAGGGCTCGGCGTGTATGAGCACGTTGACGCCGGGCAGCTTTTCCCTGATGTCCTTTTCAATTCTGTCACATAACTGGTGGGTTATTGAAATAACCTGGTCCCTGGGCACCACCATGTGAAGGTCAACATAGCAGTAGGGCCCGGAACGGCGGGTTCTAAGCGCGTGGTACTGTACATATTTCTCCCCGTGCCCTGCCAGCACTTTCTTTATAATATCCTCTTCTTCCTCAGACAGTCTCACGTCCACCAGGCTGCCGGCAGACTTCCTCAGGTGGCCGTACCCTTCGAAAAGGAGCACCACAGTTACCGCCAGGGCCATTATCTGGTCGAGAACCGTTATTCCTTTGTATTTGATTATTATAAGTCCTATACAGATGGCCAGAGAGGTGCCTGCGTTGACAAGGAGGTGCCTGCGGTCCGACCTGAAGGCCGGTGATGAGGTTCTCCGGTATGCCCCGGCAAGCATGGCGGAAACCAGTAAATTCACCACAGCGGACACTCCCATCACGGCAATGCCCAGATCGTGATACATGATGCCGGATGTTCCCGTAACCATGCCGGGAACTGTTTTATACAGTATCAACACCGCGGCCAGAAAAATAAAAAAGGCCTCGGTAATGGCGGCGATATTTTCATACTTGCCGTGGCCGTAACGGTGGTCTTCATCCGCAGGCTTTTTTGTCTGGTTGACTGATGAGTATGAAAGAAACGCGGCCAGCAGGTCCAGGCAGGAATGGATTCCCCCGGCAAAAACACTGGCCGAATTCATGGCCAGCCCGGCCACGATTTTTCCGGCTGAAAGGGCAATGCTGATAATGATGGATATACCGGCCACATTCACCTTTTGTTCCATCGTTCAACCATCTCCCACCGGGGGCGCTCCCGTTTCCATATGTCCTTTATAACACGCCGGATCAGTCCAGATCAACAACTATTTAGACCTTAAAACATTCCTTTAGGGATGACCATTAGCCCTGATCAGGACGGGTATGCTGGTGGCCCACGTCGATGACCTCCCTGGGAGCTTCTTCGTCGTTGACGCTGCGGAAACTCTGGTAGAAGACCCCGTCGTCACCAACTTCGTATGTTATATTGTCCACCTGATTCAGGGCGCCCCTCTGGTCCTCCTCTATGGGTTCCCCACCGCCGTAATATGAACCGGCCCCGGATTTAACGGCGTGCTCGTTCCAGCGCGCAACCTCCTGAAATGAGTCCTCCCAGTCAAATTCCACATTGCCGGTTTTTTTGTCGAATGGCCTTGCGTATATGTCTTCCAGCACCTCCTCCTCAACCGGCCTGTTTTCAGTCCTGGGAATCTGCTCGTCACCTCTTTTGCAGTCCAGGCAGAGGGTGGAGTACGGGACGGCCTCCAGCCTTTCCGGTGGTATCTCGCCCCCGCAGACATCGCACTTTCCGTAGGTCCCCCTCTCCATCTTCTCCAGGGCGTCGTCGATGGCGCTTACCATGTGAAGGGAGTCTTCCCTTAACGCAAAGTCCTTGCTGCGCTCGAACACCTCGCTGGCCACATCTCCCGGGTGGTTATCATAAAGTGAAAGCTCACTAATGGACGACGCCATTGACTCGTGAAGCCCCCCCTGGTCCATTCCTTTAATCCTTTTCATAATGTGTTCTTTTTCGTCCAGAAGTCTTTGCTTCAAACTTTGCCTCAAATCCTCCGACAGCATATGCAACCTCCGAAAAGTAGTTATTTTCCTAATAACCCCTGGCCTTAACCTGCTGCTGGACCACCCCCACAATATCAGCGATAATTCCCCCGATTACCGGTATGTTCAGCTCCACAAGCTTCTGCAGGAAAATAATCAGTACAGCACCCAAAATGGCGAAACCCACCGCAATCCCCAGTCCCCGCGCTATGCCCGAAATGAAGTTTATCCAGAGAAGGCGCCACGGGCTGTGCAAAAGGTCAACATACTCGGCCAGTTTCATTTTTTCCATATTGGTGGAAAGCTCCACCACTTTCTCCCTGAGGCTGTTTATAGTCTCGTCTTGGCCGCTGCCTTTCAACTAACAATAACCTCCTCCCAAGATATTTTGCCACAATGCGGCGAAAAAATGCCGCCGGTTTTCCCGGCGGCATCCTTTTCTCTTTAAGCTTTGGCGGGCTGTGTCCTGCCCTTTTTGTCCATCAGCCTCAGATCCACCCAGACAGGGCTTGCGTTGAATATGGAAGAGTACGCCCCGCTGGTAACCCCGATTAGCATAGCCAGAACAAAGGTTTTAACCGTGGATCCTCCCAGGAAGTACAGCGCCAGCAGCACGAACATCACTGTAAGGACGGTGTTTATGGAACGGGCCAGGGTCTGCCAGATGCTCAGGTTGACCAGGTCCTCCAGTGACTGCCCCTTCTTCTGCATGCGCAGGTTCTCCCTGATGCGGTCAAATATCACTATGGTGTCATTGATGGAATAACCTATTATAGTCAGTATGGCTGCTATAAAGGCGCTGTCCACTTCGATACGGAATATCGAGAACACACCTATCACAATCAGGGTATCGTGCAAGAGCGCCACTATGGCTGCGATTCCCTGCTTGAACTCAAACCTGATGGTGATGTAAATAACCATCAGCACCGAGGCTATAAGCAGCGCCCAGAATGCCTTCCAGAAAAGCTCGGTGCTTATTACCGGGTCAACATACTCGTTCCTTAAAAGATCAACTTTGCCGATCTTTGCTGAAAAAGCATCAGTCAGTTTTTTGCTGTCCTCCTGGGTAAGCTTGGCTGTGCGGATAAGGAAGTCCCTGTCCCCGCTCTGCTGGATGCGGCTGGCCTCCAGCCCCTGGCCGTCAACCACTTCCCTCACCTGGTCCACCTGCACGGGCTTGTCGAAGCGGACCTCCAGTATGCTGCCGCTGCTGAAGTCAATGCCCCAGTTCATTCCCTGCAAGGCAAGGGAGATGATACCCGGCAGAATCACCAGTATCGACAGAATGTAAAATAGCTTTCTATGCTTTACGAAATGAAACATCCCTTATCCCCCCTATGCCCCGAAGTATTTTGGATTTTTGACAAGATTTGAAGCCGCCAACAGCTGCAGCAGCCAGCGCGTCAGAGATATGGCCGTGAACATGCTGGCGCCGATACCGATAATCAGTGTGACCGCAAACCCTTTTATGGGGCCGGTCCCCAGGAAAAGCAGCACTGCCGCCGCCAGAATGGTGGTGATGTTGGCGTCGAACACCGCCACGAAGCCCCTCTTGAACCCGGCGTCTATGGCGGCCCTGAGGCTTCTGCCGCCGCGAAGCTCTTCCTTTATCCTCTCAAAAATGATCACGTTGGCGTCCACCGCTATACCCAGCGACAACAGGAAGCCCGCGATTCCGGGCAACGTCATGGTAACGTTCAGTCCCGCGAAAATCACCAGCACAATAACCGAGTATATAACCAGGGCGAAATTGGCCACCAATCCCGGCAGCCTGTAGTAAATCAGCATGAATACCAGTATGGCTGTTACCCCCACCACCCCGGCGTGTTTGGACTTGGCCAGTGAGTCGGCCCCCAGGGCCGGGCCCACTGTCCTTTTTTCAATTACCTCCACTTTAACCGGCAGCGCTCCGGAACGGAGCAGTATGGCAATCCTGTGGGCCTCCTCAAGTGACTGGTAGCCCGTGATGCGGGCCTTGCCGTTGGTAATGGGCTCCTGTACAGTGGGGGTCTGCAGGGTTTGTCCGTCCAGTATTATTGCTATGGGCCTGCCCACATTGGCGCTGGTGGCCTGGGCGAATTTCCTGGCCCCTTCCTGTTTGAAGGTCAGGTTTACCTCTGAGGCCCCGGACAATGGGTCCTTGGCCTCCAGGGCATCCTCCAGGTCTTTTCCGGTAACCACGGTCTTGCCGTCCATTGTTTTAAACTCCAGGAAAGCCGTCTTCACCAGGGTGTTGACCGCCTCCTCGGGGTCCTTGATCCCTGCCAGTTCTACTATAAGCCTCCGTTCCCCCTGCTGTTGTATTACAGGCTCGGCCACCCCGAACTGGTCCACCCTGTTTTGTATAATGGCCTTGAGCTGTCTCATTGCCTCGGGAGTCACTTTGGAATCCGGAGTATCCTTGGCCTCCATCACGACGTGAACACCGCCCCGCAGGTCAAGTCCCAGGTTAATCCACTTGATAAAAGGAAGATACTTTTGTGTCTGTTCGTACCTCTGGAAAACCGGCGACACGGTTACCACAGCCGCCAGGGCCACAAACAGTACTATGGCCGCCATGGTGATTACCTTACTCCACTTCATGTCCTTTTCTCCCCTTTTTGTCATAAATTACAGCAACTTGGAGCCGTTTATAATCAACTCAAAATCGCAGTCAAGAAACCCGGCCGCCCTGCGGCACAGCATCATCCTGGTTAAAAATATTTCAAAATATTCCATTACCGGGCAAATCTCAATATCGATGGTAAGGTCCATGGTTATCGTACGCCTTTTGTTGTCCACCTTTAATGAGGCGTTCTCCGCGGCATAGTTTACCCGGTCGTGTATGTCGAAGGTGGCAAAGTCGCGGTTCCGCACCCTGGTGCGGTGAACGTCGGACTTGTCCGCAACTATAAGGGCGGCCGCCACGGTATTGACCGGCTGCCCGTATTGTTCCTCGTGATTGGCGATGGCTGAGAGCACCACGGCTATCTCGTCCGGAGGCATCCCCATATCCATCAAGATAGGGTAAACAATAACGGCGCCGGAGATTCCATGGTCATTCCTGCTTACAACGTTGCCAATATCGTGCAGGTAACCGGCGATGGCCGCCAGCTCAGCCTCTCTCCGGGAATATTCCAGCTTCTCTATGATGTTTTTGGCAATACCGCTTACAAGATTGACATGCCGGTAGCTGTGTTCCGTAAAGCCCATGGCACCAAGGAACTGGTTGCCTTTCCTGATAAAAGTGTCCACCACCGGGTTGATCCTTATATCATCCAATGTAATGATGCTGTCCATCCTGGTATATATGCCCTCGCTGTGGTGTTTATGGTAAATCGTCCTTTACGGATAAAGAGAGTAGACTTCCGCCTACTCTCTAAATGCCTTGTCGATACCGGTTCTTCGGAACGTCTATGTCAAGGCCGACGCCCTGGCCGGCATCAGGCCCGGTTATTCCTTCTTCTCTTCTTCGTCGTCGGCTGATTCCCTCACCTGGCCGATGGAATTTTTGAGCACTTCAATGCGAACATTGTCGGCCACACGTAATACAATGGTATCTTCCTTAACCTTCACCACGGTTCCGAGAATTCCCCCGGCGGTTACTACCTTGTCGTTAACCTTCAGTCCCCTGATCATCTCCATGTGCTTCTTCTGCCTCTGCTGCTGAGGCCT
>JBMOPB010000031.1:49401-75184 GCA_049325055.1 Bacillota bacterium
AAGTACAAAAGGCCGAACAGTGCAATAATATAAAGTATTGTGCCGTATTGCTCCAATTTACCGGTCTACCTCCTTTCCACAAAGAGATTTATTCTTTACGAGTTTTACTAATTCCTTTATTTTTAATCAAAAAAATCAGCATAGGTTAAATTTGCTTAAAAAATCCCTTTTATATTCATAAAATCTTCCCTCATCTATGGCCGCCCTGATATTATGCATCATATTAAGTGTAAAGTAAAGGTTGTGTATTGTGGTAAGCCTCACTCCCAGTATTTCGTTGGCCTTGATAAGATGTCTTATGTAAGCCCGTGTGTAGTTCCTGCAGGTATAACAGTCGCACAGCGGGTCCAGCGGGCTGAAATCCCTGGCATATTCGGCATTTCTCACCACCAGTTTGCCCTGGTGGGTGAATACCGTGCCGTTCCTGGCAATCCTGGTGGGCAGGACGCAGTCGAACATGTCCACCCCCCTGGCCACGCCCTCCAGAAGGCAGTCCGGTGAGCCCACCCCCATAAGGTAGCGGGGCCTGTCCGCCGGAATAAGGGGTACGGTTACCTCAAGGGTTTCGTACATCATCCCCTTGGGCTCCCCAACACTCAACCCCCCTATGCCGTAGCCGGGGAAGTCCATCTCCACCAGCTCTTCGGCACTTTTCCTCCTGAGGTCCCCGAAGACCCCTCCCTGGATTATGCCGAAAAGCGCCTGGTCTTCCCTACGGTGCGCCGCTTTGCAGCGCTTTGCCCAGCGGGTCGTCCTCTCCAGTGCCTTTAAGGCGTACTCGTGGGTACAGGGGTAAGGGGCGCACTCGTCAAAGGCCATGGCGATGTCGGAACCAAGGGCTTCCTGTATCTCCACAGCCTTTTCCGGGCTGAAATAATGCTCGGAGCCGTCTATGTGGGATCGGAACCACACACCCTCCTCCTCTATCTTCCTCAGCGGCCCCAGGCTGAACACCTGAAAGCCCCCACTGTCGGTGAGAATGGGCCCGTCCCAGTGCATAAAGCTGTGCAGCCCTCCCGCCTCGGCCACCAGGTCATGCCCAGGCCTTAGGTAGAGGTGATAGGTGTTGCCCAGTATAAGCCTTCCGCCGGCCTCCCACACCTCTTCGGGCGTCATTGTCTTTACTGTGGCCTGGGTGCCTACCGGCATGAACACGGGAGTTTCCACAACACCGTGGGGCGTAATCAACTGTCCCCTCCTGGCCCCGGTGCGGTCATCCCTCTTTATCTCTATAAACTTAACACTCATTTTAAACCTCTGTTTTAAATCACAGTTACCAGACTGTACTCACTAATAAGCGCTTTTGAGATACGCTCATTTTATTCTGGCTCCTGGATTCTGAATTCTGGATTCCTCTTTAAAATATTCACCCTAAATTATTAGCATTGCGTCCCCGAAGCTGAAGAAACGGTAGCGCAATTCCACCGCCTCCCGGTACGCCCTCAGTATTTTCTCCCGGCCAGCCAGGGCGCTGACAAGCATCAGAAGCGTAGACCTGGGCAGGTGGAAATTGGTGACCAGCCCCTGCACCACCTTGAATCTGTAGCCGGGATAAATAAATATGTCCGTATACCCCGATCCGGCCCTGACCCGGCCCAGCCCGTCGGAACAGGTCTCAAGGCAGCGCACCGAGGTTGTTCCCACGGCTATAACCCTTCCCCTGCGGCCCTGTATGGCTTCGTTCAAAATTTCAGCCGCATCATGGGAGATCTCGTAATACTCCTCATGCATATGGTGATCCCTGACATCCTCCACCTGGACCGGCCTGAAGGTGCCCAGCCCCACGTGCAGAAGAATCTTGACCACATTGACACCGGAATACTTGATTTTTTCCAGAAGATCACCGCTAAAATGAAGTCCTGCCGTGGGAGCCGCCACCGACCCTTCCCTCCGGGCGTATACCGTCTGATACCGGCCGGGGTCCTCCGGGTATTTTTTTATATATGGAGGAAGGGGCATAAGCCCCACCCTGTCCAACACTTCTTCAAAGGGCACAGCGCTGTCAAACCGTATCAGGCGCCCCCCTGTATCCGTGGTATCAATAACAGTCCCCCTGCAGATACCGCCCCCGAAAACCAAGGCAGTACCGGGACGGACACGGCGCCCAGGCCTGACCAGAGCCTCCCACAGGCCTTCATCCGTGGCTTTTTTAAGCAGAAGCACCTCAACCTGTCCCCCGGTGCCCTCCCTTATTCCATACATTCTGGCCGGGATTACCCTGGTTTCGTTCACCACCAGCACGTCACCGGGGCGAAGGTACTCTACAATATCCCGGAACACCCTGTGTTCAAATGACTCACTATCCCTCCTGATTACCATGAGCCTTGATTTATCCCGGCACTCCGCCGGGTCCTGGGCTATCAATTCCTCAGGGAGGTGGTAGTTAAATTCCGATACTTTCAATAAACTCACCTAATACCCGGCTATCGGCCCGATCTCGGAATTACTATAATAGTATTTCAAAATATCCTGGTAATTATAACCTTTTCCAGCCATTCCATAAGCCCCGTACTGAGACAATCCCAGCCCGTGCCCGTAGCCTGAACCGGTAAAAGTCACCTTGCTGATCTTTTTATCGGGTCCTGTTTCCTTTTTCATTGAAAACAGCGCGCTTTTAAGTCCCAGGGCGGCCCTGACCGCGTCGGCATTTGAGATTTCCACCTTAAACGGCTTTTTGTCCGTACCCAGGCCGGTAATCCTGATTTTTTTGATACGGGCGCCTGTGGAGGTTTTCTCCACTATTTCTATGTCATCTATACTGGAAAACACCTTTTCCGGCTCTTTGGGCGAATTGTAATACCCTTTTCTGTCAGTCAGCTGCCTGACCAGTTGTTCCATGCTGTATGATACGGACCAGTTATAGTGAGCATCATTTCTGTCGTACGGATCAGCCTTGCCCTTTATGTATTCCAGCGGCTCCGCCCATACGTCCCTGCTATCCTCGATATACCCTCCGCTGCTGCTGTGGAAGAAAGCGCTTATTGGTTTTCCTTTGCAAAGGAGGACTTGATCCCTGGTTTCGTTGACTGCCCTGGTTGTGTTTGAGTGTTCAGCGTCATATCCCCCGTACATCTGGCTCATCTGGGAAGCCAGGAGATCAAAGCCGTAATTTCTGTAAGTTCCCAGTTGGGCCACCGCATAGCTGCGGGCAGACACGGCCTGAGCCCTCAGGGCTTCCACGGGCCAGAATGCCGGCATTTCCCTTGGAAGAACCCCATAGAGGTATTCTTCCAGGGGCAGTTCATTAACCACGGTAATGCCTTTGAACTGCGGCCTGAACTCAACTTCTCCCCTGTAATTCTGGACCCTGTCGCCAAAAACCAGTCCCACCAGGTTAAGGTCTTGTCCACCCCGGAGGCTGTATTTTCCCGAAGAAGTCACCACATTTACACTTCCGGCGTCAAACCTCAATGAAGAGACAGCCCCTCCTGCCCCTGCCGCTGAAACAGCCTCGGCGGAAGACACGTTTTTCAGTGTGCCGTCCCCGGAAAGAACGGCCACCAGCCTGTTCACCTGATCCAGTCCAAGCGATCCGTCGGTAGTCATCTTCATCTGTCCGTTTTTATACAACTGCAGCTTTCCGCCCACGAACCTGACCTGCCACCGCTCACCGGGCAAAACTTCTGATAGAACTTCACCGGTCTGCCGGTCAATCAGCCTGTATTTCCCCCGGACGTGGAAATCCTGTGTCTGAACGTCCTGGGCCAGGCCCACCCGTATAGTTTTTGGCGTGACCGAAACGGCGCCCTCCGCGCTGTATGGAAGCAAAGTGGCCAGAAGCGCCATAAAAACCGCAGAAACCACCCTGAAAATACCCTTTTCACTGCTGAGGCGCATTACAACCTCCTAATACCTGGTTTTCAGATTACTTTCGACAGTATGAAGGTTTTTTCCTGCAAGAATAATAAGCCCCCTTGCGAGGGCCGTTCTCGAAATTCGGAGATTGAAGTTCGATGTTGGAATATGAAGGAATTATCTCCTGAAAATAATATTCAGCACTATAGTAAGCAATATACTGAGAACGATGGAAGAAACCAGCGGAAAATAGAAGGTGAAATTTTCCTTCTGGATAAAAATGTCGCCGGGAAGCCGTCCCAGGTTGAAAAGCTTGCCGGCCGCCATCATAAGAGCCCCCAGAACCACCAGAAAGACTCCGCCCAACAGCAGAATTTTGCCCATTGAGAAAATGGGTCCCGTCAAGATCCGCCCCCCCTGTTCTTCTTCAGGTAATACCTGTCTTTTTCGCTGTATATACAGCCGCAGTATTTTTGCCGGTACATCCCCAGTTCCCTGGAGCGTTCCACCGCATTCCGGTACCCGGGACGAAAATCCCGGTAAACAAATTCTATCCCGGTTTCATCCGCCACTGAAAGGCCGATACTTATTATTAAATCGTGCTTTTGATATGGGCTTACCAGCAGAGTGGTGGAAAAAGCGTCAAAACTTTTTGCCGCAGCCTCCCTGGCGGTGCGGCGAAGCCTTAATGTGTAACAGAAGGCGCACCTTTCATCCTCGTGGTTTACCACTCCCCTGATAAACTCCTCCAGAAGGTAGTTGTCATCAAATATCATATTCAGACCCACTCCGGAGGCGTACTCCGCCAACGCTGTCTTTCTGGCCTTCCACTCGGTGTAGGGGTGGATATTGGGGTTGAAAAAAAATCCTGTTATATCGCTTATGGCGGGATCATTTCTCAATGACTCCAGCGGGTATATGGAGCAGGGCCCGCAGCACGTATGAAGCAGAAGTTTCATCATTCCGGGACTGTCCCGACTTCACCTTCTTCGTATATTTTAAACACAGAGATCACAGAGATTATATAGCAGTAGTCCTCGAATTTAGAACTTTAAATCTCAAAACTCGGTAAAGCCCCCGGCTTCCATGAATGTTAGGCTGTGAAATTATTCTGAATTCTGGCTTCTGGATTCAGACCTGCAATTCCGGCTCCCCGGGTCATAAAGGCAGGCTGCCCTGCTCCCCGGGGCTGCCCTCGTAATCTATCCCCAGGTGACGGTAAGAGGCAGCCGTTACCACCCTGCCCCGCGGGGTCCTGGCCAGCAGGCCCTTTTGCATGAGATATGGCTCGTATACGTCTTCCACCGTGTCGGCCTCCTCACCCACCGCAGCCGCCAGTGTATCCAGCCCCACCGGCCCACCTCCGAATTTTTCTATTATAACCCGCAGTAAGCGACGGTCTATCTCGTCCAGCCCAAGAGGGTCAACCTCAAAAAACTCCAGGGCCTCAACGGCCACTTTCTTGTTGATAACGCCGTCATGCCTGACCTGGGCATAATCCCTAACTCTCTTTAAAAGCCTGTTGGCAACCCTTGGCGTCCCCCTGGCCCTTCTTCCTATTTCACCCGCCCCGCCGGTGTCGATTTTCACATCAAGCAGCGAGGCCGCCCTGGATATGATGGATACAAGCTCGTCCTCGCGGTAATAATCAAGCCTGCTTATCACCCCGAAGCGGTCCCTCAGGGGAGAGGTAATCATACCGGCCCTGGTGGTGGCGCCGATCATGGTGAAGCTGGGCAAATCCAGCCTGATGGACCGGGCCCCGGGCCCCTTACCAATAATTATGTCAATGGCATAGTCCTCCATGGCCGGATACAGTATTTCCTCCACCGGCCTGGAGAGGCGGTGCACTTCGTCAATAAACAGCACGTCGCCGGCATCAAGGTTTGTAAGTATCGCCGCAAGGTCTCCGGGCCTTTCGATGGCCGGCCCCGAAGTCACCCGAATGTTTACCCCCATCTCAACGGCTATTATATTGGCCAGGGTTGTTTTACCCAGCCCGGGCGGACCGTACAAAAGCACGTGGTCGAGGGACTCCCCCCTCTCCCTGGCGGCCTGAATGAATATCTGTATGGTTTCCTTTACCTTCTGCTGCCCTATATATTCCGACAGCCTGCGGGGCCTCAGGCTTCCTTCCATTTCCCTGTCTTCTGCCCGGACCTCGGGGGATATCACCCTTTTTAACGTGTTACTGTCCATAATATAACCGCCCTTGATAAAACTAATCTGCCATTACTAATTCTGATAATCTTTCCGGTCGAAATCCAGAAGTCAGACTCCTGACCCACTTGCCGCTGCAAAGCGGGTACCACAAGCAATGAAAATCTGTGGCCGGGGTGCGGTTTTCAGTCCGGGCTCCAAATCCTCCGGTTGAACCGGCTCTATGCTCGTCGCTTACGGCCTGCCGTACGCCCTCATACGTGCATCCATGCACTATTCGGGCTCAGGCCGCGTCCTGCGGCCTTGCCGGCATTCCGTATGCTCTTTCGCCAAAAGCCGGGTAACAACCTCCGGAACATACGCTCCTGCCTGAAAGGTCCTCCCCCCTCGTACGCTCCGGCTAAGAACTGGTTGTTATTCTGGATTCTGACCCGGAAGCTTTTCAGGATATTTTCAGGATATTCGACTCTCAAGGCCTGCCCAACCTTTGCTCGGACAAGTGCCTCAAGGCCAGTCGAACCAGTTGGGCCGTGCCTTCCCCCGCGCCGAGGTCAGCCATTGCCCTTTCCACAGCCTGGGAAGCCTGGGACATCCCGTAGCCCAGGGACAACAGGGCCTCTACGGCGTCGCCGGCGGCTTCCCCCTGTTTTGGCGGCATGGTCTCGCTCCCGTAAGTATATTCTTCGGCCTTCAGTTTATCCTTCAGCTCCAGTATAATCCTCTGGGCAATCTTTTTTCCTATCCCGGGAGCCCTGGTGATCAGCCCGGTGTTTTCACTTTTAACAGCCAGTACCAGGTTGTGGGGGGTTATAACGGACAGAAGGCTAAGGGCTCCCCTTGGGCCCACACCGTTTACATTAAGAAGGAGACAAAAAATATCCAGGGCATCCACCGTGTCAAAACCGTAAAGGCTCATGCCGTCCTCCCGCACGGCCATATAGGTGTGCAGCAGAACGTCCTGCCCCGGAGAAGGCAGTCCCGGAATCACGGAGAGTGGTACATAGACCATGTACCCCACCCCGTTGACATCCACAGTCACAGCGTCTCCCTTAACTGAATGCAGCTTTCCCCTGAGAAAGGCTATCACCTTCGCAGCGCCTCCGTTCCGGACCATCTAAAGGCGTGGCACATCGCCACTGCCAGGGCATCGGCAACGTCGTCCGGGTTGGGCTTTTTGTCAAGATTAAGCAGGGACTTGACCATAAACTGCACCTGCTCCTTGGCTGCCCTTCCGTTTCCAACCACGGCCTGTTTCACCTGCAGCGGAGTATACTCAAACACCGCTATGCCTGACTGCACCGCCGCCAGCATGGCCACCCCCCTGGCATGTCCCACCGCCAGGGCCGTTTTAGCGTTTTTATTGAAAAAAAGCTGTTCTATGGCAAAATGATCGGGGCTGTACCCGTTTATGACACCTTTTAAGTTATGGTAGAGCACCCCCAGGCGGCCGGCCAGGTCCATTTCCGGACTTGTTCTTATACAGCCGTATTCACGTACACTGAACCTATTTCCGGAATAATCGATCACACCGTACCCGGTTATGGCCGTTCCCGGGTCAACTCCCAAAATTATCAATTGGGAACCTCCCCATTTAGTCAGTTGAATAAAAAATTCTGGTAAGCCAGGCAAATATCCTCCCTGCCGGAATTAGAATTATTACTCACCGGCAGGGTTTAAGTCCGCCAGCGTTACCTTGAAAGCTCGTCCAAATTTTCCAGCGCGCTGTTGAGGGATACTTCATCAATAAACTCCAGCTCACCGCGCAGGGCTGATTTTTCTTCGGGCGGCAGCCTGTCAAATTCACCGGCCTTTTGCAGTTTTTCCCTCATGGACTGGGGCAGCAGATTGATCTTTTTATTCTCTTCCACTCTCAGAAGCTTCTGGTCAAAACCCAGAGGCCCCTGGTAAACCGCCAGCCTGCCATTGTGAACTCCCAGGTGCCGGTAGTGGCTGTGCTGGCTGCAAAAACCTTCCATTTTTTTCCTCAGCACCACCAGTTTTTCATTATCTAAATCCACCGACCAGCCTTCACTTTCAGGGTATTTTCCACGCAGATCCCTTAGATTTTTTCCCAGTATGGAACCAGGCGCCTGTCCCTGGAAAACAAGTTCCACGTCTCCGCAGAGGTAGCTGTTTTCTTTTTTCAGCACAGCCCCCGGCGCCACCACTTTTCCCCCGACATCCCCAAAAACAGGCAGCAGCGGCCACACCGCCGGACCCGCAATGAAAACCGCCCCCAAAAACACGGCTGCGGCCACCGCTATGGTTATAATCATTCCTGTGATGAAATAGCTGATTTTCTTTAACATGTCAACACCCTCGCCACTTTTTCACACCTATTATTGCCATTATTAACTACTTATAAACATGTTGGTCCGGTAGCAGCCAGGTGCGATAAAGAGCGGGTAAATAATAGCTAATATAAAAATGCAAATATATCCTGAATTTCATAAATATTTTACCTATCAGTTATAAAAAACGGGGTGAAGAATAAAATCTTACCCCGAAATTGATCCGCTAATCCATTTCAAAATTTGTATATAAATCATTGACATCATCCAGTTCCTCGAGGGAGTCCATCAGCTTCAGCATCATTTCGGCCTGGGCCCCCTCTATTTTAACCGTGGTCTTGGGTATCATCGAGACCTGGGCTTCCGTATATTTAACACCCTTTTCCGAAAGAGCATCCCTTACAGCCTCGAAGCTGTCAGGGTCTGTAATTATTTCAAAGGCATCATCATCTTCGGATTTGACATCCTCCGCCCCGGCGTCGAGTGCCGCCATCAGGAGGTCGTCCTCATCCACCTCCGGCCCCTTTTCCACCACAATAACGCCCTTTTTCTCGAACATCCAGGAAACACAACCGCTCTCACCCAGGTTGCCCCCGTATTTCGAAAAAAGGTGCCTTACCTCACCGGCGGTCCTGTTGCGGTTGTCCGTCATAGCCTCCAGCATTACGGCCACCCCCCCGGGGCCGTATCCCTCGTATACAATCTCCTCGTAGTTTCCGCCGCCAAGTTCCCCGGTGCCCTTCATTATGGCCCTTTGTATGTTTTCATTGGGGATGTTGGCTTCCTTGGCCTTGGCAATGGCGTTTTTAAGCCTGAGATTGTTATCGGGATCCCCGCCCCCGGCCTTGGCTGCCATAATTATCTCTTTGCCCAGCTGGGTGAATATCCTTCCCCTTACAGCATCCACCTTGGCCTTTTTCCTCTTTATAGTTGACCATTTGGAGTGTCCTGACATAAAAATACCTCCTTCCAACCACCGCAAATATTTTAACACAAAGAAAAAAAAGCGCAAATACTCTAGCTCCGCCAGAACTTGGAACTCATTATTACCAGCAGGGTATAGATCTCCAGCCTGCCGATAAGCATGCAGAACGAAAGAACCGCCTTTACCGCCGTGGGGAGGGAGAAATAATTGGTCATGGGCCCCACAAGGCCGAAGCCCGGCCCCACGTTGCCCAGGGTGGCGGCCACTGCGGAAATTGAACTGATCAGGTCAACTCCCAGGGAAGCCACAAATAGAACTGCAGCCCCGAGAATAATAAAATACAGGAAGAAGAAAGTCTGCACGTTGTCCAAAACGTCCTGGGAAATTATATCCTTCCCGACGCGCAGTGGAATCACCGCCTGCGGGTGAAGCAATTTGGTTATCTGGCGGGAAATGCCCTTGAACATAATCAGTATCCTGGAAACCTTTATGGCGCCCCCGGTAGATCCGGCGCACCCCCCGACAAACATCAAGATCAGAAGCACCATCTTGCTCAAAGGGGGCCACTGGTCAAAGTCTGCGGTGGCATAACCCGTGGTTGTCATTATGGAAGTAACCTGAAATAGTGACTCCCTTGCCGCCTTTTCCGCCCCGTAGTTTCCGTTGAAAACCAGGTCAAAGGCTATAAAGAATGCTGATACCGCCAAAATGCCCAAATACAGACGAGCCTCGGAGTCTCTTAAGGTGGGCCGTAAATTTCCCCTGAAGCTGTAATAGTGCAGAGCAAAGTTCATACCACAGATGATCATGAAAAACACTATGATAATTTCGATAAAGAAACTGTCATATGATGCAATACTGCTGTTTTTACTGGAAAACCCCCCGGTGGCCACGGTGCCGAAGGTGTGGATAAACGAGTCAAACCAGTCCATTCCGGCAATTTTAAGCAGTATAATCTCGGCCGCCGTGATAACCAGGTATATTTTGTACAGCTCCCTGGAAGTCTGGGCTATCCTGGGCAGCACCTTGCTTTTCGTGGGGCCGGGAACCTCGGCCTTGAACATCTGCAGGCCTGCTATCTTGAGCGACGGTATAAGCGCCACCGTCAGCACAATGATACCCATTCCGCCAAGCCAGTGGGTAAGGCTGCGCCAGAAGAGCATTCCGCGGGACAGTATCTCCACATCGGCTATAACCGACGCCCCGGTGGTGGTGAAGCCCGACATGGTCTCAAAATACGCGTCAACTGGGTTTGGCAGCACCCCGGCCAGAATATACGGCAAAGATCCGAACCCGGCCAGGAGGGCCCACCCGAAGGCGGCGACGGCAAACCCCTCCCGGTACCCCACGTTGCCCTGGGCGCCCGTTCCCAGAACAGCCATCAGCCCCCCGACGAAAAGGGTTATTATAATGCTTATAAAAAAAGCCAGCCAGTCTTTTTCGCCAAAATAAAATGTCATCAAAAGAGAAGGGACCATGGCTGCCCCCTCGCAGAGCAGAATCAGTCCCAGAGCCTTTAATATCAGTTTTTTGTTCAACTGATTAATCCTCCCGGCTGCAAAGAGCCTCAACAGTATGGATAGCGTGCCCCAGGGCAAAGACCACCAGGCGGTCATCGGCCTGTATTACCTGGCTGCCCTCAGGAACGATTATCCTGTCGCCCCTGGATATGGCGCCTATGATAACCCCCTTTGGCAGGCCGGAAGACGACAGGGACCTGCCCACGATTTTGCTCCCCGGCTGCACAATGACCTCCAGGGCCTCGGCCTGCTCATTAAGAAGCAGCACCAGCGACAGCAGCCTTCCTCCCCTGATAAACCTCATTATTTCACTGATGGTAATCAAGCGGGGGCTTATGGCGGCGTCCACGCCCAGCCGCTCCACCAAAGGGGCGTAACTGGGCCGGCTTACCTTGGCGATCACCCTCTTGGCGCCCAATTGCTTGGCCAGTAGGGCAATAAGCAGGTTTTCCTCGTCAAATCCGGTTACCGCCACAAAGGCGTCAGTCTCGTGTATGCCCTCCCTTCTGAGGAGGTCCACGTCTGTGCCGTCACCCTTGAGTATGAGAACGTCGGACAGCCTGTTGGCCAGCTCGTGGCATCTTTCGGCGTTCTGCTCGATTATTTTTACCCTCATGCCCCTTTTACTGAGCTTTTCAGCCAGGTAGAGGCCTATCCTGCCGCCTCCCAGAATTATCACATTGTGAACTTTCTGACGCTTTCTTTTAAACTTGAGGTATAACTTGTTGATTGACTCGTTGTTGCCCACCACGTAAATAGTGTCACCGGTTTTTATCTGGTCCCTCCCGCCGGGCACTATCATTTCCCCCTTGCGGGATATGCCCACGATAAGACAGGACTTGGGCAGATCTATGTCCTGTATCTTTTTCCCGGCAAACTCAACATTGCACTCTTCCACCGCCAGCTCGGCCAACTGCACCTTCCCGTTGGCAAAGTGTTCAGTGTGAATGGAAAGGTTCATTGTAAGGAGCCTGGATATCTCCAGTGATGCGGCGTAATCAGGGTTTATCACCAGGTCTATGCCCAGGTCCTCCTTGGATATTATCAGGTCCCTCACATAGTCCGGGTCCCTGATCCTGGCAATGGTTCTGGCCACCCCCACCCTTTTGGCGGTCATGCAGGAGATCATGTTGATCTCGTCGCTGTCGGTAACGGCAACCAGCAGGTCGCTGTCATACACCCCTATGTCTTTCAGCAGCTGGGAGCTTGAGCCGTTCCCCTTGACTGTGAGGACATCCAGTGTTTCATTGATCTTGGCCAACTGCGATTCATTCCGGTCTATCACAATAATGTCATGGCCTTCCTCGCTAAGCCTGTGGGCGATTTCAGTCCCTACCTTACCGGCTCCTATTATTGTTATCTTCATTTAGTGGTCTCTCCCGGCTGTTTTAAAGAAATATTATTTCTCATGTAAAATTACATCATGGAAGTAAAACGATCAAGATTTTTTTTGCGGGGATGTAGAGAAAAAACTCTCCCCAAAGGGGAGAGTTTTTTTAGTGAGCCCGTAATGAACTACGCTACAGCCACTACGAATACCTGCATAGCCAACAATGACCTTTCGGCCATTATAGACCATTACGGCACCCGTAATGACCTTTGCTCGACTATTACGGCTACCTAGGAAGCCTGCAGCAATCTCTCGACTGCTGCAAACCTCGTATATCAGAGTAGCTCCAATATATCCGGCAACCGTAATAATCTTAGCTCGACCGATGTACATCCCTTACGACCCTGTAATAATCTTTGGGACTATTACAGAGCCTGCCGGAACATACACCGATCTTCCCGCCGGCTAATACCGAGCCATTTGACCCGATATTAACCTTTGGCCGACCATCACAGAGCCTTTTTAGACCCTGTAACAGTCTGGGCTCGGCCATTACGAACCCTACGCTATTATTATGGACCGAGCCCGGATTATTTATTCGGTGTTTTGAAATTTTTTTAGTCTTCAATCATCATCAGGAGCTTTTCGTGGATATGCAGGTTTAACTGGCGCATGACATTCCTCAAGGTTTGGGGATCGGTCAGAGTAAAGCCGTCCTCCCAACGCTCCAAAAGGTATGAGATGAATTCCATGAAACCGGTGGCCAGGGTAAGTGTGTACAGCTCCCTGTATCTGTTGTTTTCTGCGGGCTGGCAGCCCGTCCCCAGGGATTCCTTGTGCGTCAGCTTAAAATTTCCCAGCCGGTGTTCTTCCCTTGTCCAGGAAAGTATACCGTCAATGGCGTGGATCTCTTTTCCGCATGTGTCGCAAGTAAAGTTAGCCACCTAAAACCCTCCCTCAAATAAATACAGCAAATTATTTTTACCAAAATTGCCAGACCCTAAAACCCGTTTTATTTTATACTATACTTTTGCCACAGAAAATAAAATTCCTTCAAAGTCCCATTTTTATAACCACCTCCATGTAGCTTCCGCATCAGGGCGACAAAGGGGATAAACTAAAAAAACCAACACAAAAGGCATCCGCTGGTATGCCGTTATGCGCTGGTTTACCTGACGCCAAAGCCACTTTTAAAGCCGCTTCCGCTTCATGTCTACCTTTGTTTATTATCAATTATACAATTTATCATCCATAATGGCAACACAATGCCTTATTTCAGTTTCCTGTAAGGATCGCACTCCATTATAAAAACTTCAAGGGCGTCTCCTGTCCTTATGCTTATATCGCCATGGCTGCTGACAACGCGGCATCCCACGATGCTGGTTATTATCCCCTCTATCTTCTCCAGGTAAGTTTCCCGGAGTTCCTGGCGCATCTGCTTTACCAGGCTCCTCCCCCTGCGGGTTGCGGCCACGTGCATCTCCTGTTTTGTAAGGATTCCCTTGGCCCGGATAATAATCATATCCCTGAATATATAAGCCCTTGTTTCTTCGGGGCCCCTGCCGGTAAGCTCCCTCTGCAGCTTGACAAAGGCCTCGCAGATTTCCGATTCCAGCTGGGAAAAAGATGACATGAAACGTTCCTTCTTTCAATCCTGTTTACAATTATTACAATACCCCGGCTGAACAAAAATGTACAGTCAAACATGTCCCCTTCATGGAAAAAATCACCCGGAGATTTCCTCCGGGTGGAATGTTTGATTCTTTATGCTACTTTATGATGCTTTCCAGCTTCATGGCCAGAGTCATATCCCCTTTTATTTTTAGCTTTCCGCTCATAAAGGCCATCATTCCGTTCAGTTTTCCGTCCACCAGGTCTTTAAAGTCAGACGAGGCCATTGAAATGGTTATGTTGGAGTTGTCGGCGGTGCCTTCTCCAACTGTGGGGGCGCCATCGTCAAGCTTGAAGAAGAAATTCATGGGATCATCCCCGCCGATTTCAAACTGGAATACTCCGTTTACTCCCTTGTTTTTTGCCGCGTTGTTCTGAAGAACGCTGGAAAGACCTGCCACAACCTCTTGCATGGTAGCCATAAAATTACCTCCTTAATCATTCTTAATCCATTGTTACGCCCGGCAGAATATATTTTAATCCATAAAATATTTATTTGCAAAATAAATTCGACATGACGTTAGAATATCCTCCCGGCCCCAAAAAGAAAAATACACTAAATTGTATTACCGAACCGGCCATGAACCTATGCATACAGGGCGGAAACCGAGGAAGTCGGCGCTGGTAAGGTGAAAATTTATTCCCCAGCAATTGTCCGGCAGCCTGTACCGGCAGGCCTTCGAATGGAGATGCCCGTACACAACTGTATCCACCCCGTATTTCTGAAATAATTCGATAAAGCCGCTGTATTCGTTTTTTTCGTTGGCGGGCATATAATGCATCATGCAGATAATCCTTTGGGCCTTCCCAACTGCTTGCTTTAAAGACATTTCCAGCCTTATAAGCTCCCTCTGATAAATCTTCATGTCATTTTCCCCGAAAAAGGCGCCGTTGGGACAAAGCCAGCCCCTGGTCCCGCAGATTGCAAGCTTGTCAAAAAAAACGCAGTCATTTTGTATCAGGCTTACATTGGAGGGCATTATTTTTCTTGTCTTTGAGATGCTCTGCCACCAGTAGTCGTGGTTCCCCTGCACAGCCACTATATTTCCCGGAAGCAGGCCCAGGTAATGAATATCAGGCCTGACCTCCTCAAGCCTCATGGCCCAGGAAATGTCGCCGGACAGCAGCACCAGGTCGTCCTGGGAAACGATGCCTGTCCAGCTCTCATAAATCCTGCGGGCATGATCCTCCCAGCCCCGGTCTATTTCCGACATGGGCTTGTATTCAGGTACATTCCAGTTGACGGTGTCGGGCACCGAACAAAATGACAGATGCAGGTCGCTGATGGCATATATATTCATTAAGAGGATCCCCTCGCAATATCTGTAATCACTGTATAATGGGCATTTTATCCTATAATAAGCTAAGCAAATCCATAAATCACAAAAATATATTGTAAAAAGTATACCCCGCTACAGGAATTGCCGGATGACTGCCAGAAGTATTGATACCGTGAGGTGAGTAATTTGAATGAATACAAGCTGGTTATAGTTGTGGAAACAAAGGACCACGCGTATATCCGCATGTTCGTGAACAATTCGCTGGTCAATCCCGAAGGGCTCATCCGCCTCAAACACTCAGAACTTGATACCCTTTTTAAAGATCTTTTTAAAGCCTCCAGGGGAAAATGTATTAAATGCCGCTGTGTAAACCCGTGATTGCTTATCTTATGATTCTGTAAAAAATGCACTATACCTCCATGATAAAGTAAAACTCCCGGGAGGTCCGGGAGTTATTTGTAAAAAATATGCTATCCGTGTATAAGAGCCGGCAGGCAGCGGGTGCAGACCCACAAGCTTTCCCCTTCACTCCGGCAGGGCAGTACCGGCCGGTCATCCTCGCTGGCGCCGCACCTGTGGCACTTCTGGGGAATATAGGTGCGGGGGGCTTTCTCCAGATGCCTGAGGACTGCCTCTTTGGAAAATTCCTCGGCCTCCCTTTCCTCAATGGACAGAGCGCCTTCCGGGCATACTCCCAGGCAAAAACCGGCCCCGTCACAAAGCTCATCCCTAATTACCCTGGCCTTCCCGTCCCTTATTTCGATGGCCCCCTCGGCGCATGGAGACACGCACAGGCCGCACCCGGTGCACTTTTCTTGATCTATTTTTACAATTTTACGTTTACTTTTCATCACTTCAGCCCTCCGGTTTGTGTTATTTGTTAACATTATGGCCCATATCCGGCATAATATCTGTGAGTGCTGACGGAAATTAGTGTGATATTGGTCACAGGCAGATGGCCGTGTCGCCAATGCTAAAAAAACTTTACCACCCACGCCGCGGCAAAGCCCAAGACAAAACTGGAAAGGACGTAAGCTGCGGCCAGGGCCACTTTTCTTTCTTCCAGAAGCTGCAGGGTTTCGTACTCAAAGGTTGAAAAAGTGGTGAAGGAACCAAGAAAGCCCACTCCTATCCCTATGCTTACGTCTTTATTCAACGCGCCGGCAAATGCCGGGTGAAAAACCAGCAACCCCAGCAAAAAACTGCCGGCAACATTTATTATAAATGTGCCCATGGGAAAGTTTCCCTTCCATATACTGCCGATGTACCTGCCCAGCATGTAGCGGGTGGCGGCGCCAAGGAACCCCCCGGCGCAAACATAAATTACGCTATTCAACGCTCCGGACCTCCCGCGCGCTTAATTTCTCTTCAATGGCAGCTGAAGTGAGGTTTCCCGCAGACCTGCCGGCACATGCCAGCAATAGGCCGGCAAAGAAGCTCACGGCCACATAAACAAGGGAGAAAAGAGGATTTACAGACGCCAGGTTTACCGTCTTCACGCTGACCGCCGAAAAAGTGGTGAAGGCCCCTGTAAACCCGGTGGAAACAGCCAGCACAAAAAATGAAAAGTGATAAAATTGTTTTAGCGCCACAGTGAGAAAGAGGGCCAGGAAAAAGCTCCCCAGCAGGTTTACTGCCAGCGTGCCCCATGGGAAAAGCGGTCCGGAATCAAAAAACAGGTACAAATAATACCTGGCCAGAGCACCCAGTATTCCCCCCACACCCACACTCAAAATATTTTTCATCAGACCATTCTCCGCAACTATCTTTTTATTCCTTGCCAATCACCTTTACCTAATAGAACATCATATGGGGAGTACAATTGTCAACCCTTCCGGCCTGAAATAAAGAGGGAGCCTGACTCCAATTTTTCTGTGTCCATGGGGCCAGGAGTTAAAAGGGGGCGCTGTTGCATTTAAAAAATCACTGCGCGGATAAAACGCAAAAAAGCCCGGCGCTACCGCAGGGCTTTGATTTGCAAAAACGCTGATTGCCGGTACTAAAGCATAGCTTAAGGCGCAAGTCCCAATATATATTAATTTGTCCCCCTGATTATTGAGACCAGCCTGTCAACATCGCCATGTATTTGTGGTCTACATCCGGCCGCTCCTCCCTGTCCACCTTTACTGAAACAAAGTTTTTGTTAAGCACCCCGGCCACCTCTGGGTCCTCAAAAGAATCCCTTTCCATGACGTGGCACCAGTGGCAGGTGGAGTAGCCCACGCTTAGAAATACCGGGCAATCGCGCCTTCTTGCTTCTTCAAAGGCTTCTTCAGACCAGGGATACCGGTCAACAGGATTGTTTTTATGCTGAAGCAGATAAGTGCTTTTTTCATTGGCGAGCCTGTTTGCCATAAAAAAATAACCTCCCATAGCCGTTGAGGTTATTATCCCTAAAATAAATTGCAAAAATATAAACAGGAGCTTTAAAAATCTTTAAAACAGAACGACGGATGTCTGAATATTACATAAGTTAACAAGTTAAGGGACAGGCACCATCAGACCTATCAGACCTGTAACAACGAGAGTGCAGGTAAAAAAAACGAACTCAACTGTCAAAAATCAA
The DNA here is from genome assembly GCA_049325055.1 of Bacillota bacterium. Lineage (GTDB taxonomy): Bacteria > Bacillota > Desulfotomaculia > Desulfotomaculales > Desulfocucumaceae > BRHc4a. Next base: position 66,940 of record JBMOPB010000031.1, read on the forward strand.
CCCTGTATTTGGCAAAGAGGCCCCCCGGGCATGTCAATTAGAGGTATCAAAAAAAACAAAAAAAACACCGGGCCTTTAATCCGGCTGCCGGTGTCTAAATTTATGGTTTTCTTTTATTCCACTGACACCCCCTGCGGCGGGCCTCCCTTAAAGCCTCCGGGGATAAGGTGGGCGTACTTTTTCTTTGCTTCCTGCCTGGCCTCCTCCACTTTATTCCGGGTCAGCATGAATATACAGGGGATGGTGAAGACGGCGATAATCGCGCCTACCAGCATGGCGTCTCCAATGCCCTGAACCATAGACTGCTTCTGTATAAGCATGCTAAGATACCCGGGGCCCGCCGCCTGGCCGGCAGCGGGTCCTGCGACGGAGGAAGCCAGCGTATTGGCCTTCTGGTAAGCCTCCACAGCCGCCCAGTTTGACCAGTTAGCGCCTTCCGACAGCCAGACCGCGTGCTGGGCCTGCCTCTCCAGCATTATATAGGTCATATATGCTATCCCAAGTGACGCGGAGATTTGTCTGAACAGGTTGTTTATGGCCGATGCCCTCCCCACAAGCACCGGGGGAATGGTGTTGAGCCCGGCGGTTGAAAGGGGCATCATGCACAGCCCCAGCCCTGACGCCCTTAACATAAGAAGCGTCTGAAGTTCTCCATAACTGGTATCCAGGTTGATAAAGCTCATGCGATAAGTAAAGAAAGCCGCTATTAACATCCCCACCACACCCAGCGGGAAGGCTCCTATTTTGTCAAACAGCTTCCCGCTTATGGGCATCATCAATCCTGTCACCAGCGCCATTGGCATCATCAAAAGTCCCGTCTGCATTGGCGTTAGCCCCTGGAGGTTCTGGCAGTATATGGGCACCAGGAATATTGCCGCAAACATGGCCACCGACGTCATACTCATGGCAATTATACTTGCCGTGAAGACCCTGTTTGTAAAAAGCCTTATGTCCAGCATCGGGTGCGGGATGTACAGTTCCCACAGGCAGAAAATGACTAGGAGAAATAAGGATATGGCAAAAAGGGTTACTATATACTGCGAGGTCCAGCCTTCCTCCTGCCCCTCGCTTAAAGCCAGCAGCAGTGCGAACAGCCCGGCGCAACACAGCAGGCAGCCAATCATATCAAATTTCAGGTCCTTAATCACCGGTGTTTCCTCGATGATAAGGTAGGAAAGTATCACCGCTATTACGCCCACCGGTATGTTGATGGTAAAAATAAGGTGCCAGCTGTAATGGTCCACCAGGTAGCCGCCAAGGGTAGGCCCCACAGCGGGCGCCATGGTGGCGGCAATACCCCACATACCCATGGCCATTCCGATTTTTTGCCTCGGCACCATCCTGTATAGTATAGCCATGCTCAGGGGGATGAGCATACCCCCGCCCAGAGCCTGAATAACACGAAAAACGATCAGTGAGTCGTTGTTCCAGGCCACGCCGCAGAGAGCGGACCCAACCGTAAAGGCAGCAAGAGAGTATATATAAATTTTCTTGTAGCCGTATTTGTCACCCAGAAACCCTGTAACGGGAACCACCACTCCGGATGTGAGAAGATAGCCGGTCATCACCCACTGTATCTGGTCCGGTGAAACGCCAAATATGGCCATCAGCTTGGGCAGGGCGACGTTGACAATACTGCCGTCGAGGATTGCCATAAACGCTCCCATCACCAGAACAAACAGTCCCGCCCAAGGAAAGGGCTGGTTGTTCACAACCAACCACCTGCCTATTTAATATGAATTTTTACATATGCATTGGCGCCATATGGAATCTGGTATCCCTTGAAGTCGTCTATGGCCACTCTTACCGGAATCCTCTGAACCACCTTTGTGAAACTGCCGGAGGTGTTGCCGGAGGGCAGTATGGAGAAGGTTGACAGTGACGCCTCCCCTATCCTTTCAACCCGTCCCGGGAACACCACGCCGGGTATGGCGTCAACCGACACGTCCACCTTCTGCCCCGGCCTTACCGGCTTGAGCTTTGTTTCCTCGACATTGACGGAGACGTAAAGGCTGTACGGGTCCAGCATCATAACAAGGGGTTGCCCCGGCGCCGCCATCTCTCCTATATTCCCAATCTTCTTGATAATAATGCCGTCCATCGGGGCCCTCGCCACGGCCAGGTCGGGATTGGCCCCGGCCTGCAAAGCGGTGTCATCCAGCCTTGCTATGGCCTGTCCGGACACAACCCTGTCTCCTTCACCCACGTAAATGCTGATTATTTTCCCCGAGGCCTGGGGGCTTACCCTGGCTATGGTGCCTTCGAGCCTGGCGTCCTCGGTTTTGACGTAATAGGTGTTGTTGTACCAGTAATACCCGGTTATACCGAGCAGGGATGCCATCATAACTGCCAGAACAATGTAAATATTTCTTTTTTTAGTCACGACACTTCACCCGAATTTCTTTTATAACATTTACCGCCGTATAGCCATCGGTTACCTCTGCCTCACAGGCATGCCGTCTTCCAGCTTGGTGCTGCTGTATACCACCAGGTCCTGTCCATCGGAAAGGCCGTCCCTTATTACCGCGTACTTGTCACTTATTTTTTCAACCTTCACAGGAGCCCTTTTTACCCTGCCGCCTTCATACAGGAACACGTGATACGACCCGCCTTCCTCCACCAGGGCGCCTTTGGGTACAACAAATTGTTTGACTGCCCCCCCGTCGGTATACACCCTGGCGAACATTCCCGGTTTCACCAGCGGGTCTGCGCCAGACAGCAGGAATTTGACCAGGTACCCCTTTGTGGAGGAATCGGTGGAGTTGGATATGTTTTTGACCTCGCCGTCCAAAACTTTGTCCACCGGGTCCACCTTTACGGCAACCTTTTGCCCCACTTTAAGGGAATTGACCTTGTTTTCATCCACGTAGGCCCTTACCATCAGGCCGGCAGGGTCGGAAACAACTAAAACAGGCTTTGAGGTGGAACACAACTCTCCCGGGTTTATGTACCTGGCCGTAACCTCTCCGGATATGGAGGAGGTAATAATGCCGTGGGCGTAATTGGCCTCGGCGGTCTGCAGGACGGCCCTTGCCTGGGCCAGCCTGTTGGGGGCGATTTTTTCGGCCTGTAGCCTGGCGGTTTCGTAGGGAAGCGCGTATTGATTGTCAAAGGATGACTTGGCAAGGGCCCCGCTGTTGTACAGGGCCAATGCCCTCTCGTAATTATCCCGGGCGCTGTCCAGGTCGATCCCGGCCTTTTCCATTCCCGCTTCGGCGTCGCGCACCGCCGCCCTGGACTGATCCAGCACCCCTTCAAGTTCCGCCATGTCGAGCCTCATCAATACCTGGCCGGCGCTGACACGGCTGCCCACGTCCACCAGCACCTCTTTGACCTTACCGCTGACTTTTGGAGTAATGGTAACCGAGTCCAGGGCCTCGGTTTTACCTGTTATGTAATCGGAACCGGCCGGCGAGCCGGTGCTGACTTTCTCAGTCACCACTTCCGGCCCGGACACACTGCCGGAACAGCCCGGCAGGAAAAAAAACGACACGATCAGCAACAAAGGAATCAATCGTGCGGCTTTCATATACCTCCCCCTGCTTCCCTCTTTTCTGACATCAATGACAAAACCTTGCTGTAAATAGTATAGAGAGCTTCCAGATCCTCCTCGGCCAGCCTTCCCAGCAGCCCATTGACTATTTCCCTTCTCTTTGTAATGGTTTTCTCCAGTATTACCCTGCCGGGGCCCGTCAGTTCCAGCCATACCAGCCTGCGGTCTTCCTCGGACCTTTTTCTGGTTATATACCCCATCTTCACCAGCCTGTCGGCCATGGAGGTTATGGCGCTGAGGGAGACATCCATGTATTCGGCCATTTCCGACACGGTGGCCGGCCCCGTCCCCAGCCTTTTGAGCATGAAAAACTGGGGGTGGGTCAAAGTAAGATCGGCGCTCTGGGTTATTTTGGAGGATATATTTCTGGCTACCTCCAGGAACACCTCTTCAAGTTTTCTAAGTCTTTCTCTTTTCCCTTCTGTCAGCTCCATGTTTAAAGATCACTTCCATAGCAGATAATATTCTTAAACTGGTTAACCTTTTACTTGTTTAAGTATATTGCCAGGGAATTGATATGTCAATACTTAGAAACCTCTTACGCGGAGGAAAAGCACGAGGCGCCCCACGGGGCGCCCCGGCATTGTTTTTAATAGTTTTCGCAGCGCAGTTCGAAGAATCCTTTGGGGTGATCGCAAACCGGGCAGGCGTCAGGCGCTTCGTTACCTTGATGAATATAGCCGCAGTTCCTGCACTTCCACTGAATTTCCTGGTCCCTTTTGAATACCGACCCCTTTTCAATGTTTTCCAGCAGCTTTTGATAGCGCTGGTCGTGCTCCTTTTCGATGGCGGCCAGTCCCTTGAAAATATCTGCGATGTCGTTGAACCCCTCTTCCCTGGCCACTTTTTCAAACTCGGCATACATCGAAGTCCACTCGTAATGCTCCCCCTCGGCAGCCATTTTCAGGTTGGCCCGGGTGTCACCGATCCCGCCGATGCGCTTAAGCAAAAGCTTGGCATGTTCCTTTTCATTGTTTGCCGTCTCTTCAAAAATCTCGGCTATCTGTTGATAGCCCTCTTTCCTGGCCACCGAGGCAAAAAAAGTGTACTTGTTGCGCGCCTGGGATTCACCGGCAAAGGCAGCCTTGATATTGGCCTCGGTCCTGCTCCCGCTTAGATTCATGGAACCACCCCTCATATTTGAGACTCTAGTCAGGCTGTCCCGGATGTTCTTTCATAAAATCCAGTATTGCCTGCCAGTTACAGTATTCCTCAATATTCTCTAAAACTATCTTAATTCCTGTTTTATCCCCCGGTTTAATGTGCCTGGCAACCCTGGAAAGTTTTTCTATGGTGGTATATGTATCGTAATGCACCAGTATAACCGGGACTCCCTTCTCCTCCGCCCGGGACAGGACCTTTACATCCGGGTAAAGTCCCCCGGTGAGAATCATTACCGAAGTGCTGGTCTCCAGCGCGGCCAGCGCCAGGTCGGCCCTGTCCCCACCCAGAACGACGGCTTTGTCGGTGGACCGGCGCAGGTACCTCAATGCCCCGTCCAAAGACATGGCACCCACCTGTATATCCTCCACCAGCAGGTTCATTTTGTCGTGCCCCGCCAGTATTTCCCCTCCCAGTTCCTTGTAAAACTCCTCCACCGTAGGCGATGATATCTCGTTACGCCTCGGTATCACTCCAAGGGTTTTAAACCCCCGCTCCTCCAGTATGGGTGTGAATATCCCCTTTGCCTTGGAAACCATAGGCCAGGGAATATTGTTGAACAGGTTGCCAACCAGGGGAACATTTTTGGCACGGAGGTAATCGTTGAAAAACAGTGCCTGGTCCACACTGAAATCATTTTCTATTTTTATGGTGACAATAACACCGGCGCCGGTGTTCAGGGCCATGGAGACGTCATCGAGGCCCCAGCTGTTGTAGATAAACGGAAAAACCGCTCCGTCTATAATAACCACATCGGCCCCCCCGGAAACCCTCCGGTAGGCCTGCATTATGGATTCCGCCGACTCCTTTTTCTTGCTCCACGAAAGATATGTCTGCCCGGCCCTGCAGGGCACAATGTCGGATATGGGATTGCCCATATTGAGTATTTCCTTCATCAACACGGCGTCGTCATCTTCTGAATCGCTGACCCGCAAAGGCGAGCCCACAGGCTTGAAGTAAGCGACTTTCTTGCCCTCCTGCTGGAATTTAAGGGCCAGTCCAAGGGCTGTCATTGTTTTTCCACTGCCGGGGGAACCCATAACGTATAAATTTTTCATATCTATTCACCTCACGAAACCGATATGGTTATTTTCACATCAAGTGCGGTTAAGCCCTCTTCATAGGCAAAAACCGGATTTACATCAACTTCGGTGATTTCGGGAAAGTCCGTCACCAGGCGGGCAAGCCGTGCCACCGCTTCGATGAGGGCTCCCAAGTCCCTGGGCTTTTCACCGCGGTATCCCCTTAAGAGTGTATAGGCCTTGGTTTCCATGACCATTCTCTCTATTTCCCTGCGTGAAAGCCCCCTGGCCAGGCGGAATGACACGTCCTTTAAAAGGTTAACGTATATCCCCCCAAGTCCCACACCTATCATGGGGCCAAACTGGACGTCCCTGGTCATCCCGATAATTATCTCGGTGCCCCTGGGCATCATCTTCTGCACCTCAACCCCGTAGATTTCTGCATGGGGCATATAGCGCTGGCAGTTTTCCACTATCTCCTGGAAGCTGTTGTACACCTCGTCCGGGGTGTTCAATCCCACTTTGACCCCGCCCACGTCGGTCTTGTGCAGAATCTTGGGAGATGCCACCTTCAGCACCACCGGGTATCCCATTTTTTCAGCCTCTTCCACCGCTTCCTCGGGAGTGCCGGCCAGTGCTATGGGAGCCGCCGGAATACCGTAGGCCCGGGCTACCTCTGATGCCTCGCTTCCCAGGAGCACCACCCGGTTATCCCTGAGAACATCATAGAAAACCGCCTTTACGGCCCTCCTGTCAACATCGCTGAAACCGACTTCCTCATCAATCTCGGAATTCCTGTACTGGCCGTATGTTACCATCTGGCTGATTGACGCGATAACCGGTTCGGGAAAAGTATAGCACGGCACTCCGGCCTCATTCAGCATTTCCCTTCCGTCGGACAGGGAGATACCTCCTATATAGGCCCCGAAAAAAACCTTGTCGGGGTATTTCTCCTTCATTTCAATTATAGCCGCGGAGGTTTCAGCCGGATTATTTGTGGCCGTAGGCACGCTGATTACCACCACGCTGTCGGTGTTGGGATCGGAGCAGACCTTATCCAGTGCAAAACGGTAACGGTCGGCCATGGCATCTCCCAGTACGTCCACCGGGTTGTATATTCCCGCCTCGGCCGGCAGCCCCTCCCTTAAAGCGTCCAGCGTTTCCTTGCTGAAACGGGCCATGGTAAGATCTTTGATCTCGACATTGTCAGTGGTGATTATTCCGGGCCCCCCCGCATTGGTGACTATGGCCACCCTGGGCCCCCTGGGAACCGGCGCCCTGGCAAAAGCCAGGGCCAGGTCGAACAAATCGGTCATGGTCCTGGCCCTGATCACACCGCACTTCTTAAAGGCGATGTCATAGGCCAGGTCGCTTCCGGCCAGGGCCCCGGTGTGTGAAGAGGCCGCCTGGGCACCGGCCTGGCTGGTGCCGGATTTAAGTATAATAACCGGCTTTTTCCTGGTGGCCTTGCCGACCACGTCCAGGAACCTGGAGCTGTCTGTGATGTCCTCAATATAACACATTATAACCTTTGTGTAAGGGTCGTTGGCGGCTTCCTCTATAAAGTCTATCTCCGAGAGGTCGGCCTTGTTTCCCATGCTTACCACCTTGGAAAGGCCGATCCCCGCCGCATGGCTCCAGTCCAATATAGCAATCATCATAGCGCCGCTTTGGGAGAAAAAGGCTATATCCCCCTTTAGCGGGAATCCCTTGGCAAAGGAAGTGTTTATGGGAACGTGGGTGTCCATCATACCCGCGCAGTTGGGGCCCAACATGCTCATGCCGTATTCCCTGCAGATGGTAAGAAGGCTTTTTTCCATTTCCAGCCCTTCCCTGCCCACCTCTTTAAAGCCGGCAGTGATGGTCACCAGGTTTTTAACCCCGTTCCTGCCGCATTCGGCGGCCACATCCAAAACCCGGGCAGCCGGTACCGCTATTACAGCCAGGTCAACCTTTTCCGGCAAATCCGCCAGGGAAGGATAGGACTTCAGCCCCTCAATCCCGCTTTCCCTGGGATTGATGGGATAAATTCTTCCCCCGTAACCGGAAGAAACAAGGTTTTTCACTATTGCGTTACCTATTTTCCCAGCCGCCCGGGAAGCTCCGACAACCGCAACGGAAGCTGGATTAAAAAAATTGTTAATTCTCATCGACTCACCTCTTTTTGCACCAGTACTCTACCAATAGCCGGACTTTTAGGTCCGTATGTTTTTATATTTGATCAAGTTCGTGGGGTTTATTTAATTATAATTGCACTGTATTAGCTGGTAAATAGAATAACTTCAGATTGTGCGAAATAGTACAATTTTAAAAATACGGAGAATTAGAAATTCATTTTTCTGCAAAAATATATTTAAACTTATATCCGGTAAGTAGAAACCAAAAAACCAGTGAACACAAGGGCTGAAATGCCGAAAAATCTGTAAAATTTTTAGCAAAAAAAGAGGAACACCGCTCAGTTTTAGGTAATTGGTAAAGTAACCACACCATACCACTACCAAAGGAGGGT
>JBMOPB010000032.1:0-10595 GCA_049325055.1 Bacillota bacterium
TCTCCGGCCAACGGGCTTACGGTCACAGCTCCGGCCACTGGACTGTCCATCACTCCTCCAACCGGGGGGTTAAGTGTAACACCGCCCACAAACGGTCTAACAGTAACGGCGCCGGCGGAAGGCCTGGCAATCACCCCTCCAAGCGGGGGCTTAAGCATCACTCCTCCAACCGGGGGGTTAAGTGTAACACCGCCCACAAACGGTCTAACAGTAACGGCGCCGGCGGAAGGTCTGGCAATCACGCCGCCCAGCGGGGGCTTAAGCATCACTCCTCCAACCGGTGGTCTAAGTGTTACGGCGCCCACAAACGGTCTAACAGTAACGGCGCCTGCCAGCGGTTTATCAATCACGCCTCCTACAGGCGGCCTTAGCATCACCCCTCCAACCGGGGGTTTAAGCGTAACAGCGCCCACAAACGGACTTACAGTGACGGCCCCTGCCAGCGGCTTGTCCATAACACCCCCCACCGGGGGCCTTAGTATCACGCCTCCCACCAACGGGCTTCTGATTACCAGCGCCGGTCTTGCCACAGCCCTGGCAACCACCGACGTGTCGGCAACCCGCGCCAATTTCACTGATACAGGCGGGACCCCGGACACTACCTATACCGTACTTGGAATAAAAGAATGGACCTTCGGTCTTGTCAATAACTCACTGGCCACCAATGCCCAGGCCACCGTCAAGCTGCAGATAAGCCCGGACGCCACTACCTGGATTGACCATGCCGGGCCTGTCACCATTAATCAGAATGCTGCCGACACCCTGGTAGCCTCCATTTTCCTGAAGTACGCCAGGGTGTACTACGCCGCAGTCAACGCCTCCAGCGCCGTCACTCTCAGAATATACTTCCAGGGCCAGACCTAATTAAGGGAAGGCCGCAGTTTACCTCTGCGGCCTTCCATTTTTTAAACATGTCCCTCCCAGGGGTACCTCTTTTTTGTTCCACTAAATGATTTTTTTACCAAAAACAAAAACAGCTATTCCTGTAACAGAATATATGTATGGAAAATATCCTGTAACATAAGCAATAAATGCCATTCCAGGAATAGAAAGGGTTAAGTTCAATTCCAGGGAAGAAATAAAATCGGGAGAGGCCGTAGTTCCCTGAGGCCTTTCTTTTTTACATATATTCCTCCCCGGGGAGGTGGTAGTGTTAATGAAAAAGACTCACAGCCTCTGGCCCGGCGGCGGAAGACTGGCCCGTAAATATCTCCGCAGGGCCAGGAAGAAAGGAGGAGCCGGAGCGCCTGGAGTTATAGCCGTGTCCGGCCCAGGTGGGTATTCCGATTCTCTCTGTGACGAACCTTGCTATACCGAATATGTTGAACAAAACCTGAAAACATCAGGGGAGATCAAATACAGCAAAAACATTGACATTTCCAGGATCAGGATATATTCTTTGCTCGTTATAAACAACGGCCCTCAGCCAGCGGTAATACAAGCGGAGATGAGCCCCGACGGGCTGACCTGGGGAGCCTTTGGTGAACTGGCTTATATCGTGGAGGCGGGCGGGAAGCGTATTTTCATCCCTCAATGCTTTTTGCGCTATGTGCGGATAAAATACCGGAGCTGGAGGCTGGGGCACGATACTTATATTACTGTCTGGTTCCAGGGGCAGGGCTAAAATAGCCTGGTGGGCCGGAATTACCGGGTCGGAATTCAGGAGTCAGAATTAAGAATAACTAAAGCACTCCCCGGAGCCGGAAGCTGACGGCCCACGCTTCATATGTGGAGCTTTCGGAAGAATGTATGAATTAGATTAATTGTTGAAAGGTCTTTTTTTTATGAGAGGAACATACATAGGAAACGGAAGGGCTCTGGTCTGGCCCGTCTGGGGCGGGGAACTGCTGGTCCCATCGGACGACCTGAGCATGGCGCCGGATCTTATAATTCACGGGTTTCACGAGCCCGAACTGACAAACTATCTTTTAAAAAATGTTAAGGAAGGCTTTACGGTTGTCGACCTGGGTGCAAACCTGGGTTATTTCACTGTACTGCTGGGCCACCTGGTGGGGCCTAAAGGAAGGGTCATAGCCTACGAGGCCGATCCCAGGAGCTATTATTTCCTGATGGATAACCTGTCAATCAATTATTTTCACGACCACGTAACAATCCGTAACAAGGCAATTTACTCCTCTTCCTGCAGGATACCTTTTTATGTCACCGACCGCTTCAGAGGAAACGCCTCCATTTACAGGCACGATGACGGGTATTTCAGGTACTACAACGATAATATCCGTGAAATAGAAGTTGAGGCCGAGCCACTAGACATATACCTGGGGGGGATCGAACATATAGATATGGTTAAGATAGATATTGAGGGGGGCGAATACCAAGCATTTCTGGGAATGACCGGACTGATCGGCAAGGGGGCGGTCAGGGCCGTGGTGTTTGAGATGAACAGGTCCATGATGAAAAGCGACTGGGGGCCTTTCTGTGATTTGCTGAGGGAAATAAGGGATAAGCGGGGGGCTGACTTTTATACTCTTACGCTGGAAGGAAATACTGTCCCGGCCGACTTGGAAAAGCTTTTAAGAGAAGGCGGCAATCCCGGAGTTCTTATGAAATTCAATAATTCCAAATGATTTTCCCTCCGTACGGGGAAAACCCGACAAATGGGTCCGGGCCGGTTGGTTTGTGGGGTTGCAGTATACAGTAATACGAACGGCCGGCCCCACATAAAATTAACTGTGGCTAAAAGTCTAAGGAAAATCTGTTGCTTACAGGCTGAACCTCCCGTATAATATAGGGTGGTAAGGTAAAAGGAGGGAAAGTGATGGGCAAGCATATAAGGACCGTCAACGCCAGCCAGGTCAGCCTGAAATCAACCCTGCAGGGGCGCGGGTGCGGTGAGTGCCAGGCGTCGTGCCAGTCCGCCTGCAAGACGTCCTGCACCGTGGGCAACCAGGTGTGCCTCAGGGAAAAAAAGTAATTCATTGAGATTAAAGGCCCGGTCCCCAGGGATTGGGTTTTTTACTTTACGGGGGAAAAACATGATACACAAATTTATTTTCGACGGCATAAGGATAGTGCACGATGTTCACAGCGGGGCGCTGCACGTTGTTGACGAACTGGTATGGGATCTGCTTGAGGAATTCGGTTCGGTTCCCGAGATTGACCTTGTGGCCTCACTTTTGGAAAAATACAATGAAGAAGACGTAAAAGAGGCGCTGGCGGAAATAAAGGAACTTATAGACAGGCAGATACTCTTTGCGCCGGACCCTCTGGGAGGGGACTACAATCCCCCCGCGGAAAATGTTGTGAAGGCGCTTTGTCTTCACTTAGCCCATGACTGTAACCTTTCCTGTCTTTACTGTTTTGCCGGACAGGGGAAATTTGGCGGCTCACCGGGATTGATGACGCCGGAGGTGGGCAGGCGGGCACTGGAGTTTCTGGTGGAATCCTCGGGCAACCGGCGTCACCTGGAGGTGGACTTCTTCGGCGGGGAGCCCCTTTTGAATTTCAGCGTGCTGCGCATGCTGGTGGAGTACGGTAGGGAACTGGGCCGTGAAAAAGGAAAGGAAATTAAATTTACGGTAACCACCAACGCGGTTTTGCTGGACCGTGAGTCCGGGGATTTCCTGAATAAAAACGATTTAAGCGTCATTTTAAGCATTGACGGCCGCCGGGAAGTGCATAATGCCATGCGCCCGTTCAGGAACGGATCCGGTTCCTATGAAGTGGTTGTCAAAAATATAAAGACTTTCCTGGAATCCAGGAATTACAGTGATTATTACGTCAGGGGAACGTTCACCGCCCTTAACACCGACTTTGCCAGTGACGTGGAATACCTTGCTTCCCTGGGGATCGATAATATATCGCTGGAGCCGGTGGTGGCCGGGAGCGGATACTACTATGCCATCACCGACGGAATGATCGGCCGGATTGCTTCAGAGTATGAGAAACTGGCCATGGCGGTTCATAATATGAAAAAAGAAGGCCGCCGTATAAACTTTTTCCATTTCAACATTGACTTTGAGGGCGGACCCTGCCTTCCCAAGAGAATGAGCGGATGCGGCGCAGGATACCAGTACCTTGCAGTGGACCCGGCAGGGGTGCTTTACCCCTGCCATCAATTCGTGGGCCGGGATGAGTTTGTCATGGGGGACGTCTTTAAAGGAATATTACGTCCTGACCTGGCGGACCTTTTCAAAAACTCCCACCTGTACCGGAAAGACGGCTGCGGCCGGTGCTGGGCCAAGTATCACTGCAGCGGCGGATGCCACGCCAACGCATATATACACAACGGTTCCCTTGAAAAACCTTACGCCCTGGGCTGCGCTCTTACCAAAAAAAGATTGGAGTGCGCAATCTATCTTGCACAGTGCGACTATTCCGACAAGGGCTGAGCGTCAGTTTTCTATGAGAATCTGCCTGTATCGGCATTATTTTTTCATTCCCGCCAACTTTTTTGTGTTTTGCGGTTGGTTTGTGTAAAAATGGATGAAAGAGAGATATTGCAATCTGCCACAAGTATTAGTGGGCTAAATTGCCAAAACGGCTTTTTTTAAAGCGGTACGGACTGTGATATAATAAAACTGCTCTATCTCCAGGGACTCTCCCATAAATTTACATAATAATATTTTTGCCGATAATTGTAACGGAAAAGGGGGTATGTCTTGATAGACAGGGAAAAACGAGACGGATCCGGTCCAGGTGCGGGAAATGTTTTTAAATATTTTGAACAGTTTCTTGGTTTTATACAAAGCCCCAAGGAGCCGGCCGCAATCATAGGAATAGCCTTTTATACCATCTTCATCATGTTTCTGGTATCTGTAATCAATACCGGGAACATGGCGTGGGGAGTGTATTCCGGCGACAGGCTGATTGCATCGGTGAGCAATCCGGCCGAGGCGAAGGAAATAATTGACCAATTGTCTGATGAAAGCAACGACGCCGACGTGACGGCGGCGCTGAGGAAGCTTTACCTGAAAAAGGCAGGGCATACCAATGATGTGTTGACGGGAGGGGAACTTAGGGTGGCCCTCCGTGACACCATCACTTCCAGGGTTAAAGGCACTGAGGTGGTGGTCAACGGAAAACCCTTAATCGCCATGAGGAGCAGGGCCGAAGCCGATCAGCTTCTTAACGCGCTTAAGGATGCCTATGCGGTTCCCGGAGGTAAGACCGTTTTTGTAGAAGATATAAAACTTAATGACACAATGGTGGAAAAAATAAAAGTTGTCAGCATTGAGAAGGCGCTGGACATAGTCAAAAACGGGGCCCGTAAAAAAGCCACCTACCAGGTCAAAGACGGTGACACCCTTTGGGGTATAGCCTCCAGGCTTGGAGTGCCGGTGGATAAGCTGATTGCCGCCAACCCGCACATAAGCCCCGATCGCCTGGGACTGGGGGATGTGATAAGCCTGGAACAGGTGGAACCGCTGATAAATGTTGAAACCGTTGTTGCCAAGGATGTCACTGAACAGTATAGCGCCCCGGTTGAGGAAAAGAAGGACTCGTCCCTCTACCTTGGAGAAAGGCGGGTGCTGGCGCAGGGTAGAACCGGTAAACGGGAAGTAACGTATCAGATCACCACAAGGAACGGATTAGAAACCGACCGCAAGGTAGTAAAGGAAACAGTACTGGAAGAGGCCCAGCCCAAGGTTGTAGCCACCGGCACTCGCGTGCTGCTTGCCTCCCGTGGTGGAGGCGGGCGCCTGGGGTGGCCCATCGTGGGGTCGATATCCTCCCCCTTTGGGCCCAGGGGTGGCGGGATGCATACCGGCATTGACATTGAGGGATACACCGGAGCGCCGGTGGTGGCCGCCGAGTCCGGGACAGTCATATTTGCCCAGTGGTATGCCGGGTACGGAAAGTGTGTGGACATTTCCCACGGAGAAGGCGTGGTTACGAGGTACTCACACCTCTCGGCCATCGAGGTTGAAGTTGGGCAGCAGGTTGACAGGGGAGAGCTTGTCGGCAGGGTGGGGACCACCGGGTACGCCACCGGGCCGCACCTGCACTTCGAGGTTATAATAAACGGCCAGGCCAGAAATCCTTTGAACTATCTGTAAGGTTTGCCGAAAAGCCCGCCATCAGGCGGGCTTTTTGCTACTAGCTTTTTTATCCTCCGGTATGAGAATTTTCCTCCGGTTGCTTAAACTTCTGGCGGATGGACTTTTGGCAAGGTCTTTATTATAATTGAAAATGGTTGTTTTAATGTATGTTGGAGGGAGAATAATGACAAAAAATAAACTGTCTTACCGGGCGAGAAAAAAGCTTCAGCAGAGGATAGTTATGGGGATTCTGGCGGCGGTGCTGTCCCTGGGCCTGCTGGGGTCGTCGGTGGTATGGACCCTTGACCGGAGCAATGTTGTGGATACCGTTCCGCGCCAGGATCCGCCGAAGCAGGTTACTGCCGCCGAGCTGGAGGAAAAGGCCAAGGCAAGCCCCAACGATGTGGAGGTTTTAAAAGACCTGGCCATGGCCTATGAGAGAGAGGGACAGAACGGCAAGGCCGTTGAAACCTATGAAAAGGCTGTTTCCCTCGCTCCCGACAGGGAGGACCTTAAAACCAGGCTTTCCGGAGGACTAATCACAACCGGCCAGTATGACCGGGCCGTTAAAATATTGCAGGAAGTACTGGGCAGATCACCGGGCAACAAAGAAGCGCATTATTATTACGGACATGCCCTGGTGGCCAAGAGGGAATACGGTAAGGCCGTGGAGGAATTTGAGCATTATATCAAGCTGGCCGGGGAAAACGACCCCCAGACAGAAAATGTGAAAAGGATTATCGAGACGCTAAAACCCCTGATTAACAAACCGCAGTAGCCTTTTTTCCGCCAAAACAGGGCCGGATGAACCCGGCCCTGTTTATTTGTCTCAAAATCCGGCATTTATATACAAATTTTTTTGCCGGGGACCCCCAGATGGCAAGTATTTTTGCCGTATTTAATCGCAGGGGCCTTCTGTCATTAATTGCAATTATTTACCTCTGGGACAGGGGAACAACCGCCGTTATAATATAGTAGTCGATGAATCAATAAGTCAGTCAACCAGTTGGACAGGCGGGATTTTTATGACAACTGAAGGCAAAAAAACTAACAAAGGGATTTTCAGTGCGGGCTTTTTATTTCGGGCCGCTTTAATTTTGCTGTCATTGGCTCTGGCGGCGACGGTACGGCTCCCGGCCCAAATCAGGGGGTATACCTATGAGCTGTACCGGGAAATAGCAGGCGCCCACATGAATTTTCGCAACAGAGACCTTCCTTCGCTGGAAGGAAAAAATGTCAGGGTTATATACCGGCGGGAAGATGCAGGGTATGCCCCCATTGTACTGGAGGCATCCGAAAAATTTTACCGGCCGGTGGTAGAAAAATACGGGCTGGATTATTCCGAAAAGGTGACTGTTGTGGTTTATCCCACCAGGGAAGAATTGAACGCCAGCTTTGGCTGGCCTGCCAGCGAAAGTGCCATGGGTGTTTACTGGGCCGGGGTGATACGGGTGCTTTCACCGGCTTCCTGGGCCGAGGGCGACAGCATGAAAGAGATTCGGGAGAATTTTATCAACGCCGGTCCCATGGCCCACGAACTGACTCACCTGGCGGTAGATTACGCCACAAGGGGCAACTGCCCCCGCTGGTTTACCGAGGGCCTTGCCCAGCTTGAGGAATACCGGCTTACCGGCTTCCGGTTTTCATACCAGTCCGGTTCAGACCGGAATGGTTTTTACAGCCTGAAAGAGATGGACGGGAATTTTGACGACCTGGCCGACCAGGCACTGGCGTATCGCGAGGCCCTTTCGGCTGTGGAGTACATTGACTCCGTCTATGGAGAGGAAAAATTGCTGGAAATTGTGTCACTGCTGGGCAGTGGAAGGGGAATGGGCCAGTCTCTCAAGATTGCGCTGGGAGTCGATGAGGATACCTTTGAACAAAATTGGCGAACGTGGTCGGGTTTTTAAGTTTTTGTGCAGGATTTTGGGCCGCTTTAAAGAAGTAATCACCGATGCGCAATTACCAAGGAATGGAGAGGGCAAAGTGCACAAACTGGTGATAAAGGGTGAACGGCCTCTTAACGGCAGGGTCAGAATAGGCGGGGCAAAGAACGCCGCACTGGCCATATTGAGCGCCGCTGTCATGGCCGGAGACGTAGTGGTTATTGAAAATATACCCGATATCAACGATGTCAGGGTTATGATTAAGCTTATAGAATCAGTCGGCGCCGAGGTTGAGTGGCTGGGAGAGGACAGTGTAAGGATCACCCCTCCCGAGTCTATCGCCGCTATGCCGCCTTACCACCTGTCCAAGCAGCTTAGGGCTTCAAATCTTTTGATGGGCCCGCTTCTGGCCAGGTTTGGGAATGCGGAAATACCTCTGCCGGGTGGCTGTAATATAGGGGTCAGGCCCATGGACCTGCATTTTAAGGGATTTGCCGGGCTGGGGGCCGAGATCAGCCTGGAAAAGGGCAGTGTGCGGGCAAAATGTGAAAGGCTGAAAGGCGCCCGTATATATCTTGATTTCCCCAGCGTGGGAGCCACCGAGAATATAATGATGGCTGCCTGCCTTGCCAATGGACAGACTGTGTTAGAAAACGTGGCCAAGGAGCCCGAAATAGTCGACCTGGCTAATTTTTTGAACTGCCTCGGGGCCAAGGTCCGTGGCGCCGGCACCGATGTCATTAAGGTGGAAGGAGTGCCCTCCCTGGGTGGGTGCATGCGCTATGCCGTCATACCCGACCGCATAGAGGCCGGAACCTTCATGGTGGCCGCCGCCGCCACCAGGGGGGATATACAGCTTGAAAACATCATTCCCCTGCACCTGGAGCCTTTCCGGGCCAAGCTGAAGGAGGCCGGGGTGGATATAATAGAGGGGGAAGAATGCCTGAGGGTCAAGGTTTCCGGGCCGCTAAGGCCCATTGACATCAAGACTTTGCCCTATCCGGGTTTTCCCACCGACATGCAGTCCCAGATGATGGCGCTGTTGTCCACTGTGTCCGGCACCAGCCTGATCACTGAAAATATTTTTGAAAACCGCTTCCAGGTGGTGGATGAGCTAAAGCGTATGGGGGCGAGGATAAAGGTGGAGGGGAGGCTGGCCATAATAGATGGCGCCGATTGCCTGTACGGCACCCAGGTGAAGGCCACGGACCTGAGGGCCGGGGCGGCGCTGGTGATTGCAGGGCTGATGGCCAGGGGGACCACCGAGATAACAAACACAAGGTATATATACCGGGGATACCACAATATAGAACAAAAGCTCAGGCAGCTTGGGGCGGATATAACGATTGTGGAAAACGGCGCGTAAACCGCGCCGTTGCCTTTTGGAAACAATTGAAAGCACATACCGCCGGTGGTATTTATGTTTGATCCGGCAGATGGGTATGTATTGGAGGGTAGGGTGTGATTAAGTCCGGCGTGCAAATCAGTCTTGAAGCCATTCTTGATTCAACCGCAACCTTGAGGAAATGATAGCCGGAAACGAATTTCGTGAGGACCTGCACTACCGGATAAACGTGGTTACACTTAATATCCCCCCGCTATTTCACCGATAAATATAACGGGCAATTCGGCTGCAGGGTTAACGGGGCTGATATCCTCTTTTAATGAAAAAGTTGTTTTCCACCGCATTTTTTATCAATGAATTGTCCATGCCACTTCACCTCTCCTTTGTATTAAATGTTACGGCGGGGAAATAGTGACAGAAAAGTTACCGTTGCCGGATCAGGCGAAAGAATTTGTTTATCGGCAGAGAAGCGGCGCTTTGTACGCCGATTCTTGCCCTGGCCGCCCCCGTGTAATAAAATTTTGAAGTAACTATGACTTTAAAACGGAGCGCTCTTTATGCACATTACGGTTTTATCGGTGGGGCGTCTCAAGGAGAAATACCTCCAGGAGGCGCAAAAGGAGTATCTAAAGAGGCTTTCCGCATACGCCAGGGTTAATATCGTGGAGGTTTCCGACGATCCTGTCCGCGAGGGCATATCAGGCGGAATGGAGGAAATAATCAAGTCCAAAGAGGCCGAACGGCTGTCCAGGCACATACAGTCCGGCGATTTTGTGGTTGCCCTGGACCGGGAAGGGGGGCAGATGACTTCGGAGGAGCTGTCGGTTTTCATCTCGGACCTGGCCCTTTCTGGAAAGAGCAGCGTCACCTTCATAATAGGCGGGACACTGGGCCTTTCCGAAAAACTACTGCAGTCCGCCCACCGCAGGCTCTCCTTTTCCAAAATGACCTTCCCCCACCAGCTTATGAGGATAATACTGCTGGAGCAGGTGTTCCGGGCGTTTAAGATAGTCCGGGGGGAACCGTACCACCGATAACGCCTAATTTTCAGGGGTGAAAGGCGGCGGAGGGCTGGAAGAAGAGCCTTCCGCCGTCTGGCTTTTGGGGAAAGCGCTGCAGGGCCACAAAAGCGGCCCCGGTCAGCGCCTTCCCATGGGGTCAGGCTGGCGGCCCCGGGCTCGGCAGAGCGCCCCCCGGCCCCTCGTGCGGCCTAGATTGAAACTGAGAAGCTGATTGCCCCCGCCCTCTGTCCGGGCAAGAAGAAAGCCCCTTCCGGTTTGTCGCCGGAAGGGGCCGGTCCTAAAAAATGCTTCACGACCCTGTCGTCGAATTGCAGCCTTATGGTCCCTATGTCCCTGTTGTCCG
>JBMOPB010000033.1:0-10595 GCA_049325055.1 Bacillota bacterium
TCTCGCACTCAGATGTGGCTGCCGTGCACTGCATGGCCGAGGCACTGGGAGGGCTGTACGACACTCCACACGGAGTCGCCAATTCCATATTCCTGCCGGTTGTCACCGCATTCAACGCCGAGGCCGACCCTGCCAGGCACGCTCGGGCAGCAGCCGCCTGCGGCCTCCCGGTATCCGGCCTGACTGCCGGGGAGGCCGCCCTGCTGTTGGTGGGGGAACTGGAGAAACTGTCCCGGGATATAGGCATCCCGCCCTTTAAAAGCCTGCCCGGCGTCAGCCCGGCGGACTTCAGACAATTGGCCCGCTCCTCGGCGCTCAACGGGTCCACCCCCAGCAACTGCCGGGAAATCAACGAGGAGGACTACCTCCGACTTTTAATAAAGAGCTATGAAAGCTGAAACAGTTGTTTTTCAGATCGTTAGTTATAAGGCGGAAAATTCAATTCGATGCTCTGTGTTCTCTGTGACCTCTGTGAAGCTAAACTGCCCTGTTGAACAAGCTTCCGGAGTGAAAGCCCAGAAGGTCGATGGACAGGTCCACCGCCAGAGAAAGCCCTCCAACGAGATTTGCAAGCTGGATAGTTGTTGGTATCAAAAAGACACCTCCGGCGCGATCAATGTCGTACTTCGGTAAATATTGCCATTATTAATAATTATCATTGTCATAATATTGACCGGCAAGGGTTGTCAAGGTCGGCCACTGGCAAAAATACTTTATATTTGCACGATTAAGCAGTTACCAAAAAAATAAAGAGGGGAGAGAGGTTGGGATTGAACTCTTTCAAAGCCTTTCTGGCAGAAGATATCGACGGACTTGGAACAGGCCGTGCTGACCTGATTGAATACATTGACCGGATTTGCGAAAGTATCGAGATGGTGGATGATGAAATAATGGCATTTCTTCCCGAGCCCGACCGAAAGGGGCGGTTGATGAGAGAGGCGGCCCGGCTCAAAGCCAGTTATCCCGACCCCTCCAACAGACCGCCACTTTACGGAATACCGGTGGGGGTCAAGGACATCTTCCGTGTTGAAGGTTTTCCCACCAGGGCGGGTTCCAGGCTTCCGGAGGAATTGTTTGAAGGTCCCCAGTCCGACGCGGTTTCATTGCTGAGGAGCGCCGGCGCGCTGATACTGGGGAAAACGGTGACAACAGAATTTGCCTACTTTGAGCCGGGGCCCACCCTCAACCCCCACAACACGGCCCATACACCCGGGGGGTCCAGCAGCGGCTCCGCGGCGGCAGTGGCGGCGGGGATGTGCCCCCTGGCCATTGGAACACAGACCATCGGGTCAATAATTCGCCCTGCTGCCTTTTGCGGGGTAGTTGGGTTTAAGCCCAGTTACGGCCGGATTTCCACCGGCGGCCTCATCTATTGCTCAAGGTCGGCGGATCACGTGGGCTTTTTTACCCGGGACACGGCCGGATTGCTGGCGGCGGCGGGTATTCTCATCAGCGGCTGGAAAGACAGGGCGGGGAATAGAAGGTGGGATGTGGTGCCGGTATTAGGGGTCCCGGAGGGGCCGTATCTTGAACAGGTGCCTTCAGAGTACCTGGGGGCTTTTGAGGAGCAGCTCAAGGTTTTGGAGGAAGCCGGTTATTCCGTACGCCGGGTCCCGGCGCTAAATGATATTAAAGAGATTTCACTCCGCCACAGGAGGATGGTGGCATCTGAAATGGCCGGGGAGCATGAGATTTGGTTTGAAAAATACGGCTCCCTGTACAGGCCCCGAACTGCCGGATTGATACTGGAGGGCCGGCAGGTGGGCCGTGAAGAGCTGGCAGGGGCCCGCGAAGGACGGTTCAGGCTGCGGGAGGAACTTGAGTCAGCAATGAAACTGAACGGCATTGACCTTTGGGTTACACCGGCCGCACTGGGGCCGGCCCCGGAGGGAACGGGCAGCACCGGGGACCCTGCCATGAGTTTGCCATGGACCCATGCCGGGATGCCGGCGGTCTCGCTTCCCGCCGGTGTGGCTGACAAAGGCCTGCCCCTGGGCCTGCAGTTTGTGGCCGGATATATGGATGACGAGCGCCTGGCGGCATGGTCGGTTTCTATTGAAGGTGCGCTGAAGAAAATTGCCGGCTGAACCGCCTGATCTTTACCTGGAAAAATTGCTATCAGTCATCACCCGTCAGAAATTATAAAGACTTTATAATGCTTACCTTTCCAGAATGCTGTATCATGTACGATCCGCCCTTGCAGGGGCGGTATTTTTTTGCAGGCCGGAGTCTTAAAAATTTATATATTACTGTTGAAATCGTACATAAAAGTGATATAATCTTATCAACTAGCTCATCAGTGATGAGTAGCACTGGATTGGCGACCCCTCACAGTTAGTCAGCAACTATATCCGGCCGGGCCGGAGGGACCCCAAAAGGCCCCGAAAGGCTGGAAGGAGCGGTGGTGATTACCGGGAGGAGTTAGCTGAATTATTATATAAAAACAAGTATTTCGGAGGTGCAGACGTGGAAAAACCAAAGTTCAAGTTCCAGATGTACAAGCAGCTTCAGGCAAATACAGCCGCCATTTACGCCGATGCCAGAAAGGCTGCGGACGATATCGGAATTCCTAAGGAAATAAGGGGTAAGTTCGGCCTAACCGGAGCCATTTCCGGCTGCCCCGCGCCGCTGCGCGAGGACATACTGAAGGCCGGGGAGAAAGGTGCGGCGGAGGTTATCCCTCTGGCCAAGCTCATGGACGAGATAAGGGAAATTGTCAAGGACGTATACGGTGACGAGTACGATGCGGCCGCTACCAGCACATGCGAGGCCGGCATATGGCTCTCCTATGACGTTCTGTTCACGCCGCCGATGCTGGGCAGGGGAGACAACTACCGCGCCAGGTATATAGCTCCCTACGAAAAGCACCTGCACCACCAGGGCAGTTACGGAAGGCCTTTCCCCGGCCGTTTCAAAGATATATTCGCCGACAGGGGTTCCACAGCGGGTGAGCTTGGATTTTACGGCAAGCGCCAGAACAACCTTGACACCGTAATAGTGCCGCTGGCCGGGGCCAGGTACGACGTTCACGGCATCAAGTACCACCCGGTGCCTCTACTGACCGGTGTTGATCCCGAGGCCTCCATTGAAAAGATAGCCTTCCACGCCGAAAACCACAAGTCGATGCTGACGGGAATAACCTCACTGGGCTATGAAACACCCGGTTACGGCTACGGGGTCAAGGACGGGGAAGGAACCCCCGTGCTGCAGAAACTGCTGGCACAGCTGGCCCACAAATACGATATTCCTTACGTGGTGGACAACGCCTGGGGACTTCCCTTCGTAGGCTTCAATCCCAGGAAAACCGGCGCCGACGTGGTGGTTTACAGCATGGACAAGGCCACCGGCGCAGCCACCAGCGGACTGATAATCGGTAAAGAAGAATACATGGTTCCCATCCGCAGGGCGATGGGTATGCACGGGGACCGCTGGGGGACCGGGGCTTCTTACGGCAAGGCCGCGTATGTAACCTTTGACCCGGGCAAAGAGGCTCTCCTTACCCAGATACAGGCTCTTAAGGTGCTGAGGGACAAGCCCGAGGTGCTGACACGTCCCGTGGACGATCTTGAAAAGATCGTTAAGGAAGAATTCCAAAACCTGCCCGCAAAATTGAGGGAAGGTATAATCATATCCAAGTCCTATAACTCCACGGCGGTGGAGGTCAACTACGAGGGGACATGGAAAAACGGAGAAATCGGTATACCCATCTTCTCCATCGAAGACATGTACGCCGGCAGCAACCTGTTGCAAAGCGGCCTGGCGCAGATGGGAATTATACCCACGGTGGCATACGACGGAAACATCTATATTTCGCCGGGACTGGGAACCACTGACAGCGAAGGGCAGATACTTGAAAAAGAAACCAGGTACGCCGTTCAGGGCCTTGTCAGCCTGATCGAAATCGTGTGCAAACATGCAGGAATCCTCTAATCAACCCGGAATCTAGAAAGAAAAGAGGTTTATACCATAAGGGGGTTGTAAAATGGTACGCGTTGTAGTGGTCGGAGGCGGCTGGGCCGGCACCGCCGCGTCGGTGGCGGCAGCCCAGGCGGGTGCTGAAGTGGTTCTCTTGGAGAGAACCGACATGCTTCTGGGAACCGGCCTGGTGGGCGGAATAATGCGCAACAACGGAAGGTTCACCGCTACCGAAGAGGCGATATGCATGGGCGCCGGAGATGTTTTTCAAGTTGTGGACCGTGTGTCGCGCCATAGAAATATAGAATTTCCGGGGCACAAACACGCGTCTTTGTACGACGTGGCAAGGGTCGAGCCAGCAATCAAAAACCTTTTGATTGAAAAAGGCGTAAAGATCCTCACCAAGAGCAGGGTCAAGGATGTAAAGGTTGAAAACGGCCGTATTACAGGAGTGGTACTGGATAACGACGAGGTTATCACCGGTGATGTGTTTATCGAAACCACCGGCAGCGCGGGCCCCATGGGGAACTGCGCCAAGCACGGGAACGGCTGCGCAATGTGCGTTTTGCGCTGCCCCACCTTCGGAGGCAGGGTTAGCATAGCCGCCAAGGCTGGAGTAAAGGAGTTCGTCGGCAAAAAGGCCGACGGTTCCCTGGGAGCCATGAGCGGGTCCTGCAAGCTGTTCAAGGAGTCCCTGGCCCCGGAAATCGTCGAAGAGCTTGACGATAAAGGGGTGGCCGTGATTCCCATACCCGAGTACCTGCGCAAGGACAAGGAAATGCTGTCCAAAAAGGCCTGCCAGCAGTATGCCCTGGCCGAGTTCGCCGAGAACGTGATACTGCTTGATACGGGACACGCAAAACTTATGGCCCCCTTTTACCCCCTGGAACTGTTAAGGCAGTTGCCCGGCTTCGAAAATGCAAGGTACGAGGACCCGTATTCCGGAGGGGTGGCCAACTCCATACGTTACATGGCCCTTTCTCCAAGGGATAACTCGCTGAAAGTGGAAGGCCTTGAAAACCTGTTCTGCGCCGGTGAAAAGGCCGGCCCCCTGGTGGGGCACACCGAGGCCATAGTTACCGGTTCCTTGGCCGGCCACAACGCTGTAAGGTTTGCCCTTGGGCAGGAACTGCTGGTGATTCCGGAAGAACTGGCCATCGGCGACGCCATAGCCCACGTCAACCAGCAGATGAGGACCGAGGAAGGACTGAGCAAGAAATACACCTTCTCCGGGTCGGTGTACTTCCAGCGGATGAAAGAAAAAGGCCTCTATACCATTGACCTGGATCAAATCAGGGCCAGGGTGGAGAGGGCCGGAATGACCGATATATTCAAGCAGATATAAAGTACCTGTAATTAAAACGCCTGTTTATAATCAAAGCCGGATATATAAAGGGGAATGGCGGATCCCGCGCCGACCAGGGCACTGGAAACCCTTCTGTGATGGGATCCGTCTCCCAGGCTGAAACAGGCGTTAAATTCTCCTTCAGTGAGTATTTTTAAAAGATTATTGCCGGGGCCGGCCAAGCAGTGACACAATCTGTGGCAGTCTCAAGTCTTTAAGACGGGTTCCGGGGCAGTCAGAATAAAATGATACCCGAGGGCGCCAAATTTTAAAAAACGTACCGACGACAGGCAATCCCCGGTGGGCAGTCTGTGACAATGACAGGAAAGAGCGGGACCTTTCACCGTATATGCCCCCTGAAAAAAAGATAATCACCATATATTTATGCTTACAGTTGCGAAATTAGTTAACTTTTGACCAAAGAAGTCAGAAAATATAGATTTACCGGGAGGTATGACGCATGTCCCGGATTTTGGACCGGATAATGGATGGAATGGATATAGAGACATTTATTGTATGCTCAAGCGAGGAGGAAGGCCGCAGGCTGACCCTCCAGCTTTTCAGGGAAAAGGGTTTTAAAGATGTTGATATAGTGTTTATACAGTTTCAGGGACCCGGCGTCCGTGTGCGGGCAAGGGCCTACGTGCACCGTCCCGGCGACTCGTACGGCTGGCTGAAAGACGGAAACGGGGGGAAGATTAAGCCATGACTCCCAGAAAAGTTCTGCTGGCTCCAATTGACCCGGTTCATGACGTGGGCCTCAAAATGATCAGGCGCGGACTTCAGGAGGCTGGTCACGAGACCATACTGCTCCAGCCGGACCTGACGCCGGAAGAAATCATACGCGAGATTATCAATAATCCCGTTGACACTGTTTTGCTAAGCAGGACCCTGGGGTACGGCGTGGCGGAAATACTGGCCCGCTTCGTGGACCTGGCGGATGCCGCGGGTATAAGGGACAGGGTCAGGATAGGCATAGGCGGAATGGCCATCCGCCGTGAGCTGGCTGCCGAGTTGGGCTTCGACGCAGGCTTTGGGCCCGGCACAACGGTGGAGGAGGCCGTGGCCTTTGTTGAGGGAAGGGAGTATGTTCCCGACCTGGCCAAAAAGGTAAAGGAAAAGGCGGACGTCACACAGCCCTATTCCTATGCCTACCGGAACGATGTCATGGCGGGGCTTCTGGAAAGTATAGCGGGCGGCATACTGGCGTGGGTTGAAAACAAGACCTCCCCCGGCGTGCTGAGGGCCCGGGTCCGGGAAGAACTATGGGATATCAACCGCTGGAGAAACTATGAGAAAATGACCGAGTTCCTGGCGGAATATCCCAAATTCTGCGGTGAAATGACCAGGGACTTTTACGAAAAGGGGGTAATGCACCCCAAAACCAGGCGCTTTACCAGGGAGGAAGTTGTCGCCCTGGAGGAATATATCAAGGCCACCAAGGAACGTATGGACGTGCCCAGACTTCAGCACGGCCTTAAAAAGCCGGTGGTGTTCAACCAGTATGGAACCGGCTGTCCCTTCATGGACACCGGGCATATAAAGGTCAGCGAGGCCTGGGGGGCCGACGGGGTTATTCACTTCGACCCCTCCTGGGGGGCCAGGACCGAGGGTTTCATGGACGGATTCCTGACCCACCAGGAAGACGGCACGGTTATAACCCCGGCCAACCTCAACAGGATAAAGCAGTCGCTGGAGCCGGGAACACTATGGCAGATCCGCGCCCACAGGGGGCTTAACACCCCGGAGACAGTGGTGCTGGCGGGTAAATTCCAGGCGGACCTTACAAAGATAAACCTGTGTTACGGAGCCCTTGGCGCCGGGACGGAACCCGCCCGGATGACGGTGGACGGGATTGAGTCCATCCGCTACGCGGCAAAATATAAACTGCCCTTTGACATTGTAACCAACGAGGAACTGTGCGGTGTCCCGGCCTACAAGGCCTTTGCCGGCATGCTCATTACCGCCGCGGTGGCGCTCAAGCTGGGGGCCAGGCCGGTTCTGCAGCCTCTGTTCTGCTATTCGCCGGAGGTTATGGTGAGCGGTCAGATGAAGGACAACTACGTCGATTTCAACGCCGCCAAAGTTCTGGCCCTGCGCCGGATAATAGACGCCCCGGTGTGGCCGGGAGCCCCAATTGGATTTCTTACCCAGACCGAAGACCGCATCCAGTCGTCCGCCGCCACCGCCTACCATGCTTGCCTGGCGGCCATGCTGGGGGTGGACGCCATCACCATCGCCTCCTCGGACGAGGCATACTCGGGCGGCCCCATCAGCGTGCCCTCAAAGATTGACACCCTGCGGGCGGTGGGTGAAGGATTCAGGTTCTTCGGCAGCACCAGGCTGGAGCCTTCCGCCCAGGCTGAAGCCTGGAGCCGGGAGATAGAAGACGGCATTGAAAAGGTTCTGCGGCAGGTGGCAAACAGGGGTGATTTCGTACAGGCACTGTACGAGGGGCTTCTGGGAAGCCGAGAGGAAGGCGCCTATCCCGGAAGGAACGGAAAAGACACAGTGATGACAAAATGAAGACACTGACCATGGGAATCGCCGGGTCCGCCAAAAACACCGGGAAGACCACCACCACCAGGGCGCTTCTTGAACACTTTCAGGGTTCCGGAGTGACCCTGGGATTAACCAGCATAGGCTATGACGGCGAGAGTGTCGATAATGTGACAGGACTGCCGAAGCCCAGGGTATACCTGGAAGCGGGAGCGCTTGTGGCGGTCGCCGAGGGGTGCCTTCCGGCCGGAACCGCCAGGGTGAAAGTTATTGACCGGACTGATATCGCCACTCCCCTGGGTAAAATTGTTTGCGGCCGGGTGGTTCAGGAAGGGCTGCTGGTGTTGGCCGGCCCAAACCAGAGCAGGCACCTGCGGGTAATAAGGGACTGGATGATACTGCAGGGTGCCGGACTGGTTATGGTGGACGGGGCGCTGAACAGGATCGCCCCCATGGTGGAAACAGACGGGTTTATACTGTGCACCGGCGCCGCCTATACCACGGACCTGGAAAGGCTGGCGCTGGAGACGCGCAGCCTGGAGGCGCTGTGCAGCCTGCAGGAGGTCCGCGAAATCCCGGCCGGGGCTGTTAATAAAGGAAAATCGGTTATATGGGATCAAGGCGGCCGGGTGATGGCGGAACTTCCTCCCTCATTGCTGGATCCCGACAGTATAAAAATGTTGTCCGGGTTCATGGTGGAGGCCGCAGGGTTTTACTGCCCGGGGGTGATTGCCTCCAGGTGCCTGGAGTTGCTGGGAGAAATGCCTTTCTCCCCGGGGATTTCCTTTGTCTTCGAAGACCCTGTGAAACTGCTGCTGAGCGGGAGTACTATCACCGCGCTGGGCTTAGTTGAAAAGGTAACCGCCGGGGGTGGCAGGGCCGGTTACCGCAGGCCGCTTCCCCTTGTGGCGGTGACGGTCAATCCCTTTTACCCCTGTTACAGGTATGAAACCAGCGATTACTGCCCGGCTTATGTGGATGGTGAGCAGCTGCTTTCAAAAATAAAGGCCTGTTTGGATGTCCCTGTATTTGACATTGTCAGGGAGGGCCCCGAGGAGCTGGGCCGGACCATTAAAGCCTTCGCTTCAGGCGGCGGTCATAAAGACAATGGCGTAGGTAAGTGATGGCCGTTGTGATTCCAACGGACTGTCAATTATCATAAGGTTCGGAAAATTTAGGTAAAGGGGGTGCTTACTGCAAAGAAAAAAAGCAATAGTCGCCACTTATACCCTTAAAAAAAGCAGGAGGTAAAAAAATGGCAGAAATCCAATTCACACCGGTCCACTTGCTTTATATCCTCGGTGTCATAACAGTGGTTGCCACCATGATTTTCAGGAAGAACGTAATAATTCCCTGTATTCTGTTCACCTTCGCCATAGGACTTGCTTACAAGGGAAGTTTGATAGGCGGCATCAGCACGGTTTTTAACGCCAGTATATTCGCCGCCAAGGACTTGTTCAGCATTTTCATGATCATCGGTGTCATGGTGGCACTGCTGGCGGCCATGGAGGTTACCGGCGCCGACCAGGTTTTGGTCAGGCCCCTGCAAGGGCTTATGAAATCGCCCATGACAGGTTATATAGTTATTATTCTCGGCACCACCTTCATCTCGCTTCTTTTCTGGCCCACTCCCGCGGTGCCCCTTATCGGTGCTCTTCTCATACCGGTGGCTGTAAGGGCGGGGCTGCCCCCGATAATGTGCGCTGTGGCCATTGCCCTGGCCGGACAGGGGATGGCGCTGGGCGGCGACGTTGTAATCCAGGGGGCCCCGGGGCTTACGGCCAAGTCCGCCGGCGTGCCGGTGGAAATGGTTACCCTCAAGGCCGGTATTTTGACCGCTATAACAGGCGTGACTGCCATGACCATGGCCTGGATAATGAACCTTAAAGAGATCAGGGAATATGCCCAGTCCAGGAAAAACGACAAATCCACCGGCTTTGACATCGTGGGTCAGGCCGGGGGAGTTGGAGAGGTGCTTGACGGGGCCCGCTACGGCAAGTTTGCGGCCGGCCTCATGATTGCCGTCGTTGTCGGGGTCATCATCGCACTCTTAGCCTTTGACATCAAGGGCGGCGACGCTTCGGCGCTGCTGGGCGGAAGCGCGTTCCTGGTCATCATCATCACCTCATTGCTGGTCTATAAGTCAAAGGGAATGGAAAGCGTAGCCGATTTCCTGGGAGAGGGACTTGGCTTCGCCTTCAAGATAATGGGTCCCATCATTCCCATAGCTGGATTCTTCTTTATCGGCAGCCCCGAAGCAGCCCCTGCCATTCTTGGCAAAGGCGCCCCCGGGTACCTGTTTGATGTGGGGAATGTTATGGCCAGTGTGATCAGCCCCACGGGATTCGTAGCCAGCTTCGGACTGCTGATTCTTGGCGTGATTACAGGGCTTGATGGATCCGGCTTCTCCGGCCTGCCGCTGGTGGGAACACTGGCAGCCGCTCTCGGGGCCGGCAACCAGAACATTACCTCCACCCTGGCTTCCCTCGGTCAGATCGGCGCGATATGGTCGGGCGGCGGAACCATTGTGGCCTGGTCGTCACTGGTGGCCGTGGCCGGAATAGCAGGTGTGCCGGTGCTTGACCTGATGAGAAAGAACTTTGTCCCTGTGGTAACGGGGATGACCGTGGCAACCATTGTGGCGGTTGTATTCATGCTGTAAAAAGACTGGTTTTCGCCTGAAAAGCGCCTCACCCAGAGGTGAGGCGCTTTATTCATCCGCTTTAGCGAGTTCGAAACGGAGTTTCGAACATAAAACCACCCGTTACACGGGTGGAGACAAAAACTTATAGAAAAAAAAATTCTCCTTCCGCTATAATGATGATTGTTCAAGCCA
>JBMOPB010000034.1:0-10585 GCA_049325055.1 Bacillota bacterium
AACGGTTTGCCCTTCTGAGATAAGGCCGGCCACTGTCATGGCCATGGCTATTCTGTGGTCCCGGCGGGAATCAACAGTGGCGCCCTTAAGTCTGTTTCCCGGTTTTACTATAAATCCGTCGGGCAATTCCTCGATGTCCACCCCGAATTTTTTAAGCTCATCCACTATTGCTGCAATCCTGTTGGATTCCTTTACTTTAAGCTCCGAGGCATCCCTCACAACGGTCTCCCCTTCAGCAACAGACGCCGCCACCGCCAGTACCGGCACCTCATCAATCATGCGTGGAATGAGTTCGCCTTTTATTGTTGTCCCCTTAAGGCCGGCGGACCTTACCCTGATGTCTGATACAGGCTCTCCGTTCATCTCACGGCTTTCCAGCATCTCTATGTCGGCGCCCATCTGACGTAAGGCTGATATTATTCCGTCCCTGGTGGGGTTGGTGCCAACGTTTTTAATTGTTATATCCGAATCCGGCACCACAGAGGCCGCCACCATAAGGAAAGCTGCCGAGGATATATCCCCGGGCACGGTTATTTCCCCTCCCCGCAGGACGCTTCCGCCCTGCACCTTCACCCGGTTTCCGTCAACCTCAATGCCGGCCCCGAAGTACTTCATCATCCTTTCGGTGTGGTCCCGGGATTTTAGCGGTTCGGTGACCGAGGTTACGCCTTCGGCATACAGCCCGGCAAGAAGAATTGATGATTTTACCTGGGCGCTGGCCACAGGGGACGCGTAGTCAATGGCCTTTAGCCTGCCCCCCCTGATGGCAAGCGGGGCCAGGGTGTTTTCCCTGCGGCCCATAATTGTGGCGCCCATCTGGCGAAGCGGTACTGCCACCCTGCCCATGGGCCGGGACTTTAGGGATTCATCCCCGGTTATAACGCTGAAAAAAGGCTGCCCAGAAAGTATTCCTGTGATGAGGCGCATTGTGGTCCCGGAGTTGCCCGCATCCAGTATGTTTTCCGGCTCACGGAGGCCGCCGGGCCCCCTGCCCCGCACCAGCACTTCACCATTATGTGGGCCCTTGAATTCTACCCCCAGATCTTTAAAACATTTCATGGTGGAGAGGCAGTCTTCGCCTGTAAGAAAATTTTTAATCAGTGTTTCCCCTTCCGCGATTGATCCCATCATCACTGCCCGGTGGGAAATGGACTTGTCTCCGGGGACGGTGACGGTTCCCCTGAGTCCCTTTGAGCGGATTATCATGCTGTTAATATTAATACATCCTCTCTGTACGTCATTATAAAGACAAGGCCTGGGTAGGTTTGAACAACCCGCCCCGCAGGCCTTTACGACTACAGGCGTTTTTTGGACGGTATCCCGGACTGCCTCAGCAGTGATACAGCGGCCTCCTGCTCATTTTCCCCGGCGAAGGCCAGTCTTATGGTTCCCCCTTCGCCTTCCCTCACTCTCAGTATTTCTATGTCGCAAATGTTTATCCCGGCATTTCCCAATATACTTGCCAGCATTGCTATGACACCCGGCTCGTCGGGAACAGTGACCACAATCTCCCATAGTGCAGGCAGGTAGCCCTTTCTTTTTGCCGGCATGCCGTTTTTCAACGTCCTGGCCCTGCTGAGAAGTTCGAATATAGTGTCCAGGTCGGATTTTTCAATTGCCTCCTGGAATTGGTCCAGCCTTGCCCGGAAGGAACTGAGGGCCTCCAGAACAGATTTCCGGTTGGAGGTGAATATATCCCGCCACATTTCCGGGCTGCCGGCGGCTATCCTGGTGGTGTCCCTGAAGCCCCCCGCCGCCAGCAGTGATTTCTTTTCCCCGCCGGGCAGGTCGAAGAGGCAGTTTACCAGTGTTGCGGCCACCAGGTGCGGAAGGTGACTTACCGCAGCCACTGAGAGGTCGTGTTCCAGCGGGTCCATCAATACCGCCCTGGAGCCGATTCCCTCCACCAGATTTACAAGCCTTTCAAGGTATTCCCGGGGGGTTTCTTCCCGGGGTGTCAGTACATAAAACGCATTTTCAAACAGGTAAGGGTCGGCCCCGGCAATGCCGCCTCTTTCCGATCCGGCCATGGGGTGCCCGCCTATGAATACAGCTTCAGCAGGCAGGGTTTTCCCGGCTCCGTCAACTATTTCGGCTTTAGTGCTGCCAACGTCGGTAACCAGGGCGCCGGGGTCAAGATGGGGGGACAGGGCCGACATTATACCAAGGGTTGAACCTACCGGGGTGGCCACCACAACCAGGTCACACCCTGAAACGCTCCGGTAATCCTGTGAGATGCTGTGCACAGCCCCGTATTCAAGGGCAAGATCCAGTGCTTCACGGTTCCGCCCCAGCCCCACCACCTCACGGGCCAGCAATTTTCTGTTGATGGCCATTCCCAGGGATCCCCCGATGAGCCCAACTCCAACTATGGCAACCCTTTCGAAAATGGGTTTATTGCTCATCAGCCAACTTCCTGTTCATTATCCTGCTGATCTGGCGAACCTCGTCCATGAGCAGCCTGAAGTTTTCCGGGGTAAGGGACTGCGGCCCGTCGCAAAGCGCCTCGGCCGGGTTAGGATGGACCTCGACGAGCAGCCCGTCGGCCCCTGCAGCCACAGCTGCCCTGGCCATGGGCTGTACATAGCGCCATTTTCCTATGGCGTGGCTTGGGTCCACAATCACCGGGAGGTGGGAGAGGTGTTTCAGTATGGGTATGGCTGTAAGATCCAGGGTGTTCCTGGTGTACGTTTCGAAGCTTCTTATGCCCCTTTCGCAGAGTATTACCTGCTGGTTGCCTCCTGATATGATGTATTCCGCCGCCATCAGCCACTCTTCGATGGTGGCGGAAAGTCCCCTTTTCAGGAGAACGGGCTTGCCCGTGGTGGCAACTTCCCTCAGCAGGAAGAAGTTCTGCATGTTGCGGGTTCCTATTTGCAGTATGTCTGCGTACTGGGCCACCAGGGGAAGGGTTCTGGGGTCCATAACTTCTGTGACGATGTATAATCCGGTGGCCTCCCTTGCCTCGGCCAGCATTTCCAGGCCCCTTTCCTCCAGGCCCTGGAAAGAGTATGGGGAAGTTCTGGGCTTGAAGGCGCCGCCCCGCAGTATGGTGGCCCCGGCCTCCTTAACCCTGAGGGCCGATTCCATAAGCTGCTCCTTGCTTTCAACAGCGCAGGGACCGGCCATTACATGCAGCGTATCCCCGCCTATTTCGATATTCCCAACCCGGACGATGGTGTTTTCCTGCTTAAAATTTCTGCTGGCCAGTTTAAAGGGCATAAGTATGGGCACCACCTTTTCCACCCCCGGCATGGCCTCCAGCGCCATGCCCCCAAGCCTTGTCTTATCACCAATGGCCCCTATTATTGTTCTTTCAACGCCCTCGGACAGGTGTATTTGAAAACCGGACTTTTCCAGCTTGTTAATGACGGCATCAATATCTTTTTTATCAGCAAGATGATTCATTACCACAATCAAAACCAGATTCCTCCTTGATTCAGTATTGAAATTATTTTAACTATTACCAGCGAAAGAAATTCCTTTTCCAATCCGGCCTTAACCGGTTTAAAAAAAAGCAAAGCACCCCTAAGGGGTGCCGTATAACCTTATGGCCATCTTGATCCCCCCTGCCATTCTACCGTACTGCTTTTTGAAAAAGGCACCAACCATAATTCAATCCGTTCTACAAGGTTTATATTACCACAATGGCTATATGCCAACAATACATTTTATGACATGTAATCCCTGAGGGATTTTTTTATCCGCTTCGCAAATCTGAACACTCTTTCGTTTATTTCGTCCGGGCTGCTTCCGCCTTCCATTGCTTTGACAATGGCGCTGCCCACCACCACCGCATCGAAGTTGGCTGAGGCCTTCCGGGCCATTTCCGGTCCCGATATTCCGAAGCCAAGGGCCAGGGGGCTTCCGGTACGGTCCTTTATCCTTTGCGAAAAGGATTTCAGGTCGGTGTTTATTTCATTCCTGGAGCCGGTGACGCCGGTAACCGAGACGCAGTATATGAAGCCTTCACCCCTGGAGGCGATTTTTTCCAGTCTGCGGTCCGTTGAAGTGGGGGCCGCCAGGGGCACCAGGCACAGGCCCTGTTCCAGGCAGCGTCCCCTGAGGTCATCGTCCTCCTCGGGCGGCAGGTCGGGAACGATAAAACCGTCTATTCCGGATTCCACGGCGGATCCGACGAAATTATCCACTCCCCGCCTGAAAACCGGGTTGTAGTAAGTCATGAGCAGCACCGGCACACCGGTATGGCTTCTGAACCTTCCGGCTATGTCAAATATATCGTCCAGGTTGATCCCCCCGGCCAGGGCCTGCTGCGAGGAGTGCTGTATTACCGGGCCATCTGCGATTGGGTCTGAAAAGGGCACGCCTATTTCTATAAGGTCTGATCCTGCCTCCGCCAGCGCCTTAAGCAGGTCCAGCGTCTGGCCCTTACTGGGGTAGCCGGCCGTGATGTAAGAGATAAGGCCTTTTTCTCCCCGTTCCCTAAGCCCGGCAAAAGTGTCGGCTATTCTTTTAATTCCCGTCATGGTAATTCCACCCCCGCTGAACCGGCCACGGTATCCACGTCCTTGTCTCCGCGCCCGGAAAGGTTTACAACTATTACCTGGTTACGGCCCGTTTTTCCGGCAAGCCTTATGGCCTCGGCCAGAGCGTGGGAGCTTTCCAGCGCCGGAATGATTCCCTCGGTGCGGCATAGAAGTTTAAAGGCAAAAAGCGCCTCCCGGTCCGTTACCGAGGTGTATTTTACCCGGCCGGAGTCTTTAAGGTGGCTGTGTTCGGGGCCGACGCCGGGGTAGTCAAGGCCGGCCGAAATGGAGTGGGCCACCTTTATCTGTCCTTCTTCATCCTGTAAAACGTAGCTTAGGGAACCGTGCAGAACACCGGGGCTTCCCGCACTAAGCGTGGCCGAATGCCGGCCTGTTTGAATACCGTGGCCGGCCCCTTCCACCCCCAACAGTTCGGTGGGATCTTCCAGGAAGGAATGGAATATTCCCATGGCGTTGCTTCCCCCGCCCACGCACGCGATTATGCAGTCTGGAAGCCTTCCCTCGCACTCCATGATTTGCCTTTTTGTCTCTTCCCCTATTATCTTCTGGAAATCTCTCACCATAACGGGGTAAGGGTGTGGCCCGGCCACGGAACCAACAAGGTAATAAGTGTTTTCAACGTTGGAAACCCAGTCCCTCATGGCCTCGTTCATGGCGTCCTTAAGTGTGCGGCTTCCCGATGCAACCGGGATCACCTCGGCGCCAAGGAGCTTCATCCTTACTACATTGAGGTGCTGCCTGGCCATGTCCTCTTCGCCCATGTAGACGGCGCACTCCATGTCAAAAAGGGCGGCGGCGGTGGCTGTGGCCACGCCGTGCTGTCCGGCCCCGGTCTCGGCGATGACCCTCTTTTTGTTCATTCTTCTGGCCAGCAATATCTGTCCGATGGTGTTGTTTATCTTGTGTGCGCCGGTGTGGTTGAGGTCCTCCCTTTTGAGATATATCCTGGCTCCCCCGCAGTGTTCTGTGAGCCGCCCGGCGAAATAAAGAGGGGATGGCCTGCCGACGTATTTTTTGAGAAGATCGTAAAACTCCCTGTTGAAAGCTTCGTCGCCCTGAGCTTCCCTGTACGCGGCCTCCAGTTGCTCCAGGGCCGGCATTAGTGTTTCGGGGACGAACCTTCCTCCGTAGCTTCCGAAATAGCCCCTGCTGTCGGGCATAATTTCACTCAACCTTTAACCCTCCTGATAAATTCTCGTATTTTAACCATATCTTTGCGGCCCCCGGTCTCAACCCCGCTGCTGACGTCAACGGCGTAGGGTTTTACCTGTTCTATGGCTTCCCGGACATTTTCCGGGTTCAGGCCTCCCGCCAGTATCAGGGGGCCTGCCTTAAAGCCGGCAGCCAGTTTCCAGTCAAAGGTTTTGCCGGTGCCGCCTCTTTGGCCGGGCACCGAGGTGTCCAGCAGGTACCCGTCAACCCGGTACCGCTCAACCCTCTCAAGGTCGTCGGCGCAAGATACGGGGAAGGACTTTATGACCTTTAATCCCAGGCCTTTGCAGTATTCAGGATTCTCCTCGCCGTGCAGCTGGACGGTGTCAAGCCCGGCGTAGGAGGCGATTTCTACGACTTCACCGGCTGGCCTGTTGACGAAAACCCCAACCATTGAGACTAAGGGGGGAAGTTTTTTAATTATCTCCCTGGCTGCCTCAGGGCTGATCATTCTTTTTCCCGGGGCGAATACGAAGCCCAGGGCGTCGGCCCCGGCTTCCACCGCCCCGAGGGCGGTTTCAATGTCCAGTATGCCGCATATTTTTACCCTGACATAGCCAAAACTCATAGCCATTGCTCCCAGATAGCGTTTTATGTTCTGTACAGGTAGTTAAAAGTTAAAGTTAATCTGAATTCTGGATTCTGGATTCTGGATTCGTACCTGCAATTCCGGCACTAATTGCCGTATCTCAGCTCCCTTACCTTTGCCACTATGTCGTCCGCTCTCATCAGAGCCTCGCCCACCAGCGCGGCATCGGCGCCTGCCTCTTTAAGCATTTCCATGTCGGACCTGGAATTTATTCCGCTTTCGCTTATCACCGCCGTGGCGCCTGCCTTTGCCTTTCCGCACAGGCGCAGGGTGGCGCCGATATCTGTTTTAAAGGTTTTAAGGTCCCTGTTGTTTATTCCTATTATTCCGGCGCCGGCTGCCAGGGCGGTCTCCAGCTCGCGTTCGTCGTGCACCTCGACGATGGCCTCCAGTCCCGAGTCACAGGCGGCTTTCATAAGGGCTTCCAGTTCTTTTCGGCTAAGAGCGGCGCATATCA
Source organism: Bacillota bacterium (assembly GCA_049325055.1). Classification (GTDB taxonomy): domain Bacteria; phylum Bacillota; class Desulfotomaculia; order Desulfotomaculales; family Desulfocucumaceae; genus BRHc4a. The sequence goes on from JBMOPB010000034.1 coordinate 6,767, forward strand.
GTAAAATGGCGTCGGCCCCCAGATGCCTGGACTGGTACACCTGAAGCGGGTCGATGATGAAGTCTTTTCTAAGCACAGGCAGGGCCGATAGTTTTTTAACCAGTGGTATGTAGTCCGGATGCCCTGCGAAAAATCTGCTGTCGGTCAATACTGATATCGCGTCTGCGCCGCTCCGGGAATAAATGGAGGCAATTTCCGCGGGGTCAAAGTCTGCGCGGATTATTCCCTTCGAGGGTGACGCCTTTTTAATCTCGGCCAGCAGGGTTATGCTGCCCGGCTTTTTCAGCGCTGCAAACATAGACCTTGCCGGTGGCATGACTTCGACGGCTTTATATATCTCCCGGTGGTTTGTGTTTTTCTTCAGTTCTTCAACTTCTAAGCGCTTGAAATCCAATATTTTTTGAAGTATCACGACATGGCCGCCTTCCTGGTGCGCCTTAGCGTGGTGAACTGTGCCAGTTGGGCAAGCTTTTCGCCCGCCTGGCCTGAGTCTATGCTTTTTTCGGCCATCGACAGCCCACGGGTCAGGTCTTCGGCGGACCCGGAGGCAACAAGGGCCAGGGCTGCGTTAAGAACCACGGTGTCCCTCCCGGGGCCTGATTTGCCTTCCAGTATGGACTTTATTATGGAGGCGTTTTCCGCCGGGGAACCCCCACTAAGTTCATCGATCCGGGCCCTTTTAAGGCCATACTCCAGTGGATCTATTTCATAATCCCTGACTTTTCCCCCGCTGACCTCGCACACGTATGCCGGTCCCAGTGTGGTGATCTCGTCTGTGCCGCCGGACCCGTGCAGCACAAAGGCCCTTTTTGTTCCAAGCCTGGCCAGAACTCCGGCCAGCTTGGGAACAAGATCCCTGCTGAACACTCCCAGCACCTGGGCGCTGGCCCCGGCAGGATTGGTGAGGGGTCCCAGCACGTTGAACACTGTTCTGACCCCGATCTCCCTGCGGGGCCCGGCGGCGTGCTTCATCGCACCATGCAGGGCGGGGGCAAAAAGAAAGGCTATCCCGACATCATTCAGGCACTCTTCCTTTTCCCCGGGGGTGAGGTCTATGTTTATTCCCAGGGCTTCCAGAACGTCGGCGGAGCCGCATCTGCTGGAAACAGACCTGTTGCCGTGCTTTGCCACCGGCACCCCGCAGCCGGCCACCACCAGGGCCGCCGCCGTGGAAATATTGAATGTGTTTAAACCGTCGCCGCCGGTGCCGCATGTGTCAACCACCATACTGTGGCGGCTGTGGATTGGAGTGGCCCTTTCCCTCATCACCCTGGCGAACCCGGTGATCTCGTCAACGGTTTCTCCCTTAAGGCGCATGGCAATCAGCAGGGCCGCTATCTGGGCGGGACTAGCCTCCCCTGACATGATAATATTCATTACGGCCGCTGCTTCCTCCTCGTTAAGGTCTGCGCCGGAGACAACCCTCTGTATGGCGTCCTTGATTATCTCGGTGTTTTCCACCTCAAATACCTCCCTGAACTTTGTTGTTTATCCGGCCGTTTACAAGGAAATTCTGCAAGATGCCGTAGCCGTGTTCGGTCATGATGGATTCCGGGTGAAACTGTACTCCTTCAATATTGTAACTTTTGTGCCTTAAGCCCATAATTTCGCCGTCGTCGGTCCAGGCGCTCACCTCCAGGCATTGGGGAAAATCACCGGGGTCCACCACCAGGGAGTGATACCTTATGGCTGAGAACGGAGAGGGTATATCCTTGAACACTCCCCTGCCGTCGTGGTGAATCAATGATGTTTTTCCGTGCATTACTCTTTTTGCCCTTATTACAGCCCCGCCAAACACGCTGCCTATGGCCTGGTGTCCCAGGCAGACACCCAGTATCGGCAGGGACCCGCCATACCTGGTGATGACTTCATTTGTTATCCCGGCATTTTCAGGCCTTCCTGGGCCCGGGGAAACCACCAGCCCCGACGGCCCTATTCTTTCAATTTCATCGGCTGTCAGAGAGTCGTTTCTCTTGACCAGCACCCGGGTACCCAATTCGGAAAAGTACTGGGCCAGGTTGTAGGTGAAGGAATCATAGTTATCTATTATCAGCAGCACTTACATCCACCTCCTCGGCCAGGGTGTGCAGCAGTGCCCGGGCCTTGTTTTCGGTTTCGGTAAATTCCCCGGACGGGTCTGAATCGTACACTATACCGGCCCCGACCTGCACCGACGCCACTCCGCCGTGAAAGACTATGGTGCGTATGGCTATGGCTGTGTCCAGGTTGCCGCTGAAGCCGATGTATCCCACCGCCCCTGCGTAAGGCCCCCGGCGTGACGGCTCCATCTCCTCGATCAATTCCATGGCCCTGACCTTGGGCGCCCCGGAGACCGTGCCGGCCGGGAAACATGCCTTCAGCACATCAATACCGTCAAGTCCCTCCAACAGGTCCCCTCTTACGGAAGATACAAGGTGCATAACGTGGGAGTACATCTCAACCTCCATGAACTGTCCCACTTTGACAGTGCCGGCCCTGCAGACCCTGCCCAGGTCGTTTCTTCCCAGGTCTACCAGCATAACGTGCTCCGCTCTTTCCTTTACATCGTTCAAAAGGTCGGCGGCCAGTTCACTGTCCTGCAGGGGATTGGATCCCCTGGGCCTGGTGCCGGCGATCGGCCTTGTCTCAACCTTTCCGTCCTCCACCCGGACCAGCATTTCGGGGGAGGACCCGGCCAGCAACGTCCCTCCCAGGTCAAGGTAGTAAAGGTACGGCGACGGGTTGTTTCTTCTGAGCCTCCTGTATACACTGAAGGGGTCGCCGCTGAAATCCAGGTCAATCCTTCTGGACAGCACCACCTGGAGTATATCTCCGGCTTTTATGTACTCCCTGGCGCAGGCCACCTTTTCCATGAATTCCGGCCTGGAAAGGTTGGTTCCGGTTATCAGCCCGGCGCATTCGCCGGAGGGAGAGAGAACCGGCGGGGGAGAACCTTCCCTTATCCTGGAAAGCACCTGGCCGATGGTCCGGACTGCTGCGGCGTATTCCTCCCTGTAATGGCCGGAAGAAGGAATGGTGTTTACCACCACCCTGAGGGTATGCTTGATGTGGTCTATAATTATGACTATCCTGGGCGCCATGAGCATGCAGTCCGGAACACCGCTTCCCTGCCGGCCATCGTCAGGAAGCTTTTCCAGGTGCCTTACCATGTCGTACCCCAGGTAACCCACCAGCCCTCCGTAAAACCTCGGCATACCGCTTAAGTTAGGCGCCCTGTTGGCATCTGTGATCTCTCTCAATACCTCAAAGGGGTCCCGGCCGGACACTTCCTTTACTCCGTCTTTTTCCAGGGTTGTGGTCCCCTGGTGGGAGGTCAGCGTCATAAAAGGATCCAGGCCGATAAAGGAGTATCTGCCCAGCCTTTCCCCCCCCTCGACGCTTTCCAGCAGAAAAGAGGGCTTTCCCGCGGCCACCTTGGCGTATACCGTTATGGGAGTGTCAGTGTCGGAGGGCCACTCCGCGCTTACCGGCACGGATTTGTATTTACGGCAGAGATCCAGGTATTCTTTTTCATCGGGGTAAAACATTTCATAACCTCCCCAAAATAGAAAACCGGCACTCAAATGAGTACCGGTTGTTAAAGCCCTAAGCATATTAACAAAAGCCAGCTCATCTCAGCTCAACTAAACTAAGCTATGCTATTCTGTTCTCAACTCAACTGTACTGGACTTCTCAACTAACTAATCAATACCATATCACACCGCAGGCAGGGTGTCAATCCTGAAACAATAAACCGGTTACAGCTTTTGGAGACCGGTTTCGGCCTTCATGGCCTCGCGGGCACTTTCAAACCCCTGCCAGTTGTTGCCCTCGTTAAGG
>JBMOPB010000035.1:0-10557 GCA_049325055.1 Bacillota bacterium
GGCGGATCAACAGACTGTATCTTCTGGTACCTGGGAATGGAAAACGCCATGTGGAACTGCATATCCTGCGAGACCTGGAGCGCGTACAAGATGGAGCGCCTGGGGCTGATCTCCAAGGCTGTTCCGGTTTTGAAGAAAGACGGCAAATTCATCAGGAACCCGCAGATAATTACCGACAAGTATATCGACGACGGCGCCATTGTATACGGCGAATTCGCCAAGGGCCAGGCGGCGGCCGACGCCAAAGCCCTCTTGAAGGAGTGCGAGACTGATTTCTCCCTGCTGGACGGAGAGGTTAACAAGGTTATCTGGACACTGACCAACCTGTTCCCCCACTGCCTGATGATGTCCATTGACGGCATCCGCCAGAAGAAGAAATTCTTCTGGGACATGAACAAGCTACCCAACAGGCACTGGCTGGCAGCAAACATGATGAGCGAGGCCTACCTCGGATTCAACGCCTTCAACAACAAGAAGGCCACCGGCAAGGACGTGTGTGACTTTATTGAATACCGGAGGCTTGTGGCCGAAGCCAAGCCCTTTAACCAGGAGTTTGTAGACAGCGTTCTTCCCCAGCGCAAGGAGTAAGATCAAAAATAAGGGGTTATTATCTATAAGCCGGGCGGAGGGGTGGCCGCCGCTCCTTCGCCGCAACAAAAAACTGAAATCTTAAATGATTAGTTTTTTAATCGCGTTTTAGACAATAACCGCGTGCAATAGGACAAGGCTTGATAATTTACGCCGCTAATGCTAACGTTAAAGAAAACATGTCTTATTAATATACAGTGTATGATTTTCTTACAAATATCAAATATCTCTCTCCCAGGGCATAACCTTCTCAAATTAGTATAGGGTATTGTTTGCAAATCTGAACCAGTAATTCAGTTGAGAGAAATATTTTCTTGAAACTATAAAAGATTAAAGCTAATTGGGCGCAAAATTTGCTATTTATTAAACAAAGAGAAATTACTGAAAACTCATAGGGGGTGCTTCCCTTGTCTATTGAGACAAAGATCAGTGACTGTATGTTATGCGTATGGGACTGCGGGATCAAGGCTTATGTTGAGAATGGGCGCTTATTAAAGGTGGAAGGACTGCCTGAGCATCCGGTGAGCCGGGGTTATATCTGCCCGCGGGGGGAGGCCCTGCCCAGCTACGTGTATTCGGCCAGCCGTCTAACTACTCCAATCCGGAAAGAAAAGGGCCGCTGGCAAAAGGTAAGTTGGGACTCAGCCTTGGATTACTGCGCGGAAAAATTAAACGAAGTTAAGAAGAAGTACGGTGCCCGGTCGCTGGCCATTTTTTGCGGCTCCGTGGGCGTGGAAAACATTGAGGTGGCCACTTTTGCCCGCCGCTTCAAGGGCGCTTTCGGCACTCCCAATCTACTTTCGGTGGAAAACATCTGCTACCGGGCCCGCATCCTGGCCCGCCAGCTTACCTTTGGCCGTTACCCGCTGGATGACCCGGATAATGCCCGGTGCATCATACTGTGGGGACATAATCCCGACGGATCCAAGGGCATGCTGGCCGACCAGATCCGGAAAAAGTTGAGTGAGGAAAACCTCCAGCTGATTGTTGTCAACCCCAAACGCATACCGCTGGCAGAGAAAGCCTACTTTATGCCGATCCGCCCGGGCACCGACGCGGCCCTGGGCCTGGCCATGCTGAACGTGATCATCAACGAAGACCTTTATGACAAAGATTTTGTCGACAACCATACCGTAGGTTTTTCAGAGTTGGTGGAACACGTCCAGCAATATACCCCCGAATGGGCCCAGGACATCACCTGGCTGCCTGCCTCCGACATTAAAAACATTGCCAGGATTTTTGCCCAGGCCAAACCCAGCTGCATCATCCAGGGGATAAACAGCCTCGACCAGCACCGGAACGGATTGCAGAACTCCCGCCTTTTATCAATACTGCAAGCGGTGACGGGTAATTTTGCTGTTCCCGGGGGGTGGGTGGAAGGACCCAGGATTCCCCTGGCCAACTTGAGCCTGAAGGATCAGGAAGATCCCATCGGATCTGAAGAGTATCCCATTTTCAGCTCCCTGTGGGGCCGCAAGGCGCCCTTCGGGATAGCGACCCTTTTCCCGCAGGCGGTTCTGGAGGGAAAACCCTACCCCATCAGGGCCGGCATAGTCACCGCGGCCAACCCGGTGGTTTCCTTCCCTGCCGCGCAGCGGTTTAAAGAAGCCCTTCAGGCCCTGGACTTCATGGTGGCAATCGACCCGTTCATTACCGAGACGGCTGAACTGGCAGACGTGGTTTTGCCGGCCTGCACCTTCCTGGAAAAAGGCGGTTTGGCCTACGTTTACGGTGTTGTCTTTGGTGAACCGTACGCCATGATACACCACAAGGTGATCGATCCGGTGGGCGAAAGCTGGCCCGACTGGAAAATCTGGAGCGAACTGGGCCGCCGCCTGGGTCTGGGTGAATACTTCCCGTGGCAAAACGATGAAGAGGTGGTTGATGCCTTTTTACAACCCGGCGAATTAAAAGATAAGTTGAAAGCCAACCCATTGGGCGCTTATTACGGAGAAAAACAATATTTCATTTACAAGAAGAAAAAACTGGGCACCCCCAGCGGAAAAGTTGAGATCTACTCGCAGACCTTGAAGGATCACGGATACGATCCCATCCCGGTATATCTCGAGCCGGGACAAAGCCCGGTTAACACCCCTCAGCTTTATGAGCGGTTCCCGCTCATATTAATCAGCGGCGAGCGTTCCCAGGAGTTTACCCATACCCAACAGCGCATGGTGCCTGTACTGCGCAACAGCAATCCGGAGCCGCTGGCTGAAATGCACCCGGCTACAGCAGCCCGGTACGGGGTGGCGGACGGCAGTTTGGCAGAGATCGAGACGAAGAATGGAAAGATGAAAATGCGCGTTCGCACCACCGAAAAATTAACCGCCGGCGTGGTAAGCGTCCCGCACGGCTGGGCCGACGCCAATGTAAACCAATTGGTTGATATGGATATCTTTGATCCCATTACTGCGTACCCCGACTTTAAGGCGGTGCTTTGCAAGGTGACACCGGCCTAAAAAAAGCATGCCTGACGGCGGGCAAATAAATAAGAAACGAGTGGCGAAGAAGGCTCACCCACCTCGAAATGGCAAAAGCCTTTTCCACACTCGTTTCGGGTTCCGGCTGAAAACCTAAAGAAGGGATTCAACAGGCCTATATAAATATTGACACAACAGCGCAGGTGTGGCAAGGCTTTTCGCAGTGAAATCACGGCCTGAACATAAAAAACTATATTTTTGAATCCGGAGGCTGAAAATGAACATTTCAAGTTTAATTACTGATAATGCCTCATTTCACCCCCATTATAAGGCGGTTATTTCCGGAGACGACGGTAGGGAATTCACCTGGTCCGATCTAGACAAAGCTGTCAACAAACTCTGCAATGTTCTTGTAAATATGGGGGTAAAAAAGGGGGATGTAGTGGCGGTTTATCTCCCTAACTCGCCGGAGTTTTTGATCACTTACTTTGCGGTTGCAAGGATAGGGGCAATAGTCACACCTTTCAACATACTCTTTAGGACTGGTGAAATATCTTATATCCTAAACAATTCCAGGGCCAAGGTTTTAGTGGGTTCTTCCGCCGAAACCGAGCAGTATGTAATCGGGGCAAACGTCCAGCTCCCGCACCTGGAGAAAATTATTACGTTGGGAAGCCCGGTGAGCGGTGCCAGTGATTTTTATTCATTGATTTCAGAAGTTTCTGAGGAATTTAATACAGTGGACTGCAGCTCCGAGGACCTGGTGACGCTGATGTACACGTCCGGCACCACCGGACAGCCCAAAGGGGCCATGCTAAGCCATGGCAACTTCATGGCCATCGCCTCTTTAAATTCGTTATTTGTTCAACTCAACGACCAAGACCTTTATATGACGTGCGCCCCCTTCTGCCATATCTTTTTTGTTCAGACCGTGCTGGGGCCTTTTTACGCCGGCGCGGGCGTATTGACCTTGAAGCGCTTTGACCCCGTGACAGTTTTGGAGTTGATATCCCGCTATCAGGTCACCCACTTTGGCGGCGTCCCGACAATGTATATTTTCATGCTGCAAAAGTACGAGAGCAGTAAGTATAACCTTAAATCCTGGCGGGTGGCCAAGTCCGCCGGGGCCTCCATGCCAGTTGAATACATCCGGCAAATAGAGGAAAATTTCGGCGTACACTTTGCCGAGAGCTTTGGCGCCACCGAAACCAGTTCCACCGTGGTATATAACAGGCTGGGTCACGGCAGGGCCGGATCGGTGAGACTGGTTGGCCGCGGCAACCAGGTCAAAGTCGTCGACAAGTCGGGCAAAGAGCTGCCGGCAGGGGAAGTAGGCGAAATACTGGTCAAAGGACCCGGCATTTGCAGAGGTTACTGGGAAATGCCGGAAGCAACCAGGGAGGCGTTTGTCGGGGAATGGTACCGCACCGGCGACCTGGGCAAATATGATGAGGACGGCTACTTTTATATAGTGGACAGGAAGAAAGACATGCTTATCTGCGGCGGTTACAATGTGTACCCCAGAGAAGTGGAAGAAGTGATTTACCAGCATCCCAAAGTGATGGAGGCGGCTGTGCTGGGCATAAAGGATCCTGTTAGAGGCGAGGTTCCAAAAGCGTTTATCCGTTTAAAGGACGGCGAAGAGATGACGGATCAGGAACTGATTGACTTTTGCAAGCAGAAAATGGCCTCTTACAAGGTGCCGCGCAATATAGAGTTTATGCCTGAGCTGCCTAAAAGCCCCACCGGAAAGATTTTAAAGAGGTTTCTTAAGGTAAACAATCAGCATGGAGAGTAGGAGGTAAGGAACCGTGAATTTTGAGTTAACGGAAGAACAAAAACTGCTTCAGGAAACGGCCTATAAGTTTGCTCTCAAAGAAATCGAACCTATCGCCAAAGAGTGTGACAGGGAAGAGAAATACCCTATAGATCTTATAAAAAAGGCTTGCGATACAGGTCTGGTGGGCTGTTTTATCCCCGAGGAGTATGACGGGCCGGGATTCGGTTTTTTTGAATACGCACTGATTTCCGAGCAGCTAAGCAGGGTGGACCTGGGTTTATCTCAAGCAATCGCAGCGGCAAGTTTCGGCACAGAAAACATACTTTTATTTGGCACGGAAGAACAAAAGAAAAAGTATCTTCCCCTGGTGGTAAACGGTCAGGCCATATCAGCGGGCGCTTATACCGAACCGGATGCCGGCACCGATTTGGCCAGCGCAAAAACCACTGCCGTGAAAGACGGAAACGAATACGTCATAAATGGCAGCAAGATGTTTATTACCAACGGGACAGTTTGTGACTTTATGGTTGTATTATGTGTAACCAATCCGAAAGAAGAAAAAAAGCATAGAAGGTTCAGCCTCATCCTGGTGGAGGCGGATCGCAGCGGAATTACCAGAAATAAGATTAAAGGGAAAATGGGAATCAGGGCAAGCGATACAGCGGAAGTCATTTTTGAGGACGTGCGGGTTCCCTGTGAAAATCTGATATGTGAGGAAGGGAAAGGGTTTTACCACCTGATGCATTTCTTCGATATTACCCGGACCCACGTTGCCGCCCAGGGAGTCGGGCTGGCCCAGGGCGCACTGGATAAAACCATCAGATACGTTCAGGAAAGAAAAACATTTGGGCAGCCGCTGGCCTCATATCAGGGAGTGCAATTCATTCTGGCGGAAATGGCCACGAAAATTGAACTGGCCCGCAATACCTACTACAACGCCGCCTTCAAGGTAGATAACGGCCAGATTGACCCGACCCTGAACGCCATGGCAAAGTATTTTTCCGCGGAAATGGCGGTTTGGGTATGCGACAAGGCCCTGCAGCTGCATGGAGGCTATGGATACATAGACGAGTATGATGTCCAGAGATTTTACCGGGACGCAAAAATACTGGAGATCTATGAGGGCGCCAAAGAAGCTGAAAAGATGACCATCGCAAAGAGGTTGTTTTAAGGAATGGGGACACACCCCTTCGGGGAATGTCCCCGATCGGGATAATGTCCCCGAATATAATGGAGGGATGATTATGGAAATTAAGAAAGTTGCAGTATTGGGAGCCGGATCAATGGGTGGAGGCATTGCCCAGGTGGCGGCGCAGTCAGGTTTTGACGTTATTTTGAGCGATGTGGACCGGGTTTTTGTGGACCGCGCCATAGGCAGGATGGACAAATTCCTGGCTAAGAGCGTGGAAAAGGGCAAAATGACGGCGGAACAAAAGGACGCGGTGCTAGGGAGGATCATCCCGGCCACCGGGGTCGACTCTTTTGGAGATGTCGATTTTGTTATTGAGGCCATCATAGAAAATCTGGACTTGAAGAAAGAAGCCTTCACAAAGCTGGACCAGGTTTGTAAGCCCGAAGCGTACCTTACCACCAACACCTCATCCATGTCCATCACTGTCATTGCGAATTCCACAAAACGTCCTGACAAAGTTGCCGGGATGCATTTTTTCAACCCGGCGCCTATTATGAGGCTGGTGGAGGTTATCCGCGGTTATTACACCAGCGATGAGACAGTGCAGGTTACTTCCGAAGTGGCGAAAAAAATGGGCAAAACCACAGTGGAAGTCAAAAAGGATTCGCCGGGCTTTATCGTGAACCGGGTTTTCATGGCCCACCTTATCGAGTCCATGCGTCTGGTGGACGAAGGAGTGGCTACGATGGAGGATATCGACACCGCGGTCAAACTGGGCTTGAACTATCCGATGGGACCTTTTGAACTGCAGGACTTTGCCGGTGTTGAAATCGGCTATCATGTAGCCAATTATTTCTGCGAGGAGTTTAAAGACATGCGCTGGAACCCGCCGCAGGTGATGAAGGCTTTGATCCGCGCCGGCCGCCTGGGGCGCAAGACCGGCGCCGGGTTTTACGACTACGAAAAATAGGAGGGCAGAAGAATGGCTTTTGAGACGCTTATGATCAGCATTGAGGACGGCGTCGCCACGATTACTTTAAACCGCCCCCCGGTTAACCCGTTAAGCAGCAAGCTCAGCCTTGAGCTGGGGCAGGCGGTTGAAGAACTGGAAGCGGACCCGGCTGTGCGGGCGGTGATTATCACCGGATCCGGCGAGAAGGCTTTTTCTGCCGGCGCCGACATCAGCGAGATGAAAGACCTGACACCGGTGGAGGTGTATAATTTCTGCCAGGTTGCCTTTCATACGGGCATGAAAATTGAAAACATGAAAAAGCCGACCATCGCTGCGATAAACGGGCTGGCTCTGGGAGGCGGCCTGGAAGTGGCGCTTACCTGCGACTTCAGGCTGGCCTCGGACAAGGCAAAGTTCGGGCTGCCCGAGATAACCCTGGGCATTATCCCCGGCAATGGCGCCACCCAGCGCCTGCCGCGTCTGATTGGCGCCGCCAGGGCTAAAGAAGTGCTCTTCCTTGGCGAGATAATCGACGCCGCCCGTGCCGAACAGATCGGCCTGGTCAACAAGGTTGTGCCGTCCGCCGGTTTGATGCAGGAGGCGAGGTCTTTAGCCACAAAGCTGTCCGCCCGCCCGGGGCACGCCCTGAGTGTTTTAAAGGGATCGGTGAACAAGGGGCTCAATATGAACCTGTACGACGCCCTGGACTTTGAGATAAAGAACTTTATACTGACCTTTGCCAGCGAAGATCGCCGTGAAGGTTTCAGCGCCTTTATGGAAAAGCGCAAGCCAAAGTTTACTGATAAGTAGGAGGGTATTTTATGTACTCCAAAGCATTTATTCCTTACCGCGGATACTTCAGTTCCCCCTTTGCCCGCTGGCAGGGGAGCCTTCAAAATGAAAACGCCATCGCGCTGGGGGCTGCAACCGCCAAGAAGTGGCTGACGGCAAAGAATCTGGACGTAAAGATATTTGAATACCTCTTTTTAGGGAAAACAGTGGGGCAGCTGCATACCTTTTACGCCGCCCCCTGGGCGGCTGCCCTCATGGGAGCTGTGGATATCCCGGGCTGTCATGTTCCCCAGGCGTGCTCCACATCCACCACCTGTGTGAGTCAAGCGGCGGCGGGCATTGAAACAGGCCTTTATGAAAATGTATTTTGCCTTATGACAGACCGCATGTCCAACGCCCCACACACCATCTGGCCCAATCCCGCAGGTCCCGGTGGTGAGGTTATTTCGGAAAACTGGGCGATGGACAACTTCAATTACGACCCGTGGGGCAAAGTCCCCATGATTCAGACGGCGGAAAACGTGGTTAAAAAGGCCGGCGGGATCACCAAAGAAGACTGTGATGCGGTAACTTTGAGGCGTTATGAACAGTACCAGGACGCACTGGTTAATGACCGGGAGTTTCAGAAGCGTTACATGTTCCCGGTGGAATATAAAAAGAGCAAAAAGGAGACCGCATTGCTTGAGACGGACGAAGGAGTCAGTCCCACAACCAGGGAAGGACTGGCCAGATTAAAACCGGTTATTGAGGGAGGAGTGCACTCCTTTGGCGCCCAAACCCACCCGGCTGACGGCAACTGTGGAATAATTCTAACCACCAGGGAAAAGGCGCAGGAGCTTAGCGCCGACAAGAGCGTGGAAATACAGGTGCTTTCCTACGGCTTTAGCCGCGCCCCCAAGGCTCATATGGCCATGGCCGTGGTGCCCGCGGCCAGAATGGCGCTGAAAAAGGCCGGGGTTGACTTAAAGGATATAAAGGCCATAAAGACGCACAATCCCTTTGCGGCCAACGATCTGTACCTTGCCAATGAAATGAACATAGATGTTATGAAGTTCAATAATTACGGCTGCTCACTAGTATACGGGCATCCCCAGGGACCCACAGCCGGCCGGGGAATTATCGAGATGATTGAAGAGCTGGTTATCCTAGGCGGTGGCTATGGGCTGTTTACGGGTTGCGCGGCCGGAGATACCGGCGCAGCCCTGGTTGTCAAGGTGTCCTGAGGTTGATATTTGATTAAAGAGTGTGCATTTTAAAAAGGTTTATAAGGCACACTCTTTTCACCCCCATTCTTACGATGGGGGTTTTATTGAAATGATTATTAAAGGAGGAGGCAATAATGGCGCCAACAAATAGAAAGCCCTCCCTTTCCACCCTCACTCTCACCGTCAATGGTGAAACCCACTCATTTATACGGGGAGAGGGTTCCCACGAGGTCTCACCCTCGCACACCCTGGCTCATACCCTTAGAGAGAGGTTGGGGCTAACAGGCACTAAGATCTCCTGTGACCGCGGCGCTTGTGGATGCTGTACCGTGCTGATGGACGGGAAAGCGGTCCTCTCCTGCATGATCTTGACTGTGGAGTGTGAAGGAAAGGAAATTACCACCATTGAAGGCTTGGGAGATCCAATAACCGGCGCCATTGATCCTCTGCAGCAGTCCTTTATCGACCACACGGCGTTCCAGTGCGGCTTTTGCACCCCGGGGATAATCATGAGCGCCAAGGCACTCATTAATGACAATCCCTCTCCCACAAGAGACGAGGTTAAAGAAGCCCTCTCAGGGAACTTCTGCCGGTGTATCAGCCACTACCATGTTTTGGATGCCGTAATGGCAGCAGCCCCAAAAGGAGGCAGCCAATGAAAGAGTACCGCTTCATCGGCAAATCCACTCCCCGGAAAGACGCCCTTGATATCGTAACGGGGAAGACAAAGTTTATAAATGACCTTGCCATCCCCAACATGCTCTACGGCAAGGTACTTAGAAGTCCCCTCCCCCATGCCCTCATCAAGAGCATCGATACCGCGAAGGCCATGCGCCTTCCTGGCGTGAAGGCTGTCCTCACCTACAAAAATGTACCCGGCTGGTTGGGGGGATTACCCCTTCACGTCCGGGTCCTGGACAGTAAGGTCCGCTATGTCGGTGACGCGGTTGCCCTTATTGCGGCTGAGACTGAGGATATCGGAGAAGAGGCCCTTAGTCTTATCGAGGTCCAGTACGAACCCCTCCCTGCGGTCTATGATGTGGAAGAGGCCATGCAGCCGGATGCGCCGCAGTTGTATGACCTGTTCCCCGGTAATGTTTTGCCGCAGGATTGCCTTGTGTTTGGACCGCATACCCTCCAGGAGGTTGTCATTGGTGATGTCGGCAGGGGACTGCAAGAGGCTGACTTTATCGTTGAGGGAACCTGCGCCTATGAAAATATTCCCAATCCGCTGCCCCCGGAATCGCCTGGAGTAATCGCGGCGTGGGAAGGGACGGATACATTAACAGTTTGGTCGGCATCACAGGGACCCCATATGCTTAAAGTTGCCCTCCAAAAGCGGCTGGGATCCATTAATATGCAGTCCATCGGGAGCCCTGTCGGGGCGAGCTAAAGGTGGGAAGGTATGCCCCGCCGTCTCCGGTGAAAATCAATACCATGCTGTAATGGGGGCAAAGAAGTGCTTTGCGGTCTGTCCCTCCGATACAGCAATGGCTTTCACCGCCCTTGGCGCAACTCTTGCCATAGCAGGTGCGAAGGGTACCCGCGCCCTCCCCGTGGTGGAGTTCTATACCCCCTTGGGGAATGTGCTCGCCCCCGATGAGATGATTACGGCGGTCCATATACCGAAGCCTTCCCCCGCCGCAAGACAGACCTTTATCAAGTTCACCCTGAGGAAGCCTGTGGAC
>JBMOPB010000036.1:0-10480 GCA_049325055.1 Bacillota bacterium
GTTAATATAATGTTGTAAAATGTTAATATGTGTCGATATTGGGGGTGATAGCAGGTCTAAACAAAAAGAATAACACACCGAGTTCCTGTAACGGGAAGCGGGGGAACCAACGATCCGGGGTGAATTGCCTGTAGAGTGCAAGGGGCTACCTTTCGGTCCCAACCCGTCAGCTAACCTCGCAGGTGTAGAAAGTGAGGCATAATTGGCAAGGACAAAATTATTATTGACACTGATTCTGGCGGCCATGCTTTCGGCCGTACCGTCACTGGCCTACGCTGATACTTACCACACGGTGCAGCCGGGCGATACCCTCTGGAAAATATCCAGGTCTTACGGTGTCACGGTTGAACAGATTCAGCAGCTGAATTCTCTTGACTCGGCCCTGATTTTTCCCGGCCAGTCGCTTCTTGTAAAGGCAGAGGGCAAGGTCACGAAGGAAGTCTCACCGGACCCCGGGTCCGACCGGGCGGTTACGGTTTCCCGGGGGACAGGCCGGGTAGAAAAAATACTTGATTTTGCAAAGACATTAAGTGGCGTGCCGTACCTTTTCGGAGGGGTGACCCCGGAAGGATTCGACTGTTCCGGCTACATAAAGTATGTATTTGGCAATTTTGGGATTGACCTGCCCCGCACCGCCGCTGAACAATACCTCGCCGGAAGGACTGTACCGGAAAATGAGGCGAGGCCGGGCGACATTGTGGCGTTCAAAGACGGCGGCGAGATATCTCACACCGGAATATACCTCGGTGGGGGTAAATTCATCAGCGCCACGTCCAGCCGGGGGGTTATCGTCGACTACGTATACGGTTACTACTGGGCTGAACACTTATACGGCTTCAGCAGGATAATTCCATAGAAAGTTTTATACTTCCTCAAACTCCCGTTATGCCGGGAGTTTGTTTTTTATTACGGGAGTCTTATTAACCTGGAATTACAATACATTATTTGCCAAGCCGATTCTGTGACAGAACCAAATGCCCTTTCGTAGAATGTATTGTCGGCTATGTCGAGTTAGTTTCGGCTAACTCAACAATATAATTTGACCGATTTTCCCCGGTTCCCGGTTCTTTCCATATTATTTCACCATATCTTTCCATCGTTAAAAAGTTAGACCAGGCTAATTTTGTTAGCCGTGTCTAACCGTAAAGGGAGTGTGCCATGGAAAAAAAAATTATCGGCCTGAATGAATTGGGCGTTGGCAGGTGGGCGATAGTGGATTCCATCCGGTCGGAAGGATTAATAAGACGCAGGCTGATGGATCTGGGACTTGTTCCCGGCACCAGGGTGGAGGTTTTGAGGGCCAGCCCGCTGGGTGATCCCAGGGCCTATAGAATACGCGGCGCGGTCATTGCGCTGAGAGAAGATGAAGCGTCCAAAATTATTGTGGTTTGCAGGGGGGGGATGGAATAATGGCCTTGACTCGCCAGTCCTGTGGAAGCGGAGCAGCGGAAGAAAGTGGTGTTAAGTCGCATTCACAGAGGTTTGACTATGTGGTGGCCCTGGCGGGCAATCCCAATACCGGAAAAAGCACGGTGTTCAACGCTTTAACCGGGCTAAACCAGCATACGGGAAACTGGCCCGGAAAAACCGTGCTTCGCGCGGAGGGCAGGTACATTGACCAGGGTCTGATATTTAAGCTGGTGGACCTGCCGGGCACCTATTCCCTTCTGGCAAACTCCGTGGAAGAGCAGGTGGCCAGGGATTACCTGTGTTTTTCCAGGCCGGACGCCACAATTGTGGTGGTTGACGCCACATGCCTGGAAAGAAATCTGAACCTTGTCCTGCAGGTGCTTGAGATAACTTCCCGGGTGGCGGTCTGCGTAAATTTGATCGATGAGGCCAGGAGAAAAAGGATACATATAAACATGGAATCTCTTTCCGAAGAACTTGGTGTGCCGGTGGTGGCAACGGCGGCAAGGGAAGGATGCGGCCTTGAAAAACTGGTTTCAACAGTTACGGACATAGCCACCGGCCTAATAAGTCCGGAGCCTGTTACCGTGAGGTACAGCAAGCCGGTTGAAGACGCTATCCTGAAGGTGGAGCCGCTTATTAAAAACCTGGTGGGGGAAGACTTTAACACCCGCTGGCTGGCCATTAGATTTATGGACGGAGATCAAACCGTAATTTCCGCCGTAGAAAGGTGGCTGTCCGGGAAAAGGGCCGCCAGGGACGGCTACTCCAATGCCGGGCTGGGGGGTGAAATACTGGCATGAGCCAGGTATCCCCGGCCACCGGCCTTAAAAATGTGCTTAAAGAGGTTGATGCGGTCAAGCCGCTTAACTCGGCGGAGCTGACCGATCAAATAGTCAAAAACATTTACGGCAGGGCCGAGAGCATCACCCGGAAGGTAATAATCCGGGATGAAAACACCGGAAAAGACTGGGACAAAATTCTTGACGATATTTTTACATCAAGGCTGACGGGCTTCCCCACAATGATTATATTGCTGGCGGTTGTTTTCTGGATAACCCTGACCGGGGCCAATTACCCGTCCGAGGTTTTGGCGGCGTTTTTTTTCTGGGGCCAGGAGCGCCTTACGGGACTTTGCGGCTGGCTGAACGCTCCCCCCTGGGTAAATGGTTTTTTTGTGGAGGGAGTGTACCGCTGCCTGGCCTGGGTTGTTTCAGTGATGCTTCCTCCCATGGCCATCTTTTTTCCCTGTTTTACCCTGCTGGAGGACGCCGGCTACCTGCCGAGGGTGGCCTTTAACCTGGACCGTCTTTTTAAAAAGGCCGGCGCCCACGGTAAGCAGTCCCTGACCATGAGCATGGGATTCGGCTGCAACGCTGCCGGTGTGATAGCCTGCAGGATAATTGAATACCCCCGGGAGAGGCTCATTGCCATGCTGACGAACAATTTTGTCCCCTGCAACGGGCGTTATCCCGCCTTGATAGCGCTGGCCGGCCTGCTTGTCTTCGGAACGGCACAAACCTTTGCCGCCACGTTTATAGTTGTGGGAGTGGTATTGTTCGGCGTTGCCGTGACCCTTGCGGTGTCCTGGGGGCTTTCCAGAACTCTTTTAAAGGGAGTGCCTTCGTCTTTTGCGCTGGAACTGCCTCCTTACCGCAGGCCCCAGTTGGGCAGGACCATCATAAGGTCGGTATATGACCGGACACTCTTTGTGCTTGGCCGGGCGGTGTCCGTGGCTGCCCCGGCTGGGGGCATCATATGGATCATGGCCAATGTCCGTCTGGGTGAGTCCAGCATACTGGCCCACGCGGCAGGGTGGCTGAACCCTCTAGGCCAACTCCTGGGAATGGACGGATACATTCTGACGGCCTTCCTACTGGGGCTGCCGGCCAACGAAATTGTACTGCCCATACTTATCATGAGTTACCTAGCCGCCGGTTCAATGGCCGATGTGGATGGCCCGGAGGCCATGTACCGCCTGTTCGTGGTTGAACATGGCTGGACCTGGCTGACCATAGTTTGTGTGATGCTGTTTTCACTGCTGCACTACCCTTGCGGCACCACTCTCTGGACTGTCTGGAAGGAGTCGGGGAGTGTGAGGTGGACGGTCCTGGCTGCCCTTATACCGCTGATAACCGCCTGCTCGGTGTGCTTTATTGTGGCCCAGTCGGCAAGACTCCTGGGGCTTGTCTAAGAGCTGCAAATTGATGCAAGCTTTAAGCCGTACAC
The DNA here is from genome assembly GCA_049325055.1 of Bacillota bacterium. Taxonomy (GTDB): domain Bacteria; phylum Bacillota; class Desulfotomaculia; order Desulfotomaculales; family Desulfocucumaceae; genus BRHc4a. Next base: position 3,640 of record JBMOPB010000036.1, read on the forward strand.
TATAAGCTTTATTAAACCACGGGAATAAAGTTTATTCCCGGTCTTTTGTTTCTTCCACCCGGCAAAACTCTTTGTATTCCTCAAGCCACCGTGATTTTTTTTCGGTGAACTTGACAAAATTTACTATGGCGGCGAGGGTGGGCAGGGACAGGTAATGCTCCATGGCCTCGGCTTCCGCCGCCACGTTGCATTTAGACCCGATCAGGTTTAAAAAAGTCCTTATGATTGTGTTTCTCTCTACCAGGAAATGGCCCATATCCTTGCCTTTTTCAGTAAGTACAATGTCTTTGTACGGGCGGTATTTGATGTAATTACTCTCTGCCAGTTTTTTAAGCGCGTTTGTCACCGACGGCAGGCTGACATTGAGGCAGGAGGCGACGTCCGTCACCCGTACCGTTTTACCGTCCCGGCTTATACGGTAAATCTCTTCCAGGTAATCTTCCAGGCTGGGAGACAGCACCTAAATACCTCCCTCAGGCAGGATGCGCCTCTTTAAGTTAAACATATAAGAACAAGTGTAAAATTATTACCGGCTTTGCCGGCCGGTAATTATGAACAGTTTACAGTCCGCTCACCGGCGGTTTTTTTTATTTATCCGCCAATGTACCATTGACATATTTTTGACCAGTTAGTAATAATATCTATATAGGAATAATTCTTATTTAGCTAAAACGGAGCTGGTGTGCTTGAGCAGGGTATTTATAATCGACAGGCTTAAGAGCGGGGGGTACAAGATCACCCCACAGAGGCAGGAAATAATTAAATGCCTCGGAGGCGGGGGAAAGCATTACAGCGCAGAGGAAATCCACCGGAGGGTCAGGGACAGGTTTCCCAACATCAGCCTGGATACCGTCTACAGAAACCTGAACACACTTAAGGATCTGGGCATCATCGAGGCGCTGAACTTTGACGACGGGAAATGCCGGTATGAGCTGGCCGGGGAAAACACCCACCACCACCACCTGGTCTGCCTTAAATGCGGGCATTCCCAGGAAGTTGATTTTTGTCCTCTGAAGTTCATGGACGCGGCCATGTTAAAGGAAAAAAACTTTAAAGTGGAAAGGCACAGCTTTGAAATATACGGCTACTGCTCCAGGTGCTCCAAGGCGCAGTAGGCTGTTCTTGGGAGGAAATGAAACTTGGCTGTATTAAAAAAAATAAGATTTTTCATTTTGATTATGTTCATACTGGCGGTCATATCCGGGTGTGCCGCCGGTGACAGGAAGACCGCGGTGGCTGCGGGGGGCGGGAAGGATCCGGGGCCTTCATCCGGGACGGGGGAAAAGGTCAGGGTTACTGCCACAATTTTCCCCCTGTATGATTTTGCCAGGAATATCGGGGGGGACAGGGTGGAGGTGTACAGCCTCCTGCCTCCGGGCGCCGAGCCGCACCACTGGGAGCCAGCTCCCGGGGACCTGGTGATGCTGGGGAAGTCCAAAGTGCTGCTATACAATGGGGCCGGACTGGAGTCCTGGCTGGAAAGCGCCCTTAAAAACGTGGACAGGAGCAAAATGACGGTTGTTGACTGCAGCGCCGGGGTGACGCTGATCGGCGGCAGGGAACATGACGGGGACGGGGGGGATCAGAAGGAAGATCATAAAGAGGAACACAAGGGCGGCGAAATGTCCGACCCCCATATCTGGCTTGACCCGGCCAATGCCGCCGTTATGGTGGACAACATACTCTCCGGGATGGTGAAGGCCGACCCGGCCAACAGTGATTACTACACCGAAAACGCCGGAAAATACAAGGCCAGGCTGGCCGACCTGGACGGCAAATACAGGTCCGCCCTGGCCGGGGCCGCTATAAAGCATTTTGTTGTTTCCCACGACTCCTTCGGCTACCTGGCCAGGAGGTACGGGCTGGAGCAGGTGCCCATAAGGGGGCTTAACGCGGATTCGGAGCCCGGACCCGCCAGGATGGCCGAAATAGTCGACCTGGTCAGGAAGTACCGCATAAAGTATATCTTTTACGAAACACTGGTAAGCCCCAGGGTTTCGGAGGCCATAGCCAGGGAAACGGGGGCCCGCACCCTTGTTCTAAATGATGTGGCGGGCCTCACCGAGAAGGAGATAAGCCAGGGCAAAAACTACCTGTCGGTGATGGAAGAGAATCTGCAAAATCTAAAAACGGCATGTGAGGCCAGGTGAGTGGTAGTTGATGGATACTTTTCCTGTAATAGAAATCTGCAATCTTTCTTTCACATACGGCTGTCACCCGGTATTAAAGGACATCAGCCTTACTGTCATGGCCGGGGAGGCCGTATGGATCACCGGGCCGAACGGCGCCGGAAAAACCACCCTGCTGAAACTTGTGGTGGGGCAGATTCGGCCCCAGGAAGGTGAAATCAGGATATTCGGGTCAGATGTGGCCACGGGCAGGTGGAGGCAGAGGGTGGCCTACGTCCCCCAGAAGGCGACTTTTTTTAACCCGGCCTTTCCGGCCACAGTGATGGAGATTGTCGTATCCGGGCGCATCAGCCGCAGGGGACTTTTCAGAGGTTACGACCACTCCGATTACAGGGCGGCGGAGAGTGCACTAAAGACCATGGAACTGGATCATCTTAAAAACGCCCTTATATCCACCCTTTCCGGAGGGCAGCAGCAAAGGGCCTTTATTGCCCGGGCGCTGGCGTCCGGGCCGGACCTGCTTATTATGGATGAGCCCACGGTGGGGGTGGATCAGGCGTCCGGGCAGAGGCTCTACTCAATACTGAAAAAACTGAACAGGGAGGAGAACCTGACGATTTTGATTGTATCCCACGATGCCGAAGGCGCCTCCGGGATAAGCACCCGCCAGGTCTGCCTCAACCTGCACCTGTGCACGTGCAACACCCGCGGGGCATCCACGGTCCACAGCCCGGCTAAGGACTGCCGGGGGCTGCTCCCGGCCTACTCTGAAGGAAGAGGCTAGTATCCGGAGGTAAGCCATGGAGATTTTTGATTACGGGTTTATGAGGAATGCCTTTGTCACCGGAGCGCTTATAGGTGTTGTCTGCCCGGTGGTGGGTCTTTTCGTTACATTAAAAAGGCTCTCCCTTATTGCAGACGCCCTGTCCCACGTGTGTCTTTCCGGGGTCGCGGCCGGTCTTCTGATGGGAACGCACCCGATCGTCACCGCTTCGGTTTTTTCAGTTTCCGGCGCTTTTTTCATTGAGGCTTTAAGGGTGAAATATAAAAGCTATCCGGAACTGGCCATGGCTGTAATACTTTCCACCGGGGCCGCCGGCGGGGCCGTGCTGCTGGGGCTGGGAAAAGGGCTTAACGCCAATTTTATGAGCTACCTTTTTGGAAGCATAATCACGGTGAGCGGGTCCGACGCCGGCGTTATCGCGGCCTCGGCGGCGCTTATACTGGTGTTGATAAGGCTTTTTTACAAGGAGCTTTTCTTTGTATCCTTTGACGAGGAGGGGGCCGCCGTCGCCGGTCTGCCCGTAAGATTTATTTCGGTGGGTTTCACAGCCCTGACCGCCCTGTGCATTGCCGTTTCCATTAAAATAGTGGGGATACTGCTGGTATCATCACTGATGATACTTCCGGTGGCGGCGGCGCTGAAGCTTGCCACGAGCTTCAGGAGCGCCCTTTTGCTGTCTGCGCTGCTGGGCGAACTGGCTGTGGCTGCGGGCCTCATCGCATCTTTTTATTTAAACCTGGCCCCCGGTGGTATGATAATCATGGTATCGGTGGCGATACTGGTGCTATCCGTTTTGTACAGCTCAGTCCGGCCCGCCACGGGAACACGGATATCAATTTCCTCTTGAAGGTCCGCTGGCGGATGTGTTAAAATTAACTTGCTAATGGCCGGCCGGCGGATAATCTGCCGAATTTAAGTGATGCCAACAATACCACGGAGGTATTTGAACCGTCGAAACGGGCCCCCGTGGTTTTTTTGTTGATCCAGCAGCGGGATCGGGAGACACGGGGATTATTAAAGGAAAGGGATGTTATAAAAAAGATGCATATACCGGATGGCTTTTTGAACGTGCAGACCTGGGCGCCCGCTTACTTTTTGAGCGCCGGGGCCATAAGCCACGCCATAAAAAAATCGAGGGCAGACCTGAGCGATCGGCAGGTGCCGAGGCTGGGAGTAATGGCGGCATTTATATTTGCTGCCCAGATGGTAAACTTTCCGGTGGCCGGGGTAGCCTCCGGCCACCTCCTGGGAGCCGCGCTGGCCGCGATAATGCTGGGGCCCTGGAGCGCCTGCCTGGTGATCTCGACGGTGCTGGTGATACAGATGCTGATCTTCCAGGATGGCGGGCTGGCGGTGCTGGGGGCAAACATATTCAATATGTCGGTTATGGGGGTTTTTTCGGCCACACTGGTCTTCCGGCTTCTGTCGAGGATAATGCCCGGGTCCGTCGGCCGTGATGTTGCGGTTTCCCTGGCCTCCTGGGCTTCGGTGATGGTTACCGCCGCAATGGCTTCACTGGAGCTTGGACTCTCGCACAATGTGCACCTTGTCCCTTTTAAGGCAATACTTACCGCCATGGCCGGCTGGCACGCCGTCATAGGCATCGGGGAGGGGCTGATTACCGTGGTGGTGGTCAGGTTTATGGACAAACTGGGCTTTTCTGATGTTCAGTCCGGCGGGACGGGGGTGAGCCGTGAGTGAAACCTGTTTATAAAATACTTATGGCCGCTCTGCTGGTGGCGGTACTCCTTTCTCCGCTGGCCTCGTCCAGCCCCGACGGGCTGGAGAGGGTGGCCACCGACCTTGGCTTTATTGAAAAGGGTGAGGGCGGTTCGGTGATAAAATCTCCGCTTTCTGATTACACCATTCCAGGGGTGGGCAACGAGGCGGTGTCAACCGCGCTGGCCGGCCTGACAGGCACCCTGTTGACCTTCGCGGCCATGTACGCTTTGGCCCGGGTACTGAAAAAAAAGAAGCCGGGCACCAACGGCTAAATTGAAAGTGGTGTTAAATCTAAGCTTTACAATACCTGAGAACTCCCGGCCTGCCTGGAGTTCCCGCTTGTGTGTACGAGCTTAGGGTAGTCCTGAATCAGACCGCAGTCAATGTTACCGTGGCTTTGGCGACAAGCTTTTCCAGGTCATCCTGGACGCCAAACACTTCAGCTTCCGAAACATAAACCCTCTTGCCCGGCTTGAGTACTTCGGCCCGGCAGATAATGACTTCTCCCACTGCCGGACGTAACAGATTGATTTTAAATTCAATAGTAAGAACATCTTCCTCTTCAGCCATTAAAGAATAGGCCGCAAAACCGCCGCTTAGATCGGCAATTGACCAAAATCAATGATTTTAATGCCCAGTGTATGTACCAGGCCCTGGTTATTAAAGGCCTTTACAACCCTGTCCCTGTATCCCTGAAATTTTGCTTTCATAATATGATTTTTCACATCCCTTTAAAACCGGGCATCCGCTTTCCAAAGAACGACTCCAGCCCTTCCAGGTAGTCCGCAGTCCCGGCAGCTTTTATTATGCCATCTCTTTCCAGTTCCAGCTGCCGTTCTAGCATATTGAGGAGAGAACTGTTCAAAAGGCTTTTGGCAATGGCGAAAGAGCGGGTGGGGCCCGAAGCCAGCTTTACGGCGGTCTGCTGGGCTGCCTTTTCCAGTCCTTCCGGTTCCACAACTTCGTTTACCAACCCCATCTTCAGGGCTTTTGCGGCGTCTATGACCGGGTCCAGTAAAACCAGCTCACTGGCCTGTCCGAAGCCTGCAAGCAGGGGGACAAACAGCGTCCATCCTCCGTCCGGCACCAGGCCGACACTGGTGTAAGCCTGCCTGAACTTGGCCCCGGATGAGGCGATCCTCAGGTCACAGGCCACGGCGATGCTGAATCCGGCCCCGCCCGCGGCGCCGTTTACGGCGGCGATAACGGGCTTTTCCATATGGCGGATACTGATAATTATTCTGTTCAGCCTTTTGGTCAGCTGCCTGTACGGTTCCGATGGCTCCGAAGAGGCTTGTTCCCTGGCGGCCCTCAGGTCGCCCCCGGAGCAAAAAGCCTTTCCCGAACCGGTAAGAACCACGGCCCTGACATCCTGTCTCTTGATACAGGTCTCAAGGGCCTCACACAGATCGTCCCCCATTTTCAGGTTCAGGGCGTTGTAATGATCGGGCCGGTTCATCGTTACTGTGGCAACACTGCCCTGTAGCTTGAAATCTACGGTTTCCCACTCCATGGAAAGACCTCCTCTGTATTTAATACCCGCAGGGATTAAATGACGGATTAAGTTTTTTTGCTTACTTCATCCATAAGATGCCTGAGCCATTTGATCTTAGTGTCCTGGCAGGAGATGCCGTATTCAATGATCAGTAATCGGTAATGGTGGACTCCCAGTTCAGACATGGCGCTGCGTATTTTAAAAAATTCATCCCGCTTTTCCACCTCTTTTTCTATCTGGCGGCCTATCAGGTCCACAGACATTTCCTGCGGGATGTACATAAAATAATTGCACTTCTGCAGGAACTGAAAAGTATGGAAAAAATCAAAAACCACCGGATCGGACTCTTCTTCATACAGCCACCGGTAAAACTCCTGCCGGCCTTTTTCAGTAATGCTGAGCACCTTTCTAGAGGGGTTTTTTTCCTGGTGCACCAGCTCCTTTGTCACCAGTCCCTCCGTCTCCATTTTTTTAACCGTTGTGTACAACTGACCTTCGTTCAGCCCGTGGCTCTGATTGTAAAATATTTTGAACCTCTTCCTTATTTCGTAGCCATGGGCCGGAGAGTCCAGCAGGCAGCCCAGAATCATGTGTTTCACGGACAAGCGGATTTCACTCCTATATACATTTAAAGTTAATATACATTAAAAAAATAGTACCTTAATGAAAAGGTACTATCATTCCTCTTTCGTGTCAACACATTATTCCCAG
>JBMOPB010000037.1:0-10450 GCA_049325055.1 Bacillota bacterium
GTATCTGAGTATAAATTATACCACGCATGTCCCGTCCGGGGAAATATGCCAACCATTTTTTCTATTTTCTGTTACGGGCCGAAACTGACTGATTTCCCCACGCAAATAAATGTTTTACACGGTAGGCGGGTTAAGGAGCCATCCCCCAGCCTTATACTCCCACCGCTTCTGCAAAATTTATTTAAGAAAAATTTAAGCTGTTTGAAAGGATAACGTAATTTTGGGGAACTATGATTTTTGTATGGTGGAGCTGTAAAAACACTAATCTAAAAATACGAGGAGGATTTTTTATGCAGGCCCTGATTAATGAAGTAAAGATTGGGGTAACCAAGGGAACCGAACTTGAGCAGGCGGTGGGCATGGAATTCAGGGGAGAGACCCGGGAGGTCGGCACATACCTTGCCATGGCGCGCCAGGCACAGCGCGAGGGATACCCCGAGGTGGCGCTGGTGCTTGAATCCATCGCCATGGACGAGGCCTGGCACGCGGCCCGCTTTGCAGAGCTTAACGGGGTAATCTCCGAAAGCACAAAGGAGAATATAGAAAAAATGCTTAAAGGGGAGATAGAGGCCAACAAGGGCAAACGGGATGCCGCCGTCAAGGCCAAGGAATTGGGGAACGACCAGGCCCACGACGTACTGGATGAGTCCTCAAGGGATGAGGCCAGGCACGCCCAGGCACTGCAGGGACTTTTGAGCAGGTATTTCAAATAAATCTTAAATGCAATTAAATATTTTGGTTTTTAATAGCCCCGCCTTTTATCCATCTTTAACACTACGGGTAAAAGGCGGGGTTTTGTTTAGAATCCTACTTTACGATAAGCACGGAGCATCCGGCATGCCAATCATCTTTCTGATAACATCCCGGCTGAGTCCGGCCTCGATAAGCATCCCTGCAAACATGCGCAGCATCTCCGGGGCCGGGAGCAGTCGAATGTCTTGGCATCCGCCTGTCAAAACTCCCTGCCCCGCCCTTTTTATCAGCCAATTAATCCCTTTGACACCAGGTCGCCGTACTCGTCCTCCGGCAGCCCCATACATTCCTTGAAAAAGAAACTGTTATGCTCTCCCAGGCAAGGGCTGGGCCGGTCGATTACCGCCGGAGTTTCCGAGAGGTCAAAGGGCGGGCCCTGGTAGTGGAAGGCCCCCATTTCCGGGTGCTCCACCCGCCGCCAGATATTGCGGTGGATATACTGTGGGTCGGTGTACAAGTCCCGGGCGCTGTTGAACACGCCGGCACGTATCCCGGCCGACTGCAGCTTTGCCATTAATTCCGGCGGTGTGAACTGCCTGGTCCACGCGCATAAATTTTCATCCAGTTCGTCTTCATGCTGCTTGCGCCCGGTGACGGTGTCAAACCCGGGGTCTTCCGCCCAGGCCGGGTTGCCCATTGCACCTTTTAAGGCCTCCCAGTCATTGTCGCTGAAAACGCTCAGAGCGCACCAGCGGTCCTCTCCCCGGCAGGGGTACATGCCGTGAGGGGCGGCGTAGCGGTGCCGGTTGCCCATCCTTTCCATTACCCTTCCGTTGATGCCGTATTCAAGTATGGCCGGCCCCAGGAACTGCAGTCCGTTCTCATACTGGGCAAGGTCGATATACTGCCCCTTTCCGGTGCGCCTCCGGTGGTCCAGGGCGGCCAGAACGGCTATCAGCCCGTAGCCGACACCGATAAAGTCAATATACGGTCCGTAAAGCAGTGACAGCATGCCGCCGGTATACCCGGTAAGGTATGTGAAACCAGAGAGCGAGGTCAGCTGTGATCCAAAGCCCGGGTGGTTGGCGTGGGGGCCCTCCTGGCCCTGATTGCAGGTGCTGAGCATGATTACCCCGGGGTTGACCGCGCATAAATCCTCATATCCCAAACCCAACCTGCCCATTGTTCCCGGGGTGAAGTTCTCGATGACAACATCGGCCCAGGCCACCACCCTTTTAGCCAGCTCAACGGCCCCGGGGGCCTTGAGATTTATGGTAATGCTGTATTTGTTGTTGTTGCACAGGCCGAAGGTGCCAGAACGGTTAACCCCGGGCCTGTTGTCCGTATAAGGAGGGTACTGCACCCGGAAACCGTCGGGCCGGCTTTTTGATTCAATATGCACCACCGTGGCCCCGAAATCGGCCAGGTGTTTACCTACCACGGGGCCGGCGGCGTAAGCTGCGAACTCCACCACCTTGAGCCCTGCACAGGCCTGTCTGTTCATCTTCACTCCTCCTTCGTGTCCATAAGCTGCCCGTCAGATAACTCCGCCCTCCCGGAGCATAAGTATTTCTTCATTGCTGAACCCCAGATCATCCCGGTAGATCTCGGCGTTGTGCTCTCCGATCAACGGGGGTCTCAGCCTTATGCCGCAATACCCTTCGGAAAATTTTCCGAAAGGACCGGGGTAGGTAACGTTCTCTCCCAGTTCCCGGTGGTGCACCTTCTGCCAGAAATTCCTTGCCCTTAGCTGCGGGTCACGCATTATATCCTCGGCGGAGGCTACGGGATAGCCCAGCATACGGCGCTTTATGGCTTCTTCAAAAAACTCCTGCTTTGTACGGGTCAGTAGGAATTCGGCCACCGGCCCTTCGATGGCGTCAATTTCTTCCTGGGTGACGGTGGCGATGTCAAAACTGTCCCAGTCTTTTTGCAGCAGGTAGTCCGTGGCCATGTTGTTCTCGTGCATCCACTGGACCATGGCCTTATTGGTGGCTTTTCCCGCCGCCCCGCCGTATACTATAAAATTGATGTACCCGTCCCGGCAGGGGTAAATGGCGCGCATTTTTGCGCCTGTAACACTGCGTCCCGTGACGTATGCGCCGTCGCGGACAACATTCTGCCTCAGCACATCCCAGAAAGCCGGGGCCGGAGCCATGGCCCAAAGGGTGGAAGCCTGGGCGGAAACATCCACATACTGCCCTTCCCCGGTCTCTCCCCGGTGGTTGTGGGCCACAAGCGCCCCCATGGCGGCGCTCATGCCCGCCCACATGTAGGACTGGGGCAGCGCGGTCCGCACCGGGGGATGGTCGGGGCTGCCCAGAACGGACATCAGCCCGCTGGCGGCCATGATCTCGATGTCTGAGGCCCGGTATCCGCTGTATGGGCCGGTCTGCCCGAACGGGGTAACCGACACATAGATAATACCCGGATTTTCACAGCGGAGATCCTGGTAACTTAAACCCTGGCCGGCCATAAATCCGGGCGGGAAGGACTCCAGCACGAAGTCGGCTTTCCGGACCAGTTTCCTTAAAATCTGCCGGCCGCTTTCAGTTGTAATATCCAGGGTGATACTCCTTTTGTTGGTGTTGTACGCCCACCAGTATAGGCTTTTTTCAGGATCCGGCCGGTCATGGTAAAAAGGGCCGATCCTCCTGCCGGGATCACCGCCGGGGGGCTCTATTTTAATAACGTCTGCTCCCAGGTCGCCCAGGATTTTACCGGCCAGCCAGCCTAGCTCCCCGGTCAGGTCAAGTACGCGGTATCCATCCAGCAAGCCCGCCAGGTTGTTTGCCATCACCATCACCTCTCAACATTAAGGGAGCGGGCTGCCCCGCTCCCCTTTTCGATAAGCAGTTAAATGCCGACCTTGGAAAGCCACTGGGCATACTGGTTCTGCAGGGACATTCCTTTGTCAATTTCTTCCTTCTTAAACCATTTTTCCAGATCCGAGGCCACTTCGATGGGATATCCGGCACGCTCGTAGGCCCACTTGAACTCGAAGGGCACTGTGGCGTCGATGGCGATGCCGCCGGAGTACTTGGATTCAGACCGGACCCACTGGGCGCCTGGCGCCGCCGCGCTTCTCTCGGCCGGCTGGAAGGTCTGACCCATTCCACCCGGGGCCACCAACTGGATGTCTTTATCCCCGTCGACCCGGGTGGTCAGAGCCCACAGCACATCTTCCGCGTTATATATATTGACGTCTTCATCCACGGCGATGGCCAGGCGGAGGCCCTGTGACAGGGTGATGGCCGCCGCCAGCACATTCTTCTGCCAGCCGTCATCTCTTTTCCGCCTCTTCTGGAACTGGAAGATGACGCCGCCCCAGTCGGTCATGCCCAGCGGGATGTGCACGTCTTTGACAAGTCCCGGAACCATCCTTTCGGCCATTTCAAAGAAGCATGCCTCCCGTGTCCGGGTGTCAATGTTGTGGTTGTCGTAGCTGTGAACAATCAGCGGGTAGTAAATGGGACGGTCCTTGCGGTGGGTGATGGCTGTCACCTGGAATTTGTAGGTCCTGTATGCCTTGCCCATATAGCCGGACCATTCCGGGTGGAAGGGATAGACCCCCTGCTTTTGATCCCTTTCTGCCAGCGGGCTCTCCCAAAGTTTCTGGGTGGTGTCCAGGTAACCCTCAATTACATATTCGGCATTGGCTATGGAATATGCGTCAATGGTTTTGCACTTGACAAGGTCCACCGGGTATCCCTGCATTGCCCCGGCCACGCCCAGCTCGTCGCACCCCCTGGGCAGGATTGAGTACATGAAGCCGCCGCCCGCCATCAGCGTGCAGGCCGGGGGAACCCCCATGTTGATGGTCATGGGTATGGGTTCTTTTTTATACCACTCGGTGGCAACCATGTCGGTGTGCGATCCCGGTGATATCTGGAAGGTGGAGCAGTCCTTGTTGTCACGGAAGTTCATCCTGTTGAAGCTGATATGGGTTCCTCCCCAAAAATACTTGCCGGTAACCAGGGTGTTTCCGCCTCCCAGGGTTCTCCCGGGGTCGCTGGGGGTATGCTGTATCATCGGTATAACCGGCCATACATCTATATCTTTGGTAATTACAACTTCCTGGCAGGGGGCGTCATCCACCACCCTTGGCTTTATGGGGTGGTTGATGGCGTTGGCTATCTTGAATTTAAGTTTTGTGGAATCTTCAATGTCAAACATCTCTGCCAGGCGCGGCTTATAGGCAAAAATATTGGTGGCAAGCCGCCCGTTTGGATAACCCTTGACGTTGTTGAAAAGTATCGGGGGGCCGCCCTCAAACCTCTTCTGGATGGCGGCCATCTCCAGGGCGGGATCCACTTCCACGTCAGTGATCAGGAGTTCTCCCACTTCCTCAAGATACTGCAGGTAGCTCCTCAGGCTGCTGATGTCTTTTTTTGCCATGTATACTTTCCTCCTTCAATTTAATTATTTATTTAACCTATTTGAACATTTAATTTTTTCTCGGCGGACTTACCACCGGCTGCCAGGCCGACCTCACCCCACCTGCGCACCATATTGTGTTGTATGCCCAGCTGGTCCATCACCCTGCCCACCAAGTGGTTGACAATATCATCAATACTGGCGGGATGATTGTAAAAGGCCGGCATGGGAGGGATAAGGCATGCCCCGGCCCTGGTGACGGTGAGCATGTTTTCCAGGTGAATAATGCTGAGCGGCGTTTCACGTGGCACCAGAATCAGCTTTTTGCGCTCCTTAATCATTACATCGGCGGCCCTGATAATGAGGTTCTCGGAAAAACCGTGGGCTATACCGGCCAGGGTTTTCATGCTGCACGGGATTACCACCATGCCGAGGGTTCTGAACGATCCGCTGGCAATGGCGGCCCCCACATCATGCAAATCGTGCTGAATGTCCGCCAGAGACCTGACTTCATCGACGGTGAACCCGGTTTCCAGGGCAATGGTTCTTTCGGCCCACCTGCTCAATACCAGGTGTATTTCATACCCCCCGCATTCCCGCAGCGCCTGCAGCAGCCTTATCCCGTATATAGCGCCGGTGGCCCCTGAAATCGCCACCACGATCCTCTGCCTGTCCATTTCGTTCCCTCCTGTTACAGATATTTTGGGTTTCTATCCTCCTGACCATTTCAAATCATATGTTTGATTAACCGGGGAACCTGGAAAGGCAGTTCGGCCACTGCGGCCCCGGCTGCGGTAAGGGCCTGGACCTTCCCCTGGAAAGTGCCCCTTCCTCTTTCAATAATTGCCCCTGCGTGCCCCATTCTTTTGCCGGGCGGGGCGCTTTTACCCGCAATGTATGCCACCACCGGCTTCTTCATTTCCTTAATGTATTCCGAGGCTGCTTCCTCAGCGTTTCCGCCTATTTCACCGATCAAAACCACCGCTTTGGTCTCCGGGTCGGATTCGAACCTTTGTAAAAGATCCACAAAGGACAGCCCCACCACACGGTCTCCCCCCAACCCAATCACAGTGGACTGGCCAAGCCCCGAGGCGGTAAGGTTGGCGGCAATCTCATAGGTAAGGGTGCCGCTGCGCGCGATGATTCCAACCGGGCCGGGAGTCATGTACTGGTCAGGGGGAATGCCTACCTTGCTGCGGCCCGGTGATATAATTCCAAAGGTATTGGGCCCTATAATGATCGCCCCGTTACGCCGGGCAAAGGACATCATTCTCATCTCATCATGAACGGGAATGTGCTCAGTGATTACCACAACCACCTTTATGCCGGCGTCAATGGCCTCGTATACCGCATCCAGCGCCAGGTAAGCCGGGACAAACAGGCAGGATACGTCGGCCTCATGGTTTTCAGCCGCGGCAGCCACCGTGTCATAAACCGGGACGCCTTCCACCTGCCGCCCCCCCTTGCCGGGGGTTACCCCGGCAACGATTCTGGTCCCGTAAGACAGCATTCTTTTGGTGTGAAATATCCCCTGATTTCCCGTAATCCCCTGTACAATGACGCGGGATCCCCGGTCCAGAATAATAGCCATGGGTAACCAACTCCTTGATCTAATACATTAAAGCGCCATCTCTACCGCCTTTAAAGCCGCCTCGTTCATAACCTGGAAGGCTTCGATACCGCTTTCACGCAGAATGCCGACCCCAGCCTCCTGGTTTGTTCCCACCAGCCGGATAACCACAGGCACAGTTATCCCGCGCTCCTTTTTTACCTTGGCAAAGGCCCCGGCCACGTCATCGCACCTGGTAATGCCACCAAAGATATTTATAAAAATTACTCTTGGATTGGTCGCCAGAAGTATTTCCAGTGCTTTTGCAGTGGCCTCCATACCGGTTCCTCCCCCGGCGTCAAGGAAATTGGCGGGCCTTCCCCCGTAATGCTGGAGAGTATCCAGAGTGGCCATGGTGATCCCGGCGCCGTTGGCCATTACGGCGATGTTGCCGTCAAGCTCCACGTATGACAGGCCGGCATCGCGGGCCTGCTTTTCCACGGCAGTACGCTCTTCAACATAGGGCACATCTTTCTGCCGGTAGAGGGCCGAGTCGTCAATGTTCACTTTGGCGTCAGCCGCAATCACCCTGGATCCGCTTACAACCAGAGGGTTAATCTCCACAAGCTCGGCGTCTTTCTCGATAAACACACGGTAGAGACCGGTTACGGCTTTGGCCTGTTCCCCCGCCAGGCTGCCCGCAAGCCCCAGCCGGCGGTTAATCTCCCGGGTGTGAAAGGGCTGAAGGCCTGTTTCAATATCGATGTGCAGCTTTAAAATGTTTTCCTCCGGAACCTCTTCAATATCCATCCCGCCATAGGGAGATGCAATCAGAAGCGGTTTCCCCGCCGACCCGTCCACGGTCAGCGCCAGGTAGAACTCCCGCTCGATGGCCAGTTTTTCTTCCACCAGAAGCTTTTCCACCGGCATTCCCTGAATACGGACCGAAAAGAGTTGTTCGGCCATCGTAGAGGCCTCGGCAGGATTATCCGCGAATTTGATTCCGCCTGCCTTGCCCCGCTTCCCGGAAAGCACCTGTGACTTGATTACCACCGGGCCTTCTATTTCCCGAGCCGCTAGAGCGGCCTCAGCGGGGCTTGACACCACCCTCCCGCGGGGTACCGCCAGGCCGTAACGGGCAAATAAATCCTTCCCCATGTATTCAAACAGTTTCAACCCGGAATTCCCCCCTCTCATTTTTTCAGGTAAATCTTTAAAGCCTGTATGACACCTATAAGTAAGCAAAATGTTTGCCCCGGCCTGCCGGGGGAGTGTATTGACGGACGAACAGTCAAAAACACATTCCAACCGGGCGGATTTTCTTCCCCAACCGCCTTTGGCATGATATCGGGGAGCTATTGACGGCTCCTCTGTTCAGCCGCATTTCTACGGAGAAACAATGGCGTTTCATTTTTCAAATGATTCTTTGTATCCATCACGGGTGCACCGACTCGGTAAACCAGTGATCGGGCAAGTGCCGGCCGATCCCCTGTTTCCCGGCCTTATCAAGAATAACTGCGCCAACGGCGGCAAACTGCAGCCCCAGACCGATATTGTTTACAAAACAGGTTATTTCCGACGGGCTTGTTCTCCCGGGGGCCCTTCCCGCCGCCAGGTCCGGCAAGTCGCAGAATTCTTCCCACCTGGTGCCCGGGCGGTTCCACCACCCTTCGGTATGCTCCCTCACTATGTTTGGTGTGCCCGGAAGTGCGTTATCCATTTGCTTGGCCTGATGTTTGGTGTTCACAACCACCCGCCGGCAGCGGGACAGTATATCTGAATCAACCTCCTGGGTTTTGATGCAGCTCACGTGCATCCCCTCTCTGATCCATTCCGGGCGGATTATTGGAGACATGGAGGAGGTGGAAGACATTATAATATCCACATCCCGGCAGCACTCCCCGGCGGTTTCCACCGCACGCACGGGCAAGCCGTGTCTTTCCGACGCCTCCCGGGCGAAGGCCTCCCGGTTTCCCCTATTCTTGCTGTAAACCTTTACTTCGGTCACGGGGCGAACGGCAAGTACGGCCATCAGCTGGGCCCCGGCCTGCCAACCGCTGCCGATGAGCCCTACCCTGCTGGCATCGGCCCGGGCAAGGTATTTTGCGGCCAGCCCGTTTGTGGCCCCCACCCTCATCCTCTGGGCCACCCCATCGGGGAAGACAGCCAGAAGCTGCCCTGTTTCAGTGCTGAAAAGCTCCACCAGCCCGACCCAGCACCCCCCGGCCAGCGGGACCTTCACCCGGCGGGCCGCCCCTTCCCGCACAGGGTGGGTTATGATGTCCGAATTTATTCGCAGGGCCTGTATGCCGCGGCGCGGCCAGGTGCCGCCCATGTGTTTGAACCCGTAATACGCGCCCTGGTAGCTGCAAGGGGCAAGGTTGTCAATGCGGGGGGAATTAAGCGCTTTCCCTTCCGCCAGGTCCCGGTACATTTCCTCCAGGGAGGCTATGCACTCTTCCATGGTAATAAGTTTTTCAATCTCTTCATTACTGAGAACCAGCATTATGATCACCTCATTTGATTGGTGAATTGACCATACCGCCAGCGTAATTATTACAGCAGCCCTTTATCCCTGTAGTATTTTTCCGCCCCGGGGTGCAGCAGGATGGGAGTCTTGCAGATGGATTCAGGGGTGTCGTCAGCCATGCCGGCATAAACCGTTTTCAGGTACGGCAGCTGTTCCACTATTGCCCTGGTGACGGTGTAAGCCGTTTTTTCGGGCAGATCCTTTGAGCACAGTATCATTATGGGAACTTCAAAGCTGGGCACGTCTTCGTTTACAAATGAGTATGTTCCTTTGGGGACTTTGCTGGGGGAAACGCCCAGTTTGGAGATGGTCCTTTCAAGGGCGTCCTTGTCGGGAGGGATAATGACCATTTTTGTCATCATTGAGGCGTCGGTGATCTTGGCCTCGGGCAGGTTGGCTATGGTGGTCCTCCCGTCGGCGCGGCCGTCCTTCATCATGTCAAGTATTGGGCCACTGGCCAGGTATAGAACCTTGCCCCCCGCTTTTTCTATATCCTGGTATGTCACACCGTGCTCCTCCAGTATGGTCCGGGCCGCCAGTTCCATTGTCCCGTTTTTGGTGTTAACCCCGATAATGGCCGGGCGCTTTTTCAAGTCCTGAAAGCTCTTGATTCCTGACTTTTCGGTGGCCAGGAACTGAAAGGTGAGAGGAGCCACCTGGCAGATTGCCCTCAGGTTTTCAAACTTCTGCTGGTACGGTTCTCTTCCCTCATAGGCCGCCTTGGCCAGCACCACGTAGTTGATGCCCAGCTCGGCCTGGCCCGACATTACCGTAACCACATTGGCCCCGTCCTGGCCGGGCTGGTAGCCAAAAGACGAGTTGGGGGCAGTCCTGCGGATGGCCTCACCGATGCCTTCTCCAAGGGCCGCCCAGGTCCCCCCCACCGAACCGCCCACCAGCGTCACCTTTACAGGCCCCAGGGTTTGATCGCCGGACTGGGGCTTTTCAGAAGGCTTGGAGGAACCGGAATTTTTCTGATCCGAACCCCCACCACAGCCGGACAGGGCAAGAAGCACCGTGAGCAGCACTGCCGCTAACCCCAGCGATAGCTTTTTGTACATGAATCCCATCCTCCTTGGTAATCATTTGCAACACATTCCCCTTACGGCTTACGCCGGTATCCCTGCTGCTTTTTCTTTGCCCCTGCCGCCGGTAAACTGCCGGAACAGCCCCAGCATGATCAGGAGGATTCCAATTACGTCCGACAACAGGCCGGAGTACATCATCAATACGGCCCCGGCTACGGCCGATGCCCTCTCCCAGGGCATCATGCCCTTTTTCACCCACCCCTCAACACCTGC
>JBMOPB010000038.1:0-9683 GCA_049325055.1 Bacillota bacterium
CACCCAGTCAAAAGTATTTTCCTCCGCTAAAAAAAAATATCCTCCTGGCGGAGGGCGTTACATTTCATATTACAGCTATACAAAATTAGCAATTTTATCCAGACACTGACGCCGAACTAAACCGCTGAGACAGCCTTTACCAGCATGGTCAGCACCCTGTTCACCGGGGTGGGTATGCCGAGAATATCCCCTTCCCGGCACACCGCCCCGTTGATAACGTCTATTTCGGTAAGCCGCCCTTTCTCCACATCCTGGCGCATTGAAGAGATGTTCTGCCCGGTGGCCCTGGCGATATTCTTAACATGTTCCAGGGGATCAGGGGTTACCAGTTTTATGTTCTTTTTGGCCGCCACCGCCACGGCCTCGGCCACGGCCATCCCCATCAGTTCCTCCAGTTCCGGTATTTCCAGCAACTGTCCGTTTTTGACGCGGGCAAGGGCGGTCAGGGCGTTTATCCCCACGTTGACGATAAGCTTTGTCCACAGCACTCCCTGAATATTATCCGATATAGTCGGCTGCAGGCCGGCCCGCTGAAAAACCCGGACCAGTTCCTCAAGCCGGGGGGTGATTTTCCCGCTTATTTCGCCCAGCATGGTGGGCCCGCTTCCGGCGTGCCTTATGCGACCGGGGCCCAGCATGGTTCCCCCGAAGGCGCTGGTCCCTGCAAGCACCCGATCCGGCCCCAGTATATCAACCAGTTTCTCCACGTTACCTATTCCGTTCTGGAGAGTAAGAACGAAGGTATCTTCCCTCACCAGTTCCAGGGCTGTCCTGGCCGCCTCCCCGGTTGCATTGGATTTTACAAAAATTAGTATAAGGTCCACGGGGCCAACAGATGAGGCATCGGTTACCGCCCGCAGTCCCACGGTCCGGTCACCGCTGTCTGTCGAAATGGTCAGCCCCTGCCGGTTTATGGCGTTGACATGTTCCTCCCAAATGTTCACAAGGAAGACGTCTTCACCGGCCCCGGCCAGGTGGGCTCCGTACAGGCTGCCCATGGCCCCCGCCCCGATCACGGCAATCTTCATTTTACATTCTCCTATTAAACTATTTCAGCTTCTCCAGCAGTCCCTCGTCCATGCTGAAGGAGTGTTCCTGTCCTGGGAATGAGCCTTCCTTTACCTCCCGGGTGAAGTCTTCCAGCGCCCGGCTTATTTCAGGCCCCAGTTTAACATACTGTTTTACGAACTTGGGCAGGAACCGGTCATAAAGCCCCACCAGGTCGTGATATACAAGCACCTGGCCGTCACAGTGCACCCCGGCCCCTATGCCGATGGTGGGAATTGTGAGCTTTTGGCTAATCAACCCGGCCAGCGGTGTCGGAACACACTCCATCACTATGCTGAAGGCGCCGGCCTCCTCCAGTGCCACTGCCTCGGCCAGCAGGCGCTCCGCCGAGGCCGCGTCCTTACCCTGCACCTTGAAGCCCCCCAGCAGGGACGCTGTCTGTGGTGTCAGCCCTATGTGCCCCATCACCGGAATGCCTCCGTCCACCAGCGCCTTCACCGTGGGAGCCACGCTAAGGCCTCCCTCCAGCTTTACGCAGTCGGCCCCGCCCTCCTTCATTATCCGGTTGGCGTTGTGTATGGCCTGGCTGATACTTTCATTGTACGACCCGAAGGGCATGTCCCCCACTATGAAGGTATTGCGGGCCCCACGCACCACCGGCCTGATATGGTGGATCATCTCCTCCATCGTCACAGGAACCGTTCCGTCGTAACCCAGCATTACCATTCCCAGGGAATCGCCCACCAATATCAGATCTATGGGGCTCCTGTCCACCAGTGCCGCCGTTGGATAATCATAGGCGGTAACCATGGTTATTTTCTGCCCCCGGAGTTTTTTCTCCCGCAGCCCGTGAATGCTGATCTTCTGTTTTCCCATAGTCCACTGTCACCCCCAAAGGTTTAAGCTTCTTCCTTATTCTGTCATTTTTTGTCTTGCCCGTCAACCATTATATTTCAGCTTTACCTAAAATCCCGGTAATATTTGTCCCTTAACATTGACTTATTATTCCCCTAAGGCCTCATGATCAACCCCGGAAGCCAGGTGGTCAAAGAGGGGATAGCGGTAATCAGCAGAAGCACTGCCAGCCCGATAATAAAAGGAATCCAAACCGCCCGGCTCAGACGCTCCAGGGAAACCCCCGATACGCCGCAAACCGAAAACAGCACCGCCCCCACCGGAGGGGTGATGAGTCCCAGCACCAGGTTAAACACCACCACAGCGCCCATGTGGATTGGATCAATCCCCATCTGAAGCGCAAGCGGGGCCAGAACCGGGGTAACAATGGTCAGTGCCGGAGCTGTTTCAAGGGGAATACCGATCAGTATAAGGGCCGCATTTATCATCAGCAGTACCACCAGCGGATCCTGGCCCACAGAGCTTAGCGCCGAGAGCATTTTCAAAGGCACCTGCTCAACCGCCACCACCCAGGCGAAGGGCTCCGAAAGCCCCAGCAGCAGCATCACCATGGCCGTTTCCAGGCCTGCCGTCAGTAAAACCACGGGCAGGCGTGAAAGCCTGATCCCCCTGTATACCAGCCCCCCCACCAGGAGGGCGTAAACCACGGCTATCCCGGCCGCCTCTGTGGGAGTGAACACTCCCCCCAGTATACCCCCTACAATGACGAATGGCATAAGCAGGGCAAACACCGCGCGCCAGCTGCCCCCGGACGCCTCCCCGGGCCCCGGTCTTTTTTCCAGCGGATAGTTGCGCCGGCGGGCCACCCAGTACATGTACATCATGAGTCCCAGTCCCAGCAGCAGCCCCGGCACGATCCCGGCAAGGAACAGCGCTCCTATGGAAACATTTGCAATTACACCATAGATAATGAACGGAATGCTGGGCGGTATTACAGGCCCCATGCAGGAGGCGGTGGCCGTAACCGCCGCCGCAACGTCATCGTCGTAACCGGCCTCTTTCATGGCCGGTATGGCAACTGCTCCGATGGCCACGGCC
This sequence comes from Bacillota bacterium, assembly GCA_049325055.1. GTDB lineage: Bacteria > Bacillota > Desulfotomaculia > Desulfotomaculales > Desulfocucumaceae > BRHc4a. Next base: position 2,962 of record JBMOPB010000038.1, read on the forward strand.
GTCGCCACCGCCGATCCGGAAATGGCCGCGAAAATAGCGCAGGCCAGTATTGCCGCCAGGCCCAGCCCTCCCCTTATTCGCCCCATAATAAGGCGGGCAAATCTCACCAGGTCCCTGGTTATTCCGCTTTCGTTCATCAACGATCCAGCCAGCATGAAAAGGGGAATGGCCAGGAGGGGGAAGGAGGCCATGCCTGCGAATGTGGTCTGGACCAGCATGGTAAGCGAAATATCCCCTTTTAAAAGGAGATATGATAGTGCGGTTCCGCCCAGCGCGATGGCAATGGGAATACCCGTTAAAAGCAAAACTGCAAAAACAAGAAGAAAAACAGTTAACATTTGTCCCTCCTCAGCTCCCCCGTATACTGTTTTCTTCCCCAGCGCCAGTCAAAACACCCAGGGCCTGCTCAAGCGTCACCAGCCACATCAGTAATGCCCCGGCCGGAATGGCGGTATAGGGAATGGCCATTGATATCTCCATGGCCGAGGAGGTTTGATTAACATTGAGAATGGTTTGATCAACGCCGTAAATGACTAAAACGCTTAGAATAGCCAGGGTAATAAGGTGACCCAGCATTTTTACAAAACGGCCTATCCTCTCCGGCAGCTTTTCAATCAGGGAGGTCATACCTATCTGGTATCCCCTCGGCAGCCCCACCGCAGCCCCCAGCATTGACACCCATACCAGCGAAAATGTTGTCACCTCGCCCGACCAGGCAGGCATGCTCCCAAGAAAATAGCGGCCCGCAACCTCGTACGGTATTACTATGCTTATGGCCGCCATGCCCATTACCACGCCCCAGCCGGCCACCCTCAGCAAATTCCTGTTAATCCTTTGCAGCATTTTCAAAACAGTCGTCAAATGACACCGCCCCTTCCCGTCAGCACGGAACAAAAACAGCCCAAGGCCCGGCGGCGCCGGGCCTTTTAAGCCGACTACAAATTGATTTACTTGGTCTGCAGTATAGCGTCTATCTTATCCTTACCGAATTGCTTGGCAAACTCCTCGAAGGCCGGCTGCATAGCCTTCTGCCATGCCGCCTTGTCTATGTCCCTGATGATGACCATCTGCTTCTGCTCAAGGTCGGCCAGCATCTTGGTCTCGCTTTCCCTGCCCAGATTACGCTGCCACGGGGCAACTTCCAGGGCGGTCTTTAAGAACAGATCCTGATCCTCCTTGGGCATGGCCTGCCACTTTTTAAGGCTCATTATGATGGGGGCGGGAGAGTACACGTGTTGTGTCATGCTGAGGTATTTTTGCACCTCGTTCAGCTTGCTGGTGGATATAACCGCCACCGGGTTTTCCTGCCCGTCCACCACCTTTTGCTGCAGGGCTCCGTACACTTCGGCCCATGCCATCGGGGTGGGGATCACTCCCACCTCTTTCCAGGCGGTAATGTGCACCTTGTTTTCCATGGTCCGTACTTTAAGACCCTTGGCATCTTCCGGAGTTTTCACCGGCTTCTTGGAGTTGGTAAGGTTCCTGAACCCGTTCTCCCAGAAGGCCAGTCCCTTCAGGTTGGCCTTCTCAAGGTCGTCTAAGAGCTGTCTCCCTATGGGCCCGTCCAGCACCTTGTCCACATGGGCATAATCCCTGAAAAGGAAGGGTATGTCAACTATCAGCATAGAGGGGCTAAAGCCGCCGATGGGACCGGTGGATCCGGCATAAAGGTCAACGGTCCCCTGCTGCAGCGCCTCCAGGAGTTCACGCTCCCCTTTCCCCAGCTGACCGTCGGGGTAAACCGTAATCTGTATTCTTCCGTTTGTCCTTTCCTTAATCAAATCGGCGAATTTTTGTGCCCCCTGGGAATACATGTGGTTGGCGGGGGTCATGGTGGCAATCTTGTATTGAGCCTTAAATTCCTCTTTGCCTTTTGCCTGGTCGGCCTGTTTGCCTCCGCAACCGGCAATGACGAATGCAAGCAGGGCCATTAAAACAGCTAAACGCCAGCGCATCGTTAATCCTCCTTCATTACAGTAAACTTTTTTAATCCTCTTCCCGACATTTAAAACTGACATTAACACTATAAAAAATCTCTCTTTCCCCTCTTTAAATTACCCCCCTCCCTGCCTTTCTAATATTTGGCAATTTTCTTGAAATAGCTTCCCTAAACAACATTACCAGCATTTTAAAGCCCACAATTATTTAAAGGGTTTCGACACCCGCATTCAATATCCTGCAGGGTTATGTCCAGAGTTATGGGAGGCAAAGCAAGGGAGTAACCCCTTGAACCCCCCGTGTATAGGAAACTATCAATCAGTATTCCTTCCAGCATAATTTCCTAATATCTTAAAAAGAACCCCGGAACAGCCGGGGTTAAACTAAATCTCAGCCCCTGTTTTTGTCCCCGGCCCCCTTCATGGTAAGCGAAATACGCTGGCGCTTGACGTCAACCTGCAGTACCCGCACAGTGACCACATCACCCACCGACAGTGCGTCAAGGGGGTGTTTTATATAGCGGTCGCTTATCTCCGAGAGGTGCACCAGCCCGTCCACCTTCACCCCTATATCCACAAAGGCCCCGAAATCCACCACGTTCCGGACGGTCCCCCTAAGTTCCATACCCGGCCTGAGGTCCTCAAGGGAAAGCACGTCGCTTCGGAACAGCGGCCCCGGAAGGTCTTCCCGGGGGTCGCGGCCCGGACGTATGAGGCTCTCAATTATATCCCGGACCGTTGGAGCCCCGGCCCCCAGCCGGGCCGCCGCCTTTTCCGGGTCAACGCCGGAAAGCCTCTTCCGCAATTCGGGAGTACCCGCCTGATCCGGTGTGCAGCCGGTCATCTCCAGCAGTTTCCCAGCCAGGTTGTATGACTCGGGGTGAATAGAGGTTCTGTCCAGGGGGTTCTCTCCGTCAGGTATACGTAAAAAGCCCACTGCCTGCTCGTAAGTTTTTGGCCCCAGGCGTGGGACCTTTTTCAGTTGCTCCCTTTTTTTAAACCTGCCCGTTTCCTCCCGGAATTTTACTATATTGTCGGCGACGGTTTTATTTATGCCCGAAATGTAGGAAAGAAGCGGGGCCGAGGCGGTATTCAGGTCGCAGCCCACATAGTTAACCACGGACTCCACCACCGTGGTCAGACTTTCCTCCAGCCGCCTTTGGCCTATATCGTGCTGGTACTGCCCCACCCCCACCGCCTTTGGCTCTATTTTCACCAGCTCGGCCAGCGGGTCCTGCAGCCTCCTGGCGATGGAGACAGCGCTGCGTCCGGACACATCCAGACGGGGAAACTCCCTGGCGGCAAGTTCCGAAGCGGAATAGACGCTGGCCCCGGCCTCGCTCACTATGGTGTAAGTTATTCTCTTTTTTTCATATCCGCCGATAAATGACGCCACGAACATTTCGGTTTCCCTTGAAGCGGTGCCGTTGCCGATGGCGATAACATCTATACCGTATTTATCCGCCAGGCGGCTGAATTCCCGGACTGCCTCTTCCACCCTGTTTTGCGGCGGGGTGGGGTACACCACTCCCACCTCCAGGAGCTTCCCGGTATCATCCACCACCGCCCACTTGCAGCCTGTGCGGTAAGCCGGGTCCACCCCCAGCACCACCTTTCCCTTCACCGGAGGCTGCAGCAGCAGTTGCCGCAGGTTCTTTGAAAAAACAAGCACGGCCCGCTCCTCGGCCCTTTCAGTGAGCCCGTTGCGCACATCCCTTTCCACGGCGGGCGCTATAAGCCTGCGATAGCTGTCTTTTACAGCCGACATGAGCAGGTCCGATGTCACTGACGGCGCCTTGACCCACCTGCGGGCGATATATTCAATAATTCTATCTTCTTCCACCTCAACGGAGACTTTCAAAAACTCCTCCCTCTCGCCCCTGTTTATGGCCAGAACCCGGTGGGGAGCCATCTGGCGCACCGGCTCCCGGTAATCATAGTACATCTCGTAAACCGAGGCTTTGCCCTGATCCGCCGACCCGGTGACGATGAAGCCGTTCCTGAAGGTATGATCCCTTACCCAGCCCCGCACGTCGGGGTCGTCGGAAATCTCCTCGGCCACAATATCCATGGCTCCCTGCAGCGCCTCCCCGGTGTCGGCCACTCCCTTTTCCGGGTCCAGGTATTCTAAGGCCTCAGCGTAAGGGTCTCCGGACCGGGGACAGGAAAGCAGGTACCTGGCCAGGGGCTCCAGTCCCTTTTCCCTGGCCACCGACGCCCTGGTTTTCCTTTTCTGCCGGAAAGGCCTGTACAAGTCCTCCACCTCTGCAGGCCTTGCGGCCTTTAATATCCTCTCCTGTAATTCCGGGGTCAGCTTGCCCTGTTCGTCTATAAGGCGGATAACCTCTTCCTTCCTGGCGTTGAGGCTGCGGTAAAACTTAAGCCTTTCTTCCACCAGCCGTATTTTTACCTCGTCCAGCTCGCCGGTGACTTCCTTCCGGTAGCGGGCAATAAATGGGACGGTGTTTCCATCGTCCAAAAGCACTGCGGTTCTTTCCACCTGCCCCACCGTTATGCCGGCCTCCCCGGCTATTGTTTTAAAAAGCTCCCTGTCATCCATTGGCATCCTCCGTAAATTCTCCGTGTTATCAGCAAAATATATTATTAAATATAATACACATCACTTGTTTATCAAAGCCCACCCCGCCATATTATAATAAACATGTAAATTAACCACGGCTACCTTTTGAACCAGTTTTTCTCCCCCGTTACCAACCGGCGCGGCGACCTTTACGGCGGTTCCCCTTGAAAACAGAATCCTGGCGGAGGCCGTAAAGCCGGCGGTAAAAGTCCCGGTGCTTGTCTCCGGAGGTCTGGGGGACCCGGCACTGGCCAACAGTGTCATTACCAGGGGATTGCCGACCTGGTGGACATAGGGCGGGCCATGCTGGCCGACCCGGAATGGGCGCTTAAAGCGAAAATGGTACACAACCCTTAGAAAAAAGGAGCCGGAATCCAGGATAGAGTTCCGGGTGAAAAATATTTAAACCACAGAGCGCACATAGATCATACAGTGTAGTAAGGAAATTCAATTATTACCCCATGATCTCTGTGTCCTCTGTGGTTTTTTATAATTTCTGGCGGTTATAGTTGCCAGCCGCCGGTGTTTTAATTCATAAACTTTATCTCCAGACCCGGGAGATATTTTTTTATGGTCCCGAAAGGGTCCCCGGCAAAGCTTTCTTCATCTTCCAGCATTTTTTCCAGAACGCTTTCCTTAACGGTGACGTAAGGCTTTAACGTTCCGAAAAAGGGATGGTGTATCTCCGATTTCAGTACACCGCTTTCTACACCGGATATTCGCGCCCCGTTCAGTTTAAAGGTGTACTCCCCCTCCACCCTTCCGCTTTCATCGGTAACCCGCATCCCCACCATGTTGTCATTTCCCGAAAGCATTGTGTTCACCATGGAAACCAGGTATGGGTGCTTATTTGCCGCGGCATCGACCAACCTGTTCCGGAAAGGAACAAATTTTTCTTTTATTAAGATATCAAGATTATTCATATTTGTATCCCTCCTTTATCAGATTTAAGTTTTTACTGAAAAAATATTTTTATTCCCCCGCCCCGTCAGGCACAAAGGATTTGTGTCGGATATTGTCTAATCACAAAAAAAGCCCCCCAAGGCCCTTTTCTGCCACTGTATTTGGATTTATGTCCTTTGCCGTGGACGACCAGGGCATAGGCCAGCGGCCCGAAAGAATGGCTGCTTTCGCTGATTATCTTTCCCCCATGGCATACCCGTCCCACTACGGGCCAGGCAATTACGGCTTTGACAACCCCAACGCCCATCCCTACGAAGCGATCGACGATAACAGCCTCCGGACAGTCTGCCGGACCTATAGACTCCTATCCCTCTATGAAGCTATTGTTCTATTTTTAGGGGTTTACAACCCTTGTATATGAACTGGTTTGAAGTCAGATACCGGAACTCTCCGCTAATTCCTCTCTTTCTGAAGACACCGGCCAGTTCCCCCGGTGATATGAACGTGGAAGGCTCTCCCAGAATTCTTTCCAGCATGATAAGATACTTTGTCCTGAATTTTTTACTGTCAAAATCAATTATATATACCCTTCCCCCGGGGCGTAGCACCCTGGCCACCTCGCCGGCCACCCTCCCCTGATCTCTGAAATGGTGCCATGCGTCGGACACCAGCACTATGTCAAAGGAACTGTCCGGCAGCGGCAGGTCGGCGGCGTCAGCCCGCACTATTCGTATATCAGCCTTTTTGGCCTCTGCCCTGGCCAGCATCGCCCCCGAAGCGTCCACCACTGTCACCCGCGCTCCGGCGCCCGACAGCGCCACAGCGTTAATACCCGTGCCCCCGGCCAGGTCAAGAAGGTCCCTGCCCTCAACAGGGGCCAGCCAATTTGCCATCTCCGACGAGTAATCCAGTTTGGCAAATCTCATAAAGCGGTCGTAGAACGGGGCAACAACCTCGAAGAGCATTTTAAATCCCCTCACTGTCGGAATTTTTGTATATTCTAACGGCATTTGCGGTTGGTTAACGTGATATGATTTGGATATTAAAAAAGCGGGCGGGAGATATTATGACCAGGTTGCCCCTTGATTACCCCGGTATTTATTCTGCCTGGCAAACCATGGCGGGGGCGCTGTACCATCCGGACAGCCCCTACAGTGCCAGGATAATGGATGAGACCTGGAAAAAAAAGCTTTCCCTCATGGGGAACATAGCCAGCCACAGCCCGGATGCAGCGGAGTGCCTGTGCTGCGGGGAATGCTGCCTGGATTTCCCCTTCGCCTGCCATGCGGTTGAGTTTCTCC
>JBMOPB010000039.1:0-9580 GCA_049325055.1 Bacillota bacterium
ATGCCTTTGTATTTAGCCCTGAATCCTTAACTCCCAGCACCAGCCCCCGATGGCGTCGAAAGCCAGCACCAGGAACTTCATCGATGTGCCCTTGGCGGATTTTTAGCCCCGCCTTCGTAAAAGGGTATCCGACTAGGATACTGCATCACTGATTATTTAATTGATTGGATTACAATTATAGCATGGCCCGATGGTGATGTAAAAGGCGGTCTGGATTTAACGGGGCCAGTTTTCGGGTTTAAACCGGGGGAAACTCAGACTTTTAATGGCGCCACGAGGTAATCCGCATAAAATTGGCCTATTTCTTGCAATGTCATCGATCCATCCCCGGAGTACCAGCGGCCTATCCAGTTGGCCGCCCCCATAATAAGGTTAATGACCACTTTTACCGGGACATCCCTGAAAATACCTTTTTCTATCCCATCTTTTATAATGCCGGAAATGTACCTCTCGTATTGATCCCTTTTGCCAATAATTATCTCAGAATATTTTTCATCAAGCTCATAATCGTTTCCAAGGGTCACGGTGATTAAATTGAATTCGCTCATCAGGGTTTCTATGTGTCCCTTAATGATTTCTTTCAGTTTCAGGTCCGGCGGCAGGTTCGAGTCCTTTATCCTGTCAATGTTGTCCAGCAGCAGGTTCATGGCAAGTTCATGGCACTGGAAAAGCAGGTCCTGCTTGCTGCTGATGTAATAATATATACTCCCCTTTCCTAATATATTATCCGGATATTGTGGAGATCCTGTCGTGTTACCGGCCGCACGGTAAAAAATACCCGTTTGTTCCCGGATTTCCTGAAGCCATCTGACCAGATTTTGACTTCTCAGTCAGTATTGTACCGTTCAGTCCAGTCCTGTTTTTCGGCTATATGAAGTGATGTTTTGACAGGTGGGATTCTACGATATTTTATTTCCTGTTCCCGCCCTGAAAGGTCAGAAAGTGGCCAGCCTGGGCATAACCGAGCCCAATGCCGGATCCGACGTTGCCTCCATCGAGACCAGAGCGGTCAAAGACGGCGACCAGTGGGTGATAAACGGGCGGAAAATATTCATAACCAACGGAGTAAGGGCTGATTTTATTGTCCTGGTGGCCAAAACCACTCCGGAAATGGGCTACAACGAAGTTTCACTATTCCTCGTGGATAAAGGGACGCAGTCAAAAAGGCTGATTGAATAAAAAAGGGGCCGGAACACCGGCCTCCGTCTTTTTGTAATGCTAAATCCTTCCGGCGCCCACCTGACCCGAAAGTGTAATATGACAAAATAAAGGATTTTTAGCGTACGCTAGCGAACATAACATTTTTAAAAATTTAAGCATAGAAATAAAACTAATTAACCGACGGAAGAAGATGGGAAAATGTGGTACGCTGTAGTTCTCGGTTTGATTGGCGGAATGGGGCTTTTACTTTACGGCATGCAGATCTTAAGCGAGGGCCTGCAAAAAATAGCCGGGGCAAGGCTAAGGACAATAATGAGCACCCTGACCCACAACCGCTTCAGCGCCTTGGCCGTGGGAGCGGCAATAACCATACTGTTCCAGAGCAGTACCGCCACCACGGTTATACTGGTGGGCCTGACCAGCGCCGGCATTATGACTCTTAAGCAGACACTGGGGGTAATACTGGGCGCTGATATCGGCACTACGGTAACGGCACAGCTCATTGCGCTCAAGGTTACCGAAATTGCCCTTCCCATAGTGGGACTGGGGGCTACTGTTATATTCTTTACCAACAGGGAGCGCTACCGGCGCTATGGCCAGGTACTGATGGGGTTTGGCCTCTTGTTCCTGGGCCTGAAGATTATGTCCGAGGTTATGTATCCACTGCGTGAAAACCCGTTGTTCCCGGAAATGATGGCCAAAATGGGCAGCATACCGATTTTGGCCATGATATTGGCGGCTGTTTTCACTTTTTTGATTCACAGCAGCGCCGCCTCGGTAGGTATCATAATGGTTTTGAGCATGCAGGGGCTGATAGGGCTGCATGCGGCCATATACCTTCTTTTCGGTGCAAATATAGGTACTTCTTTCACGGCGGTTCTCTCAAGTCTTGGTTCCAGCCGGGAGGCCCAGAGGGTGGCCACCGCCCACCTGCTGTTCAAGGTGGCCGGTGTAATACTGTTTTTACCCTTTGTTACCCCTTTTGCCGCCCTCCTGGAAAAGATAACCACGTCACCCGGATACCAGGTGGCAAACGCCCACACATTTTTTAATATCGCCATTGCCGTGGTGTTTATTCCCTTTATCAAGCAGTTTTCCACCATTCTTTTAAAGATAGTGCCCGAAAAGAGGGAGTCCGGGGAGGTCTTCAAGCCCCGCTACCTTGACATCAAACTTATCACCACCCCGGCCATCGCCCTGGGTTTAGCCACAAAAGAAATAAACCGCACATTCGATTATGTATATGAAATGACCAAAGATATTACCGGGATGATAGAGAAAAATGATGTTTCACTTTTGAACCAGGTGGCCAAGAAGGAAGAGCGCGTGGATATACTTTTCAAGGAGACCAGCGAGTACCTCACCAACGTGCTGCGGCAGCCTCACTCCAGGCAGGAGTTTCTCAAGTGCATGGGGCTGATAAATATTGTAAACGACCTTGAGCACATAGGGGATATTATTGAAAAGAACGTCACCTACCTGGCCCAGTGCAAGATCGACGGACACTGCACTTTCTCGGAGGAGGGCTGGGACGAGATTTCAATAATGCACAAGCGGGTCTGCGAGCTGATGCAGATGACCAATACCGCTTTCGTTACCAGCAACCGGGAACTGGCGCAAAAGGCATACAGCCTTCAGCGCGAGATAACCAGGATGGAAAGGCACCTGCGGGTGCTCCACATACACAGGCTCCGGGTTAGCGGCAGCTCAGAGGAAGTCGGCGCGGTTCACCTGGACCTGATCAACGCCCTGCTGCGTATAAGCGAGCACGTCCGCAACATAGCCTGGGAGGTGGCCAACGAGGGAATGGACTTTACCGCCAGCGGGGAAAGGGTGGCCATGTCCGACTGACACAATGATAAATCCTTTTTTTTCCATAATAATTAAGATTTTTATAAAATTTTACGTTTGTTAGTTGTGCATTTAGAATTTTATCTTTATAATTTTTAATTGTAAATCACTAATAGACTGAAGGGAGGCTGATGTTGTTGTATCCTGAAAAAGAGAGGAGCAAGGCCGCAATATATGTTATTGTCGCCTTTGTCGTAGGGGTCATGATAACCGGGGCCGCTTTCTACCTGCTTCCCATCATGCAGTCCACGGCCACGCTTCAGCCTTCGGGCAGCGGCTCTTTTAACCAGGCCGGGACAGGACTGATAGCGGACATTGTGGATAAAGCCAGCCCGGCGGTGGTTACGATCCAGACCACCGTTGAGTCCAGGAACAGGACTTTCGACCCGTTCTTTAACGATCCCTTTTTCAGGGACTTTTTCGGAGGAAGGGTGCCCATGGATACCGGGCCCAGGATTTCAAAAGGCATGGGGTCGGGGTTTATAATCAGCAAGGAAGGGTATATCCTCACCAACGAGCATGTTATCAGCGGGGCTACCATGATTGAGGTAACAATGGCCGGGAAGGATAAGCCCGTGCCGGCCAAACTGGTGGGGGCCGACTTCGAGCTGGATTTGGCCGTACTCAAGATAAACTCGGAAGGCGATCTTCCCACCCTTGAACTTGGTGATTCCGACGCGGTCAGGGTGGGGGAATGGGCAATAGCCATCGGCAATCCACAGGGGCTTGATCATACCGTTACCGTTGGTGTAATCAGCGCCAAGGGGCGCCCCATCTCGGTGCAGGACAGGAATTACAAAAACCTCCTGCAAACCGACGCGTCCATCAACCCCGGCAACAGCGGCGGGCCGCTCCTGAATACCAAGGGACAGGTTATAGGCATCAACACCGCGGTTAACGCCTCTGCCCAGGGCATAGGATTTGCCATTCCCACCAGCACGGTGCGCCCGGTGCTGGACACCCTCATAAACCAGGGCAAAATTACCCGGCCCTGGATGGGGGTATATATCCAGACCGTTAACAAGGAGATTGCCGATTATTTCAAGCTGGGGATGTCCGAAGGCGTTCTGGTGAATGCGGTGGTGGAGGGCGGCCCGGCGGACTCGGCCGGCATCATGCAGGGTGATGTAATAACGGAAATAGACAGCAAAAAGGTGGCCAACGCCAATGACCTTACGTCGATAATAGAAAAAATGAAGCCCGGACAGAGCGCTATGGTGGTGTTTTACCGGGGTTCCAAAAAGCTGGTTATTAACGTCAAAATAGGTGAGAAAGGTAAAATAGAAGGGTAGCCGTTGATAAGTCAAAGGTTGGAATCCCACCGCAAACACGGTGGGATTTTAGTTTTTCTGTTTGAACCGGATGAAAAAGGTGGTCCCGGTATTGCCGGTGTTTAAATCGATTGTGGCGTTGTGCCGGGCTGCTATTCCGTAGCAGACGGCCAGTCCCAGTCCGGTGCCGGTGTCCTTGGTGGTAAGAAAGGGAGTGCCTATTTTATCAAGTATTCCCTTGTCAATCCCCTTCCCCTGGTCTTGTACGGACAGGATAACTTCGTCACCGTCCTCGTAAGTTTTGATGGTCACAACACCTCCGGATGACATGGCCTCAAAACCGTTTCTCACGAGGTTCAGTACAAGCTGACGGATTTCTTTTTCATCCAGCGGCAGGTCGGGGACTTCGCCAAGTTCCAGATCTAAATTTTTGTTGGAATTCAGCGCGTCGGCCGCTATGAGCTGGGAGAGTGACTGTACTATATTTTTCAGATTTTTCTTCTCAAGTACCACCGGCTTGTTTTTGGCCACTGACAGGAACTCGGTAATTATTGAATTTGCCCTGTCCAGCTCCTCGATCATAAGGTCGAAATACTGTCTGTCCCTGCTGTATTCTTTTTTGGACACCATCATTTGCAGAAAACCCCTTACGGCGGTCATCGGGTTTCTTATCTCGTGACCTATGGCCGCAGCCATTTGTCCCACCAGGTTTAACTGATCAAGCCGCGCCATCTTTCTTTCCAGGTGTTTGCGCTCGGTAATGTCCCGGACGGTGCCCAGATAGTTTCCATCCGGGAGCACCGTGGCGTTTATTTCCCCGGGTATGTACCTGCCAAACCTGTCCTTTAGCGTGATTTCACCAAATACGTAGCCCTGCAAAACAAGCGTCTCGAATAATTTTAACCCGGGGTCCATTAATTCCGGGGCCAGCAGGTCTTCAATCTCCATCTGAAGCAAATCGGCACGGCTGTACCCCAACATGCTGCATGCCGCCGGGTTTGCGTCAATGTACCGCCTTTCTTTGGTGAACACGAAAATGGCGTCACGGGAGTGTTCGACAAGGATGCGGTAACGCTCCTTGCTGTCCTGCAGGGCCTTCTCCGTCAGCCTGCTCTCGGTGACATCCCGTCCCAGGGCCACTGACCCCAACACCGCGCCCCTTTCATCAAACAGGTTTTTTGAATGCCATGAAATAATCTTTTTCTCTTTGTTTTTTGTCATTATTTCGGTCTCAAAATCTTCTGTTATCTCGCCCTTCCGTATAATCTCCATTGCTTTTCCGGCGATCTGTTCCCGGTATTCTTCATCCGGATAAAGCCACTCCCATATTTTATTATGGCCGATTACTTCTTCACCTGAGTATCCGCTGATTATTTCCGCCGCCTTGTTCCAGATTACCACATTGGTGTTTTCATCCAGCACTTTGAGCCAGACGTTGGCATTGTCAATTATAATGCTCAAAAATTGATTGAGCCTGTTGAGTTCCTCCATTGCCCTCTTTTGTTGGGAGATGTCGCGGACAACCACCAGCACCGACGGCTTGCCCTTGAATGTAAGGGGGGCGGCCGCCACTTCCACGTCTATGACGGTTCCGTCCAGCTTGACAAATTTTTCTTCAATCAGGGGCACAGGCTCCCTTTTATTCAGCATTTCATGTACTCTTTGAATCACAATACCGTGGCAGTCAGGATGGACAAAGTCCAGCAACGGCCTGCCGATGACTTCTTCCTGTTTTACGGCGCCCAGCCTTTCGGTGCCTGATTTGTTGATAAAGACTATTCTTCCGTCGCAATGGACCGCAATGGCGTCCGGCGAAAGCTCCACCAGCCCCCTGTACCGTTCTTCGCTCTCCCTGAGTTCCACCTCGGCTTTCTTGAGGTCCGTAATGTCCAGAATGGTTCCCATGATTAGATTCCGCCTGTCTTTCTGGATGGACGTTACGGTACCCATTGACCACCTGGTTTCACCGGATCTGTTTATGCGCCTGAATTCGAAAGGGGATGTGCGCTCACCTTTCAGCATCTTTACGGTGTTTTCCCTTACCGATTGCCTGTCCTGTGGGTGAACGATCCTCAGGGGATTTACAATGCCTATCAGTTCGTCCCTGATCCAGCCGGTCATGCTCTGAAACTGGGGGTTGACGAACTGGAACCTTCCGTCCAGAAGAATATAAATGCCGATTGGTGAGTTGTTGAAGAGTATCCTGAACAATTTTTCCGCCTTTTTGTTTTTTATTTCCGATGCATCCAATTTGTTATACTCGTGTGTTGTTTCTATAAAATCCGCTAAATTGCCGCGGGTTGTTTTGTTTTTTTTCATTTTTACCTCCTGGTATTGTCTGACAATGTTCGTCTTAATGATCAAAATATCGACATTTGATAAAAAAGAGCTGTGCCCAGCCTTTTCCCGGCTGGGCAACAATAGATATTAAATCGTGACATTGATAAGATAATTCTACCAATCGGAATTATTTCCTTTTAGTTGTGTTTAGTTAAAGGAAATATTTTAGAATGCGACTTTCTAAATAAGTTTTAGGTTTTAACATTTTTTAGAAACAATTGAAAACCCAGGGAAAACCCTGGGTTTGTGACTAAATTTCACCCGCCGCACCGGGGGCTTTTAAAAGCTCTATCAGCCGTGTGAAGGTCTTGTCGGGTATACGGGAAGGTCTTGATAGGGATCTTTGTCAGTGGACGGAGAGTCTATAGCATTGGTTTTTTTGGTGGATACGGGCGTTTTTGTGTCGGTTTTGCCATCCCTTTTCATTTTCCCACCCCCTTAAAAATTATATTCCCCGTTATGATTAATTTATAGCATGTTAAAATATTGCTTTGCAGGTAAATTTAAATCAGGTGTTGGAGTTATCTTTCTTCAAAAATTATTTTGCTCAATATCCAGCTTACAAGGCTTGTGATTATCGCCCCCCAGAAGGCGCCCCCGAAGCTGTAGATATTGAAACCTGGGACAAGAAAGGCTGTAAGCGCAAAGGTTATGGCATTGACAACAAATATAAAAAGCCCCAGGGTAAGTGCGGTCAGGTGGAGGGTTAGCAGCAGTAAAAGGGGCCTGATCAGTGTGTTGACAACCCCCATGACCAGGGCTGCCATAATAGCTGAAAAAACCCCCGATATGTGTATGCTGTCCAGGGCCCAGTCGGCCGCCAGAAGCGCCGCGGCGTTTACCGCCAGAGATATTATCCATTGCATGTTTTTTATCGCCCCGTTTCTTTTTATAAAAGTATTTTACGTCACAGGAAGAGTAAATCCTTCCTGCCGGCCGGAAATGACGCGACAGACGTAGGCTGCGGCAGTATGAAGGCCCGGCTGTTTGCTAACAATGAAAAGGAGTGGCAAAAAAACGAAAAGAAAATAAAGCGGGTCCTTAGGGCCGGAATATGTTGCCAGCTTTACACTGTGATTATAAAATAAAATCTGATGGCTTTATGGGTGGAGTTAAAGGGATTTAAAGGGCCTGAACGGGATTGTTTATCACCGGTTATATCTGCCAATGAATCTCCCCCTTTTTTGAGTTAAAATAGATTTGTTGTATTGTTTCCGTGCAGGTTAGAATTATGCCGTTACCAGGCAATTTTGGCAATATATAGCAGGGAGTTGTCAAATGGGAAAGAAGGTCTTCAGGAAATGGGCCCTGGCCATAGTGAAGAGGGCAATAGTGGATTACGGGATGATCTCGGATGGAGACCGCATAGTGGTGGGGCTGTCAGGGGGGAAGGACAGCGGTGTGCTGCTGTATGCCCTGGACGCCATCAGGAGGACAGCCCCTATAAAGTATGAGATTCACGGCGTCTACCTGGACCTGGGATTCGGAATGGAATATGCTTCCCTGGAGGATTACTGCCGCAGGCTTGGTATACCCTTCAGGCACCAGCCAACCGATATTGGTCAGATAGTTTTCGACGTGCGAAACGAGAAAAATCCCTGCGCCCTTTGCTCCACCCTGAGAAGGGGGGCCATTAACGACCTGGCCCTGGAGCTGGGATGCAACAAGGTGGCGCTGGGTCACCACCTGGACGACGTTGTTGACACCTTTTTCATGAGCCTTCTATACACCGGCCAGTTAAGGACGTTTTCACCCAACACCTTTTTGGACAGGACGGGTCTTCACATGATCAGGCCCCTGGTCTATCTGGGGCAGGAGACAGTCAGGGAGTTGGCCGCACTGGAGAAGGTTCCCATCATAGAAAACCCGTGTCCGGCCAGCGGCCTCACAAAGCGGGAGGAGATAAAGGAACTGGTTTCCGGACTGTCACTAAAATATCCGGATTTAAGGGGAAAATTGCTGGCGGCTCTTCAGAACGCCGACCTGAAAAATCTATGGCCAAGGGCTTTACCCCGGGTTCCCCGCACCAAGAAAGCCAAATGCAGTGCACAGCCCCTGGCTGCGGCGGATAACCCTGAGTGGGAGGAGGGTAATTTACAGGATAGCGGAGGAGGATTTTAGTTGAGGTTTGTAATGATCCATGTCAACAGCTTTAGCAGCACAATCACGGAAAAGGGGCGTTCCAAGGTTGTTGAGCCCCCCGATCCCCGGGAAACCAGGGTGGAAGAGGCAATAGTTGTCCTTTTGAGCGTTGAGGCCGGCGACGAGGAAAACCCGGACGGGGTGGCGGAGGAAGCCGCCTCAGAAATGGAAAAGAATGCGCACAATCTGAAGGTTAAAACAATAGTGCTGCATCCCTTCGCACACCTTTTTGCCAGGCTTGGACCTCCGGAATCGGCTCCGGGGATAATGGACAGGGTAAAGGAAATTTTAAGAGGAAAGGGGTTTGAAGTGATTAGGACCCCCTTCGGCTGGTTTAATACCCTGCAGATCGACGCCAAGGGCCACCCCTATTCCAGAGTGGCCCGGATAGTGGGCGGTCAGAACCGCTGATCCGTTACGTACGGCTTTACAGCTTCATATATGTTTTGGAAGATCCTCTCCCTGACCTCGTCCGGGAGAGGTTTTCCATTTTTACACCGTATGGTTTCGGGTATTGTAAAATCGTTGTGTTTTGCCTTCCTGTGGTATTGCACCACGCCGTCTCCCAGAAATACATTGTCTTCAAAAACCTGGTACCTGATGATATAGCTCGGGTCCACCGACAGGTCCCGGTCCACCCGTGTCAAAATTTCAAAAGACAAAACGCTCACCCCCGGCAATAGTTTAACTTTAATCCGGTAAGTAACAGCAGTTTTTTCTTTCGAAGCCTTGGCGGCTACCAAAAATAGGATATTGTGTTAAGCGTTATATGCAGTTTGTAGTTTCTTAAGTCGTCTAAAATCTAAAGCTTTTAG
>JBMOPB010000040.1:0-9560 GCA_049325055.1 Bacillota bacterium
GGTGACGCGGGGCGATTCTTTGGGTAATTGCGGTTGAGCCCCTGCCTCCGGGGCTTTCTGATCTTCCGGATCTGGCCGGGCTTCGGGGGCGGTCCCGGTTTTTGGCTGTTCACCGGCTGCGGCAGGCTTTTCAGCGGGTTTTGAAACCTCACCTGCCGGCTGCGGCGTGACTGCGGTGTCCAGCTTCACCTCGATGGGAAAGATCTGTTCCAATGTTTTGCCGGTATCGCACTTTCCCTTCCGGGGCGTGTCGAATTTGCGGGATGCCTCGACTTTTTGCGGTGTGAACGACATCATCCGGAATTGGGTCATCGCTGTTCCTCCTTCTGGCGGAAATAAAAAATGGCACAGTTTTGCCCTGTTTGTATAACAGTCTATGACCTGCATTTGCCACTGGTGTTTGTCCGCTGGAAATAAAAATATTTAATAGAAATATTGTTATAAAATGGGTTATTTTAAAAAAATGCTGCCAATAACGATAATTAAATGTCGAAAGCTATCTAAAAATCTAAGCAATGATTTACAAAACGCCATATTTTTTATATATTGCCTGTTCAAACAATAGATTGTATAATGATGTAAAAATAAGCAATAAAACGCAAACTTTCCGAAAGGCAAGGACGCAAAGCCACGGACCTAAAGGGCGCCGCGCCCCATGGCAGCCGGGTTGCCTTAGGTGTGACATAAAAAGCCTAAGCCGGGTATCTTACTTTGGTGAAGGCTTTATATATTGTTTGGGGCCGTCTTGCAGCGGACGGATGTGGACAGGCCCTGCGGTTTTCGGAGGGATGGGATGTAAAACAATGGGCGGGGGGGCGGTAGGAGAGTTATTAGGTTGGTCATTAAGTTAACCAGGAAAAAATAACCGGGAGGAGGATGTTTTAATTGTTAAAGTCCTTTAAGAAGAACAGGAAAGGTTTCACTCTCATCGAGCTGATGATGGTGGTGGCGGTTATCGGCATACTGGCGCTGGTGCTGATTCCGAAGGTTGGCGGGACTAAGGATCAAGCCAAATTGGCAGGGGTAGAATCCAATATGCGTATAGTTCAGTCGGTGGTTGAAGGGAATATCATGCGGTACCAACATAAGGGTGATAGTAATTTGTCAACATTTGCCGCCAAGATAGTAAGTGGTTTATCAGATGTGACCAACCCTTATACGAATGTGTCTGGGGCAGTATCGGATAGCACTGCTACTACAGCGGCTATAGACACTAATTATGCTGTGACTGTAAACAATACAGACAATCCGGGCGTAGCTGCTAATAATGCTGCCAATAAAGGATCTGTTTTGGTAATTATAGATGAGGAACAAGTTAGTAGTAAGTACAGTATAAAAGAGGTTAAAATCTATGGTTATGACGAAAAAGGCAATGTGTTGCCGGTAGTATCAGTAAAACCTTAAATAGAGTATAATCTATGTCTATAAACATCAACCCCCAAAACAAAAAACTCCGCCTGGGGGACATGCTGGTACAGGCGGGGCTGATTACCGGGGAACAACTTAAAGAGGCGCTGGAAAGGCAGAGGTCCACGGGGCTCAGGCTTGGACAGGTGCTGCTTAAAGGGGGCTACATAACCCAGCAGGACCTGACCAGGGTGCTGGAGTCCCAGTTGGGCATAAGGAGCGTAAACCTCAGGCAGACCGCGGTGGACTCCAAGGCCGCCAGGATGATACCCGAGAACCTGGCCCGGCGGCACATGGTTATACCGGTGCAGGTGGAAAAGGGCCACCTGCACCTTGCCATGCGCGATCCCCTGGACCAGGTGGCCATACAGGACGTCCGCCTGCTGGTGCAGATGCAGGTAACTCCGCTGTTGGCCTCCGAGGACGACATAACCGCCAGCATAGAGAGGGTCTTCAGCCAGGTGAGCGCGGCCAAGGCCGCCGACGACTTCGTGCAGTCCCAGGCCGGTATGCTGGAGGGTCTGGACGAAGCATCCCTGGACATCAACTCGGCCCCCATAGTGCGGCTGGTGACCTCCCTTTTGGAAAACGCCGTACGCAGCGGCGCCAGCGACGTTCACATAGAGCCAAACCACGACCAGCTGCGGGTGCGGGTCAGGGTGGACGGCATCCTCCGGGAGAGCCTCACCACCAGCCTCAAGGTGCATAGCGCCGTCACAAGCCGGATAAAGGTCATGGCCGGGCTGAACATCTCGGAAAAAAGGGTGCCCCAGGACGGCCGTATAATGATAACGGTGGACGGAAGGGACATAGACCTGAGGGTGTCCACCATGCCTACCTCCTACGGCGAAAAGGCGGTCATGAGGATACTGGACAGGGCAAACTTCATGGTGGGCAAGGAAAACCTGGGGCTATCCCCCAGGGACGTGGAGAAGTTCGATTCACTGGTGGGAAAGCCATACGGAATCATACTGGTGACCGGTCCCACCGGAAGCGGTAAAACCACCACCCTTTACTCCATGCTGGCCGAGCTTAACGATGAGAAGAAGAACATAATAACCCTGGAGGACCCCGTTGAATTCGACATGAAGGGGATCAACCAGACCCAGATCAACGTCAAGGCGGGACTTACCTTCGCCACCGGGCTCAGGGCCATACTGCGCCAGGACCCCGACATCATAATGGTGGGAGAAATACGCGATTCCGAAACGGCGGAAATCGCCGCCAGGGCGGCCCTGACCGGCCACCTGGTGCTGAGCACACTGCACACCAACGATGCTCCCGGGGCGGTGGCAAGGATAACCGACATGGGGGTGGAGCCTTTCCTCATATCATCGTCCCTGATTGGGGTTGTGGCCCAGCGCCTGGTGCGGAAGAACTGCCCCGAGTGCACCGCGGAATACGAGGCCGGCGAGAGGGAAAAGCGCATACTGCGCTTTAACATTGGCACGCCCCTCAGGCTCAAAAGGGGGGCCGGCTGTGACTACTGCAACAGTACTGGATACAGAGGCCGTACCGGGGTTTTCGAGATAATGGAGGTGGACAAGGAAATCCGCCTTCTCATAGATAGAAGGTGCTCCACGGAAGAACTGCGGGACGCCGTCTCCAGGGCGGGGATGGTTTCGCTGTGGGATGACGCCAGGGCCAAGGTTCTGGCAGGGGTTACCACCCTGGAGGAAATGTTGAGGGTTACATACACCGCCTAACTCTGGCTTCTGGCTCCTGGATTCCGACGGGAAAAGGTTTTCAGTATTAGAATTTTTTATTATAAAGTCCGGGATGGGGTAATATGCCGAAATACAGTTACAGGGCCGTTGACCCCCGGGGACAGGTGCTTTCCGGAAGCGTAAGCGGCGACAGCGTCTGGGCTGTCCGGCAGGGCCTGAAAAATGACGGCCTGACGCCCCTGGTGATAAAGGAGGGCGGGGACGGCGCCCTGGCGGGGATTCTGCCCACCCTAAAGCTGAAAAGGGAAATTAACGGAGAGGCCCTGAGCCACTTTTGCCGGCAGCTTTCCGTGATAATGATGTCCGGGGTTAACATACTGAAGGGCCTGGAGATAATGAGCCAGCAGACCCCCGACAGGCTTATGCGGGCGGAGGTGCTGAGGATATTCCGTGAGGTGCAGACCGGACGGACAATATCCGAGGCCATGGGCAGCCCGGGCTCCCGCATACCGGAGATGCTGGCGGGGATGGTGGCCACCGGGGAGGCCAGCGGCAGCCTTGAAGACGTGCTCCGGACAATGGCAGATTTTTACGAAAAAGAACACAGGATAAAGCAAAAGATCAAGTCGGCCTCTGTCTACCCGGTTTTGATGGCCTTGATGGCCGTAGGAATTATAATATTTTTCTTTAATTTTTTACTCCCCCAGATAATGGGTGTTATCACCGCAAACGGCGGTAAGCTCCCGCTAATAACCAGGATTGTCATAGGCATTTCAGAGTTTTTCAGCAGGTATTACGTTGCGATACTCGGCACTCTGGCCGCGCTGGCCGTAATACTGAACAGATATTTCAGCACACCGGCCGGCCGCCTCAACAAGGATAAATTCATTTTGCGGATACCGGTGCTGGGAGTAATAACCCGGAACGTAACCACCATGCGCTTCGCCCGGACGGCGCACATACTTATCCGCAGCGGAGTTCCCTTGCTGCAGGGGCTGGATCTCATCAAAAAGAACGTCGGCAACGCTTTGGCCGAAAAGGCCATCGACTACGCCTCGGAGGGCTTGCAAAGGGGAGAGCCCCTGGCTCTTAATTTGGCCAGGGTGAACTATTTCGATACCATGGCCATACAGATGTTCTCCATCGGTGAAGAGACCGGGGAACTGGAAAAGATGCTCCATGAGATGGCCGAGTATTACAACCAGGAGTCCGAGGCAGGATTCACAAGGATGCTGGCCATGGTGGAGCCGCTTATGCTGGTGTTCATAGGCGGCATTGTCAGCGTAATCATCATATCAGTGCTGCTTCCCATGATGGACATGTTCAGCAACGTGAAGAATATAAAGCGGTAATCCGGGGGTGGGCGCCGTGCCCTTTTCTGTAAAAGCCCTTGGGGGCAGCCGGGGAATGACCCTGCTGGAAGTGATGATGGCGGTGGCGGTTTTCGGTATAATAATGGCTTTTACCACCCAGATGTCAACCGTCGGCAGCAGGATTTCCGGAGACAACCTGAACCAGGTAAAAATGATGGAACTGGCCCAGGCCGAGATGGAGAGAGTCAAGGCCGAAGGTTTTTCGGGGATTACAGACGACACCAACTATCCGATAGCTTACCCGCCGGGGGCCACCGGGGCATCGGTGGATAAAAGTTTTACCATAACCTACCACAGGGAACCATCGGGAGTACCTTCCGACTTTACCTTGAGAATTGTGGTCGGCCCTGCAAATGCTCCAGGCACTTTGGACCCCGACGACCCGGATAATTTTGTGCTTGTGGCCTGGTGGCCGTAATGCCGGGAGATGGTTATTATGAAAGGTGTTGTCTCCGGCAGGCGGGGTTTTACCCTGCTGGAGCTTATGATGACCGTGGCCGTGCTGGGGATTTTCTTCGGTGTGGTTTACGGTTTTTTGAACCATAACCTCAGTTTCATGAACGAGCGGGGCAGCGATCAGGACTACCAGCTCCAGGGCAGGATTGCCATGTCCAGGATTGAGAACCTTTTGAGAAGGTATCAGGAGATAACCGTTGACCCGGCAAACCAGGTGGTAAAAGGCGACGGGAACGCCCTGATAGATTACAGCCAAAATACTTCCAACATCTCCGGCGTTCAGTATTTTTTCTACTGGGACGCCGCAAGAAGCATAGGTGAGCTGCGCAACGGATCCGGCGACACGGTGGCAAAGGGTGTCAAGCTGATTGACATTACTGACGAAGGAGCAAGCGGTGTAATAAAGGTAACCGTGCAGGCGGTCCCAGCGGGCAACCCGGCTGACCCCGGCCAGACCCTTTCCACCAGGCTCAGGAAGAACCGGACCTACAGCCCGTAAAAGGAGGGTGTGCCCTTGTTCAGAAGACTGGATAATGACAGGGGTATAGCCCTGCTTACCGTGATGGTCATAATGACGGTGCTGGTCATCACCGGTTCTCTTCTTTTAAGGATGGCCTCATCGGAGAGCCGTATCATATACAGCTTCGGCAACAACATGCGGGCTTTTTACATAGCCGAGGCCGGCGCCGACCTGGCTATAAAGCAGTGGCAAACCTATATATCCACCCTGGCTTTGGTGGACGGTGATGGCCAGCCAACGGCGGTGAAAGCCAATATTGACAATTTTAAGACAGGCTATTTAGACAGCTCCAATCTTACGGATAAAATAAAGAACGGTTACAGCCTGGGGAGCGGATCCTCAAAAGTTTCCATCGTTTTCGAAAGCCCCAGCGAGCCGACAGGGGGGGATCTGGATAAGATATTGCCGGACACTCCCGACCCCAAGCCTATGCTGACCATGAGAGTTACAGGAACTTACGACGATGCTTCCTTTGAGCAAAAAGTATCGTTGTGGTACTACTGGAATGGAGATAATGGTTCTTACAAGGGATATGTTACTCCCGATCCGGATGATGCCCCCGCAATTCCTCCTCCCGGCGGAGGAGGGGGAGACCCGCCGCCCTATCACCCGCCGGCATCCCCCGGGGATTGGACGGTGCTTACAGGAGGCGGGGGTAACCAGTGGTCCTTTGACCCTATAACCGGCACCATAAGCAGGGAGCAGGAGTCGATTCATGTTTTCCTGTATTCCAACAACCCGGTTAGTGCTCCCTTCAGCCTCGATATGTACGTGTCTTTTTTCAATCTTCACAAGGACTGGAACAAATGGATCGGTTCTTCGGCCGGGGTGGGCTTCGGGTATGATCCTTGGGGTATTCCCCACTACACGGCGTATTTCTCAATTATAAACGTAAGCAACAGCCCCCGTGTTATGGTGAATATATTTGACCAAAACCTCGCCCTGGTAAGCGGACCTTACACTTTCAGTCAGATAATGGATGAAAACAGCCAGTATCGGCTTAAGGTTACAGCCAAAACAAACGATTTGAAAATTGAAGTCAGCAACGGCGGCGAAACGTTGACTTATACCACGACGACGACGCTGAGGACGGGAAGCATACTTCTAAATGACCTTACCAATTCACATGTCGATCCCAAGTTCACCTTCCCGCCGTAATCAGTGTTGGAACAAAAGTTTGCTGCAATTTGTCTTATTATTAAATCCCGGCTGGGCCGGGCGGGTGAAATTATGAATCTTAAAGACAGGTTATTCTCAACCGTATTCATTGATTTCCGGGGAGAGACGGCCCGTATTGTGCAGGGCCGCCCCATGGACGACAACCTTGTTTTTACCGTGGACAGCTTTGGCAGCGTTGTACTCCCGGGCCATATGAGCTTCAGGGCGGACGACAGGGTGCTGGCTGAAAATGCCGAGGTACTGAAGGAATTTTTGCAAAAGAACTCGATGAAAGCGGTCAGTGTGGTGGCCGGCCTGGGTCAGAGCGGGGTAGTAACACGGATAGTCCGTGTTCCCAAAATATCACCCAGAGACCTGGAGTGCATGATGAAGCTCAATATCAGCGACCACCTGCCGGTAAGTCCCGAGGAATACGCCTTTGACTACAAGGTGCTGGACGAGGTTGAGGATGAGGGCGGCGTACAGTCGCTGGAGCTAATGGTGGCGGCGGTGAACCGGGGACAGGCCGAGCAGTGCGCCTCACTTCTGGAGGAGGCGGGGCTCAAGCCCGTGGTGTTTGACATACTTCCCAGCATGCTGCACCGGCTGGTGGCACACCTGCCTTTCCGGGACAACCTGGTGGTGGACAGCGGTGCGGACGGCACCAGACTGGCGATTTTCAAAGGAAAGACACTGTTTATGTACGCGGATGTCCCATTTGTTCCCGGCCCTGCGGGAGAAAGCGACTTTTCTGTGCTGGCCGGTGAACTGCGGGGATACCTGGATTATTTTTCATCTAGGAATTTTGGAAAAACCGTTGACGGCATAACCATACTGGGGGAACTGGCGGGACAGGAAGACCCTGCGGATCTCCTGGGACAGTACATCTCTCTGCCGATAAGTGTTGGTCTTTCCCGGGTGGGCCACCTTAAATTCAGGGGCAGGGCGGACGGCTTTGAAGCCCGGTCAGCGGTGTATTCCGGGAACATTGGGCTGATGATGAGGGGCAGCAGGCACCAGTTGTCCGTACCGGCTCCCGTGGAGGAAACGGCGGCGCATCACTCAGGGGTGTCACTGGGCGCATAGGTGGGATATGATTTTGAGGACAGCGGCAAAAGACTTTAATTTTCTTCCTGAGAGAATACTGCTGGCCAGACAAAAAAGAAAGCAGAATTTTATAGGGCTGGTGTCCGGACTGCTATTTCTGGCGGTGCTGGGGGGAGCCGTCTGGTTTCCCTTTAAAGTGGCCCGGGGTTATCAGTCAAGCCTCGATTCAGTCAGGCGGGAGATATCCCTGTTGGACCCGGCCAAACCTTTTTTTGAGGAAAAGGAAGCACTGCAAAAAGATTTGTCAAAAAAAGAGCTGGCTATAAAGGATATTGAAGGCAAACAGCAGAAAATAACAGATATAATCAGGAAAATCGACTCGATCCTGCCCAGGGGATGCTACGTTTCTTTCCTGTCGGTCAAGGCCAGGGAAGAGATGAGCATCAAGGTTGTTACCAACGACCCGGTTGATACCGCCCGAATACTGGTGGGGTTGCGAAAGCTGGAAATGTTTAAGAAGGTTGAACTTGCGGCAGTGCCCGATGTCCCCTTCACTGCCGGACCCCGGGAGGTTGAGTTTAACCTGGTGTTTATCGGCGCCAGCGAAAATAAAGATAAAGAGAAAGAGAAAAACCCTAAGGGTGAAAGTTCGGAAGCGGGAAAGAAGGTCGATAACACGGCCGGGAAGACCCAGAAACTAGAAGAGGCCAGGCCGGCCACAAATAACAGGTAACAGGAAAAGGATGACGCTTAGATTGAAGCTAAGACGTTCACCAGTCTTAAAGCTATCCAGCCTGAGCAAGCGGGAATTGATCCTGGTTGCTTTGTTCCTGTTTGCCGCATTATTGGCCTCTTATTATAAATATATCTTTGAGCCCCAGTGGAACAACATTAAAAAGCTAAAGAGCGAACTCCAGTCCCAGCAGCAGGTTTTAAGCCAGAGGAAGGCCCAGGGATGGGACGATATTCAGTCTCTTAAGGAACAGTCCGATGAATTAAGGGAAAAAATCAAAAAAACATACGTGAAAGTTACAAATATAAAGGACGAGCCGGGACTGCTGGTGGATTTCTACAAGCTGTCCGTAACCAACAACCTGACGGCGGACACTATAAAATTCAGTGAGCTTAAGGAAGCCGACGGGAAAGGGTACAGCACTTTCAACGTCACACTGGATTTTATAGGCCTTAACAGGGATATATACAACTTCATCGAGGCTCTGGAGAACTATACCAGGCTTAACAGGGTATCGGACATCAAGTTTCAGCCTTTAAGCCCCAATGTAAGCCAGTGCTCTTTGGCGGTGGAGTTTTATGTTTTGCACGAGATAAAACCGGACCCGCTGGTTTATCCATTTATGGCGGGTGAGTACCGGAGAGACCAGCCTTACAAAATATTTGACCTTTACTACAAGTTGAAAGACATTAACAGGTTATTATTCCCAGCGCCACCCGGATCCAGCCCCACGGTGGAACCTCCCCCTAAGGAAGAGGCGCCACCTGCGCCCAAAGCCGGGGCGCCCGGTGCCGTCAACACCGCCGGTACGCCCCCGCAGGCGAAAAACAGTATTGACGGGTCCAGGGCAGCAGGGGAAGTAAATTCCCATACCATGGTTGTGTCAAAGGACGGGATAATCTGGTATCCCAGTGCTTCCAGCTCTGCGAAAGGCAAGGTGGTTCCGCCTGAAAAAGAGAGATAATACCGGCCGTTCCAAATAAAAATGTTTATCAAAATCCCGGTGGTGATCCGGGTTTTTATTCTTTGACTGCATCAGGTATATTTCAGGTAAGAGGTAGGTCCGTATGACACTGCGCGGTAAAACGATGTTAATCATCGGCTTGACCCTGGCGGTACTTCTTTTGATTCTTTATTCCTTACCCGACGCTATAATGATGGGCAGCATGATTCTGGCCCCGGGGCTGGTGTTTGGAGCA
>JBMOPB010000041.1:0-9366 GCA_049325055.1 Bacillota bacterium
CCATCTCCACCAGGATTAAGGGGTCGGAAGAGGAGGTCTGGGAGGGGATTAAATCACTGTTTAAACAGGCAGGCGGCAGGAACGAGGTAAATATGGTGGTTACCCTTTCGAACTGCGCGGACTAAAATTTCTACGGAAGGAACAACAGTTAACAGGGGTGCTTGAAGCATCCCTGTTTTTTGTAAATTTCTTGTTTTATTTTTGTTGTTTTAGCTAATTCCTTTTATTCTTGGGTAAGATTATTATGTTATTGCCGGCTGGCTCTATGGTAATGCGGCTATCCTCTGTATCTTCGGGCTGGATGTGTCCCTTGCCGGCCGGTTTTGCCTGCGCCTGCGAAAGGTCCTGCCCACAGTAAGGGCAGGCCCAGCCTCCATAAGTTGATGCAGAATATGAAAAACCGCCGCAACGAAAGCATCTTTTTTCGTACATCCTCATAACTCTCCTTGATGGAACTATTCCTTGATGTTTATCCTATCAGATTTGATTGCTCGTAGGTATTACCGGATGGTATGATGCCAGGATGACATTTCTTTAATACTTGTTGAGTCTCAAGTATGAGTGTATAGGTTAAAAATAGTATTGTTTGTGTATATATATATTAAATGACTAATCTCAATGACTTAGTCGTCGTTGTTTTGAAACAAAATGATGGCTATTTCACGGCATGCCTGGTGGTTGTAGTAAAGCAGTAGAGGGGTCAAGTTGACTAATATAGACATGAATATACATTGTCTTATACTGATTAACGATACCCTCCGGGAAAATAATCGAAATTAGCCTTAATTTCAAAGGTGATCAGATGAAAAATCGACATTGGGATATGCAATATTAAACAAAATAAGTCATTTTAACAGTTGTTTCGAAGAAGGACTTTTTTCCTGCAACAAAGAATACGTAGTATTAATACACCCAATTTGTGTAAGCGCTGGCAATAAACTCATACCACGGGGGGGAGCCGTTACCGGCCTGGAATAAAATCACGGTATGAGTGAAATTAAGATTGCCTCGAAGTACTTTTGACTTAACGTTATTGTTCCAACATAGAGGTATAACGGGAGGGGACGGGTGTTATATGGATAGAATCCGCCTGCTTATAGTGAATGAAGATTCAATGCTCAGACGCGGCCTGGCGGCTATTTTTTCTTCGGAGATCGCTTTTGACGTGGTGGGCGATTTTTCGCTGGAAGAGGCCGTGGATAAGTCAATTCAGCTTCAGCCGGACGTGGTGCTCATCGATATTAATGATGAAAAGTCCAGCCACTGGCCAAAGGTAATACAGCTCAAAAGCGAGTGCCCGTGCAGCCTTATACTGGCCCTGGTGGGGGATGAACATTGTGATAGGCTGGCCGATCTGCTTTCGGCACAGAGTATAGACGGTTGCGTCCCCAAGGGCATTATCCGGGGATGTCTTGTCAAAACCGTGGAATTGGCCTGCCGGGCGGGGCTTCTCTGCCTTCCCGGGTCGTTCAAAAAAGTGGTTTCATTTACGAGGCAGGACAAAGTGTTCAGCAACGGGGATTTTAAATGCGGCCTTCCGGGCAACGGTGAATACCTTACCAAGAGGGAGATGGAAATACTCCAGCTCATGGCCAGGAACTATTCCAACCGCGAGATAGGCCACAAGCTGTTTATCAGCGAGCCAACTGTGAAAACCCATGTCAGCAGCATACTGCGTAAGCTGGGCCAGAACAACAGGGCACAGGCCATTGTTTACTCGTACAAAATAGGGCTGGTAAACGAGGTGTCCGGTTGTGTTTAAGTTTTAATGAATTTACTCCCGGCCCTGTATGAAATTGGGAATGTCCTGCTATCAGCCGTAAATAAAAGGAGCCCCGTCCGGGCTCCTTCGTATTTTCCGTGTTTATCCAGAACAAAGGCAGTTGACCATTTGTCAACTGCCCGTAAAACCTTGCTTTTATTTTTTTCCTGTGCCGTTATTTCCGTTGGGTGCGCCGCTACTGTTTCCGGCGGTTCCGTTATTCCCACCGGTGGAGGTTTTGCTTCCGCCCGGGTTTATCGTGTTGTTACTGCCGGGCTTGACGCTTTCAGCGGCGCTTTTACCGTCAGTAGAGCCTTTATTTTCCCCGCCGGCAGTGCCGGTGCTCACCGGGGTATTGTTGTTTCCCCCTGTGGTGTTCGCCGGAGAATTTGTGTCGGTCAGCTTTTTGTTTGCCTCGTCAAGGGACTTCCGCAAAGACATATTTTCATTCTGGATAGCCATGTTGGCTGCTTGAAGCCGGTTTATTTCATCCATAAGCTGCGCCATTTTTTCAAGGAGTTTGTTTTTCTCCGCTATAAGCTTTAAAATATCTGAAATCCCTTTGATATTGCGGATTTCATCTCCGGGTTTCACCTTTTCAGTAGAAAGTTTATCAAACAATTTATCCGCCCGGATGTCTACCTTTCCAATACGGTACGATGCAAAGTTGTTGAGCACCCTCGCGATTATTTCTCCGGAGAAGGCCTTACCCTGGTTTTGCCATTGCAGCATTCCCATATCCCCGGCATCGGCGATTTCAAGCGGCACCTCGTAAGTCTGGTTTGGTTCCAGGCCCACAGGGTGAATAGGCCGGACAATATCCCTGACGGATCCTGTTACCTCAAAAAAAACCCATATCCTTGCCGTTGAAAGATTGGTAATCTTAATGCCGCTGCCGCCGCTGCCCTGCCAAATGTCCTCGTTGAAGGTACCTTCAAATTTAAGGATATCGCTGGATTTGGCCGAGGCGGCCACCCCTGTCTGGGATCTGGCCAGAGTCGTCAGATGCGCGTATGTTTCGAAGGACCCGGAGGCCAGAAGGGTGATCATTGTGAGGCAAAGGGTGGACAGCGCCACCTTGAATATTTTATATTTAATTTTTCTCCTCAGCATTCGCTGCCTCATTTTACTGGCTTCACACAGTATAAATCACCTCTTTCAAAATGATTGGCGTATATTATAAAGCTTCCACTGAGGGGTCCAGATCCAGTCCGAGGTTGTAACGAATCGTCTGGGAGCCGTCGGCGGAAATCACCCTCGGTTTCCACTTACCGCCGGCCATAGCGCTGAAGTCGTTGCGCTGAATGCTGATCCCGGTGGACTTGCCCACAATGATGAACTTGGGCACGCTTTTACCGTCTCTTTTATCGTTAAGGAAGATATTGTCCGTAATTGTAATCCCTGTGGATGAATCAGCGATTGATAACGGGTTGTAAAGGTTATCCCTGCCGTCAATGGTGAATCCCTGAACCGCCACGTTTTGGGCCTGGCCGGTGAAAGATATCCCGGCCAGCAGGGTATCGTACACAACGTCCTTGGACTTAATGGTTACGTCGGAGCGGTTTACCTCCAGCTTGCCGTATTCACCGGCGGGGACCAGTATCACTCCACCCGGCTTTACCTGGTGGACCGCCCCCTGGAGGTCCACGGCTGTTACAACCACGTTTGAATCCGGCTTCAGCCCCGGACTTTGCCCGGCGTGGACGATCAGGGACGTTTCAATATTCTTGCCCTTGTACCAGTTTCCCGCCCGATGGTCCAGCTGGAAGGTAAAGGTCAGGATTTTGGTGTCTCCCGGCTCTATCACCACTTCATTTTCTGTTGGAACGGCGTTGCCGTCCAGGGACAACAGGGATCCGCTGTAGAGTTTTTCGCCTCCCGGGCCGGCACAGGTTACTCTTATGGCGTTGGCCATGAACTTGGAGTCTGATTCCTTAATTGAGGCCGAAAGGCCGTTAATGTACGCATTGAGGTTTCCCACGTTCTTTATGGTAAGGCGGAACTCCCTGGGGGATTCCCCGGGTATCATCTTTTCCAGCTTGAGGGAGCCGTCCAGGATGCCTTTGTTGGTTTCATCCTTGCCCAGGTATAGTGTGCCGGCGGTGATGCTGTTCCGGGGTGATGTGGCCTGGGCGGTAAAGTATCCGAAGGAGCCGTGGGTAACGAAAAATGCCATTATAGACACCAGAAGCAGTAATTTCAAAGATCTTATCATTTTAAACTCCTTCCTTTTAAATTAAAGGTGAATCAATGTGTTTTTCATTGAATCCTGAATCCGGGGTGGCTGTAACCTGCACTCTATATAGCGTAGCAAATCTCCTGATTTTAATCTATTAATCCACGGTATGAAAAATTCGGCCGGTGTCAGACCAAACTCATGCCCGGGGATGATCATAGTGTTCCGAAAAAAATCCGGTAAGTTCATCCCCGGGTATAATTTTTCAGAACCTTGCGGGGGCATATAATAGACTCAGTTCTTTTTGCGCGCAGGGAAATGGAGCTTGTTCAGGAGTTGTTTAGATGAGGGGCGTCTATATGAATAAGATTAGCCTGTTTATCATGTGCTGTTCTCAGGCCATCCACCGAAGCATATCTGTGATTTTCGCCTCCGAAAAAATTTTTGAAGTGGTGGGCAGCGCCGTTGGTTCTGCGGATGCCGTATCTGAAGTTCAAAGAATCCAGCCCGATTCCATAATTTATGAGAAAAAACCGGGAGAGAACATTTCAGGGATAATAAAATCAATAAAACAAGCCTGCCCTTACACGAAGGTGTTCGTACTGGTTGAGGACGGCAATTCTGATGATTTATATGATATTTTATCTTCCGAAGTCGATGGCTGTCTGTCCAGGTCAATGCTGCCCCGTGACCTGGTTAAAGTGGTGGAATTGGCCTGCCTTAGCGGAATAATCTGTATGCCGGGCTTTTTAAAGCGGTATTTCGCCGGCCAGAATCCAGCCTTTTTGATGAGTATTCGAGATAATGACATAGAAGTAAAACAATCCGAATCAAATAACTTACTGCCTAAAAAATAGCAGGAGGAAGCCAATGAAAAAGAAGCTTTTGTTAGTGGTTGTTTTCCTTATCAGCGTTTCGATTATGAGTGGAGGACTTACCCTTGCCCTTTTTTCCGCCCGGACTCCAGCCACCGGGAACACATTCAGGGCGGCCACCGTGGGTCTTTCCGCTGTAGGGGAGCTTGATTTTGATTCCCAGACGTTAAACCTTGCTCCCGGTGAAATCCCTGAAGCCCACGTGGACAGCATCACGCTGGATTCATCAGTGTCAACCATCGCCACAAAATTATATGTAACATTTTCAATTGTGGATATGCAGCTTGGCCCCCCATACCCCGTCGACCGGTACAGCCTTGCCGAGGGGCTGGTGATCGACCGGATAGAGTATAAACACGGAGGGGCAACAACAACAATAGCTCCCGGGATAACAACATTTGACGAACTGGTCAATAATGGCATAAGGGAGGCCACTTACTATCTCGGGGATGTTCCAGCCAACGATACGACCAGCAAACAGCTGGTGTTCAAGTGGCATTTTCCCGACAACGGGGCGGACGACAACAAATACCAGGGGGCTGGCTTCAGGCTGAACTACTACTTTACAGCTGAACAGGCACAGTAACTGTTAAATTTTCTTAAAAAGATCCCGTGTAAAGCGGGGTCTTTTTTGCTTTCTTCTGCACTTAAATGGCCTCCCAGGAATAATTTGCATTAAGTTATTTCAGGAATAGGGAGGGCAATGCTGCGCTTTGCAGGCGCTGGCAGTCGTAAATGAAAGAAAACGGTGCATATGGGCTGAAGTCCTGTGTTTTACAGTGCAAGGGGAAAATCGGCCTTAATGAAAGACGGGCACTGGAGTCGCTGGGAATATCGCTGAGCCAGTATATTCCCGACAACGCCTTTCTCGTAAGGTTAAGCCAAGAACAGATTGATGCCGTGGTAAAACTGCACTTTATAGAGTCTGTATCCGCGGCCGGGTTGGAGAAAAAGCTGGAGGAAAGCCTGGCAGCCGGCCTCGAAAGGCTGTCCGGGGAAGCGGACCGGCAAATATTCCGGGTTGTTGTAAGGCTCTTTGAAAACGCCCATGCTGAGTCCATCATCAGCTACGTTCAAAAAGCTGGCGGTAAGGTTGCCGGGCATGACAGCAACTGGCTTGAGGTGGAACTGGAGGCCGGGCGCCTGTTCGGGCTGGCGGCCTTTCCGGAGGTGCTCAGCGTGGAAGAAGCAAAAGAATTTGAGCTTCTCAACGACCGGGCCGGGGAGATCATCAAGGCCCCTTCCCTGTGGACCGGGGGGCTTACCGGCGCCGGTCAAATCATAGGTGTAGCCGACACCGGGCTTGACACCGGCGTTGCCGATACCATGCACCCGGATTTTCAGGACAGGGTAACGGCCATATTCCCGCTGGGGAGGAGCGGAGATGCCAGTGACTTCCACGGCCACGGCACCCATGTTGCAGGCTCCGCCCTGGGTTCCGGGAAAGCTTCCGAAGGCCGCTACAGGGGTGTGGCCCCAGAGTCGTCCATAGTGTTCCAGTCAATCATGGATAAAAACGGAGGGCTTTCCGGCATTCCCGGAGACCTCGGCATTCTGTTGGACCAGGCCTACCAGGCCGGGGCCAGGATTTACAACATATCCTGGGGCAGCAGTGTGAGAGGGGTATACAACTATACCGCCGCCCAGGTGGATAAATACGTCTGGGAGCACGACGACATGGCCCTTGCTGTGGCTGCCGGCAATATAGGGCAGGCCGGGGCTATCTACTCCCCCGCCGTGGCAAAAAATGTCATAGCCGTAGGAGCAAGCGAGAACAACCGGCCGGAAAAGGGCAGCGTTGCGGATAACCCGTCTGAAGTGGCTTTCTTCAGCAGCCGGGGCCCGGCGGCGGACGGGAGGATAAAGCCCGACATTGTGGCTCCGGGCACCTGGATACTTTCCTCCAAGTCTTCATTGGCGCCGGACAACAGGTTCTGGGGCGTGGAAAACCAGTATTACGCCTATAATGGTGGCACCAGCATGGCATCTCCCATTGTGGCGGGAATGCTGGGGCTGATCCGGGAGTATTTCACCCGGGTCCGGGGTATTAATCCTTCCTCGGCCCTCCTTAAGGCGGCCCTTTTAGACGGGGCCTTTCACCTGCCGAACCATTCCCAAAACGAAGAGGGGAAGGGCAGGCTGTGCGCGCCTGATGAGTTTCTCGACCCCACCAGGAGCTTTTTATATGTGGACCGGGAAACCAAGCTGGCCACCGGCGAAAAAAAGACTTACCAGTACAGGCTTAACGGTTCCGGAGCAACCTTGAAGGCCACTCTTGTCTGGACGGATTACCCCGCTGCCACCACCGCCCTAAAGGCTTTGGTGAACGACCTGGACCTCACCGTGGAGAGCCCCTCCGGCAAGGTTTATGCCTTGGATGACCACGTCAACAATGTCGAGCAGGTAATCATACCAAATGCTGATCCAGGAGTATATTTTATTACCGTCAGCGGGTATCATATACCGATGGGGTATCAGGGCTACGCCCTTTTCGTGTCCGGCGGATTGGCGGGGCAGCCTGACACCACAGCCCCTGTGGTACGCATAACCAGTCCCCAAAACAACAGCATGGTGGAGGGTGTCATAACCATCTCTGCCGAGGCCGGCGACGACATGGGTGTAGCCAGGGTGGAGTTCTATCTGGACAGTCAGTTGATCGGTATTAATACCACCCCACCCTACCGGGTGGATCTTGATACCAGGCCCCTGGCCAACAAAGCGTACAACATAATTGTCAGGGCCTTCGACGGGGCCGGCAATGCGGGGGAGGACACAGTCGCCATTGTTGTGAATAACCCTGTGGCGGCGGCCCCGGAGGTAAAGATAGCCTGGCCGCTTGAGGGTGTGGTGTTAAAAGGGGTTGTCAGGTTCAGGGTAAATGTAAGCAGCGGGCAGCCTCTGGCCAATGCGTCATTCCTTGTCAATGACAGGGTGATAAAGGTATACGATTACTCCAAGACATTGGCTCCGATAAAGGAGATATCTCCCTACACCATACTGGACACAACCAAATATCCCAACGGCTTTCTGGTGTTGAGGGCGCGGGCCTGCGACAGAAACAGCCTCTGCGGTGAATCGTCAGTCTCGGTCACGGTCAGCAACCCTTAATTTCTATATACAAATAAACTGACCCGGCAGTGCAGCATAAGCTGCACTTTTTTTGTCCCATCACTTGTTGAAAAACCAAACCTTAATGCTTTGGTATGGCTGACCGGCATGGCAATATCAGACTCCGGGAGGATAGGAAAAAACCCCGTTTATGATTACCATAGTATTGGCTTCAGTTGCGGGTGGCAGCAGAAGGCAGTAATAACAAAAGCGCATAAAAATGGTAAATAACAACAATTTGCAAGAATGCCGCATGGGAGGAGATGTAAGGTGAAGAGGTTTTTAAGTGTCATGAATATCGCCATAACCATAATACTGGTCCTGGTAATCGCGGCGGCCGCATTCCTTGCGTTTTCGGCCCGCCTTTCCGGGGATAAGATGCCGTCGGTGGCGGGGCACAAGGTCCTGACGGTGCTCAGCGGATCCATGGAGCCGGCCATCAGTACCGGCGATGTGATAATAATACGGCCCCTGGCCCAGGATGAAGAGATAAGGGAAGGGGACGTGATAACCTTCCGCACCAGGGAAAAGGCCGACATGCTGATAACCCACCGGGTCATGGGCATTGTCAGCGTGAACGGTGTGCCCAAGGCCTATGTCACCAAGGGGGACGCCAACGATTCCCAGGACCTGTCCACCGTGGCCAGGGAACAGGTGGTGGGCGTCTACCAGTGGCGGGTGCCTTACTTCGGCTACTTTTCGGACCTGCTGCGCAAGCCCTTCGGAATCATCGCCTTCGTAGTGCTGCCGGGTGTGATACTGATAGGGCACGAGCTGATCAAGATATACAAAATTCTTGCCGAGGCCGAAGCGGCCAAGGTAGGGGGGGGAGGTGATCAGCCCAAGGCATAGCCGGGTTGCCTTTCGTGACGCCCTGACGCGCCGGGGTTTCGATACAGGAGCCCCGAAAGAGAAACAAATTTTTAAAATTTTAAGGAGGAACTGCTAATGATTAAGAGACTTTCCCTGAGCCTTATGGCTGTAGCCTTGATTGCAATGCTGGTGAGCGCGGCAACCTTCGCTCTGTTCACCGCCACAACTGGAAACGAGTCCAATACCTTTACTGCTGGTACCGTAACCCTTGGTCAGCCTGCAAGCACACCGTTCACTATAACTAACCTTGCCCCTGG
Source organism: Bacillota bacterium (assembly GCA_049325055.1). GTDB lineage: Bacteria > Bacillota > Desulfotomaculia > Desulfotomaculales > Desulfocucumaceae > BRHc4a. Next base: position 9,052 of record JBMOPB010000041.1, read on the forward strand.
AGATAGCGGTAACCGTACTTACACGGTTACTTATACCGGTAGTCTTGACGCTTGGATCGGTTTGGATACCACCACCGCTGGTGGACTATTCGGTGGGACTTCACCGCTGCAATTTACAATTAAACGTGGAGCCACAACATTTGATAATAATGCTAGCGACCAAGTGGTTGGGTTAGTGTCGCATGATGATGCCCTTACCTTTGATATAGCTTACAGCATGCCCCTTGGTGCCGATAACTCCTACCAAGGCCAATCTGCTACAGTAACTATGCTGGTGAAAGCTGTCCAGGCCAAGAACAACACCAACAGCACCAA
>JBMOPB010000042.1:0-8847 GCA_049325055.1 Bacillota bacterium
GTATTTAGCGTATTCAACGGGTTCAGATTAATATTAAAAAACGCAAAAGAAGAAGCAGGTTCTTTATTTTCTCTATGCCAAAAAGTATCACAATTCAACAATTCAACAACCGGTACCAACCCCTACATCCAGGCCTAATGCCCGGCGCTTCTTTTTGATTCTATCGAGTATTATATCGGCTGCTTTCACAGAGTCCTCTTCATAAATTAATTTACTTCCAAACAGGCCGTCAGTGGTAACCGGAAAGTCTTCTTTGGAAGAGGTAAGCACATTAACGATAAATTCTGAGCCGGTAACTTGTGGATTTACGCCAACATGTACATCCACTCCGTTGGCCAGGAAGAAGGTACCGATAGCCAATGCCTTGTGATGATGAGTTTCAGGACAGGAACCGGCAACCGGTAGATCTTTGATGCCTACATTCATGTAGTTAGCCAGTGCGGTCAATAAATCGGCAATTCGGGAATTATCAACGCAACTGCCCATGTGAAGAGCCGGCGGCAAAGCAGGAAGTCCGTTGGCTTGTCCTATGGCAGTCAATGCCCCACGCAAACCATCACCGCAATATTTTATCCCATCCGGTGACAGCAAGCCAAATTTACCCAGCGAGTGGGCGGAACACCCGGTGGCAACAACCAGTACATTATTTTTCATTAACTCCTTGGCCAATTCCACGTTATATTTATCCTGTTTCTTACGGGGGTTCGTGCAGCCAACAAGGGCAACCGCTCCTACAATGTCTCCGTTAGCAATAGCATCAACCAGAGGTTTTAAAGGATCATCCGCATTTACAGATGAAAGGGCCTCAATTATTTGCTCTACTGAAAATCCGGCATAAGCCTCGGTAACTTCTTCAGGTATGTTAATCTTATTGGGATCCCGCCTTTTAAAGTTGGAAATGGCGCGCAATACAATTTCCCTGGCCGCCTCGTCCGCTTTACCGGTTGTAAATTCAACATGTGTAGCCCCGGAAATTTTTGCATAAGGCAATGTAGTTATCAGTTCGGTATGATAACAACAGGCAACTTGCTGCAAGCCAGGCATAATACACTGAATATCCGTCACCATTGCTTCCAGTGCGCCTGTAACAATGGGGAGTTCCTGACTGGCATAGTTAGTAGCTACCGAAACACCCTTGCGCATAAGCAATTCGTTCCCGCTACAACATACGCCGATTACATTGATGCCATCAGCTCCAACGATTTTGGCTTCTTCATTCAGTTTGCGGGCCCACTCAACAACTTTTTCAGCCAGCAGCGGGACATGGCCGTGCACCGCAATGTTCACCATTTCTTTTTTGATTACACCTAACCGGTACTGAGTTTTGACCACCCTGGGAGTTCCGAACAATATGTCCTGGAGGTCGGTTGACATGTGCAATCCAGCATATCCGTCCACTAAACCCATGGTTATTGTGCCTAATAATAAGTTGGCCGGGTCAGCATCTCCACCCATAACGATGCGGGCCGTTCCCTTAGCTATCTCGAGATGTGCGTTCACAGGTAGCAGTCCCAGTTCCCGCCATTTCTTGTAGGACAGTTCGTGGGCGTGCAATTCTAACCAGTTAAGGGTGCCGGATTGTTTTTGAAAGTCTTCCAGCGCTTTATTAGCTATTTCTTTAACCAGTTGGCTGCTATCCTTGCCATCAGACGGGATATCCAATTTCCCGGCAATAATCTTTATTTTGGCTTGATCCTGAATAACATAGGGCGCTTTATTCTCAACCACTTCAATAAGTGCATGGGCGATTTTCCTGGCATGTTCTGTATGGCTGGATGCACCTTGAATGACTGCATTATAAAAGTTCCTAGCAACTATAGTATCGACACTGGCGCCACAAACACCCAACTGGGGACTTTTCCCATTGGGAGGTATACGACATGGTCCTTCCAAACAAAGTCGACAGCAAACACCTGTAGAGCCAAAACCACACTGGGACATTTTAATCGCTCTGTCAAATGCGGTATCTATTCCTTCAGCCCGGGCTTTGGCAAGTAATTGTTGGACCCCGGTATCCATTGTTAGATCATTAACATCTTGCTGGATTTTCACCTGTTTAACCCCCTTTTTTGTTGATTAATTTACGTTAAGTGTAACATGGCTTATAAGGGGGTTTCCGTAAAGTATTTTACGTTAATGAATAATTTTAAGAAATTTTAGATTTCTTTATTTAAAATAATTGATTACTCCTTCCAGATCATAAACTATTAACTTTTTTTGCCTTATTTCTACCAACCCGGCATTTAACAGCTGTTTTAGCAGAGTAGCCAGGGTTTGTCTGCTGCTGCCAATCATACTTGATATTTCCTCCCGGGTCAAGTTAAGATCTATTAATATGCCCTCATCAGTAGAAATGCCGGATTGTTGGGCCCATTCCCTTATTAAGTAAGCCAATCTTACCCCTGCTTCTTCGAATACCAGGCTTTCTATCACATCTATGGAACCTTTTAATGCATCCCCTAATACTGTAACCAGACCAAATACCAATTCTGGTACGCTCTCAAGCATATCCTTAAATACTGTCAAGGGAACCATTACTAACTTTACAGCGCTTAAAGCCTGCCCAAAGGCTCTGGTATGTCCGCTATAAACATCTCCCGGCTTAAGAACGGTTAAAGTAAATTCTTTTCCCTGGTAATAACTTAAGAACACGCGCACTTTTCCCTCTAAAATGAGGAAAATAGATTTAGGATATTTACCGGGGGAAAACACTATTTCCTTACGCTCAAATCTATATTCCTGAAAAAATTCCTGGTACTGACTAATTTTATTTATTTGTACCCCCTCGAATAAATCGATTCCTCTTAAAACAAACTCCTTAATAATATCAACCCCGATTCGAAAATATTTTTGGGGATGGTCTTGCCTTTCCAGAAAAAAAGGTTATGGTAAAATAGTCAGGTGATGTTCAGGAATTATTTTCCTATAGCATTTTTCTTCCTTTAACGACATATTCCTGCACTTAAGCAAAAAAATATAAGCAGCTAATTAAAAATCACCCGCACCGAATAGCGACAATCCGAGTACGGGTGGTTTACTCATTCTTTTTTCGACGTAATTTAGAGAAATTCATAAAGTAAAGCCTGGCCCCTTCTGTCACTTCAGCCCGGGCTTTGGCAAGTAGTTGTTGGGCCCCGGTATCCATGGTCAGGTGATTTACATCTTGCTTGCTTTTCACCTGTTGAACCTTCTTGTTTTCCGCTTAATACATTTAAGTGTATCACGGACTTTAAGGGGATTTCTGTAAAGTATTTTACGTACACAGTAAAAAATCAGCGGGTTAGTATTTGGCGTATCCCTACTGTTACCATTTATTTTTATATGTTATTATGGCCATCTTGGAAAATATTTATAATAGATTTCAGTGCAAAAACCCTTCTAAAAACCTGAAAATATTGGCTTTGCAAGAAGGAATGGAAAAAACGATGGTGCCTGGCCCTTAACTTATTAACTTAATGTTGATGTAAATGACGCCTTCTGTTAGAATTTAACAGGAGGTGTTTTGGTTTGGTAAGGCGTGCGCGGGTGGAGTATCCGGGGGCGGTGTATCATGTCATACAGCGGGGAAACAACAGGGAAAACGTCTTTGAACGCCCTGAATATAAAGAATACCTGGTAGATCAGTTTCGGAAATCGGTGGCGGTGGATGGGATCGAATTGTTTGCCTATGTTGTTATGGGTAATCATTTCCACCTTGCTCTACGAACATGCGCAGAACCGCTGAGAAAAGTCATGCACCGTATAAATACCAGGTATAGCTTGTATTACAACCGGGTGATGGAGAGGACCGGCCATGTTTTTGAGGGAAGGTATAAGGCCATACCCGTCGATAATGAAAAGTATTTAATATCACTGGTAAAATACATTCACCGGAATCCGGTCAGAGCCGGGATTTGTCCGGCTGTCAGGGATTATCCATGGTCGGGCGACCGTTTCTACAGGGAGATGGAATCCGGCTTTGTGGAGATTAGACTTCTGCTGGACATGCTTTCCGTGGACAGGGCGAAGTCTGTCAGGGAATATAGTATTCTGATGGAACAAGATGACAATTATTCTCAGGAAGACGTAACACAAAAGAAAAGCCCGGAGGGTAGTGAAAAACCTAAAAAGTATGCCACGGGCAGAAAACCGCTGAATGAAATACTGATGGAAACAGGAGTAGCCCGGGAGGATTTTGAACTAATCAAGCGAGGTTCCAGGCTAAGGAGGCTATCGGCGGCCAAGGAGACCTATGCGAAGACTGCATGGGAGCAAGGATATTCTTTGGAAGAAATAGCTCGATATATCTGCATTTCCGCAGTAGCTGTTTATAAATATGTCAACAGGCCAAATGAAGAATAAGTTAATAAGTTAAGGGCCAGGCACCAAGAATTGATTTGGCGGCCGGAATATCTTTAGGGTAATGTGGGCACAAAGAATATAGCGTTTCAAATAATTGAAGGGAGGTGTCGTGGATGAAAAAACTGGCCGTTCTTTTAGCGGTAACAATGGTATTTGTGCTGGGGTTAGCCCAGGCTGTCTCTGCCGGCTGGGGAGGGGGATCCTGTGGGATTGGTGGCCCTCCGCCCCAACTGAGTGCAGACAAATGGCAAAACCAGGCGGCTTTTTTAGGGCTGACAGATGAGCAGTCCGCAAGGATAAAGGCAGTCCGGCAGGAGCACTTCAATACTACCAGGGATTTGCGCGCCAAGCTGCAAAATTCATATTTCGAACTCAGGCAGTTGAGCTGGGAGAAGAGTCCCGACCCTGGCAAAATCAGTAAGAAGATAAATGAAGTAAACACCCTGCGCAGTGAGCTTTACAAGCAGTCTCAAAAGTGCCTGGAACAGATAAACTCGGTGCTTACCCCGGAGCAACAGGCAAAACTGGCGCAACAGCGGACCGGCCGCACCGGCGGTAAGGGTCAAGGTGTCTGGGGAGGAATGTACGTCCCATAAAAACGGGGCTGTTCCAAAAGCAGAGACTAAACGGTACCAGGTACCTGAGTTTTAAGTTTTGGGCTGTTTTTTTGTCACAAAACCAGGCCGGAGGTGTATTCCCCGGCCTTTGTTTTTATGTTCTCATCAATCGCAGCCGTTGGTTTTTAGTTTTTTTCATTCATGGCGGTGCGGATTTCTTCCAGGAAGCGGTTGAGGTCGTTCAAGTTTTCGGTAAGTATATTATGCAATTGTTCGGTATCTATGTCCCAGTAGCGGTGGACCAACCTGTTTCTGAGTTATATTTCAAGTCCACTTCCTTCAGGTACCGCTTGCGGTACGGCAGAAAATCGATATAGTCTCCGAGCCACCGAAGGATTTACTCATAAAGACCGACCCCGCTGATAGTTCCAATACTGTTTCCGGTTTTACTGGATTTATTATAACATACCTTTTCATTAAGAGCTTTTTAAGTATGAGTCAGAGATCGGTTTCTCATCTTATCATTAATGAGGATTTTATCAACCGGCCTCAAATTATTCAATCACCGTCCCGAAGCACAAGGCCATCCCCGGTCTGCTCAACCTTGTTTTCCTTTAATAGCCTGCCTACGGCCCTTTTAAAGGCGGACTTGCTCATGTTCAGCCGTATTTTAATGTCCGTTGGGTTGCTTTTGTCGTTCAGGGGGAGGAAGCCTCCCTTTTCTTTCATTTTTTTCAGTATCAGGTCGGCGTCGTCTTCCATCTGATGGTGGGAAAGTTTCCTGGGAGACAGGTCCAGTTTGCCATCCTCCCGGACCCTGGTAATTCTGGCCTCCACCACTTCGCCTGGCTTTATGTCCCGGTAGCGCTCGCTTTCGGGTATAAGGCCGTAGTATTGATTATCCACGGCCACCAGGACTCCCACGTCTCTTCTGGTGGCGTAAACCGTCCCCGTCACCTGATCATTTTTCTTATAGCGGTCAGTGGTTTTTAGGTAATTGTATATATCGGCGGTGGCCATCAACCGGCCGTTCCTGCCCACGGTAACAGCCACCAGGTAGCTTTTCCCGGCCTGTACCCTGTATTTTTGCTCACTTACCGGCAGAAAAAGGTCAAAGTCCATCCCCCAGTCAAGGTAGGCTCCTACCTCGGTGGTTTCCACAACCTTTAAATAAGCCAGTTCGCCGACAAGGGCCGCAGGTTTATTAACGGTGGCCGCCAGATTGTCCCCGGAATCCCTGTATATAAATACCTCCAGTTCATCTCCCTCTTTTGCGCCCTCAGGCAGTTGGCTTGCGGGAAGAAGTATTTTGCCCCCCGGCCTGCCGTCACCAGTGTCCAGATAAGCCCCGGAATGCCTTATTTTGGCTATTCTCAGTTTTACATATTTCCCTATCATCTTTCGATCCACCTTGTTCCCTTAAATTATGTATGCCTGGTTTTCCATTCCAGGTAATTCTATAACATACAAATTGTCCGCGCAAGTTTTGACATGGTGATTCAAAGGGGCGGTTCCAATCGGCTCATTTTAACGGACCTGGCTGTGACAGCTTCAAGCTCCCGAGACGCACCTCCTTGACTAACCTGTAATCCTCCGCAATGCCGTAAACCTCTTCCGGTGCGAGTAACCCCATAATTAATGTCCCAAAATTTCCAATTATACCCCCACTAAACTGCCGGTCCCTTCGTATATAAAAGAAGGGAGGGATAAATACCGGTTGGCCCCACTGCCAGTTTAGCCGCCAGTAGACGGCAGCAGGATAGTTGTTTCGGCCGGGCCGGGAGTGAGGTGATGCGGGGGAATAGTGGATGTGCCGGATTTCCCGTGACGGCTGGACACTAAAGGAAGTGAAATTTCAAGGGGGATGTTTAATGGGGAAGATTAAAAAAATATTTGTAATACTGGCTGCTGTTTGCCTTTCGACCCTGCTGGCTGCCGGCAGCGCAATGGCCACGCCCGCGTGGAAAAATCATCCTCAGGGAAAAGGCCAGGACAAGGCGGAAAAAGCCCGGATGAAAGTGCATTTTGTTGATATCTCCGGGCACTGGGCGGAGCAGAATATAGTGCTTATAAATGCAGAGAACGTGATAAAAGGTTACGAGGATAAAACCTTCCAGCCGAACAAGCCGGTAAACAAGGAAGAGGCAATCACCATGATTGTCCGGATGACCGGTGGAGACTTTTCAGATAGCGGGCAGTACGGGGGTAAGCAAAGGGACTTAAGCAAGGCCTCCTGGTGGGCAAGGTCATTTCTTGACCGCGCGGTTGAAAAAGGAATTCTCAGCGAGGTTGAACTCAACTCCATTGCTTTCAATAAACCCGCCCAGCGCTACGAGGTGACGGTGTGGCTGGTGAGGGCACTGGGCCTTGAGGACAAGGCCATAAAAGAAGCAGGGTCCGGCCTTGATTTCAGGGACGAGGAAGCCATACCGGCATGGGCCAGGGGCTATGTCAAGGTTGCCACAGACGAGGGCATCATCGCGGGATTCCCGGGGCACGTTTTCAGGCCCGGCGCACCTGTAACCAGGGCGGAGATGGCCACCATGCTGGTAAGGGCCAGGGAATTTTTCCAGATTTCTTCCCCAAGGCAGGGATTCAGCTTTGTCCGGGGTGTTATCTCTGAAGCAGACGGTGGAGGCAGTCCTTCCATCACCATAAAGAAAACCGGTTTTCCGAGCATGGTGGGGACCGGCCAACTGACCGTGGAGATGGCCGATGATGCGCTGGTTTACCTGGATGGAAAGGCGGCGGACCTGGAGGACCTCGAAAAGGGCGACGGGGTCGCAATACTGCTTAATGGCGACAGAAAGGCCATAGTTGTTATAGCCCGCAGTACCGGCGACAGAAATGAAGATGAGGATGATGATGAGGACGACAATGACAGCGAAAAGGTTGACGGGATAGTTGAATCAATAAGTTCATCCAGCATCACGGTCAAGGTCGGGGGGCAACTGAAGGTCTACGCCCTGGATAATGATGTTGAAGTGAAGGTGGACGGTGATGAAGCTGAACTGGATGACGTCAAAAAGGGCTATGAGGTTGAACTGACCCTGGAGGACGGCGAGGTAACCGAGATTGAGGCCGAGTCAGGCAAGGTAGAGATTTCGGGCGTAATGGAGTCGCTGGGGAGCAGCAGCATAACGGTTAAGGTAAACGGGACACTAAAGGTTTACACCTTATCCGGGGATGTCGATGTAACACTTGACGGAAAGGATGCCGATACTGACGATCTTGAAAAGGGTTACCAGGTTGAACTTACTGTCGAAAACGACAAGGTAACCTCGATAGAAGCCCTTTCCGGAACGATATCCGGCCAATTGGAATCGGTTGGGGAAAGCAGCATCACCGTTAAGGTGGATGGTGAATTCAAGGTATACGGCCTGTCAAACGTGGTGGTGATTGTAAACGGCAGCGAAAAGAACCTGAATGATCTGGCCAAGGGAATGGATGTAAAACTTACCCTGGAAAACTATAAGGTCGTAAAGATTGTGGTGGATTAGAAAAAGGATCGATGATGCCACGAGCCGCCAGCACTGCCCCCGGAAGGGGGTGGTTTCATTTTAAAAGTCAGAGACGTTTCATTACCCATTACGTTTTACGGGTGGCCGGGGTGGCCGGAGGAAATAAAACAGGACCTGCTGTTACCGGCAGGCCCTGCCTGAAACTGGTTGCGGGAGTAGGACTTGAACCTACGACCTTCGGGTTATGAGCCCGACGAGCTGCCGACTGCTCCATCCCGCGACGATGGTTCAGTATAACACGAATCAAAATAATTAGCAACTGAATATCATTGACAATAAATATCATTTCCCTGTACAGTTTCCCGCGTTAGTTTAACAGCATAGTTGACTAGAGAAAACCAAAATCCCTTGAGGCATAAAGCTTAGAGGGAATTTTTTTTGTGATTTTGGGTCATATATATGTGGCGGAATATCCGTGAATATGATAT
>JBMOPB010000043.1:0-8838 GCA_049325055.1 Bacillota bacterium
TTGATCCCTGGGCTACAGCCGCTATCATGCTGATGCCCATAACCGCCAGCATGAAAAATTCAGGGTAAGAAAATGCAAGCACCACTTTCCTGGCCACCGGGACCAGCAGAAGCAGAATCACCACACCGAAGAGAGCCCCCATGCCGGAGGCCGTGGCCGATGCCGCCAGGGCCATGCCTGCCTTGCCCTGCCTGGTTAGTGGGTAACCGTCGAAGCATGTGGCGGCATTCTGGCCGGTTCCCGGGGTATTGATCAGTATGGCGGTGACTGAACCGCCAAAGGGCACCGCCCCCATAGCTCCCATTAGTAGAATAACGGCCAGGTGTTCGTCCATTCCAAAGGTCAGCGGAATCAGGAGCGCCAGCACCTGGGGGCCTCCCAGTCCCGGAAGTATGCCGAATGTCATGCCCAAAAAAACACCCAGAAGGAGGAACAATGGGGCGGGCCACTGAAACAGCGGAACCAGCCCGTTAATCATTTGATCCATGGCAACTCCGCAACCCGGAGGAAACTCACCCCGGTTGCAGTCAACCCCTCCTTTCCTAAAAACTGTGCCTGCCTGCCGCGAGCCTAAAAAGTCTATTTGTTATACTTGGCCACAATGTCCTTGTACTTGCCGTATCCGTCAAGTGCTTCCTTTACGATTTCCGCCGTTTCCCCGGGGGTGGCGGGAGCAACTTCCCAGTTGGCCTTTTTCATGGCCTGCTGGAATTCCGGGTCCTGAAGGGCTTTGGCAAAGGCTTCCCGCAGTATCTTTGCCGTTTCATCGGGTATTCCCGGTGTGCCGGCCACCACGTAATCGGCCCGGATTATTTTGGTTAGCTGGGGATAACCCATTTCTTTGGCGGTGGGGGTATCCGGCAGGGTTTCAAGGCGTTCATTGCTGAACACCACAAAGGGGGTCAGGTCCTTTGTGTCAACGAGAAACTGCTTTAAGGAAGCGTAAGGAAAGTCGGTGATGTCCACATCGCCGCGCACCGCGGCTATGATGGCCTCGGAACTTCCGTTGTGGGGCACGGGCACCATGTTAAACCCCATTTCCTTGCCCATGATGACCAGCCCCAGCCCCCCGGTGGATGCGAGGCCCACCACGCTGGCCTTGACTTCAGGGGCCTTTTTCAGATCATCCAATGTTTTGTATTTTGACTTGGGGGAAAGGGCTGCAACGTGTACCGACTCTGTAATGCGCCCGATCCAGGTAAATTTGTTCAGGTCATATTCCGCTGTTTTCAGCAATTGGTGGGTGACTGCCCCGGGCATGTTGACAATACCGATGGTATATCCGTCTGGCTTGGCTTTCCACATCTCCATGTATCCTATCTTGCACTCCCCGCCTGGCACATTTTTGACTATTACGTTCACCTGGTTGGGCAGATATTTTTTCATATAAGGGGCAATAAGGCGGGACACGGTATCGTATCCTCCCCCGGGGCTGTACGGCACAATAAAAGTAATCTCCTTTTGTGGGAAGCCTCCGGCCTTATCCTTACCCCCCTGCCCGCCCGATCCGGCGGGAGATTCCTTCTCCCCGCCGCAGCCGGTTAGGGCCAGTGCTGAAAACACCATGAGGATTACAGTTAAAAAGGAATACCTGGCTGCTTTTTTCATTTTTTAACCCCTTTCGGTAACACAAGAGTTAACCGTTTGATTTAAATCCGTACAATTCCAGCGATGAAGCCACCTTTTCAAGGTGATCCCTGGGGGGCATGGCCAGGGGAGGGTATTTGTGCTTCATGGTGGCATCGATAAAAAGCTTCGAGGCTGTCTGGCGCCTGCGGGTCAGCTGGGGCTCGTCAGCCGGGGCCACAGAGGGGTCCAGCCGTACCGACGGGGTATCAGGGATTATATAACAGTCCCTGGAAGGCTGTACCCTGAAAGACAGTGCCCAGTCCAGCGCAAAGTCGTCCCGGATGTCTATGTCACTGTCAACCACCACCGTGAACTTGCCAAAAGTGGGATCGAGGGACCAGGCGCCCCACGCCACTTCCCGCGCCTGCGTGGGATGCTCCTTTCTGATGGAAATGGCCAGGTAAGAGGCGGAACCGCCGCTTTCTTTCAGGCGCACGTCTTCCACAGGCAGGCGCAGGTCCTCCACCAGGTGTTTGTAAATGGCCGCCTCCCGGCCGAACCCGCGGATGACACTGCTCTCGCTGGGCGGCATCTGGCTGAAAAACACCTGCAGAACAGGGTTATGGCGGTGAGTAATGCATTTTACGTTAACCACATAGGCCCCACCGTCCGGCCCCATATAGCCCGTATACTCCCCGAAGGGGCCTTCGTGCTCCAGGTGATTGGGAGGTATTTCGCCTTCTATGACAATCTCGGCGGTGGCCGGCACCTCCAGGTCCGAGGTGATGCATTTCACCAGCTTTACAGGTTCCCCCCGCAGCCCCCCGGCCACGGAGAACTCGTTTACCCCGTACGGGACCTTGGAAACCGACGTCAGGCCGATGGTGGGGTCCGTTCCCATCACTATGGCCACCGGGGTCGGGCGATCCAGGGCGTTATTCATTTCCACATGGCGCCTCAGGTGCTGAAGAAAGTTGACCATACATCCCAGCTTGTTTTTCTCCTTCAGCTGAACCCTGTAAGTACCGACATTGGGGATGCCGGTTTCCGGGTCCTTTGATACGATAAAGGGGGCCGTCAGATAAGGGCCCGGATCATGTTCCACCGTCCATACCGGAACGGGGAATTTAAAAACATCCACCTCGTCGCCCAGAAGAATATTCTCCTGGCAGACTCCCCTGGATACAACCTCGGGCCTGATGGGATGGCTCTGGGCCTCGGTCCACTTATCGGCAATGCCGTCAAGGGATGTTTCCAGAGCCAGGGCGTAAATCTCGCGGGATGCTCCAAGCCCTCCCCCCACAATGGGTATGGAGGATCCTTTAACATTTTCAAAATACAAGGCTGGCCGCTTATTGTCGGGTATTTTCTGAAAAACCACCCTGGCCAGGGCCGCCACCTCCCAGGCAGGATCAACTTCTTTGCATACCCTGTGCAGCTTTCCGGACCTTTCAAGCACAGTCAGGTACTCCCTTAAATCATCGTACGGCAACAACTACCACCCCCTGATAATCCTCTTAAACATGGCAAGGTCGCAAATTGCTTGAACTTCATGCCTATTGTGTATATGCAAATTCAGTATCATTTGATTGGCCCGGTGCAAGATGGATGGTGAATTGCCAAAAAAAAGGTTCCAACAGTTAATCGTTGGACCCCAGCAGATACTTCGGATCTTATTTTTCATAAAGCCCCTGCCACACCATTTCAGCCGTAAAACATTTATTCCATTTTCGGAATCCCTATCGCCCGCCACTTACCGTAATTAACCGGCGCCGGGGGTCGAAGGGCCGTTATTGTCCGCCCTAATAATGCCGGATTCCCGGCTTCCGGCCGCCAGGTGCGCCCACAACTGGGGCCCCAGAACCAAAACCGCCAGGGCAAAACCTATCAGATCTGAAATCAGCCCCGGGTAGATCATGGTAAGGCCCGCCAACATCAAGCATGTTCTCCCCCACCACGCTATACCCTTGATGAACCATCCCTCCATGGATGCGGCAAGCGCCAAAACCCCCAGTATTGCAGTTGTGCACGCCTGGATTATCTGGCTGATGCTCCCGTCCAAAAGCAAAGCCGGCTCATAGGAAAAGATGAAGGGGATAATGAAGCCCACAAAGGCCAGCCGCATGGCCTGAAATCCTATCTCGTTGGGGTTGGCCCTGGCCAGGCCGGCAGCGGCATAGGCCGCCACCGCCACCGGCGGGGTTATTGCCGACAGGGTGGCATAGTACACTATAAAAAGGTGGGACTGCATGAGAGGAAGCCCCAGTTGGACCAGAGCCGGTCCGGCCAGGGCCGCAGTCAGAACATACGCCGAGGGGACCGGCATTCCCATGCCCAGGACAATGCAGACAACAGCGGTAAAGAAAAGCACCACGACCTTGACTTCCCCGGCAGCCCTGAAAATCATGCTGGTAAACTTGTCGCCCAGGCCGGTAAGCATGATTCCGGCGATAACCAGGCCGGCGGCGGCGCATGCGTTGGCCACGGTGAGAATGCTTAAGGCGGCATCCTCAAAGGCCTCCAATATCTTGCGGGGACCCATCCTGGTATCCTTGCGCAGCCAGCTTACGGCAATGGTCAGAAAACTCACCATCGCCCCCGCGAAGGTGGGGGTGTAACCTCTAGCCAGAAGCCATATCAAAACTATAAAAGGAAGGAGAAACTGCCAGTTCTTTTTAAGCACGGTTCCCACGGGATCGATGTCCTCCCCTTTCATGGGCTGCATGCCTGTGGAAAGGGCACGGAAATGAACCTGGAACAGAATTCCAAGATAATACAGTATTCCGGGGATTGCGGCGGCTGCAATTACAGCCACGTATGAAATCCCTGTAAACTCCACCATCAGAAAGGCGGCGGACCCCATCACCGGGGGGAGTATGCCTCCCCCGGTGGATGCGGCGGATTCCACCGCCCCGGCGAACACCGGGGGATAGCCTATCCTTTTCATCAAAGGTATGGTGAAGGCGCCGGTGGTCACCACATTGGAGGTGGGGCTGCCGGATATGCTGCCGTACAGGGCACTGGAAACCACCGCTATCTTGGCGGGTCCCCCCACCGTCTTTCCTGCCGCAGCGGCAGCCAGCTTAAAGAAGAAGTCGGACCCTCCTGATTTTTCCAGTATCGCGCCAAAAAGAACAAACATGTAGACCATTGTGGCGGTAACCCCTATGGGCGTGCCGTATACCCCGTCCAGGGTGTACACCACCTGGTCCACAAAGCGCTCCAGGGACATGCCGCGGTGGGAAAATCCGGCAGGAAGGTACTCTCCGATGAAGGTGTAAACAAGGAAGAACAGCACAATGCACAATAGGGGTATGCCCACCGTTCTCCGGGTAACCTCCAGTACCAGTAAAAAGACAACCAGTCCAAAAAAAACATCGGGGGCGGTAAGATCGTCAACCTGTGGCCAGCGGGTCAGAAAACGATCCACGTTCATCACAAAATAAACACCCGCTGATGCGCTTAAGCCCGCCATCAGTACATTCCACCATGACGGACGGTTCATGTCCCGGGACTTCTGGCTGAAGGTAACCACTATAAAATTCAGCACCAGGACAAAAGTAAGGAAAACAGCCCGGTGCAGCCAGGGGTCCAACTTGATGAACAGGGCGGTCCAAATCTCATAGAGGGTCAATGCCAACCCCAGTACGGTAACCAGTATCCTCCAATTCCCTTTGAGTTGGCGCCGGTTCCCTATCTGAAAAATCTGAGCCTCAAAAATACTTGCCATGACTGCCCCCCCTGAAAGATACCGGCAGCCGGTTAAATAACACGGATGCCGGTTTGTAATAGATTTAGATTAATCTTGAAGTTATTTAAGAACCCCTATTTCCCGGTAATACTTCTCCGCCCCGGGGTGCAGGGGTATAGGAGCTGTGTCGGCCATGGTTTTGGGGTTCATATCCTTCAAGGTGGCATGGACTGTTCGCAGATGGTCCAGGTTCTGGTGCAGCGCCTTGGTTACGTTGTAAACAAATTCCTCCGACTGCCCGGCCCCGGTAATCAGCAACAGTGATGCGGCAAAGGTAGGAACGTCCTCCTTGTTAAAGGAATAAGTGCCTGCCGGGATCTTGGCCCCGTGGGTTCCCAGCTTGCTGTTCACTTTATTGACCGCTTCAGGGCTTATGGGCAGCAGCTTGAAGTCGTTCCTGGTGGCGGATTCCACAAAATGAGACATCGGGTGCTCACCGGTGAGGGAGTGAGCCTGGGACTGCTTGTCGTCAATTAAATCCATGGACTCCTTGGTGGACAGAAAGTATACTTTACCGCCCCAGTTCTCAATATCCTTGTAGGTCATGCCGTAGGCCTCCATTACCGCCTTGGAGGTAAGTTCCATTGTGGACCCGGTCTTGTTGACCGATATGCGGAGAGGGTACTTCTGGGACTTGATATCCTCAATAGAGTTAAGTCCTGTATTCTTCATGACAAGGAAGTGGAATGTGGAATCAGGGTTCAGTGTGGCCACCGCCCTTATGTCGGGGTATGCCTCCTTAAAGGGATCGGTCCCCTTTATGGCCGTATAGGCTGTGGGAGTATAAGAAATGGCCAGTTCGGCCTTTTTCTGGGCCACCATGACGCTGTTGGGACCGTCCTTGCCCGGCTCCGCCGTAATGTTTGAACCGGGTGGGGCGCTACGCCGCATGCACTCGGCCACCCCTTCAGTGATGGCCGACCAGACGCCGCCCACCGCACCGCCCAGAATAGTAACCTTCCATGGCCCGCCGGCCTTACCGTCGGATTGAACCGCCTTAGCGCCCCCCGCCTGCCCGGAAGCGGGTTGATTTTTGGCGGTCTTATCCCCGCACGACGTTACCAACAGAACCAGAATACAGAAAAGCGCCAGCAGAATAACCAGCCTGTTAAACCTCAACAAATCTTTCGCCTCCTTCTGGTGAAATGTTCGTACCGGCAACGGGACCTTCTCAGTCTGCCAGGCGGTAGATAACATAAAATGTTTTCCACCGCCTGTAAATTCCGGTTCATCTTAAATCTGCAAGATCGATGGCTCTATGCGGGGATAGGCCCGGCCCGTCCGTCAATTGTAAAAAAAGGCGCTTCAGCAGCTTGTTTGAAGGGACCACCGGCAACTCCCCCCGCCATTACCGCATATAAAAAACCGGCGCCTTCCAGTCCATAAACGGACCCGTTCCATTCCCGGAACAAGACTACTCAATTCCGAGATTGTTCAGCTTGCGCCAGAGGGTGGTGCGGCCAATCCCCAATATTTTTGCCAGTTCGGCCTTGTTGCCGTGGAAGCGGTAATAGAATTCGGTAATAGCCTGGTTTTCCGCTTTATCCAAAATATCCTGAAGGTTTCCCCTCAGTGGAACAGAAATTGTATCTTCTCCGGCACAGTTGTTGTTCTCATTGATCAGGCCGTTAAAATATTCCACCAGCAGTTCCCTGACCTCCTTAATCCCCTGATCGCCGTCTTTTACCAGCACCACAATCCGGCGGAGAATATTTTCCAGCTCCCTTACGTTTCCCGGCCAGTAGTAGTTTTTGAAATCCTTGCCCAGGAGTTGAATTATGTCTGCCTTCAGTTTATTTTCAAGGCTGGGAGCAAGTTTTTCCAGGAAATGACCGACCAGGTGAGGGATATCTTCATTTCTCATGCGCAGGGGAGGAATCTGAACATGCAGCACATTTATCCGGTAGTACAAATCAGGGCGGAACTGTCCCTTCTGCATGGCCTGGTATAGATTGACATTGGTGGCCGCAACAATGCGAACGTCCACCGGAATAAATTTATCGTCCCCAACCCGTCTAATCTCCTTTTCCTGAATGACCCTCAAAAGCTTGGCCTGGATATCGTTAGGTATTTCTCCTATTTCATCCAAAAACAGAGTACCCCGGTGCGCCAGTTCAAAAAGGCCCGGCTTGCCACCCCTTTTGGCCCCGGTAAAGGCTCCCTCGCTGTATCCGAAAAGTTCGCTTTCAAGCAGGTTGGGCGGGATGGCGGCGCAGTTGACGGCCAAAAAAGGGCCGTGCTGCCGGCAGCTTATATTATGTATGCTTCCGGCAAAAAGCTCTTTGCCGCACCCGCTTTCTCCGGTAATCAGTATAGTCTCCTCAGTGGCTCCGAATTTCCTGGCCTGATCCACCGCTTTTCTCATTGAGTGGCTGACACCTATAATGTCTTCGAAATGAAATTTGGCCACATACTCCTTGGCGCAGATAAATTTCCTGATGCTCTGCTCTATCTCCTGTATGCGGGCGACTTCCTGAAAATTGGCCACCACGCCAACTACCCTGCCCCCGTCAATAATTGGAACCCTGTTGCTGACGACCGCCGTTTCACCCACCTTTTTAACCTCGTCAAGCACCGACTGGCCGCTTTGTGCAACCTTGTCAAGCTTGCACTGCGGAATTGCCTGGCATACAGGGCGTCCCAGCACCTGTATGGCGCTGATGCCGAAAATTCTTTCGGCCGCCGGGTTAAAGACGGTAACCCTGGTTTGATCGTCGGTCGCCACAATACCTTCGTGGGCATAATTCAGCACAGCCTTGAATTTCATTGTTTCCGCCCTTTCTTTTCTCCTCAGGGCGGCCACTTCCTCGGCTTCGGCCAGCGCGTGCTGCAGCGCCCCTTTGCCGATCTTTATGGGGACAACCTCCAGCCCGGCCTGCCTGGCCGCCTCACAGACAAATCCACCGCCCACAATTATTTGCACGCCCATACTGCTGGCTTCCTTAAGCTGCCCCTCGATTTCACCCTGGGAATTAAATATAAAGTGGCGGGGGCTGAAACGGAGGATCCGCTCGATGTCCTGCATTCGGGGATGTTTCTGGCGGTAATGAAACTGGGCTATTTCCAAAGGGTCAAACGAACGGGTTTGATATAGCGTGTAAAGAACGTCAAAGGCGTCAGCGGGGACGGAAACCACCGGGATATCCGTTTGCTCACGCAGGCACACCGCATTTCCCATGGTGGTTACGAATACCTCCACACCTTTTGGGGCAAGCTCCCTGGCCATGGCTACAGCGCTGTCCAGTACAGCCTGTATCACCTGAAAGCGCTTTTTCTGCTCGCGGAAAACCTGTTTCGCCAGTTTGGTCAATTCACTGTGGGTAGAAATAACGCAGATACGATAATCCACTTAAATCACCCCTGGTAAATATTTACTTGTCCAACCTGAAATATACTGTCAGCCGATACAGCCTCCCAATCCTTACTGGCTAATTGTCTAAATATTACAAAATTTATATACTTTTTACCATAACCTAAAGGAGTTATGTTGGCTTTAACACCTCCGGAAAGCCAAATTA
>JBMOPB010000044.1:0-8499 GCA_049325055.1 Bacillota bacterium
GAATGGGGGTCCTGCTGGTAAAAACCTATTCGATTGTTGGAGGTATTACCGCCGGGTACCAGGCGCTGACAAACATGGCCCACCTGGTCCCGGAAAATCTGGCCAAGGGCGGGCACCTTGGCTGGACGGCCATGCCAAGGTGGGGTTCTCCTATCTGGTGGACGGTAATAAGCACAATTGTGATGGGAGTTGGCATAGGAGTCCTGGCACAGCCCCAGTTGGTGCTGAGATTCCTGACGGTGCCCAACAGGCGCGCCATCAACCGTGCGGTTTTGATCGGGGGAGTCTGCATATTCCTTTTCACCGGCACCGCCTTCATGGTGGGTCCCCTGACAAATGTTTATTTCTACGAGACAATTGGCAAGATATCCATCGCCGTGGCCAAGGGGAACACCGACCTGATAATTCCGACCTTCATAAACTCAGTAATGCCTCCGGCGTACATATATCTGTTCATGGTGGCTCTTCTGTCGGCCTGCATCACCACTGTCAACGGCCTGATACACGTGCAGAGCGTGGCGTTTTCCCAGGATCTTATGGCAACATGGAATGTCAAGGCCAGCCCCATGCTGCTGTCCCGCATCGGTGTGGCCTTCGGCACCCTTGGCGCCATTGTATTGGCATATCTCCTGCCTGCCAGCATAATCGCCCGGGCCACCGCTTTCTGGTTTGGCATCTGCGCCGCCGGAATACTTCCGGCGCTGCTGGGTGCGGTATTCTGGCCCAGGGTAACCAGGCAGGCGGCGGTGTCCAGCATTGTGACGGGATACGGGGTTTCCATATTCGGATTTGTATTTCTGCATGCTTCCGAGGCCGTGCCTTTTGGAATCTGCAAGGCCATTTTCGGTAAGCCCACCCTGCTGCCGTATCCCTGGACCCATATCGACCCCCTCTTTTACAGCATCGTGCTTTCGGCGGCGGCCCTTGTGGCGGTCACGTTACTGACCAGCCCAATGACCAGGGAGCACCTGCAAAGGTGCTATGGCCCGGGAAAAAGGCCGGTGCCCGCGGGGGAACACGCCGGTGGCTGAGATTACCCGTTCCGGCAGGCGGGTTTTTACAGTAAACAATAACAGATGGAGGTGAGCATTAAAGGTTATCGCTAAAACGGTGTGAAGAACTGCAGGTTTGTAGCAGGGTAATCATACGGGCCTTAAAGGGGCCCGGCAGTACGGAAGGATGGATGTTTTATGCTTGAAGGTCTTTTTATGGTTCCAGACGGCGTAAGCCAAAGAATCCAGTCCCTGAGCGGACCGTCCCGGTGAGACCCGGCAGCCTCAATGGGCATGCGGGGCTTTGATGGTTGGTACCGGGCTGCATATCCGGCCCATTTCACATCCGTACTGTATTTTTCTTTTGGATGCATGGCGGGGCGGACTGGCCCCACGGATACAAAAAAATTAAGGGAGTGGACAAAAATGCTGGGAATGGCTGACGGGTGGACAGCTCTTGTCTGGATTCTTAACGTGGCTTCCATGCTGTTTTGCGTTGCTTACGGTATAGCCAACTGGAACAAGGGCGGTGAAGACTGGTGAATATCGGTATTTTAACGGCTGTACTTGTAGTCTATATTGCCGTGGTAACGTATCTGAGCTATATCGGGTACCGGCAGACAAAGAGCGCCGAGGACTACATGATTGCCGGGCGCCAGATGAGCGGCTGGATAATGGCCCTCTCTTACGCGTCTACCTTTATCAGCACTTCGGCCATAGTCGGTTTTGGCGGTGCCGCCGGTGTTTTCGGCTTTACACTGATGTGGCTTTCATTCTTCAATATATTACTGGGAATTTTCGTATCCTTCATTTTCCTGGGTGAGCCAATCCGCAGGATGACCAACAACCTTGGGACAACCACCCTGGCTTCAATGCTGGGGGAGAGATACCAGTCCAAGTTTATTACATGGTTTATCGGACTGATGATTTTCCTCCTGATGCCGGCCTATACCGGCGTGGTGCTTATCGGGGGCGCCAGGTTCGTAGAGGAGTCGCTGAAAATCAACTTCAACATTGCGCTTTTGCTGCTGGCGCTCATCATCGCCCTGTATGTGGGCTGGGGCGGCCTCAAGGGCATAATGTACGCCGATGCCTTCATGTGCGCCATGATGATACTGGGCATGGTTGTATTGCTGTTTAAGAGCTATGACGTCGCGGGAGGCGTGGTGGCCGGGCACCAGGCCCTGACAAATATGGCTCACCTGGTCCCGGAAAACCTGGCCAAGGGCGGGCATCTCGGCTGGACGTCGATGCCGAAGTTAGGTTCGCCAATCTGGTGGACCGTTATCAGCACAATAGTTATGGGTGTCGGCATAGGAGTTCTGGCCCAGCCCCAGCTCATACTCCGCTTCCTGACCGTACCCAATAAGCGGGCGCTGAACCGGGCTGTGCTGACCGGCGGGGTCTGCATATTCCTGTTTACCGGAACCGCCTTCATGGTGGGCCCCCTGACAAACGTTTACTTTTACGAAACCGCCGGCAAGATCTCAATTGCCATGGCCAAGGGCAATACCGATCTGATCATACCCACGTTCATTAACTCGGTAATGCCCCCGGCCTACATTTACCTGTTCATGGTCACTCTTCTGTCGGCCTGTATCACAACGGTAAACGGGCTTATCCACGTGCAGAGCGTGGCCTTCTCAAGGGATCTTATGGCCACCTGGAACGTCAAGGTCAATCCCCTGGCCCTGTCACGCATCGGAGTGGCACTGGGCACCCTGGGCGCCATCGTGATGGCCTACCTTCTGCCCGGCAGCATAATCGCCAGGGCCACCGCCTTCTGGTTCGGGATTTGTGCTGCCGGCATACTCCCGGTCCTTCTGGGGGCTATATTCTGGAAGCGGGTTACAAAGCAGGCGGCTGTAGCCAGCGTTGCGCTGGGATACGGGGTGTCCATATTCGGGTTCGTGTTCCTGCATGCCGCAGAGGCCGTTCCCTTCGGCATCTGTAAGGCCATTTTCGGGGTCCCCACGCTGCTGCCGTACCCCTGGACCCACGTGGACCCATTGTTCTACAGCATAATTATTTCAACTGCGGCATTGGTTGTGGTTTCTTACCTCACCAAGCCTCTGCCTGAGGATCACATCGAAAAATGCTTCCACGGCGTGGCAAAGCGGCCTGACGCTTACGTCGGAAAAGAGGTTGAGGCCAAGGCATAGTTTAAACAGATTAAACAATGGGGGCCGGCATAACCCGGCCCTCTATGCTTATAAGCTGTCACATTCTGGATTCTGACCTGCAATTCCGGCTCCCCGGGGCTTTTTTTAGCCATCTTTCCTTGACAAATACGCTTATTGTGTTAACATATAATATTGTAGGCATAAATCCATTAACCACCGCTCGGTTCAGGTTTTAAACGGTGTTGGCCGTGCCTGACCCGGCGAGTCCTGAAAAATAATGGGGGAGGTTAAACATGTACGCACTTATTGAAACCGGTGGCAAGCAGTACAAGGTGCAGGAAGGGGACACCCTCTATGTTGAGCTGCTTTACACCGAGCCTGGCCAGACGGTTGAAATCGACAAAGTACTGGCCGTTGAAAAGGACGGCCGGCTAAAGGTGGGCACACCCCTGGTGGAGGGGGCAAAGGTACTGCTTAAAGTGGTGCGCCACGGGAAAGGCCGTAAGATTATCATCTTCAAGTACAAGGCAAAGAAAAACTACAGGCGCAAGACCGGCCACCGCCAGCCATTCACGCAGGTAACGGTGGAAAAGATACAGGCGTAATCCCGACTAGGAGGTGAAGGTTTAATGGCACACAAGAAAGGTGTAGGTAGTTCCAGGAACGGCCGTGACTCAAGGCCGAAAATGCTTGGTATAAAGAGCTCCGACGGTCAGTTTGTAACCGCCGGGTCTATAATTGTTCGCCAGAGGGGAACCAGGATTCACCCCGGCCGAAACGTCGGCAAGGGCGGAGACGACACACTGTTTGCGAAAGTAGACGGAGTGGTTGAATTCAGGACCAGGGGCAAAGACAAGAAAGAAGTAAGCATTCTGCCCGGCGCCGAGGTTATGTAATTTGGATCAAAAACCTGCCATATACGGTGGCAGGTTTTATTTTTCACGTTCTCTGGCATGTAATTAATTACCATTAAAGAAATCTGTTTATTTAACGAAAATAAATAGTGTAAAGCTAATTTTAAATCCCCGGGGGATATTATGACACAGGATTTGTTGGAGTACAGGCTGAAAAAGCATTTCGCAGGTATTGACAAACTGATTACCCAGCTGGTGATCATAAGAAAATACATAGACTCTGCAGAAATAGGGATAAGCTACTGCAGGGATCATGCCACCCGGGGATTTGCCTCCGAATCTTTATCCATCCGGCCGGGCAGCGACCTTTTCGCCAAAAACCGGGAGCAACTGCTATTCAGGCTGAAGATGGCTGAAAAGAGTATTAAAAAGCAGTTGAGAGAGTCCAACAGGGAGCTGGCCTGTATCTGCGGCCAGCAGTCTGGCGGCAGGAGAAGCGTGAAGTAGGCAATTTAAAAAAAGAAAGCCCGGTCTTAAGTTGGACCGGGCTTTTGCATTCAGCATGTATTTTTTTGACAGCAAACCGGTTACGGGTTTGATTATCGTGTATGTATAGGTATGTGTGCAAATTATTAGCTTATGGAACCCAGTTTAAGCAGGTTGCCGTTGTTGGACCGAGCCTCGGCCACCTGACGCCAGTCTTCCTCGCTGAGCGGAAGGTCGAAGCTTCTTAGCTGGGCCAGCTCAAAGCCATGCTTTTCCGCAAGGTTTCTTAAATAAATCATGTTGTCCAGGGACAGGTTGGGTCCCAGGCTCATGTCCGTATAATGGTGCTCCAGGGCCAGCATCATGGTCTCGGCCATGCAAGCGTAGGCCAGGCCCTGCTCGAACCCGAAATCCCACCCCAGAGAGGGACGGCCGGGCACTGCCACCACACCCCCGTCAATCACCAGTACGTCGGGGCGGACCTGGCGAAGGGCGGGCCGGACGTTGGAAGGCTTGGAAATATCGCATATTATCGCCCCCGGTGCCACCCACATCGGATTGATCAGGTCGTCGACGCTGCTGGTGGCGGTTATGACCACCTCGGCCTGGGGGAGGGCCTGGATCAGTTCGGTGGTGATTACCAGCAGACCTTCCTTTTCCAGGTTTTCAACCACCGGCAGCCAGTCTTCCTGCGGCTGATCCGGTGCGGGAAGATCCATATGCATAAGGAGGGCGCCAATGCTGGACGGTGACGGCGGGGTCCACCCGGCAGCTATTTGGCTGGCCAGGTGCGAGCATATATCGGCCCCCACCCTCCGCAGGCGGCGGGAACTGGCCTGGGGATGGCGGGAGTTGCCCACCAGAATTATCCGGTGCATTTCCTCAGACATCAGTATGGCCAGTGTGCGGCCTATGGAACCTGTGGCACCTATGACTGCGGCCGAGCAACGTCCCAGATCCGTTGAAAACCGGCGGGCGGCCAGTTTTATCGCCTCTGCTCCGGCCACAACGGTATAACTGTTGCCTGTGGTCAACGGCAGGAATTTGCCCTGGAGCAGGGTTCCGCTTCGGGAAACCACCGAGGTGTAGGCGCCCAGCCCCACCAGCCGCGCTCCCCGCTTCAGCGCCAGTTCCATGGCCTTCTCAAGCTGATATAATATTTCTTCGGGTTTCATTTCCAGCATTTCCTTGGCTGTATGCGGCAGGGTTATGAATTCCCCGTATGCACGGTAACCGGCTTTGGATATAACCGTGGTCCTGCCGATGATGAAGGGTTCCAGAATGGTACTGCCAAGGTCGGCCATCTGCTGCAGCTTGTCGACGGGAAGCGCTTTTAAGCTGGGATCGAACTGGTAGTAATTATAAAGATCCAGCGGGTGGATAAGAAAGGCGAAACGGCCTTCCTTGGGGTCCTCCGACGGCTGGTAACGGTCCCAGGAATGTTTAACCACCCTTGTAGAGGAGTACAAAGTTTTATCGTCCAGATCCAGTATCGGACGCAGTATTTCCAGCGTGTTTCCGGAATCCAGCACCGACAGGACTCTTTCCAGTGATTTGATCGCTTTCTCACAGTCCTCCCAGGTGATGGTGAGTGAGGGCTCAAGCCGTATTACCTTGTTGCCGTTCAGGGTGGGAGCAACCCTCAGCCCCTCGGCGTTGAGCAGGTAGCTGGAAATCAGCGGTGTAAGGTTGCCCTGTTCCGATAGAACGCTTAAAAAGCAGTCAGGAAAGTCGGACCTGGTCATTTCAAACTCCAGGCCCAGCATGTAGCCGTGTCCCCTTACGCCCTTCAGCACCCTGGGAAAACGCCGTTGCAGATCCCTTAGCGCACAGACAAGGCGCTCCCCGTTGGATCGAACCTGGCGGACAAGGGTCTGGCCGTTCCTGGTCAGTATGTCCAGCACCTTCAGTCCCACCCGGCAGCCCAGGGTATTGGCTGCAAAGGTTGATGAATGGCGCTCGCCGAAATCCTTGGTGTAGGCGCCGGCGGTGGAAAGGCAGGCCCCAATGGGGTACAGCCCCCCGCCCAGTGCCTTGGCCAGAAGCAGTATATCCGGAACGACCCCTTCGTCCTGGCAGGCGAATAGGCTTCCCGTACGGCCCAGGCCGGTCTGTATCTCGTCCAGTATAAAAAGCAGCCCGTGTTGGCGGCATAATTCCCGGGCTTCGGCAAGGTAGCCGGGGGGAGGGACTACGATCCCTCCCTCTCCCTGTATCGGCTCCAGTATCAGTGCGGCGTACTCGGACCCGGAGGCTTCCAACTCGTCCCTGAGCGCCTCCAGGTTGCCGTACGGTATTGTTTTAAACCCTCCCACCGGGGCTCCGAAGGGTGACTGGTAGTATTCCCTGCCGGTGGCCGAAAGGGCGCCCAGTGTTTTGCCGTGGAAGCTGTTGGCGGCGCTCAGCACCCCCATTCTGCCGGTGGCCGACCGGGCCATTTTTATTGCGGCCTCCACCGCCTCGGCCCCGCTGTTGGTAAAGGTTACATACTGCAGGTCCCCCGGGGCCAGCTCCACCAGGCGCCGGGCCAGTTCGCCTGCGGCTTCCAGCGCAGAGGGCTGGATAAAACTGGGCTCTGCATTTATGCGGACCTGGTCCAGTGCCTCCCATATCTCGGGGGGGTTGTAACCAAAGGGTAAAGCGCCGTACGCGGCGATAAAGTCCATGTACTTGTTGCCCCGGGAGTCGTACAGGTAATGGCCTTCTCCACGGGTAAACACCTTATCCATCCGGACCTGTTCCAGTAGATCGCCCAGGTGTGGATTAACATGTTTGGTGAAATTATGCATTTTTTATACCTCTTCACTGTATGCTGACCTTTTTAGTATTGGCAATCGCTTGCAAAATGTATGTAATACAAAGCGGTTTCCATTATAAGGCGTTATCCCGCGGACTTAAGTTGATGTATTAGCTGCCTGAGCTGATCGGGGTTCACCCAGCGGTCCTCTTTAATGGGGGAAATTCCTATTTCCCAGCTGATGACCTTGGGTCCCAGTATTGCCTCCATCAATTTGATGCGCATGTCGGACCCGATAAATATTACGGCGTCGTAGGTCTTGACCTGTGAGATCAGGTTCATGAACTGGTTTATGAGTTCTGCGCCGTTTTTTTCCTCAACAAAACGCCACCGTTCCTTTTCGTTCATGAGCAGTATAAAGTCGACTCCTCCGGCCCTTGCCACCTCGGTTAATTCCCCGGCGTTGGCCACCGGAAAACCGATAAGGGCCAGTTGCGGCCCTTTGCGTATTTCCCCCAGGCTTTCCAGCCGGGAAACCAGTGTCCGGTCCACTCCCAGGCGGTCGGCCACCTCCTGCTGTGACATCCCTTCCTGTCGGAGCAGCAGAATATGGTCTACCGTGCGGTGAATCCGGTCGGGGCTTAATACTTTGTCTCCAATACGTATGAAATTCATAGCACTCTCCTTTGTGCACAATATTGTGCTCATGACTATATTACCAATTACGTTTGCCTATTACAAGTTTATTTATTCCAAAGAGGGTTAAAATGAACAAGCAACCCATACGGGTTGCTTAAGACTTTTCAGTGATAGCAGGGCCAGGTAAATGTTGCGGCTTAGGTCCGGTAGGATTTCCCAGAAGGTTACCCGTCGTTGCCGTACGGGAGGTTTCCCTTTAAAACCTCTCCGGGCTGACGCCCGGGACCGGATTGCCACTGAGTCCGCACTGCAATCCCCGGCCTGCCCCATCCTGTCGATGGACAGCCTAGAAGTTTTCCTTGACGGTTGACACCTTTTCCTAGCCTCTTTTGCAACTACAGTTTCAGGTACGCTTTACAGCTTTCCATCCCCCGCAGCCACTTCAAGGCGGGCTACACTGCACGCAGCGTCTACCACATGCAGGTTCACACCCCGGGCCCAAGCTTTTTTCGTTCACCTGGAACCCGGGTCTCCACGGAAGCAGGGACATCATACATGCCTTTGTATTTAGCCCTGAATCCTTAACTCCCAGCACCAGCCCCCGATGGCGTCGAAAGCCAGCACCAGGAACTTCATCGATGTGCCCTTGGCGGATTTTTAGCCCCGCC
>JBMOPB010000045.1:0-8415 GCA_049325055.1 Bacillota bacterium
TTCCGGTGGCCATACCGGAGGGGGTACACCCGTTCCCATCCCGAACACGGTAGTTAAGCCCTCCAGGGTCGATGGTACTTGGGCGTTAGCCCCGGGAGAGTAGATCGTCGCCGGAATTAATTTTAAAGCCCCTGCGTCAATGACTCAGGGGTTTGTATTTTTAAAACATATTCATAAAGGCAAAACCGGCGAATATCCCCGATATCATTCCAATTACTGCAAATATTATGTATATAATAAGCAAAACACCCTGTATTTTAAAATAGGAGTTTAAGCAAAAAAATGTTATTTATAACGTTTGAGGATGTTATTATAAAATAACAACCCCTTGGAAAACTTGTTTTTGGCCCTGAAATATTGTAAAATAATTTGATAGTGGTAAATACAGGTTTTAGGAGGAGAAGCAGGTGGCTGAAAAAGGTACCTGGACTGTTAAGGTTGGACTGGCCGAAATGTTAAAAGGCGGGGTGATAATGGACGTAACCACCCCTGAGCAGGCGAAAATAGCCGAGGAAGCCGGCGCTTGCGCCGTTATGGCGCTGGAAAGGGTTCCAGCTGATATAAGGGCCGCCGGAGGCGTAGCCCGAATGGCCGATCCCACTGTTATAAAGTCCATTATGGAGGCAGTTACCATACCGGTTATGGCAAAGGCGCGCATAGGACATTTTGTTGAGGCCCAGATACTTGAGGAATTAGGTGCCGATTACATAGACGAGAGCGAGGTTCTGACACCGGCTGACGAACAGCACCACATTGACAAGCATTCTTTCAAGGTGCCTTTTGTGTGCGGAGCCAGAAACCTTGGGGAGGCGCTGAGGAGGATTGGCGAGGGAGCCGCCATGATCAGGACAAAAGGTGAGCCCGGCACCGGTAATGTTGTGGAGGCCGTCAGGCATATGCGAATGGTTATGGGGGAAATAAGAAGGCTGCAGAATATGCCCAGGGAAGAACTTATGTCCGCGGCCAAGGAAATGGGAGCCCCTTATGATCTGGTGCTTAAGGTTGCCGAGTTGGGCCGGCTGCCGGTGGTAAACTTCGCCGCCGGTGGAATTGCCACACCGGCTGACGCCGCCCTTATGATGCAGCTGGGATGTGACGGCATATTTGTAGGTTCGGGAATTTTTAAATCAAAGAATCCCGCTGCAAGGGCAAAGGCCATAGTGGCTGCCACAACTCATTACAATGACCCCAAAATACTGGCCGAAGTATCAAAAGAACTGGGAGAGGCTATGCCGGGACTGGAGATAGCCACTATAACGCCAGATCAGAGAATGCAGGACAGGGGCTGGTGATCCTCGAAGTTCGAGGTTCGACTTCGACTTCGATTTGGAGGAACTGGCCCTGCGGCCAGTTCCACATTCATTAAAAGCAGAAATAAGGGGATACAAATGCTAATTGGAGTGCTGGCCCTTCAGGGCGCTTTTCGTGAACACGAAAAGATGCTGCGCGCCTGCGGGGATGGTATAGAAACAAGGCAGGTGCGGCTGCCGCAACAGTTGGAAGGTATTGACCGGCTGGTAATACCCGGCGGTGAAAGCACCACCATGGGTAAACTGATGATTGAATTTGGGCTGCTGGATCCTATACGGGAAATTGCCAAAAAAGGAATGCCCATTTTCGGGACATGCGCCGGTTTGATTATGCTGGCAAAGGATATTGCAGGGTCGGAACAGCCAAGGCTTGGATTGATGGACATGTCGGTGGAGAGAAACGCCTTTGGAAGGCAGGTACACAGCTTTGAGGACGACCTGGAAATACCATGCCTGGGTCCGGAACCTTTCCGGGGTGTTTTTATAAGGGCTCCATACATTTTGGAAGTAAAGCCCGGGGTTGAAGTTCTGTCTAAATACGAAGGAATGATTGTCTGTGCAAGGCAGGGCCGGCTGCTGGCGGCAGCCTTTCACCCTGAGCTTACCGCGGATACCAGGATGCACGAGTATTTTTTGAAAATATGAATTTTAGGTTGGGCTGGTTTTTTTTGTTGCAAAGTTAAATTTAATGTAGTATTATTTTGTTCAGGTTCATTATTTAAACCCGATGCAGGGGAAAGGATCCAGTCAATTCCTTAAAGAGAGCCGGTGGGCGGTGTAAACCGGCAGGAGTTCTGGAGAAAGGCGCCCCGAAGGGGGTCTGTTTAACGGTCGTCTGTCGTCATAAGACTTACGGCTTATTATGCAGGCACGGTTGTTCCGTTACCACTGGCGAGCGGGAAGGATGTTTTTTATCCTTCCAAAAAGGGTGGCACCGCGGGAGAATAACCTCTCGTCCCTGTTTAAAATTTCAGGGGACGGGGGGTTTTTATTTATGTAGGTTCATTTCATTTCATTAGCGAGGTAAAGGAGTAGAGAATTATGATGCAGGATAAACAGTATCTGATGATCCCAGGTCCCACGCCGGTTCCTCCGGCGGTGATGTCCGCGATGTCAAGGCCCATAATAGGGCACCGAACCGATGAATTTGCCAATATGCACAGGCGTATAGTGGGAAGGCTCCAGGTTGTATTTCAGACCAAAAACGATATTTTTGTGCTTACTCACTCGGGCACCGGCGGTATGGAAACGGCGGTGGCCAATACTGTGGAGCCCGGAGACAAAGTGCTGGCGCTGGTAACTGGCAATTTCGGCGAGAGATTCGCCAAAATCGCCAGATCCTACGGGGCTGATGTGGACGAAGTGAATTTTGGCTGGGGTAACTGTGTAGACCTGAAAACCGTGGAGGAGAAGGTGGCGTCAGGAAGCTACAAGGTTGTGCTGGCCACACAGAACGAAACTTCCACCGGTGTTACAAACGACATCGCCGGTATCGGCGCCCTGGTGGCAAAAACCGACGCCTTGCTGCTGGTGGACGGCGTCAGCGGTGTAGGCGGAATAGAGATTAAAATGGATGAATGGAATGTGGACATACTGGTAACCGCCTCGCAGAAGGCCATGATGCTTCCTCCGGGGCTGGCCATGGTGGCTGTGAGCGATAAGGCCTGGAAAGTGGTGGAGGGCAACAAGTCTCCGCGGTTCTACTTAAGCCTTCCCGCTGCAAAAAAATCCTATGAAAAATGGAATACCGCGTACACCCCCGGGGTTTCCCTTTTCGCCGGGCTGGACGCGGCCCTGGATATGATGATGGCGGAGGGAATGGATAATGTCTATGCCCGGCACAAATTGCTGGCCAAAGCTACCCGGGCTGCCGTCAAGGCAATTGGCCTCGAGCCATTTGCCGGTGAAGAGTTTTCCTCCCCGGTGATTACAGCGGTAAAGAGCCCTGAAGGAATAGACGGGGATGATATCCGCAAGGTGCTTAAAAAAGAATTCGGCGTCACCTTCGCGGGCGGGCAGGGAATTCTGAAGGGAAAAATCTTTAGGATTGCGCACATGGGATTCTCGGACAAAATGGACGTTATAATAGCCGTCAGCGCTCTGGAAATGGCTCTCGACCGCATCGGCCACCCGGTGCAACTGGGCAGCGGCGTCATGGCGGCACAGCAAGTCTTTCTCGGAAAGGAATGATTATAGTGAAAGTCCTGGTAATGGATGGAGTATCGGAGGAGGGACTGGTTCCACTCCGGCAGAATCAAGAAATTGAGGTGGTCATCGGCAGCAAGATGACCGAGGATGAATTGGCTGAAATAATTCCGGAATTTGACGGGATGATAGTTAGAAGCGCCACCAAGGTAACGGCCAGGATTATTGAAAAGGGCGACAGGCTGAAAGTTATAGGCCGCGCCGGCGTGGGTGTGGATAATATTGACCTGGGAGCGGCCACCAGAAAGGGCGTGCTGGTGGTTAACGCCCCTGACGGCAATACCATTGCCGCCACCGAACACACCATAGCCATGATGTTGTCCCTGGCCCGCAACATTCCCCAGGCGGTAATGAAAATGAAGGGCTGCGTTTGGGATAAAAAGGCTTTCCTTGGGGTTGAGCTGAGAGGCAAGGTGCTGGGAGTACTGGGGCTTGGCAGGATCGGATCGGCGGTGGCAAAGAGGGCCCAGGCCCTGGAGATGGACGTGGTGGCCTACGACCCGTTCATTACCGAGGAAAAGGCGGCCAGCATGGCGGTGGATCTGGTTACACTGGAGGAACTGTACAGAAGGTCCGACTTCATCACCATTCACATGCCCAAAACCAAAGAGTCTTATCATATGATTAATGAAAAATCCTTGTCGTTAATGAAGGAAGGCGTACGCATAATAAACTGCGCCAGAGGAGGTATAATCGACGAGGATGCCCTTTACAAGGCCATGGTGGAAGGAAAAGTGGCCGGGGCCGCACTGGATGTTTTTGAAAAGGAGCCCAATACCGAGAGTCCCCTGCTGAAACTGCCCAACTTCATAGCCACCCCGCATCTGGGGGCATCCACCAGGGAAGCCCAGCTCAACGTGGCTGTGGACGTGTCGGAGGAAATAGTGGCGGCCCTGACAGGGAATGTGGTTAAAAACACTGTGAATATTCCCTCCATCAGCCCCAAAACTCTTGTTTTGGTCAAGCCGTACCTGGGGCTGGCTGAAAAGCTGGGCCGCTTCCAGGCATACCTGGTGTCCGGCCGTATTAAGAGGGTAGAGGTAATTTACAGCGGCGATCTTGCGCGGCAGGAAGTGGCGCCAATAACCACGGCGGTGGTTAAGGGGCTTCTGGACCCCATTCTTCAGGAAACGGTCAACTTTGTTAACGCCCCAACTCTGGCCAAGAGCCGGGGTATCCAGGTGCTCCAGGCCGTAGATGGGCTTGGAGAGGGATATTCAAGCCTTATTACCGTGAAGATATACTCCGACAAGGAGGAGAAAACCATATCGGGAACCCTATTCGGAGACAACGACCCACGTATAGTAATGATAGACGGATACAGGGTTGACGCCGTTCCCAGCGGGTATATGCTCTATGTGCCGCATATGGATAAGCCCAGGATAATCGGACCGGTGGGAACCCTTATCGGGGATCACAATATCAATATCGCTTCCATGCAGGTGGGGCGAAAGCAAATCGGCGGGAAGGCCATTATGCTTCTTTCAGTGGACTGTGAGGTGCCTGAAGACACCCTCAAGAAGATTGCAGAGATAGAGGGCGTCATGGACGTTAAAATGATAAAGCTATAAAATTCAGGTACAGCAACATGGAGGGGGTAAACTGACTTCGGGTCATTTTGCCCCCTCTTTTTTAACCACAGGGAGTAATTATAAGCTCCTTGTTCTTTAGAGAAGTGTTATGGTTTTAGGGTTGTATTGGTGTTAAATTTTGGGTACATTATTAGAGAGGCATAAGATATTTTGTCGGAGGTTTAGTTTATGCTTGATATCAAACTGCTCCGGGGAAATCCGGGTATGGTCAGGGAGTCTCTCCGAAAAAGAGGTTCCGACCTGGATCTTGAACCATTTCTGCGCCTGGATGAAAAGCGCCGGGAAAAACTGGTTGTGGTGGAACAGCTAAAGAACAGAAGAAACGTGGTTTCCGAGGAAATAGGCCGGCTCAAGCGCCAGGGCGTGGAATCCCCGGAAATGGTGGCCGAAATGCGCCAGGTGTCTCAGAACATAAAGGAGATGGACGATGAAATAAGGGGCATCGAGGAGGAGCTTGAAAAGATACTGCTCACCATACCCAATGTTCCACATGAAACAGTGCCCGAGGGGAAGGATTCACAGGACAATGTGGAGGTTTACCGTTACGGTGAGCCCCGGAAATTTGGTTTTGCCGCAAAACCTCACTGGGATATAGGGGAATCCCTTGACATACTTGATTTTGAAAGGGGCGGAAAGGTTTCCGGAGCAAGGTTCACTTTCTACAAGGCCCTTGGCGCAAGACTGGAAAGGGCGGTTATTAATTTTTTCCTGGACCTGCATACCAGGGACCATGGCTACGTGGAGGTATTTCCCCCGTTCATGGTAAACAGCGGGAGCATGGTGGGAACAGGACAGCTTCCCAAATTTGCCGAGGACATGTTCAAGGTGGAAGGTACCGACTATTACCTTATACCCACGGCCGAAGTCCCGGTAACCAACCTTTACAGCGGCGAAATACTGGACGGCGGCAGTCTTACGATATCCCATTGCGCCTACAGCGCCTGCTTCCGGGCTGAGGCCGGATCTGCCGGCAGAGACACCAGAGGCTTGATAAGACAGCACCAATTCAATAAAGTGGAGCTTGTAAAATTCGCAAGGCCGGAAGAGTCCTATGAGGAGCTGGAGAAGCTGACCTGGCATGCCCAGAGGGCCTTACAACTGCTGGAGCTGCCTTACCGGGTGGTATGCCTGTGCACCGGCGATATGGGCTTTAGCTCGGCAAAAACGTATGACATAGAAGTATGGATGCCCAGCTATAACGAGTACAAAGAAATATCCTCCTGCAGCAATTTCGAGGACTTCCAGGCCAGGAGGGCAAATATAAGGTTCAAGGACGGCAAGGGAAAACCGAGGTTCGTTCACACACTGAACGGATCAGGACTGGCAGTGGGGAGAACCGTTGCGGCCATACTTGAAAACTTCCAGCAGGAAGACGGCAGTGTGACCATCCCCAAAGTGCTGGTGAATTACATGGGTGGGGTGGAAAAGATAGGATGAGGTTTTCCGGATACCAGTACCGGTGGGTATCCGGAAACAACTTTTTATAACTGGAAGCAAAGCAGTGTTTTGGCAGAAATAGCCCTGTTGACATGGTATGGGGGCTATGCTATACTTTTATATGCCGCCTGTAAGAGAAGTGAGAAATGAGAAGTGAGAAATGGGATTAAGAAGGAATTTGCTTTCCAAATTCCGCACAAGAATCTCACCTCCCACTTCCCACGTCTAACCTCTCAGCATGGAGGGGTGTCCGAGCGGTTGAAGGAGGCGGTCTTGAAAACCGTTGAACCCTTGCGGGTTCCGTGGGTTCGAATCCCACTCCCTCCGCCACTTATAAAAAGGTCCGGCATAATAATGCCGTATCACAAATATAAGGAGAGCTGGCCGAGTAGGTCGAAGGCGCTCGCCTGCTAAGCGAGTAGACGGTTCTTAAAGCTGTCTCGAGGGTTCGAATCCCTCGCTCTCCGCCACAAAAGGGAACATCCTTGATTAGGGGGATGTTCCTTTTTTTGTACAAATACAGATGGTAAACCCTGTTAAAATATCATATAATTATCCAGTGCAGAAATGTATTGGGTGGTTATTCCCGGATTTCGTTAAAAAGGAGGGGTTTCCTTGAAGGCCGACGCTGTCTTTGAGGGTGGTGGTGTTAAAGGGATCGGCTTGGTTGGAGCGCTGTGCTATGCTGAAAAGGAGAAAAAGATAAGATGGCAAAATGTTGCCGGAACATCCGCCGGGGCCATAGTGGCGGCGCTTGTGGCAAGCAACCATTCATCTGACGAGATAAAGGACATAATGTATAACCTGGACTTCTCCCGGATAAAGGACGAGGGTTTTCTGGACAAATTGTGGGTGCCCGGAAAGACTCTTAGTCTACTCCTGGAGAAAGGTATCTATGAGGGCAACTTCATTGAGGACTTTATGAAGGAAAAGTTGTTAAAAAAGGGGGTCCGCACTTTCGGGGACATCAGAATTAAGGGAGAGAAAAACCCCAGGTACATGTACCGGCTAAACGTCATCGCCAGTGATATTTCCCGGGGCCGGCTGCTGGTACTGCCCCGGGACATAAGATACTATGGCTATGACCCTGACCGGCTGGATGTCGCCCGGGCAGTACGGATGTCAATGAGCATTCCTGTCTTTTTTGAGCCGGTGGTTATTTATTTTGAGGCCCATGGAGAGCGTGGGAAGAGTTATATAGTGGACGGAGGCATTCTCAGTAATTTCCCGGTGTGGATTTTTGACAGTCTGGGGGAGCCCCCCTGGCCAACTTTCGGGTTCAGGCTGGTGGAGCCGGGACACGGTAATCCCCGCAAAATAAACAACATAATAGATTTCCTTGCGGCCATGATCAGTACGATGATTGAGGCGCACGACGAAAGGCATATACAGGATGCCAATTTTAAGAGGACAATAAGCATTCCCACCATGGGAATAGGAACAACGGAATTTGATATAACCCCCGAAAGAAAAGACCTTATTTTCCGGTCCGGGTACAATGCCGCCAAAGAATTTTTCGAAAAGTACAGCGAAGAGGACTACAGGAACATGCACCACCGGTTTGAGAAAAGGATAATCCCTTGAAAAGCAAGCCGATGTTTTTAGACTTGAGCAGTTGTTTAACCCGCTGGCGGGAATTGAAATTCCACCCCAACTCCGGCCTGTGATAGATAAAAAAACAGGCGAGATACTGAAAATCATGGAAGGAATTATTCAGGAGGGCATTTCCCGGGGCGAACTCCGGGAAGTGCGGTCAAGGTCCCTGGCGCTGTACCTTATGGCGGTTACCAAGGGATTGTTTATATTCGGGGAGATCGGTTTTCTTGAGGCGTACGGATCCGGTATAGACGACATCATTGAAGAGGCGGTTC
>JBMOPB010000046.1:0-8414 GCA_049325055.1 Bacillota bacterium
GTCAGCAACCTGTTTGCGGATGATGAAAAGGGTAGAAAGGCAGTGGGCGCCATGGCCATCACAGGAATATGCTATTTCCCCATGGTGGCTGGAATACTTCTTTTGACGGCTCATATGCCCAACGTTATCATGGCGGGGCTGTTTGAGAAGCAATTGGGATACCAGATGAGCTATGCCAAATGGTTCTGGCTTCACTGGCCCATACTGGGACTTTATCCAATCATGTTTGTTATGGTAAGGAAGCTATTTGGCATTCAAAACATAGCCGTTCCCGGCGGGGTTGAGTTTATAAAGGAAGAGAAGCAGAAAATGGGTAGGATGGGCTGGGTGGAGTGGTTCATACTGGCGGTTTTCCTGTTGGCCGTTGTGCTGTGGATTACCGAACCTTACCACAATGTAAAAACCGGTATGGCCACTTTAATAGCACTGGGAGTATTCTTCGTCCCGGGGCTCCTGCCGGTAACCTGGCAGGCCGTGCAGGGCAAGACCATCTGGGGCACATTCCTTCTCCTCGGCGGTGCCATGTCGATGGCCAACGCCATCAGCGGCACCGGGCTTGCCAAGTGGCTGGCGGACGCAGCCCACCCCCTTTTCGTAGGGCAGCCGGTCCTGGTGATCGTGGCCGGAGTCATAGCGGTAACCGCGTTCATCAGGATATTCATGCTGAGCAATGTGGCGGCCGTGTCTATGCTGGCCCCGATAATGATTTCACTTTCCAAGACACTTAACCTAAACCCTGTGGCGTTTACTCTTCTAGCCGCAAATTTCGATACCTTTTCGTTTATCATTCCCACCCAGGTAACCGCCTGTGTTATCGCCTACGGCACCGGTACGTTCAATACCAGTACCTACGCCCGGGTGGGCATTCCCATAATGCTGGTCACTATGGTTTACTTTTTGGTGATTATGATGCCCTGGTACGCCTTTAACGGGCTGCCGGTGTGGGGCGGCTATGTCACCTGGAAATAAAATGCAGTAATAGGAGGTTGTGAGACATGGGTAAAAAATATCCGGTCGTCCCGCAGGAGGTCGAAGAGATTTATCTTGAGACCGACATTCTGATAATCGGGGCCGGTAATGCAGGATGTTACGCGGCTATTGAGGCCAAGAGACAGGACCCGTCGCTTAAGGTGACTCTGATGGAGAAGGCGCACATAGACCGCAGCGGCTGCCTTGCGGCCGGCATGGACGCCATAAACACTTATATTAAAAAAGGTGAAACCGTGGAGAGCCTTGTCCGCTGGAGCAGGGACCAGGCTGGTGGACTGCAGCGGGACGACCTCTACATGACCATGGCCGAACTGCTCAACCAGTCAATCGAGGAGTGGGAAAGCTGGGGACTTCCCATTAAAAAGGATGAAAACGGCGAGTATCTTGCCCGCGGGCGTTGGGACATTGCCATTCACGGTTCCGAAATGAAGGTAATACTGGCCGAAAAGGTGAGGGAGTACGGCTGCGATATTCTCAACCGGGTGGTGGCCACAAATTATCTTGTGGACGGGGACCGCGTCGTCGGCGCTATGGGCTTCAATCTGCGGGAAGGCAAATTTTACGTAATCAAGGCCGGAGCCACCATTGTGGCTACCGGCGGCGCGGGCGGGATCTACAAGCCCTACACCAATGACGGAAATGACAGTCACCACCAGATCTGGTACTGCCCGTTTAACGTGGGCACCGGTTATGCCATGGGCATCAGGGCCGGCGCAGAGATGACAACCTTTGAAATGCGCTGGTGCGCCGTCAGGACCAAAGACTTCAACGGGCCCATCGACACAATTTCTGTGGGATACAATGCGGCTATGATCAACGCCAGGGGAGAAAAGATTCTGGCCGAGCGCTACGCCCACCTGGGCGGCGACAAGGCTCCCCGCTTTATCAGGGCCAACGCCCCCATGGAGGAGTGGCTGGCCGGGCGCGGTCCCTGCTATGTGGATACCACTCACATGACCCCGGATCAGATAAAAGACTTAAAGACCGATTATCTGAATGAGCGTCCCAGCTTCGTGCTGTTCCTGGCCTCCCGGAACCAGGATATCTCAAAGGACCCCATCGAGATTTACGGAAGCGACCCCTACATCGTGGGCGGCCACACCGCCAGCGGTTACTGGATTGACGTAAAGAGGGCGACCACCATCCCGGGACTGTTTGCCTGCGGAGACGTTGCCGGCGGCACCCCCAACAAATTTGTGGGAGGCTGCGCCGCCGAGGGTATACTGTCTGCCCGGGGAGCGGTGGAGTACCTGAAATCCGCCGGCGCGGGACAGTTCAATACGGACAGCGCCCTGGTGGAGAAGGAGAAGAACAGGGTCTTCCAGCCCTTTGTAAGGCAGATCAATGTGGGTGAAGGTGTAAGCCCCTGGGAGATGGAGGAAAGGCTCCAGAGGCTCATGGACGAGTACGCCGGCGGGGTGCACCAGTTCTATCGCATGAACAAAGAGCGTCTGGAGTATGCCCTGAAGAATATTGCCATACTGAAAGACCAGACCAAGTTTCTCGTGGCCAAAGATATGCACGAGCTGATGAAGTGCCACGAGGTCATCGATATGGTTGATGTGGCCGAGGTTCTGGTGCACCACCTTCTGTACAGGGAAGAAACCCGTTGGCCGGGCTGGCAGAACAGGATGGACTTCCCCGACCGCAATGATGAAAAATTCAACTGCTTTGTGAATTCAAAGAGGAATCCTGAAACCGGGGAAATTGAAATGTTCACGAGGCCGGATGAAAAAATATTTAAATAAGGCAGTATGCATTTTAGAACAGGTATCTTTTGAAAAACGCTGTTAATCTCAAGGAGGTAAGCAATATGCCGCCAAAAGTTGATCTGCAGAAGTGTGACGGATGCAAGGGAGAAAAAGAGCCTCTTTGCGTTGCCATATGTCCCGGCGACCTCTTGATGCTTAATGAAGAAGCCGTAAAGGCAGACTGCCGGTCGGCCCGCGACTGCTGGGACTGCATGTCCTGCGTGAAAGTCTGTCCCCAGGGGGCCATTGAAACAAGGCTGCCCTACCAGCTGGGCTATTACCCGGCCAAGCTGATACCTTTAATGGGAGGTAAAAGGGTAAGCTGGACCTCCATCAGTCAGGACGGCAAGGTGGAAAGATTCAATTACAAAAACAGAAACGACTAGAAGAATTATTATGCGGGAGGGGGCCGGATGTCTTTCCGGCCCCTCGCCGCTTATGTCCGGCTGAAGGAGGGTGAGGGAAGTTGTCAAAAGGAAAGATATTGGTGGCGGGGGGCGGCATATCCGGGCTTACGGCGGCCGAAAGGCTGGGCCGGGCGGGTGTCGGTGTGGTGCTGGTGGAAAAGTCCGCCGGCCCCGGAGGCAGGGTGGCCAATCTTCACCGCTACTATCCCAGGCTGTGTCCACCCCGTTGCGGCCTTGAGATTCTGTTAAGCAATATCCGGGGTCTGCCCAATGTGGAAATGTTTTTACTTACAGAAATGACTGGGGTGCAAAAAAAATCTCCGGGTGCTTATACCGTGACGCTTCGTGATTTAAAACAGGAGGCCGGGGAGTACGAAATTGAGGTTGATGGGATTATTCTGGCCACCGGCGCCGATCTTTACGATGCTTCCCGGATGGGGGAGTTTGGCCACGGGAATTTGCCGGGGGTTATCACTTCTATGGAACTGGAGTCGCTTTTCCGGCCCGACGGCCCCACCGGCGGCAGGCCCGTCCACCCTGTTACGGGGAAGCCACTCAACCGTGTGGCTTTCATACAGTGCGCAGGCAGCAGGGATAAAAATCACCTTTCTTACTGCTCGGGATACTGCTGCACCGTTACCCTGAAGCAGATTGAATACCTTCACCAATGGGACAGGGATATTGGCACATGGGTTTTTTACAGGGATATCCGGACGCCGGGAAGCAAGGAGGAATACTTCAGGCATGTGAGGGAGGAGTACCGGCCGGTTTTGATACGGGGCACCCCCTCGTCTGTTGAATGTAACGGTGAAGGGTTGATTGTCAGGGCCGATGACACACTAAGCGGAAAAAAAGTAGAGGGAGACTTTGACCTGGTGGTATTGGCCACCGGCATGGTTCCGCCGGTTTTACCGGATATTGAAGGTTTGGAAAAGGACCGTTACGGATTTTTTCCCGGCCATACCCCCTGCGATCCCACTGAGATCCGGAGGTCGGGCATCTGGGCGGCGGGTTGCGCCCAGCAGCCCATGGACGTTGAGGACAGCGTCAGGAGCGCCCTTTCGGCGGTGGCGCAGTGCCTGGTGAAGATCCATCAGCAGCCTTCGTCATACCCGGAAGTTAATAAGAAGAAGTGCGACCACTGCGGCCGGTGTGTCAAGGAATGCCCCTACGGGGCATGCGTTCTGGGACCCGATGGATACCCCGCGGTTCATCCGGGGGACTGCCGGGGATGCGGCATATGCCAGGGGGGCTGCCCTCTTATGTGTATCAACCTTCCCGGACAGGGCATTAAAAAGATTGAAGATGTTGTGGATAAGGTTTTGTCGGGAGATGTACCGGAGCCCTCGGTGCTTCTTTTCCTGTGCAGCAACGACGCCTATCCCGCCTGGCAAAAACTGGTTCGGCAGGGGGAAGTCAAAGGGCTGGAAGGGGTTGTGCCCATCTCTGTGCCGTGTATAGGGTCGGTTAATATGGCCTGGTTAAACGAGGCCCTGATAGGCGGGCTTGACGGAGTGATGCTGGCCGGGTGCCGCCCGGATCAGTGCCACCATGGGGCCGGAACGTCCCTGGCCGAGACAAGGATGCAGAACCTGAAGGAAACCCTGGGGAGAATGAGGATCGAACCGGAGAGGATTTATCTCACCGGGGTAACCATAGATGACACCCAAAGGCTTTTGAATGAAATTCAAAAGTTTAGCGATCTGCTTGTCACGCTGGGGCCCAGCCCGTTCAAATAAAAAAAGACGGTGATAAATTATGAACCGGTATGCTGACATAACTGACTTAAGGGAAACGGCGATTCTGGACGTGGCTGCCGCCAGGACCGCCTATTTCTGTGAGCAGTGCGGCAAATGCGGGTCGGTATGCCCGGCCGTTTACAAGAAACCGAATCCAACTTCCCTGATAAGGCTGGTGCAGCTGGGCCGGGTAAAGGAGGCTCTCCATTCGCCGCTTCTTTGGAGTTGCATAGGCTGTGAGCAGTGCAATATGGTCTGCCCCAACAAGCTGGACCCCGCCCGCGTGGTGAGATGCCTGCGGCGCCTTTCCGCCAGGGAAAAGGACGTTTGTTTCCCGAAATACATTTTGGATTTTCTTCTTGGATAACTGCCCCGATGACGGGCCGATATCAGCCGAAGTACCACAAAAATTAGGGATTGGGGAATAGGGATTGGGATTTTATGGGTAATATTGTGACAACTTATAGCTGCTAACCCCTAACCCCTAACCCCTAACCCCTAACCCCTGGTGTCCTTTGGTTTTACCACTGCCTGCAGTATACATTCTCAAGGGTGAGCGGGAGGTCGTTGTTCAGCCCTTTGGAGAACAGCAGTTGGTACACGTTCAGCCCCGTAACCCTGAAATTGGCCGCGCAGCCGCGCAGGTACAGGGTCCACATCCTTACGAATTTCTCGCCGAACTTGTTTCTAACGGCGTCAATATTTCTGCTGAAGTTTTCATACCACCTGTCCAGTGTCATGGCATAGTGCATCCTGAGGCTTTCGGCGTGCAGGAGGTGGAAATCGAACTGGGGCAGGAGCCAGATTGTTTCTCTCAGTGACGGTATGTATCCTCCAGGGAAAATATATTTATCCGCCCAGCTGTTTACAGGTTTTTCCTCTGTCCCGGTGATTGTGTGCAGCATCGAAAGGCCCCCGGGTATAAGCATTTTTTGTATCTTTTCCATGTATTTTGCCAGGTTTTCCCTGCCCACGTGCTCGAACATTCCCACGCTGGCCACCTTGTCGAACTGCTCCTGTTCCGGCAGGTCCAGGTAATTCTGAAGGCGGACCTCCACCTTGCCGGACAGCCCCAGTTCCTTTATCCTCCGGTTTGCGGCAGTGCATTGTTCATGGCTCAGAGTGATTCCCAGAGCGGACACACCGTATAGTTGGGCTGCCCTGATTATCAGCCAGCCCCAGCCGCAGCCAATGTCCAGGAGCCTTTCCCCCGGTTTTACCTGCAGTTTCTTCAGGATCAGGTCTATTTTCTGGATTTGGGCCTTGGTAAGGGAGTCACCGGTATCCCTGAAGTAGGCGCAGGAGTAGCTCATGGTTTCGTCCAGCCAAAGGGCGAAAAAGTCGTTTCCAAGGTCGTAGTGGTGCTGAATGTTTTGCTTTTGCCTCTGCCTGGAGGTGGCGCTGCTTATGTTCTGAAAGGTTGAAAAAAATGTTTTCTTAAAGTCATTGGGTATAATCGTATCCCTGTTCTGCTTTATGATGCGGAATATTTCCTCCAGGTCGCCCTCAAAATCGATTATACCGTCCATGTACGCCTCGCCGAAAGAAAGGGCAGGGTCGGCCAGGCTGAAGTTGACAGGCAGCTCCCGGTTGAAAATAATAGTGAGCAGAGGCCTGCCCGTACCGTAATCCACGGCTTCCCCGTCCCAGAACAATACCTTGAAGTCAACGCCGTTGATCATCTTAAAAAATGCCTTCAGGATAGTTTTTTTCATCTACATTCCCCCCTCGGAACATTTTTTGCGTCGACAAGCTGTTGATCATATTGTAAACCTTTATGCAAATGTGAGAACAGGCGGTTTTCCGCCTGTTTAAAAATTCTATTTTAAAATTTGATTTTTATGCCGGGTTGGGCCATACCCAGTAAAAAAAGTGCCGGTACCCTGGGTGAACCGGCGCATTAGATGGTATTTTGCTGTAAACGTTAGATGTTTTTATATTTTTCTCTGATAACGTGCTTTTGAATTTTCCCTGTTATGTTTCTCGGAATAACATCCGTGAGGGTGACAATGCGCGGAACCTTGTAATCGGCCAGCCTTTGCCTGCAAAAATCCCTGATTTCCTCCGGGTCCGGGTTGTGGCCGGGAGTGGGCACCACCAGGGCCAGCACAGTTTCCCCCCAGTCCGGGTGGGGTATTCCGGCCACGGCGGCGTCGGCTACTCCGGGGCAAAGCGACAGCACGTCTTCAACTTCCTTGGGATACACGTTGACCCCGCCGTTTATGATCATATCCTTTTTACGGTCCTTAACCCATATATAGCCCTCGGAGTCCCTTTCGGCAAGGTCCCCGGTGTATATCCAGCCGTTAACCAGTGTTTCGGCGGTTTCATCCGGCCTTTTATAATAACCAATCATATTGCTGGGTGACTTGATAATAATCTCTCCTATTTCACCGGGCTCAACGTCCCTGCCTTCGGATCCGACCACCCTGACCTCGGATATCACGGTCCCCCGGCAGCCGATGCTGCCGGCATACCGGGGATGTTCCAGGGGGTGAAGGGCCGTGCCGTTGGGGCCGGCCTCGGTAAGCCCGTATACTCCCATGAAACCTCCCGGGAACAGCCTCATCATGCTGTCCAGTCCCGCCCTGGGCATCGGGGCGCCGCCGTATATCCACCGCTTTGTGGAAGTCAGGTCGTAGCTGCTGAAATTGGGCATCCGGCCGGTCAGGGAGTACACTACCGGCGCGCCGAAGAAATGGGTTGTTTTCTCCTGCTGGGTAAGCTCCAAAAGAGCCTGGGGCGTGAATGTTCCCAGAACGTGAGAGGCGCCGGCCCAGGTGCCGCCTACAAGAAGCAGGTTCAAGGGGGCGGAGTGGGTGAGGGGCATAAGGTGCAGACAGCGGTCCCCGCGCCTGATGTCGGCCTCATAGGTCATCATTGACCCCACCATGGTAATGGCGTTGTGGGTCAGCAGAACGCCCTTGGGTTTCCCCGTGGTTCCGGAGGTATAAAGTATTTCTGCCGGGTCTTCGGGGCTGACATTGAGGTTAAGGTCTTCGTTGTCGTATTTTTCATTCAGTGCGGGTAAGTCCCGGGCGGAAAGCGCCACCTTGATGGTGTCCGCACCTTTTGCGGCATCTTCGACAACCGCCCGCAGGGATTCTTCGTATATGACCGTTGCAGCCTCACTGTCTGATAGAATGTATGAAATTTCCGAAGGAGTAAACTTGACATTCAGGGGGATAACCATTAAGCCTGCCTTAAGTGATCCGAAGTAAGCGGTTATAAACTCCGGGCGGTTGGAAATGAAAATGGCCGCCCTGCTGCCGGGCTTTACTCCCGATGCCCGAAGGTGCCGGGCCAGGGCGTTCGCCCCACAGTTCAGTTCGGTCCAGGTCAGTGCCGTGCCGCCCTCGGGCCAGCGTACGGCTATTTCGTTAGGATACTTTCTGGCGTTTCTTTCAAGCAGACTGTGAACAGCCTCACCCATTTTTATCACTCCTCGTATGATATATTTAGTTCCCCTTAAAACTGAGCAATCAAGAACAACTTTTTTAAGAGGAAATCGACCCTTGAAAACTGGA
>JBMOPB010000047.1:0-8216 GCA_049325055.1 Bacillota bacterium
GTTCCAAATAAAAATGTTTATCAAAATCCCGGTGGTGATCCGGGTTTTTATTCTTTGACTGCATCAGGTATATTTCAGGTAAGAGGTAGGTCCGTATGACACTGCGCGGTAAAACGATGTTAATCACCGGCTTGACCCTGGCGGTACTTCTTTTGATTCTTTATTCCTTACCCGACGTTATAATGATGGGCAGCATGATTCTGGCCCCGGGGCTGGTGTTTGGAGCAGTAATAATGCTGTTTCTGGAGAGGGTTATTCTCTCCCGGCTGTCCCGGATCATCGCCGCTGTTGGTGAAATAGGCCAAAGCAGCGATTTTTCGGCGCGGGTCAAGGTACAGGGTAATGACGAGCTTTCCAGGCTTGCCTTTACCATAAACGGCATGCTGGGGGCCCTGGAGGTCTCACGGGACAAACTTCTGGCCACCAGGGAGCACTATAAGGAGCTTTTTGATCTGCTTCCGGTTGTGGTATGCGAGATTAACATGGATGGGATTATAACCCTGACCAACGCCAAGGCGGTGGAGATGTTCGGCTATTCAATGGAAGAACTGTGCAGCGGGTTTTATGCCCTTCAGGTAGTAGTGCCGGAGGAAAGGGAAAAAGCCAAACGTGACATGGAAAGGGTTTTCGCGGGGGAAAAACCCGGAGGGCAGGAGTACACCGTAAAGAGAAAGGACGGAAAAAAATTCAGCGTGGTCATACACTCCCGCCCTATAGTCCGGGAAAACAGGGTGGTGGGATTAAGAAGCACCCTGGCCGACATCACAGCCATAAGAAGTACCAAAGAGGCGCTGCGGGAAAGCGAGGAAAGGTACCGTACAATACTGGAAAGCATTGAGGACGGCTATATTGAAGTTGATTTAAAAGGCGCCCTGGTCTTTTTCAACAGCTCGGCCTGCAGAATTATCGGGTACAGCAGTGAGGAGCTGACGGGTAAAGGGTACAAAGAGTACACCGTTCCCGGCCATATTCCGAGGGTGCGCCGGGCGTTCAACCAGGTTTACAAAACAGGAAGGCCGTTCAAGCTTCTTGACTGGTTGGTCAGTGCTAAGGACGGGTCCGTCAGGTGTCTCGAGTCGTCGGTATCGCTCATAAAGGATATGGAAGGGAATCCCACAGGGTTCAGGGGGGTTGTGCGGGATGTAACCGAACGCAAGCAGTTTGAGGAAAAATTGCGCGACAGCGAGGAAAAATACAGGCTGGTCTTTGAGAACAGCCCCCTGGGAATAATCCATTTCAACAAAGACGGCATTATAACGGCCTGCAACGACAAGATGCTGGAAATAACCGGAACGTCCCGTGAAGATCTTGTGGGTGTGAATATGTTGATCTCCTCCGACCATCAATTGGCGGAGGTAACCAAAAAGGCACTGTCCGGAGAACAAAGCCA
Organism: Bacillota bacterium; assembly: GCA_049325055.1. GTDB lineage: Bacteria > Bacillota > Desulfotomaculia > Desulfotomaculales > Desulfocucumaceae > BRHc4a. Next base: position 1,391 of record JBMOPB010000047.1, read on the forward strand.
CTATGAGGTTAATTACCGCGTGAGAACCTCCGGCAGGATTGTTCCGGTAAAAGTGGATTTTTCCCCCATCACCCTCGAGGACAATACCGTTATAGGCGGAGTATGCATAGTTGAAGACATAACGGAGAGGAAGCAGGCCGTTGAGAGGCTGAAATACCTGAGCTTCCACGATTCACTGACCGGTGTGTACAACAGGGTTTATTTTGAAAGGGAGATGCGCCGCATCGAAGCCGAGGGATCTTATCCGGCGGGCGTCATCATATGTGACGTGGACGGGCTGAAGCTGGTCAATGACACACTGGGCCACGATGCCGGGGACGCGCTCCTGGTGGATGCTGCCGCTGCCATCAGGGAATCCTTCAGGGACAGTGACGTTGTGGCCAGGATAGGCGGGGACGAATTTGCCGTTCTGCTGCCTAACAGCTCCAGGACGGTGGTGGAGGGAGCATCCCGGAGAATAAGGGAGGCTGTCCGGAGGCGCAACCATGCCAGACCCGAACTTCTCTTGAGCGTGTCCATAGGGTTTTCGGTCAGCCGTGACGGATGCACGGACATGAATGAACTGTTCAAGGAAGCGGACAACAACATGTACCGGGAAAAGCTGCACAGCAGCCAGAGCGCCCGGAGCGCCATCGTGCAGACACTGATGAAGGCTCTAGAGGCAAGGGACTTTATTACCGAGGGACACGCGGACCGCCTGCAGGACCTGGTGGTGGGCCTGGCGTCCGCCATAGGGATGCCCGTGCGGGGAATCGCCGACCTGCGCCTGCTGGCGCAGTTTCACGATATCGGAAAGGTGGGCATTCCGGACCGAATTCTATTCAAGCCGGGGCCATTGGACCGGGAGGAAGCGGCGGAAATGCAGCGGCACTGCGAAATAGGCCACCGCATCGCCCTGTCGGCCCCCGACCTTGCCCCGGTGGCAGACTGGATACTGAAGCACCACGAGCGCTGGGACGGAAAGGGATACCCCCTGGGGCTGAAAAGGGAGGAGATTCCGCTTGAATGCCGCATACTGGCAATTGCCGACGCGTACGACGCCATGACCAGCGACCGGCCGTACAGAAAGGCCAAGTCTTATCCGGAGGCAATATCGGAACTGAGAAGATGCTCCGGAACACAGTTTGATCCCCACCTGGTGGCGGTTTTTTTAGAGGTTGTGAAACCGGTGCCGGTAAAAAAATCATAAATGTAATTTATTGAGACTTGCCAAGATAATCCCAAGCTGTTATTATCAAGTCAAACAGTAATTGCTTTAATCATTTGGAGTAAAGCAGTCCAAAAAAATAATACTCCATAGGGGAGCTCATGTTATGGGCTGAGAAAGGGCTGTTTTTAGCACCTGACCCTTAAAACCTGATCGGGGTAATGCCCGCGTAGGGAAAGGTATTTTAAGCGCACCTGACCTTATGGGGTGCGCTTCGTGTTTGTTTGTCCCTTTATCGAAAATGCGGCAAGGGGGGGGATTTATGAACGTTGTTTTAAACGGTAAAACTGTCAGCCTGACCGAGGGTATTACCGTAAAAGGGCTGGTGGATCAAAAGTCGCTGGACCCTGAAACCATCATAATAGAATACAATTTCATCCCTTTGAAAAGGGAACAGTGGGACGGTACGGCGCTTAAAGAAGGCGACAGGGTTGAAATACTACGTTTTGTGGGGGGTGGGTAAGAGATGAAGGATGTATTGAAAATTGGAGGGCGGGAAATAACGAACCGGCTTTTCCTCGGAACAGGAAAATTTTCGTCCAACAGGCTGATTCCCGAAGTTGTCAGGGCATCGGGAGTTCAGGTGGTGACCGTGGCGCTGAGGAGGGTGGACCTGGATTATGAGGAGGAAAACATAGCCTCCTATGTTCCCAAGGACTGTATACTGATGCCCAATACCTCGGGGGCCAGGAATGCCGCCGAGGCGGTGCGGATAGCCAGGCTGGCCCGGGCGGCGGGCTGCGGCGACTGGGTTAAAATCGAGGTTATCACCGATAACAGGTACCTGCTCCCAGACAATTATGAAACTATAAAGGCCACAGAGATACTGGCGGACGAGGGGTTTGTGGTTCTTCCCTATATGAGCCCCGACCTGATGGTGGCCAAGAGGCTTGTGGAAGCCGGAGCAGCGGCGGTAATGCCCCTTGGGGCCCCCATAGGCAGCAACAGGGGGCTGAAGACCAGGGAACTGGTCAGGATACTGATAGAGGAAATACCTTTGCCGATAATAGTTGACGCCGGTATTGGGCGCCCCTCCGAGGCCGCCGAGGCAATGGAGATGGGGGCGGCCGCGGTGCTGGTGAACACCGCCATAGCCACCGCAGGGGACCCCGTGTCCATGGCCAGGGCCTTCAGCATGGCCGTTGAGGCCGGCCGGGCCGCATTCCTGGCCGGGCCCGGGGAAACTGCTGAGTACGCCAGGGCATCATCGCCCCTGACAGGATTTCTTAGGGATTGAGGGATGGGCGTATGAGTTTTTACAATGAAATCGAGAAGTATGAGAGGTTTGATTTTGAAGGCTTTTTCCAGAAAATCACCGATAACGATGTTGTAAGGGCCATCAACAAAAGCCGGCTTTGCGAAACGGACTTCCTGGCGCTCCTGTCCCCAAGGGCCGAGGATCACCTGGAGGAAATGGCGCAAAGGGCGCACCGCCTTACCGTACAGCATTTCGGACGGGTGATAATGCTTTACACGCCGCTGTACCTGTCCAATTACTGCGTCAATCACTGCGTTTACTGCGGGTTTCAGGTGCATAACAGGCTGGAAAGGAAAAAGCTTACGCCGGAAGAGGTGGAGAGGGAGGCCGGAATAATAGCGTCCACCGGGTTAAAGCACATACTGATACTCACCGGCGAGTCCCGGAAGGATTCTCCTGTTTCGTACATTGGGGAGTGCGTGAAGGCCTTGAAAAAATACTTCACCTCCATCAGCATCGAGGTATACCCTCTGGAGCAGGAGGAGTACATGGACTTGGTTAATGCCGGGGTGGACGGCCTGACCATATACCAGGAGGTTTACGACAGGGAGGTGTACGGCGATCTTCACCCGGCCGGGCCAAAGCGCAATTACCGCTTCCGCCTGGAGGCCCCGGAGCGGGCCTGCAGGGCGGGAGTGCGGTCGGTCAACGTGGGGGCGCTGCTGGGATTGCACCACTGGCGGACCGAGGCTTTTTTTACCGGGCTGCACGCCAACTACCTGCAAAACACTTACCCGGACGTGGAGGTGGGGATTTCCCCGCCCAGGATGCGTCCTCACCTGGGGGGATTCCAGCCGAGGGAAAAAGTGACTGACAAAAACCTGGTTCAGTACATGCTTGCCTTCAGGCTGTTCATGCCCAGGGGAGGGATAACCATTTCAACCAGGGAGAGAAAGGAACTGCGGGACCACCTGATCAGGCTGGGCGCCACCAGAATGTCCGCCGGTTCCTGCACCTCTGTGGGAGGCCGGTCTGACAACCAGTCAACCGGCCAGTTTGAAATATCCGACCACCGGAGCGTGGCCGAGATGGCCCGGGCCATCTATTCCCATGGCTACCAGCCGGTGTACAAGGACTGGCAGATGATTTAACCCGAGAATTCAGAATCCAGGAGTCAGAATCCAGAAAAATAAACAATTTAAATTCTATTTTGAGAGTTATCGTTTTCGGAATGGGAGTCTGACATGGTTGATTTAAATCCGTTTGAAAAGGCCCTGTCCCGCTTACTGGGCGGGGAAAAGCTTAAAAAGATCCAGGGGGTCAAGGTTGGTATTGCCGGGGCCGGGGGGCTGGGTTCAAACTGCGCCCAGTTCCTGGTCAGGAGCGGGTTTAAAAGGTTTTGCATTGTGGACTTCGATACCGTGGAGGAGGGCAATCTCAACCGGCAGTTTTTCTTCTCGGTACAGGTGGGCAGGAAAAAAGTTGACGCCCTGAAAGAAAACCTGCTTTCCATCAACCCGGACCTGGAGATAGAGGCGCTGCACAAGAAGATTGAGGAGGAAAACTTAAAATTCCTCTTCAATGACTGTCACGCGGTGGTGGAGGCTCTGGACAGCGCCGTCTGCAAGAGGATGCTGGTGGAGCATTTCATGGGAACCGGGAAACTCCTGGTGGCGGCCTCGGGCCTTGCCGGATGGGGTAAAAGCGATGATATTAGGATACACCGGATCAGGGAAAATTTTTTCCTGGTGGGGGACCTTGTTTCAGGGGTGGGGCCGGACCGTCCCCCCATGGCCCCCATGGTTGTTACCGCGGCGGCCAAGCAGGCCGACATTGTGCTGGGTTATTTTCTGGCAAATCCGGATGGAGGTGTGTCGGATGGGGATTAAAAAGGGAATGGCCCCCTTTTTAGAGGGCGGTATTTACGGTATAACCGCGGAAGAGTATTCCCTGGGCAGGAGCAACACCTATGTAGTGGCCCGTATGATCGAGTCCGGGATTAGGATTGTACAGTACCGGGAAAAGGAAAAGAGCATGGGGGAGAAATACCGGGAGTGCCTTAAAATAAGGGAAATGACCGCTAAGGCCGGGGTAACGTTCATTGTCAACGACCATGCCGACCTGGCCCTTCTGGTGGGCGCCGACGGGGTACATATCGGCCAGGACGACCTGCCTCCGGAAAGAGTCAGGGAACTGGTGGGAGACGGGATGATAATGGGGCTCTCCACCCACTCGCCGGCCCAGGCTGAAGCCGCCGTGCTGTCGGGGGCCGACTACATAGGAGTGGGGCCCATATTTCCCACCAGGACAAAAAAGGATGTTTGTGACCCGGTGGGTCTGGAATATCTTGAATACGCGGTAAAGAACATAAAAATTCCCCTGGTGGCCATCGGCGGCATCAAGGGTCACAACATTGGCCAGGTGGTTAGCCGGGGAGCCAGGTGCATAGCACTGGTAACGGAAATAGTGGGAGCTGAGGACATAGCCGCCAAGGTGCGTGAGCTTAAAGAAGCCCTCAGCCGTAAGGAGGTTTAGCATTGGATTACACCACCCAGATGGACGCTGCCCGAAAGGGTATTGTCACAAAAGAGATGGAGGCAGTGGCCCGGAAGGAAAGAATTGACGTTAATAAACTCATGGGACTGGTGGCCGAAGGAAAAGTGGTAATACCGGCCAACAGGAACCACGCTTCCCTTGAGCCATGCGGCATAGGTCAGGGACTTAAAACCAAGATAAATGTCAACCTTGGTGTATCCAAGGACTGCTGCGACGTGGAATCGGAAATGGAAAAGGTGCGCATGGCCATTCAATTAAAAGCCGACGCCATTATGGACCTGAGCTGCTACGGCAAAACGGAGGAGTTCAGGCGCCGCCTGATAGAAATATCACCCGCCGCCATCGGCACCGTTCCGGTGTATGACGCCGTGGGCTTCCTGGAAAAAGAGCTGAAGGATATAACCGCCGAAGAGTTTATGGGTGTGGTTGAAAAGCACGCCCGGGACGGTGTGGACTTCATGACCATTCACGCCGGGATGAACCGCGAGGCGGCAGCCAGGTTCAGGAAAAACCCCCGGCTCACCAACATAGTCTCCCGGGGAGGGTCCCTGCTTTTCGCCTGGATGGAGCTTAACGGCAGGGAAAACCCCTTCTATGAGTATTATGACCAACTGCTGGAAATCTGCAGGAAGTATGACGTCACCATAAGCCTGGGGGACGCCTGCCGCCCCGGAAGCCTCAAGGACGCCACCGACGCCTCACAGATACAGGAGCTTATTGTACTGGGAGAGCTGACCAAAAGGGCCTGGGAGAAGGACGTGCAGGTGATGATCGAAGGCCCGGGGCACATGGCCCTCAACGAGATAGAGGCCAACATGCTGCTGGAGAAAAAGCTGTGCCACGGGGCGCCCTTTTACGTGCTGGGCCCCCTTGTCACCGACATAGCTCCCGGCTACGACCATATCACCAGCGCCATAGGCGGTGCCATAGCGGCCGCCAGCGGGGCCGACTTCCTCTGCTACGTCACCCCGGCAGAGCACCTGCGGCTGCCCACCCTGGAGGACATGAAAGAAGGTATAATAGCCTCCCGCATAGCGGCCCACGCCGCCGACATAGCCAAGGGGATACCCGGGGCCAGGCTGTGGGATGATGAAATGAGCGAGGCCAGGCGCAACCTGGACTGGGAAAAGATGTTCGAACTGTCCATCGACCCGGAAAAGGCCAGGCGCTATAGGGCCGAGTCGGTGCCTGAGAACGAGGACTCCTGCACCATGTGCGGCAAGATGTGCGCCGTCCGCAGCATGAACAAGGTGCTGGCCGGTGTTGATCCGCTGTGAGCATTTAGTGACAGGACAATGGGAATATTGTCAAGTTATTCTGAAATTTTTTAAGATAAAGGTTGACAAAGTATTTGCCGGGTATTAATCTTTAATTAACAATCAAAAGTCAGCTGGCTGTTTACGGGGTTGTTAAAAGCGAACTCGGTAGTAAATAGGATCCAGCACGTGATAGCTCTTAAAGGGTATTGCGTGCTGGATTTTTTATTTTGTGTCAAAGGGGAAAGAGGGTGGTTTAACAATAATTAAAATTTCGACGCCAAGAATTGAAGCTGGTTGTTAAAAAGCATTAATCAGGAGGGATAAATAAAATGAATATCGGCCGGTTGATTACCGATGCGGTTAATCGTTTTCCTGACCGGATAGCGATATCTTTTTTGGACAATAAACGCACCTTTTCCGAGTTTAACAAGAGAGTTAACCGGTTGGCAAACTCGCTATTGCAGCTGGGGCTTCAAAAAGGAGACAGGGTGGCCGATATTTTGCAAAACTCCGACAACACCCTCGAGGTTGATTTTGCCCTTGCCAAGGCCGGACTAATAAGGGTTGCCGTCAATTACCGCCTCACTCCGGAAGAGATTTTGCACA
>JBMOPB010000048.1:0-8169 GCA_049325055.1 Bacillota bacterium
TTTTTTTTGAAAAAGGTGTTAACACCTTTTTCACCTTTCAGGCTAGAACTTTCATTCTATCTGGTGATGTAATTTGAGAATATTATGTAATATCATAAAATTCAATTACATCCTGTCCACACTTTAGGATTGCTGAGGCCCAAAGGGGTGGCTGCGGTGTGGTTGATGACCTGGCTGGCACTGCAGAAAATAGGGGCTGTGGCCGTCCCGATAACACATTTCTACGGCCCCTCAGACTTGAAATACATAGCCAACGACAGCGGCGCCGAAACCATATTCTGTATGGATACCAACTTCGGCTATGTAAGCAAGGTCTTTTCCGAAACCAGTCTGAAAAGAGTAATCGTAAATACTGTGTCAGACCTTCTGCCGTATTGGAAATGGGTTCTGGGGAAGGTATACGATAAAATCCCCGAGGGAAAATTCAGCTCCGGGGAACATGTTTATACTTTTAAAGCGATGCTGAGAAAAGATGCCCCTCCAGTGCCGCCGGCGGCAGTTGAAAGCGCCGATATTGCGGAAATACTCTATACCGGGGGCACCACCGGGTTTCCAAAGGGAGTGCCCATATCAGGGGCATTGCTTCTGAAAAGCATAAATGAGCAGAGAAAGGCAAGTGAATCAATAATACCCAGGGGCCAGGACATAGTCATACAGGGGGCTCCGCTGTACCATATTCTGGGCCAGGCGGTGGGTCTGGGGGCACTTCTGTCCGGAGACACGGTGGTGCTGCTGCCCAAGATTAACCTTGATGCCATGTTTGACCACATTGAGAGATACGGGGCAAAGACTTTTTTCGGAACGCCGACCCTTTACCGCATGATACTTGAACACGACCGGCTGCACCAGTATGACCTGAGTTCCCTGTTGTACAATTTCAGCGGAGGAGATGTGCTGCCCAGGGACGTGGCCGCCAGGTGGCGGAATAAATTCGGAAAGCCCATCTACCAGGGATACGGCGCCACTGAAACTTGCGGAGGTGTTGCCCTTACTCCAGCAGGTGAACCATTCCCGGAGGGAACAGGAGGCAAGATACTGCCAATAAAAAGGGTCAAGGTTGTGGACCCGGACACACTGGAAGATGTGCCCCCGGGAGAAGCGGGGGAACTACTGGTGTCATCCGACCACATGGTGGCCGGCTACTGGAACAAGCCCGAGGAAACCGCCAGGCATTTCGTAAGCATTGAAGGGACTCTCTGGTACAGGGTCGGGGACCTGGTCCGGATAGATGAAAACGGATGGCTTTATTTCATGGACCGGTCGGCGGATATAATCAAGCACAAGGGCTACCGGGTGGCCGCATCGAAGATAGAGTCGGCGCTTCAGGAGCACCCGGCGGTGATAGCCTCCTGCGCGGTGGGGGTTCCCGACGAAAAGGTGGGGGAAAGGATAAAGGCCTTCGTGGTAGTAAAAGAGGATGTAAAGGGAGTCACGGCCTACGATCTTATGAAATTCTGCCGCGACAAACTTGCTCCCTACGAGGTGCCTCAGTACATTGAATTCCGTGACATGCTGCCCAAGTCAAAGGTGGGTAAGCTGTTAAGGAGGGAACTAAGGGCCGACGAGAGGCGCAAGGTGGGGTTTTCCTAAAAAATCCGTTAACGGATGTGCATTTATTGTAAATGCCTGAAGGGGAGCTGTTGCATGGCCGCCCTGCCGTCGTTTAAAACAGCGGACTTACTTAAAAAATTATTGTCCCAGAACTTTGCCAAAAGATATATTGCCAGGGAAAAAGGCACTCCCATAGCCTGGGTCAACGCCTTTTTTCCTGCTGGACGCGCCTTTTATTGAGTCGGCGCCAACCACACTGGGGAAATATTATTTTATGGAACAACTCAGGGAAATGATTGATTTCCTTGAGGTTCAAACCGGTTACTCTTTTGATTTTGGCCGGCTGGCGGAGGTGATGTCACTTTCCGGTGAGGCCTGCCGGCTGTGGAAAGAAATACTTGACATGGCAGCGCTGAGTCCTGCGCCATATGTCAATTGGGGAATACCTGGCCATGCGCTTTACCATATAAATCTTTGGGTACAGCATTTCATCAGGCAGCATGTGGCACATGGCCTCATTCCCCCACATTTCCAGAAGAGGCCATTTCTCATAAATATAAGCCATGGTCAGGTCAATTTTCAGCCCGGCTGATGCGGGATTATTCTCCCATGCCTTCAGTGCCCGCAGCAGGCAGGACTCCATGGCATATATCTCGGTGGCCATATCGGCCATAATCTTTATGATCTCCTGTTCCGAGGCCAGTTTTTGAGAGTATATATCCGTAGCCAGGCCGGCCAGCAGCAGGAAAAGCTTTTTAGCAAAATGCAGCATTACCCGCTCAGTGCAGAGCGGTTTTTCATCGTCGGCGGAAACTGTGGCACTGAGTTCCCCGGCCTCTTTTTGAAGTGCCTGAACAGCCTTAATAAAAGGAAATTCTTCCCTTGCCGCCTTTTTGTATGTGGGCTACAAGAGGGTGAAAAAGGGATTACGCCTTTGGTGTGGGTGTAAACATGATAAATACGACTTTAAATCACTCCTCACCCTTAAGGATTAACACCGTTTTCACTCGGATGAACCGGTAAAAAAGCCTTTTTAGCGATGTTATTGAAAGATGATATAATCTATAATTCTAAAATAATTGAGGGTACAAGGCGGGAGGATTTAGAAATGCCGGTTGACGGAGAAGTAAAAAAAATACTCCAACAGATTGAACAGGTCCTAAATGATCCGAATGGGTATGTCCGCCGGTGTAAGTCTGAACGGAAGGCAAAAATCATAGGCTGGCTGCTGACAGATGTGCCGGAGGAATTAATCCACGCTGCCGGAGCGATACCCTTCGGGATTACCGGAAGCAGCGAGAGTTTTTCCTGGTCTGACGCGCACCTCCAGACATGGGCCTGTTCTCTGATGCGAAGCTGCCTGGGACTGGGTGTAAAAGGTCGGCTGAATTTCCTCGACGGGCTGATAATACCTCATACATGCGACACCACACGAAACCTGGGGGGGATTTGGAAGCAGGTCAAGCCTCTGCCCCTGATGGAAAACTACCTGATGCCGCGGCAGGTGGACCGGCCCAGCGCCAGGACTTACCTGATAGGGGAGCTGGGAAGGCTGAAGGCAAAGCTGGAACAGTGCACCAGAAGTGAAATAACAGCCGAAAAGCTGAAACAAAGTATAGCCCTGTACAATTTGAACCGCTTGCTTCTGAGGAAGTTGTTCGCGCTGCATGTTGCGGAACCGGAAAGAATCAACAACATTACAATGTACAACATTATAAAATCCTCCATGTATATGCCCAAGGAAGAACACAACACCATTCTGGTCCAGTTAATTAAAAACATCGGTGACGGGGATGCGGACAGCGCAGAAAAAACCAGGCCTGTGCGTGTTATGCTTTCAGGAAAACTATGGGAGCCCGGGGAAATAATGAACATACTGGATGACAGTGGAGCCGTTGTAGTGGCGGACGACCTTGCCACAGGGCACCGGTACATAAGTGACGATGTTTCGGAAACGGGGGATCCCATCGAAGCACTGGCAGACAGGCAAATCACCCGGATTCCCTTTGCCTGCTTTGGAAGCATGCGCAACGAGAGAAGGAGTTTTTTAACCGGTATGGCCAGGGAAAAGGAGGCCTCCGGGGTTATATTTTTACACCTGAAGTACTGTGAGCCGGAGAATTTTGATTATCCGGATATGAAAGCAGCCTGTGAATCAGCCGGGATCCCCACTCTTAGGATAGAAACAGAGCTGGGCAGTGTCAATCTGGGACAGATTGAAACCCGTATTCAGGCCTTCCTTGAGATGCTGAGGGGGGGTAGCGTAAATGAGTGAACGGCCTCCATTCAAAACAGCCGATCTACTGAAAAAACTAATGTCAGAATATTACGCCAAGGGGAATGTTGCCAGGGAAAGCGGCGTCCCCATCGCATGGGTAACCGCTGTCTTTCCGGTGGAAGTTATATACGCCGCAGGCCTTTTTCCTTATTACCCGGAGAATTTCGGGGCGCTGGCGGCAGCCAGGAAAATAGCGCACAAACTCTCAGCCTATGCCGAGTCCAGGGGTTATTATTTTGACCTTTGCGGTTATGCCCGCTGCGGGATTGGAGATGCATATTCCTGTGATCACCCGGTGGGAAGAATAGAAAAGCCGGACTTGCTATTCTGCTGCAACACCCAGTGCGGCAGTCTGGCAAAATGGTTCGAAACGGCGGGGAGGTACTATAATTCACCTTTTTTCCTGCTGGATTCCCCCCTGATTGAATCTACGCCCACAACCCTGGGAAAAGAGTATTTCATTGAGCAGCTTAAGGAAATGATTGATTTCCTGGAGGTTCACACCGGAAGTTCATTTAATTTTGACCGTCTGGCGGAAGTCATGTCTCTGGCCGACGAGGCATGTCGCCTGTGGAATGAAATACTGGATATGGCTGCGCTGCGTCCGGCCCCCTTCGGATTTTTCGACGCCTGTTTCCACATGGCACCAATTGTAACCTGGCGCGGGACCAGGGAGGCGGTAATGTATTACCGTAATCTAAAAGAGGAGCTGGAAGACCGTATCAGTAAAAAAATTTACGCGGTGCCCGGGGAAAGGTACAAGATTTACTGGGACCACATCCCGGTGTGGCCCAGGCTGAGGTGGTTTTCCGATTACTTCTCCGGGCAGGGGGCTTTGGTGGCTGCTTCACAGTATACACATTCCTGGGCGTGGTCCTTTGACCTGACCCGGCCCCTTGAAAGCCTGGCGGAAAACTATACCGAGGCATTTGTCAACCGGGGTTTCGACCAGAGAGTTCAAATGAAAATTGATTTTATTAAAAAATACGAGATGGACGGGTTTGTGTTTTTTTCGAACAGAAGCTGCAAGCCCAACTCATTCGGCCTGTACGACAAAAGAAATGTTATAAGCAAAATGACGGGAATTCCGGGGATTGTTATCGAGGGAGACATGTCGGACCTGCGGTTTTTCGCGGAAGACCAGGTAAAAGCAAGGCTGGATGTTCTTTTTGAGCAGATCAGGCAAAGAGGATGAACGGTGGGATGGTGTATAAAGGATTCCAATGTTTTGATTTCATAAAAAATGTAAGGGGGTAATCCAAGTGGAGGTCAAAACCATTGGCGTATTGGGCGCGGGGGCCATGGGAGGCGGAATAGTCCAGGTGGCTGCCCAGGCCGGTTATCCGGTAAAGGTCTGCGATGTCGACATAGCTTTTGTGGAAAAGGCCCTTGGAAGGATAAACAGTTTTCTGGGGAAGACAGTTGAAAAGGGCAAAATGACAGAGGAACAGAAGGCCGGGATAATGGGGCTCATCACACCTGTTGTGGATATGGAGGAGTTTTCCGATGTAGACCTGGTGATAGAAGCCATAATCGAGGATCTTGAGTTAAAAAAAGATGTATTCAAGAAGTTGGATGAAATTTGCAAGGCCGAAACAATACTGGCGTCAAATACATCGTCCATGTCCATAACTGTTATAGGCGCATCTACAAAGAGGCCGGACAAAGTGGCCGGGATGCATTTTTTCAACCCGCCGCCGCTGATGAGGCTGGTGGAAATAATAAGGGGATACAACACCTCTGAGGATACAGTCGGTCAGCTGATGGACGTTACAAAAAAGATGGGTAAAACTCCGGTGGACGTAAGAAAGGATTCACCCGGATTTATTGTGAACAGGATACTTATGGCCCAGTTTATAGAGGCTATACGGCTTTTAGAGGAGGGCGTGGCCAGTCCCCAGGACATAGATACGGCCGTAAAACTGGGACTGAACTACCCCATGGGTCCCTTCGAGCTTCAGGACTTTACCGGGGTTGATATAGGCTACCACGTGGCCAATTATTTCTATGAAGAATTTAAAGATATCAGGTGGAATCCGCCCCAGGCGCTAAAAACACTGATAAGGGCCGGAAGACTGGGCAGAAAAACCGGAGCGGGCTGGTACGATCACAACAAGTAACCCGTCGTTTAATCAACGTGGCAGGGAGGTTAAAAATGAGTTACGGCACCATTATTGTTGAAAAAAAGGAAGGTATAGCCACTATAACGTTGAACAGGCCCCCGTTTAACCCGCTGAACAGCCAGGTATACAGGGATCTTGCAGCGGCCGCAGCGGAACTGGAGGCGGATAAGGAGATCAGGGCGGTTATTATAGCCGGATCTGGAGAAAAGGCCTTTGCTGCCGGAGCGGACATAAACGAAATGAAAAACATGACACCGGTGGAAATGTATGAGTTTATAAAAGTCGCCGCCTCGGCCTACAACTCCATTGAGAGAATTGGCAAGCCCACCATCGCGGCTTTGAACGGACTGACACTTGGGGGAGGCTGTGAGCTGGCGCTGGCCTGCGACATCCGGATAGCCTCCGACAGCGCCAAAATAGGCCTTCCGGAGGTAAACCTTGGAATTATACCCGGTGGAGGGGGAACCCAGAGGCTGCCCAGGCTGATCGGGGAAGCCCGGGCAAAGGAGATGATGTTCCTGGGCGAAGCTATCGACGCGGTCCAGGCGGAAAAAATAGGGCTGGTAAACAGGGTTGCACCTGCAGGGCAGATAATGGAGGAAGCCCTGAAATTGGCCGAAAAGCTTTCCCAAAAGGCCCCGGTGGCAATAAGGATGCTGAAAGAGTCTGTCAGTACCGGACTTAACGCGGATCTTGCATCAGGCCTCGAACATGAGTGTAAATGTTGTGTCGTGGCCTTTTCCAGTGATGATCGCAGGGAAGGATTCAGCGCCTTCGCCGAAAAACGAAAGCCCAATTTCTTGGGAAGGTAAAGGGGGCAGGGTTATGAAACGGCTAATGACCGGCAACGAGGCCTTTGCACTTGGCGCATACCTGAGCGGGATAAATCTCGGCGCAGGATATCCGGGAACACCCAGCACCGAGATACTAATTAATTTTGCCCGCTACCCTGGTGTGTATGCCGAGTGGTCTCCAAACGAAAAGGTGGCCCTTGACGTGGGGGCTGGAGCGGCCTATGCGGGAAAGAGGGTTGTTGTCACCACCAAGCATGTTGGCCTGAACGTGGCCGCAGACTCTTTGTTTTATACTTCATATACCGGAATGAAAGGCGCGCTGGTTATAATAAACGCCGACGATCCGGAAATGCACAGCTCACAGAATGAGCAGGACAACCGGTATTACGCCAAGTTTGCCAAGGTGCCGATGCTGGAGCCCTGCGATTCACAGGAGGCTGTCCAGTTTGTGGGCCTTGCCGTAGAGATAAGCCAGAGCTTTGACACACCGGTAATAGTGCGATCCAACACAAGGCTGTCACATTCCAAGGGTGTGGTGGAGTTTCCGGAAGATTTAATACAGGCGGAAAAAAAAGCAGTTGACGGACCCGAAGAAAACATCAGGTACGAACGCAACATACCAAAGTATGTAATGGTCCCCGGGTTCGCCCGCCAGAGACATCCGGTGGTGATAGAGCGGCTGGAAAAACTGAAGCAGTTCTCGGAAATGTCGCAGTTAAACCGTATCGAGCCTGGTAGCGGCAAGCTGGGAATTATAACGGCCGGGGTGGCCTACCAGTACGCCAGGGAAGTATTCCCGGACGCCTCATTTTTAAAACTGGGGATGGTATACCCCCTTCCCGAGGAGCTTATTAAAAAGTTTGCCTCCATGGTGGATCGGGTAGTGGTGGTGGAAGAACTGGAGCCCTTTATTGAAGATCACGTCAGACTGCTTGGAATTCAAGTTTCCGGAAAAGAGATATTTTCAAGGACCGGGGAGCTGAGCCCGGAAAAAGTGCGCAGGAGCGCGGCCGCGGCAGGGCTCACGGATCCCACGGCTGAAACATCGCCGGTGCCTTCTTTGCCTCCACGCCCTCCGATGCTGTGCCCGGGCTGCTCACACAGGGGAATATTCTATGCCCTACAGAGGCTGAGGGCAGTTGTTCTTGGAGATATAGGCTGCTATACCCTGGGAGCGCTCCCGCCGCTGAGCGCAATGCACACCTGCGGCTGCATGGGCGCAAGCCTGGGTGTGGTGCACGGCGTCGACAAGGCGGGGGTAAAGGACCGTACGGTTGGGGTAATCGGTGATTCAACCTTCTTCCACAGCGGAATACCGCCCCTTATCAATATTCTTTTCAACAAGGGCGTCAGTACAGTGATAATACTGGACAACCGTATTACTGCAATGACCGGCCACCAGGAAAACCCCGGAACCGGAAAG
>JBMOPB010000049.1:0-8016 GCA_049325055.1 Bacillota bacterium
CCATTCCAACTAAAATTGCAATAACCATTGGCCCAGGTACTGACAAAAGAGGTACGCGGATAATGTTTTGGGCAAGGACTCCCACTACCATTGTCAGAACGAGTCCCTGGATGCTACCGTGAAGAAAGTTTTTACGCTGAAGAATCGCAACCTGCATTTCAATCCTCCCCTCAAATTTCTTTCTAAAGTTTACCGCAACAATTGGCGGGATTGGAAATACCTGATTATAATAAGTCTTATAATGATGTGCTTATATTTATAAGGGTAATTTCTCTTGCACACTTTCCTGCCCCTGGAATTTGATTATGAAAAAGCTGCCCAGTTGGACTGGGGTGAAGCCACCGGCTACATGAACGTGATCAAAGCCAAAGTTCAGATATTCTGCATGCGGCTTTGCACCAGCTGCGCAACCGTTCGTAACAGCGTTTCCCACTCAACGGGCCGAAGCATTTCAAGAAGGGCACCGCAGTTAAAGAAAGCCGGAAGTGATATTTAAAGCAAGAATAACCGGGATTTATAGCTTTAAAAGCCCACTACTTTTGGGGAGATACCTGGTGATTAAAGGAAACATTTTCGGGAAACATCTGGGTTGTTACCTCCCATATGAAAACATGCCGCCGGAAGTCCCTTCCTTTTAGCATGGGAAGGAAGGGAGCGACAATTATACTATATCGGGTCGCTATTGCAAAATCTAAAGGAAGGTAAAAGGAAGGTAAAAGGAAGGTAAAATTTTTCAAGAAAGAATGAACGGACGCTGGAAGTGCCGTAATTGCGGGCATATCCACGAGAGTTCCGAAGCACCGGAAATATGCCTGTTTGGCGACATCTATCTTCATTATCCTTCCTAATTCAATTCTAACTGCTCCTTTGTCACCATTATTAGTATGGTCTAATCGCGCAACAGTCCCCGCCGGAGCATCTTTTCTTTTACGGTGGGATAGTAATCAAGATTGGTATGGGGTAGAAATTTACTGCCCACAAACTTATTCATAAATACCTCGCTGGCGTTAAGCTCAAAATAGGTTATGCTGCGCGCTATCTTCTCGGCCTCCAGTCTGCTGTCATCGGATATTAGCACCAGTCTGGCTCCTTCCCCGGAACTGTTACCTAGTCGGATCATTCGTTCCCGGGGCAAGTCCGGATACAATCCTATGGTTATGGCTGATTCCAGATCCAGATACTGCCCAAAAGCTCCTGCTGCATAAAAAGTTTTTATATCAGCCCATTTGCATCCCACATCTTCAAGCAATACTTCCAAAGCTGTAATAACAGCGCTCTTGGTGCGCATGATATTATCAATATCGGTCTGGGTAAAAGTAATATCTTTTCCGGTGGCAGATTCAGATGCCGGCACTACGACGAATTCCTTTTCAGCGTCCCTGAACTTACCCGCCCGATCGATGATTCCGGCCATCAACAATTCAGCCAGGCAGTCTACCAATCCCGAACCGCAAATACCCGCGGCCTTTTGCCCACCTATAGTTCGATAGACCACTTTCCCGGTTTCCGCATCAATTCGCACCTGATAAACTGCCCCCGGCTCGGCCCGCATGCCGTCGTGGGCAACACCACCTTCCAGTGCAGGGCCGGCTGCTCCGGCACACGCCGCAAGCCATTCACTGTTCCCCAATACCATTTCCCCATTGGTACCGATATCGATAAAGAGAGCCAGTTCCGGCTTTTTATATATTCCGCTGGCCAGAATGCCGCCGATTATATCTCCGCCCACATAGCTGCCAACCCCTGGTAAACAATAAAGAGGCGCTTTGGGGTTGACTGCCAGACCGGGTTCAGATGCGTTAACGCAGCCTGGCAGATTAACAACCGGTATATATGGTTCCATGCAGATTCGGGAGGGATCAAGCCCTAAAAGCAAGTGTACCATCGTAGTATTGGCACCCACGGTGACGGCACTAATTTCCAGGTTCTTTATTTTTAATTCCCGCACCAGTCGGTTAATAATATTATTTAATGTGTTCACTACTGCGTCCTGTAGCTGTTTTCTGCCCTCCGGCGTGCAGGCCAGGTAAATTCTGGTCAATATATCTTCTCCATACCGGACCTGTTCATTATAATCAGCAGCGGAACCCAATATTTTCCCAGAGGTCAAATCTACCAGGTAACCTACCACGGTGGTCGTTCCCAGGTCTACCGCCAACCCGAAATGGCGATCCGTCTTGTCACCAGGCTCGATATCAATCATTTGCCAATTTCCCCCGAAATTGGCCACCGTCACTGTTACCCGCCAAGCTGCCTGTCGTAATGCTTCACTCACTTTGTTCATCAAGTCCAAAGGTACTGTCAGGTTATGATACCGGTCAGTTAATGCTGCAATTAATCTGTCAACATCCGCCTGATTGTTTAATAAACTGGGTGGATCCAGTTCAATATAATGCTTCTGGCTCATCGGGTTTATGGTAACATCGACAAGAACCCGGTTCTGCAAAATAATTTCATTGCTATTTTGTACCGACAATGACTTTTGCACCTCTTTATAATCCGAGATTTCATATCATATGGCGTCGTTATTTCCCAAGCGCCAGGTCTAAAACCTCCGTATTTAGACGGAAGCTTTAAGTTTAGGAATTTACTTTGCATATATTAGCTGTAGCATTCATCCAAGAGGTAAATGATACAGTGGCAGATGTCGTTTGAGTAATTTTCAACTGTTTCTTTCCGCTTAGGGTTTGATATACGCATATCCTTCAGCTTGCTTTTTGGCAATCTCTGTTATACCCGCCGGAACTACCGTGATAAAAGGCAGTAGCATGTTTTCATCTAAGGAATGCATCCTAAGAGCTTTTCGGCAGGCAACAAATCTTATTCCCATTTGGGCTAACTTATTCATTTCTTCATGTAGTTCTCCATTTACTTTTCCACAACTCGTTGGAGCTTCCCCTGAAACTCCTGCGATTTGGCATTTATCACTATAAGCAGAAACCGCAGCACCGTTAGCCACAACCTCGATATCCGCATTCTCCTGTCCTACATCTTTAACAAAATTAATGACGTTTAAAAGTGTCCTTTGCCACCTTTCAGGTTCGTTTAAATGGAAAAGAACTTTCAGTTTGCCCATCAGAAATGCCTCCTTTACGCACATAGACTAAACAGGGAACGGCTTCCTAACCGCTGGAACAACAACTGCGGTTCCACATTCAGGTCCAGACCGGCCATAGCCATGGTCAGGAGGAAGATGCCTTACCTGAAAAATAAATTGCTCAACTATCCGTACTTATTCCACGACCCCCTTTGTTTCCGATTAAAAAGGTAACCCATGACCAGGGCTACAGGAGTTAATAGCACACTCGCCCCAATTTCACTAAAATTGCAATTTCAGCGCTAACTTTCCCGCCGACCATAGCTGCGGTCAACACGTGGCCCACCTCATGCAACGTGGATCCGGTAAGCACTCCGTAAGCATAAAGACTAAGTGTATGAGTGGATGGATCATGGTATAGGTCAGCACTTCCAAGGTACCCAGTCTGGCAATAATTGCAACTGACAGGGGCTGTTTCGTCATCATCTGCTTGTACTAAGGGCACTACGCAGCGATGGCTGATGCCCCGCCTACAGCGGCTCCAACCCCAATGAGAGAGGCCAGGCGACTGTTTAGGGATACTCGCTGCCCCATCCACCAAAAAAGGTGATGGCAAAAACGATAACTAAATGTATCAAGCAAGATGATTTTAACTATAGTATAGTTTAAACATATCATCATTGAGGGCCGAATGGAAATATCAAGTAATGATGTGATTTATAAGTGGTGCTTATAAATTAGGCAAATAAACCCGCAAAACCTTGCTATTAGCGGCTTTGCGGGTTTATTTCTGGTGCGCCCGGCAGGAATCGAACAATGTTACCTGCCTGCGAGACCGCTTGTCATGTCTCTCCGGCAACCTGGCAGTCATTGCAGATGATTCCTGCTTTAGACCCATGGCTTTGCGTCACACCCTTTCGGATTATTATAATGTCAAATTCTGCTTAAAGGGAAACAATTCACGGTGTGGCAATAGTCTGCCAGCACTACCCCTACTTAGGTACTTGTAGATCGTGGTCCGGCCAACAATTCCCATCCAGTAGGGTTGGATTCTCTTTGTCTTTTTATAAAAAAAGCCCCTTTAAACTGAAGGGTCCATCGCCGCCCACCGGGCTGAGCTGACCAACCTTCGAAAAGTGAACGCTTCACAGGACAAAATCAACCACCTCAAAGAACACATTGCCGAAGGAGAATCCCTGATACAGCAGATTAAATCAATGAAACCGCACTGAATAAAAGACCATGGAGGTGAAAACAAAAAAACACGAAGTATACCCGCTTCTTACGGATAAATACCTTCGTGGTATTGGTGTCTGTCTTCTTTCAATCGGCTTATGAACGGCTCCCGGCCATTCGTTATATGTTGTGTATTGTGCAGATATCTAAAATATCCTTCCGGGGCTTGAAAAAATTCCTGTCTTCAATTTAATGAACATTTCATTGTCATAATTGAAACAGCAAGACCCAATGCCGCTTATTATACAAACCTAGCCTGACAAGCGGGTTTCTCTCCGACTAAGCGAAGTCGGCCGGTTCTTCACTTTCTTTTAGGTTGGATCTTTAAATCTCACTGAAATATTTCTTTTTTTAACCACAGTGCGTTTATGAAGCCATGTGCACCGGTCAAATCAAGCCAAGCTTCCGGGCGTTGTCCGTCAGCAGGTCCTGCAGGCTTTTGTGGTCCGGGGCGGGAAAGTTGCGCAGCTCCACCCGGGGGCATTTTGCCATGTCCGCGATGCCCTGCCCCTGGGGATTGTGGAAATTGTCAATGATCAGGTCGGGCTTGAGGGCGGCCAGTTCTCCCATTTTCGCCGGACTCAGCTCCTCCGGCCCGAATTCGGCCACCACCTGGTAGCCAAGCCACTTGACGAAAGGCGACTGGTGTTTTTGCACCAAAACCCTTTTTCCAGCCACATTTTGCTTTGCAGCCCCTTCCCGGATGGCGGACACCGCTTTATCAAATTCAGCCTCCCAGGCCTTTTGGGCCTCGGTGGTCCCCAGTTTTTCAGCCAAAAGGCGGGTCTGCTTTGCCAGGTTTTCCGGAGTATTGACGGTCACCACCTGCATAACCTTATCCTCAGGCGTCTGGGTGGCCTGAAGCATTTTCTTCATAAACGGCTCGTAGCCGGCATAAACGATCAGTTTCACATCCTTCAGCCTGTCCACATCACTTGGGCGGAAATCGTACTCGGGAGGGTGCTTGAGTTCGGCGGGCGCTAAAACCGCCACATTGCCGGCTCCGGCGGCTTTGGCCATCAAGGCCGTCCAACTGGTTGAAGCAACAACCACGGGTCCGGAACCTTTGGCGGGAGAAGCCGCCTCCTTGCCGGCGGAAGTACCCGGTTGTTTGTCGGGCGCGCCGCATCCGGCAACCAGAACTGAAAGGATCAGCACAATTACAATCATCCGGGCCAGCCATGCAGAGCCGCTATTGAACAGGGATACACCCTGTCTCGCATTGCTTTTTCTTTTCATCTACTCATACTCAACCCTTTCATAATTACATTTTTCCTGTGCTTTTATCGCTGAAACAACATGCTGAGTCCAAGCAATCCAACACCTACCAGGGTGATGGTGGCGCCGGTGGGCATGTCCAGCGCCATGGAGATTAAGAGCCCCCCGGCGGCCGTCACCACGCCGAAAATGGACGACAAAACCAGTATCTGCAGCAGGCTGCGGGACAACCTCATGGCGGTCATGGCGGGTATCAGGATCAGGGCGTCGATGAGCAAAGCGCCGACCACCTTCATGGCCACCCCGATTGACAGGCCGGTTAAAAACAGGAGGGCATTTTTTATCCCTCTGGCCGGGACACCCAGCCACTCCGCCTGTTCGGGATCGTAGAAGACCAGCTGGATTTCCCTGAACAGGCACGTATAGATTAACAGAATGACGGCCCCCAGGCCGGCCACCGCCCAGAGGTCGCCCCGGTTCAGGTTGAGAATGCTGCCGGTGAACAGGCCGAACACGTCCAGGGCGGGCACGCCGGCCTTGTAAAAAAGCACAAAGGCCAGGGCTATCGATCCAGTCATGAAAAATGCGCCGGTGAGCCCTGCATCAAGGCGTACCCTTTCCGAAAAAGGCCCTAAAAGCAGGGACCCCAGAACAATGGCGGCAGTGGCTCCGGCCAGGGGTGTGGTTCCAAAGGCCAGGCCCACTGCGCCCCCCAACAGGGCCATGTGCATAAGGGCAAAGCGTATAGTGGTCAGGTTGAGCATGACGATGACCACACCCAGCAGGGAAACCGTTCCCCCGGCCATCAGCGCGGCCAGGAATGCCCTCTGGAAGATGGGAACCTGCAGGTACTCCCCGATACTCATCAAACAACCTCCAAATCCTTCTCAATGCGGCCCCGGCGGAGATAAACAGCCCGGTCCGCCAACCGGCGGGCATATTGGCCGTCATGGCTGATCATCAATATGGTAAGAGGCCATTTTTTCCGGACCTGATCAATCAGCCGGGCCAGCGCGTCCCGGGAAGCGTCGTCCAGGTAAGTGGTGGGCTCATCCAAAAGCAGGATCAGGGGTTCCCTGACCAGGGCCCTGGCGATATGTACCCGCTGTATCTGCCCCCCCGACAGGGCGCGGCAGTCTTTATAACGAAGGTCCCATAAGCCGACGACATCAAGGATGTTCGCGGTGAGTTCCCGGTCACGGACTCCGGGGCGCCGTAAATAGGAGAAGGATTTGCCCCAGCGGCCCAGCATGACCGCGTCAAAGACTGAAATGGGCAGGCTGCCCTTCCCCTGTCCCTGAGGCACGTAGCCCACCCGGGACCGGACCCAGGCCCCGTCCTCCCTGGTTTTGACAGTGCGGCCCAGGACGCGGATGGATCCGGCCATGTCCGGCAGCAGGTACAGAATCGCCCGGAACAGGGTGGTTTTTCCGGCGCCGTTTTCGCCGAGAATGGCCAGGCACTCCCCACTTTTCACCGACAGGGACAGGCCGCTGAGGACCGGCGCATTTCCGTAACCGGCCAGGATACCGGACAGCGACAGGGCCTCAGGGACCTGATCCATCTCTATCACCTCCTGCCGGCCGAACCGCGGTAAGGCGGTACAATTGCGGGGAATCAACCACGCCGGTTACCCTGAACCCCGCCTCCCTCAGCATTTCCGCCGTTTCTTCGGCCGGCGGCAGCAAGTCCGCGTGCAGTATGGAGTGGGGGGCTGAGCGGTGCACCTGGTTGATGAACTCCCGCCCGGCAAAGTGGTTGATCACCAGCAGGCCTTCCGGGCGCAGCGCCCGGAACAGCTCGGCCAAGGCGGCCCTGGGCTGGTGAAAATGGGGAAAAACGTTGTGACATATCACGCGGTCCACTGAAGCCGTATCCAGCGGCAGGGAATGGACATCCGCGTGCAGGAGCAATAATGGCGATCCGGTGGCCGGGACATAATCCACCTTGTACTTGTTATTAAACTTTGCTTCCAGTATTTTTAGCATTTCCCCGGACAAATCACAGGCGATCCACTGCCCGGGGCCTGCGGCCAGCCCCGCCTCCACCAGAATTCCCGTTCCGGCGCCCACGTCCAGGACGGTCTTACCCTTTACATCAGCAATGTCAATCAATTCCCGGATCTTTTCCGGAGGTACCGGGGGAGCCATGCTGTCCCAGTGGGGAGCCATACTGTCGAAGACCCGTTCGCGTCCGGCATCAAAGGAGTTTCCGGAATTACTCCCTGGATCGGTGAGATTATTCATTGAACACCTCCATCATTTTAAATTATTGATCAGTTACAGTTCAAAATATAAAGGCCACGGGCAAACCTTATTCCCAAACAGGAATGAGATCAGACCTCCGTGGCCTTACATTTGCTCTCTCCAATTTTCAGCGAAACTATTTAATGGTAAAACGCCCCTGCCTTCATTGCAGGATTTGACTAAGAGTATTTTAATCCTGATTTCAGGAAAGGTCAATTGCTTATTCATTATACGTAAAACAGGTTCGCCGGCATTGTATTGATG
Organism: Bacillota bacterium; assembly: GCA_049325055.1. GTDB lineage: Bacteria > Bacillota > Desulfotomaculia > Desulfotomaculales > Desulfocucumaceae > BRHc4a. Next base: position 8,002 of record JBMOPB010000049.1, read on the forward strand.
CTTAAGTTATTTATT
>JBMOPB010000050.1:0-7904 GCA_049325055.1 Bacillota bacterium
TTCCGAGCTGGGCATCTACCCTGCGGTGGACCCCCTGGACTCCACCTCCAGGATTCTCGACCCCAACGTGGTGGGGCATGAGCACTACGAAGTCGCCCGCGGGGTGCAGAAAATTCTGCAGCGCTATAAGGAACTGCAGGACATCATCGCCATCCTCGGTATGGAGGAACTTTCCGACGAGGACAAACTGGTGGTGGCAAGGGCACGGAAGCTGCAACAGTACCTGTCGCAGCCGTTCCACGTGGCTGAAACCTTTACCGGTCAGCCAGGAAGGTATGTGCCCCTCAAGGAAACTATCCGCGGATTCAAGGAGATCCTGGAAGGCAAGCACGACAACCTGCCCGAGAATGCGTTCCGTATGGTAGGAACTATTGATGAAGCGGTGGAGAAAGGAAAACAGCTTTTAGAGGGAAGTGTGTAAGGCATGGCGGAAAATACTCAGCGCCTGGAAATTGTCACTCCCGAGAAAAAGGTTTTCACCGGGGACGTAAATTTCGTCGTGGTACCCGGAGAGCTTGGGGAACTGGGATTCCTGCCCAATCACGCACCCCTTATGAGCGGCTTGAAAATAGGTCTTGTCAGGGTGCAGCAGGAAGGTAAAACCTTCAAGGTTGCGGTTAGCGGGGGCTTCGTGGAAGTGCGCGGCAACAGGGTCACCATACTGGCCGACTCAGCCGAGCGCGAAGATCAAATAGACCGGGATAGAGCTGAAGCAGCCAGGGAGAGGGCTGAAAAGCGCCTCTCGGAAAAGGCTGCCGACCTGGACATCAAAAGGGCAGAACTGGCTCTGCAGAGAGCCATCAACAGGCTCAAGGCACTGCAATAGATATTCAATTGAATCAGTAATGAGGGAACCGGGGTCAGATAATGATCCCGGTTCTTTTTTCCATGCTGGATTCTGACTGCTGTATTCACAGGTCATTTCTTCCCTCAGGCCAAAAAAGTATGCCAATTAGTTTATATGGGAAAGCTTTAAATAAGTGTGCAATATCAGCAAGCCAAGCTTTAATAAGCATTTCAACGAAAGGGAATATCCGGGTTTTGAGCAGGTTTATCATAAGAGGGAAAAAAGAGCTTTCGGGCAGAGTAAAAATCAGCCCTGCAAAGAATGCTGTACTACCTATTATAACGGCGTCCCTGCTGGCCAAAACGCCTTGTTTTCTGGAAGAAATACCGGATCTGGCCGATGTCAGGACCATATGCTCTGCTATAGAATTTTTGGGGGCCAGTGTGGGAAGAGAAGATGGCGGGCTTAAGATATCGGTTCCGGAAATGTTGAACAATGAAGCTCCCTACGAATTTGTAAGAAAAATGAGAGCCTCCTTCCTTATAATGGGGCCGTTGTTGGCCAGGACAGGGCGCGCCCGTATCTCCACTCCAGGAGGGTGCGCCATCGGCAGCAGGCCCATTGACCTGCACCTTAAGGGATTTTGCCTTTTGGGAGCTGATATAAGGCAGGGTCAGGGATTTATCGACGCCAGGGCCGCCAGGCTGGTGGGGTCAAGGATTTACCTTGACTACCCCAGTGTGGGAGCTACTGAGAATCTGATGATGGCCGCCTCACTGGCACGGGGGACTACGGTGATTGAAAACGCTGCCGAGGAGCCCGAAGTGGTGGACCTTGCCAACTTTCTCAATACAATGGGTGCAAGGATTAAGGGGGCAGGGACCAAGGTTATAAGGGTGGAGGGAGTAGACGAGCTATATGGTTCCAGCTACAGCGTTATTCCCGACAGGATAGAGGCAGGAACTTTTCTGATTGCCGCAGCCATTGCCGGGGGAGACGTGCAGGTGGACAACGTTATATGCGATCACATCAACCCCATACTGGCCAAGCTTGATGAGGCGGGTGTCCGTTTTGAGGAGGGGGAAAGCTACGTCAGGGTCATTGGCGGGGGTGACTTAAGGTCCACCGACATAAAGACAATGCCTTACCCTGGCTTTCCCACAGACATGCAGCCCCAGTTCATGACCATGATGACCATTGGCGGGGGAACCAGCGTTATAACAGAAACTGTTTTTGAAAACAGGTTCATGCATGTAAACGAACTTAAGAGAATGGGCGCCCGTATAAAAGTAACTGGCAGAACCGCAATAGTTCAGGGTGTTGAAAAACTGTCGGGAGCCAGGGTTAAGGCCACGGACTTGCGGGCGGGAGCAGCCCTGGTGCTGGCGGGGCTGGCGGCCGACGGCGTTACCGAGGTGGGCAACGTGGGGCATATTGACCGGGGCTACGAGAACCTTGTGGAAAAACTTAGGGGCCTGGGGGCGGAGATTATCAGGAAGGATGATTAGCTTTAGGGTCGGAATTCAGTATTCAGTAGTCAGAATAAGGACGATTTTCTTAGCGTCTGTATTGTAGAATCTTTTATCAGGGAATTAATGGTAATTATAGATGTGCTAAAGGAATAAAATAGGACAGACAGTTTTATCACACGTATTTCTACTGAATTCCTCTAAGATGGAGAGATAGCTAATGAAGCGGCGTTTGACAATTTTTTTTATACTAATTGTTGCGGCAGTAATTGTAATTCCGGCCGCCGTCAACTGGTTCAGCCCGGCAAGGATCGAGAAGTCCGGAACCTTGGTGCACATGTATTCACATGCCAGCGGCAAAATAATCAACTTACCGGTTGAGGACTACGTTATAGGTGTACTGGCAGCCGAAATGCCTGCGGAGTTTCCCGAGGAGGCCCTGAAAGCACAGGCGGTTGCGGCCAGGACATACATAATAAAGAGGCTTACCGGAGGCGGAGTGGCCAACCCCGTTCATCCGGGAGCTGACGTGTGCGATGATCACAAGCACTACCAGGCCTGGATTTCCAGGGAGGAAATGAAAAAACGCTGGGGGGCGCTAAAATATTACCAGTACTATTTAAAGATTGCCATGGCGGTTTATACCACGGAAAATGAGGTTTTAACCTACGGTGGCCAGCTGGTGGACCCTGTTTACCATTCTTCATGCGGAGGATCAGGCACGGTGAGCGCCGGTGAGGTCTGGAAGTTTGACGTTCCCTATTTAAAGGGCGTAAATTGCCCTTACTGCGCCGACCCGGAGCCAATCCGGGTGACTACCTTCTCGCCCGCTGACTTTAAGAAGGCAACAGGAGAGGATATAAATGCAATTCCTGTGACGGCAGGCCGGAAAGTTTTTTTTGAAGTGATCGAAAAAACCTCTGAGGGGCAGCCCAAAACAGTTCGAATCGGCAGCAGGGTATTTCCCTCGACAGTGGTAAGGGAGATGCTGGGTCTTCGTTCCGCAAGATTCGATATGGCCGTGGAGTCAGGCCGGGTAAAGGTTACAACGGTGGGGTACGGCCACGGTGTGGGAATGTGCCAGTACGGGGCCAAAGGTCTGGCTTTAAAGGGAAAAGGCTACCGGGACATTCTCAAGCACTATTACACCGGGGTGGAAATAAATAAGCTTACGGACAGGACGTGAGGTCGGAATTCAGTATTCAGAATAACCCCCGGCCTGACATTTATAGAGGGCGATGGTTTTTTGGGATCCTGACTCGAGGTTCATAATTTAATCTCATTGAAATTGGCTGTCGGCCAATTTTTTTTTCTAACATCAAACGTTCAATATGCCCACTATTAATCGCCGGGCAATTGTTTGAACGCAAAGCCTCTTCCCATACGTGCATTGCGGCTTAAGGGGAATCCCTTATCCATTCTGGCTCCTGGTTCTGGATTCTCAACAGTATTAGCACTGACCCAAAAGTTTGGCTACCCGGTATTTATCACCGCACATGGCATATATATCTTATAGAGCCTATCGATAATCCGTCAGTCAAAGCAAACGCAACCAATGAACATTCACCCGAAGTGGTCCTCTGTCTCCACATGATTGCACCGGCTGGAAATAAGGCGGAGGCTGCTTTTGTTATTGAAGCTGTACAGCCGTGGCTATAAGAAGCAGTTGTAATCTCGAGGGCTTTTATTAGTTTGAGCCGGCAGGAGGGCAAGGCCATGCAGGAATATATACAGAAGCGGGTGCTTGATATCTGCGCCTACATCCTGGATACCCGGGCAACAGTGCGACAGGCTGCACAGGTTTTTGAAGTCAGCAAAAGTACAGTGCACAAAGATATGACCGAGCGGTTACCTTCTCTAAATAAAGAACTGTCCATAGAAGTAAAGAAGGTGCTGGATTTTAACAAGTCCGAACGTCACCTGCGAGGTGGGGAGGCCACAAAGCGTAAATACAAAGACCTTGCATAAGGTAAGAATTCAGGAGTCAGAATAGTTTAAGCATTTGCCTGCTGTCATTATGTCCTGATAACCATAATTATCGAACCCGGCAGCACTCTCCTGAATACTGACTTCTGGATTCTGAATTCTGCAAAATAAGCCAACTTTAAACAAAGAATATGGAGGAATTCCCCTGATCCTGTAGAATACTACCACTGACTGCGCCGGTCCAACCGGCCACATGTTGATGGCCGCCGGACTTGACGGCTCTAGGTTCCTTTAAGGAAAGGGGAAAATTTAATGTTTGGTTTTAATGTGGATATAGGGGTGGACCTGGGTACCGCCAATGTTCTTGTGTATGTAAAGGGTAAGGGTATAGTGCTGCAGGAACCTTCGGTGGTTGCAATCAATAAGGACACCGGAAAGGTTATTGCTGTGGGATCAGAAGCGAGGCGAATGCTTGGAAGGACACCAGGCAATATAATAGCCACCAGGCCCTTGAGGGATGGTGTCATCGCTGACTATGAAGTAACCGAGAAAATGCTCCGCTATTTTATAGCCAAGGCTGAGGGGAGGAAGTTCCTTTTCCGGCCGAGGGTTATGGTTTGCATACCCTCCGGGGTAACGGGGGTTGAGGAAAGGGCCGTCCGGCAGGCGGCTATTCAGGCCGGGGCCCGTTCCGCCTACGTTATCGAGGAACCTCTGGCGGCCGCCCTTGGAGCGGGGTTGGATATTTCCGAGCCCAGCGGGACCATGGTGGTGGATATAGGGGGAGGTACCACAGACGTTGCAGTGCTGTCACTGGGGGGAATCGTCTGCAGCCGGTCCTTACGGGTTGGCGGGGACAAGTTTGACGAGGCCATTGTAAGGTATGTCAGGAGGGAATTCAACCTGGCCATAGGGGAGCGCACCGGCGAGGAAATAAAAATAGAGATAGGTACGGCATTCCCAAACGGCACATCCGATAAAATTCATGAGATTAAGGGCCGGGACCTTGTCAGCGGGCTGCCCAGGGCGGTCAACATAACAAGTCTCCAGATTCACGAGGCCATAAAGGAGACACTGGAGGCCGTTGTGGGCGCGGTAAAGGAAGTTCTGGAAAACACACCCCCGGAGCTGGCTGCGGATATAGTGAACAAGGGCATTGTCATGACAGGGGGCGGCGCCTGCCTGCACGGGATGGACAGGCTTCTCAGCCAGGAGACCGGGCTGCCGGTATATGTGGCTGATGATCCGCTGTGCTGCGTCGCCCGGGGAACCGGAAGGGCGCTTAGCATGCTGAACGTACTTTCCAGGGACTTTAAGGTAAAAGGGCATTTGCTCAGCCAGTAATAAAAGGCAAATAAACAGACAAGGCTGTTGGCGCAGAAGTCAACAGCCTAATATTTTGCACAAAACAACCATGGTAAAAGTTAACGGCCTGTATAGTTCAGACAATTAACTATTTTGGAAGGAAAAGGCCCCTTTGTGTCGAAATAGACATTTATCCAAAAGGAGCATGCTCTAAATTATTATTGCACCCCATTTGTGCACAAGTTAATGTTGGGTTATGTATTGGGGGATTTGTATTTGCGATTGAGAAAAATTTTGATTTTAGTTGCTGCCATCCTTCTTTACGCGGCTGTCGCCCGGTCCGCTGGGGATTTGAGGGGGGCGGGACAGGCTCAGTTTCTTAACGACAGAAGCAGAGAGATAATAGGATCAGACATCTTGAACGCACCCGGGTTTGTTACCCCCGCCGGGCTCACGGGGAAGGGCCAGGTGGTGGCCGTGGCCGACAGCGGGGTGGACAGGGGCTCACTGGAGGATATTCATCCGGATCTGGCCAGCGACCCCAATAAAAAGCCGAGAATTATAATGCTCAAGTCATGGTCCGGCAGGCCCGTGGCCGACGACCCGGTGGGGCACGGAACCCACATGGTGGGCACAATAGTGGGAAACGGTAAATCTTCCGGGGGGAAGTTCAAGGGCGTGGCCCCCGATGCCAGTATTTACTTTCAGGGGATACTGGACGATAAGGGAAGAGTCGCCCCCCCTGCCAATGTGGAAGATTTATTCATGCCGGCCTACCTGGCCGGCGCCAGGATTCACGTCAACGGATGGGGGACCGGATCAGGCGGCTATTCGGGAACAGCCCTTAAGACAGATAGATTTATAAGAAAATACCCGGACTTTCTGGTGATTTTCGGTGCAGGAAACTCCGGCCCGGGGTCCCGGACCCTGACCTCCGAGGCCGGCAGCAAGAACGCCCTTGTGGTTGGTTCTTCGGTCAGCCCACGTCCCGCCCTTGATTTTTCCCCCGAAGGGACCCTTGACACGGCACAGTTTTCCAGCCGGGGACCCACGGCCGACGGCAGGATAAAGCCCGACCTGCTGGCGCCGGGCACTTCAATAATTTCAACCCGGTCAAGCCTGGTGAAGGGCAACCTGCCCGGATTTCCAATGTATACCCGCATGCAGGGGTCCAGCATGGCTTCGGCGGTGGCGGCGGGATCAGCCGCACTGATGCGCGAATTTATGCAAAGGGAAATGTCCGTCGCCCAGCCACTGGCGGCCACAGTCAAGGCGGCGCTGATAAACGGCGCCAGGACCCCGGATACAGGACCCTCGGGGGGAGGATTCGGCGTGATGGACCTGGCCGGTACAGTGCTTGCCCTGAAGGAAAAGACAATGGCCCTGGAAGAGGAAATATGGGGCCTTCCTGACGGTGGAACAAAAACATATAAGATAAAGGTCACACATTCGGGAGCCCCTTTTAAAGCCACTCTGGCCTGGACTGACCCTTCCGGAAATACATCATCGGCAAATGCTTTGGTCAACAACCTGGACCTGCTGGTAACAGCACCGGACGGGAAGACGTACTCAGGCAACAGTTTTCTGGGCGACGGCCCCGACGGAATCAACAACGTGGAGCAGGTTTATATAAAGGACCCACTGCCTGGTGAGTACATGGTCAAGGTGATAGCAGCATCGGTGCCGGTTTCCGCAGTTAAAAACACGCCTGTGAGCATGCAGGACTACTCACTGGTATACGGACAGCCCCTATCCACAGGAATTATAAAAGAAGTGGCCTCCGGGGGTAATCTGGAGATCTACGGAGGGCAGGAGATCAACATCTCCGGTAAGGATGTCCACTACATATTAAATGGCAATTCCTCGAAAAACCTGTCGCCGGAGCCTGGATACCGTTTGTACTACGGCGGCGCTTCGGCATACGTGGTAGGCCGCCGGTGGAACCCTGAAAGCGTCCTTTTCCGGGACGGGATAGGCGGAAGGGTCTGGTTCGAGGCTGACGGGGACAACAGGGAAGGCGGCTATTACCAGAACCAGGAAGCTTTAAAAGGTGTGACGGTAAACGGAACCTACAGGGAGGACGTTTCAGAACTTCCCCCCGGCGTCGGGCTGGAAGCAAGCCTGGACGGGGTGACCCAGACTCTATGGAATATTGTTACCGGGTACCGCACAAAGAAGGGGAATATTGACCAGGTCGTCCGGGGAGACGACGGGGACATCACCTCAGTCTACCTGTTCAGGGACAGGAAGGAGTACCGTTTATCTCCCGAAGCCAGTTATATATACAACGACATCTTTGAAGGAAGCGACCCCCTGGAAACGGCTTTCGGGTCCGGCAGGCTGGACGGACTGGGCAGGATAATGCCCGGCCAGCAAGTGACCCTGGTTGTTTCGCCGGCGTCGGGGAGTGTAAGCTC
>JBMOPB010000051.1:0-62688 GCA_049325055.1 Bacillota bacterium
ATATGTGACAACCGTTGTAAGGGTTTACAGGAGCCTTATTGACCGCGCGCTTTCCGGCGACCCCTACTTTGTGGAGGAAAAGCAGGAGAGTGACCTTGCCCAGATTTTCAACCGTGACTTTACCACCGGCTACTTTTTCGGGGGCCAGGGCAGGGACATGATGAGCTACAAGAGGCCCAACAACCGGGGGGTGCGGCTTGGCAGGGTAAAGGGCTTTGACAGGAAAACAGGTCTTGTGGAGGTTAATCTGGAGAGGTCCCTCAGAGCCGGCGACGGCCTGGAGGTCTGGGTAACCGAAGGCGGCAGGGTAGGCTTTCAGGTGAGTGAGCTTTTCGTGCGCGGCGCCAGGGTGGAAAGAGCCCGGGCGGGAGAAGTGGCCGGACTTTCCATTCCGGGGCGCGTTAAACCGGGGGACAGGGTTTTCAAGACCCATGACGCCGACCTTATGGAGACGGCAAGGGAGAGCTTTGCCTCGCCCAGGCCAAGGAGAAAAATACCCCTTGTTTTCAAAGTCAGGGCTGCCCAGGGGTCTCCTATGGAGATTTTCGTAACCGACCCCGGGGGCCGGACGGCGGGGGCCGCCACACAGTCTCCCGGCATGCCCGCGGAAAAAAGGCCCTTAAGCGCCGGCTTTCTTGAGTCACAGCTGAACAGGCTGGGTAACACCCCCTTTTCCCTGGCCGGACTTGACTGCGACATAAAGGGGGAGATTATATACCCGGTCAGTGAAATAAACGAGGCCCGCAGGGCGGCCCTTGCCCATCTGGAAAAAATGATACTGGATGACCGCAGAAGGCCACCGGTTAATCATGATGTGTTCCGTTCAAGGTTACTGCACGCGGTGGCCCGGGGAGGTCCCAGGGTCTCTGCCGTCCGGAGGGACAGGCCGCTGCTGGCCGTATCTGTGGGGGACATGAAGTCGGTGCGATCCGCGGTTGCGGCCGGGGCGGAGATTGTTTATTTCGGCATGGACGGATTAAGGTCAAAGCCCCCGGTAAGGAAAGAAGAACTGTTGGAAGCCGCGGAGTTCTGCACAAAAAACCAGGTGGAACTATGGCTTAATTTACCAAGGATACTTAAGGACGGTGATATGGGAGGGCTGCTGGAGACGCTTGAGGGTGTGCCGGCTGCGGGAGTCCTGGCCGGTAACCTGGGGTTAATGAGCGTGGTAAGGCGAAGCCTGCCGGACCTCCCGGTGGCGGCCGACTTCGGGCTAAATGCCTTTAACAGCCATACTGTTCAATACCTGTTGGACATAGGGGCGGCGAGGGTCACCCTCTCACCGGAGCTGACCATGGCCCAGGTTAAGGAACTGGCGGGACAGTATCAGACGGAAGTGTTTGTGCAGGGGGCCCTTGAGCTGATGGTGTCAGATCACTGCCTCCCCGGGTCCGCACTGGGGGAAAGGCCGGCTGACAGTCCCTGCGGCGGGGTGTGCAGGGGGCGCGGCTTCGGCCTGAGGGACAGGACCGGTGCGGTTTTCTCAGTTGAGACCGACCGGTACTGCCGTATGCACATTTTCAACTCCAGGGATCTTTGCCTGATTGACGATATCCCCGAACTGTCGGGGGCCGGCGTGTTCTGCATACGCATAGAAGCCCGCCGGGAGTCCCCCGTCTACGTTTCAACCACCGTGGAGACTTACAGGAAGACACTGGACGCCCTGTCCGGAAGAAAGAGACACCAGCCGGACCTGGAACAGGCCAGAGAAAGGCTCCTGGCCCTAAGCCCGGCCGGACTGACCAAGGGGCACTACTACAGGGGCGTGTAATGCGACAGGAGGGGACGCTTCTCGCCTGTCGCACGAAAAACATAAAGAGGGATATGGTGGACTTATCCCTCAGACAGGAAAAAACCCCTAAAAATAACAGTATTCTTACCGGGATTTTAATTTTTTCTTAAAAACCATGTTCCAGTCATTGAACCGGATACTGTTTCAGTGCAGGAATTTAGAGAATATTGTTGAAATAATAAAAGACTAGGGGTGGTAAAATTGACTGCAACGGTTCTGATTCTCTTGGCTGTAATTGGCATTTTTATAGCTGTTATTATATATTTTAAGGGAAGAAAATCCATTCTTGCCTCAGTCGTTGGAATTATGTCTATAATGTTAGCTGTCGCAGGTTTTAATGGATATAAGGACATAAAAAGGGATGCAAACATATATTACCCCCTTGCTATTCAGTGGTTGGAGGATAAAAGTAAAAACAACTCAGGTATTGTATCAAAAACAGAAGGAAACACGCCTACTGCAGCCAAGGATGATTTTTCCCGCAATTATTCTATTTATTGTATATATTACATGTCTGATAATTCGAGAGCGGTTGTTTACGTAGAATTGCCGTCAGCGCAAAATGATTTGGTAATGGCATTTAACAGGAGTAATAGGAGTTTGGAAGAAGTGCATTATATTCCCAAAAAGATGAAACCGGAACAAAATCTACTGAATAAACTTGAACCGGGAATCTTTTTCTATTAGTTTAAGAAAAATGCTGCGGACCTTGCTTTTTAACCTGTTCTTTAGTCATTTGGCCTGATTTTACAGTTTACAAACTGTCCCAGCACTATTCCCGCCGCCTCCTGAAAATTTCCGGCGTTTAGCAAATGCATGAAGTGAACATCAGCCAAGAGTAGATCCTTGTTGTGTTCAAAGAAGAGGGTCTTTCCCCTGGTATCAATTTCATATGGGGTTCCTAAAAGAGAAACATATCGCAAGCAGATTTCCACCCACGGTTTTACCTTTTGCCCTGCCCGGAGTGATAATTACAGGCGGTCGCTTTTTATAATGTCATAGCGGATATCATTTAAAAGGGCATGTTTGCCAATCTTTAATTTATAACCCATGCCTTCCAACTTTTCCGCGACTCTTCTCATGTAGTCCCTGAACCACCACCTTGATGGTGAAACAATCCAATGGTATCCCCTTTCTCCAATCTTTTAGGTCTTATCATTAAACTGCCCCCTTTATTGCATTTTCCTCACCGTTTTCCATTTTCACCTTTGCTAATCCGTAAGCAGCGCTGTAGAAGATATCGATTAATACCCCGGGGCGCTGTAAAGGCTTGCTGTAGCTCTCCGGCTGTACGGGTTTACATGTTGTCTTTATTCAACTTATTCAGTGCAATTTCCTTATGTTACCATGCGCTAAAGATCTTTACACCAGTAATCTCCGTAGCTCAACCGGGTATGCGGTTTGTGGTATTATATAGATAGGTCTCAGCAATATATCGTTTCGGAAGAGGTATTGGATGGAAGAGAAAACACTGAAAAGACTGGAGTACTTTAAGGTTCTTGAAAGGCTGGCAGGCTTTGCCGGATCTCCCCTGGGGCGGGAGAGAGCCCTTGGGCTGGTTCCGGTGACCGATATTGAACTTATCAAAAGGTGGCAGTGGGAGACCACCGAGGGCAGGGAGATGATGCGGCTTGACCCCGCTGCCGAGTTGGGCGGCTGGTACGACGTAAGGGAACAGGCCCGGCAGGCTTCAAAGGGCGTTATGCTGGAGCCCGAGGACCTTCTGGCGGTGGGCCGCACCCTTACGGCGGTAAGAAGGGTCAAAAAGTTTTTCGCCGAGAGGACCGACCGCTACCCGCTTTTGTCCGATATATCCGAGGGACTGGGTTTCTTCGGTGACCTTGAGCAGCGCATATTGTCCTCCATTTTACCCGGCGGCGAGGTGGCTGACACCGCGTCACCGGCGCTGGGACAGATCAGGAGGCATTTATCCAACGCCCAGGCGCAAATCAAGGCCCGCCTGGAGGGCTATATCCGGTCGGCCACCTACCAGAAATACCTTCAGGACCCCATAGTAACCATAAGGGAAAACCGCTACGTGATACCGGTCAAACAGGAGTACCGGGCCCAGGTGCCCGGAATAATACACGACCAGTCAGCCAGCGGGGCCACCCTTTTTATAGAGCCCATGGCCGTTGTGGAGGCCAATAACGAGGTTCGCCGCCTTCAGGCCGCCGAGAAGCAGGAGGTGGTCAGGATACTCCATGAACTCTCAGCGGGGGTGGCGCGGTATTCTGAAGACCTGCTGGCGTCCATGGACTCACTGGGCAGGCTTGACCTGATCATGGCCAGGGCCAGATACAGCTTAAGCCTGGACGCATGGGAGCCGGTAATAAAACCCGAACCCCGGCTTGACATAAAAAAAGGCCGTCACCCGCTGCTGGAGGGAGAGGTGGTTCCCACCACGGTCAGCCTGGGGCAGGATTTCGATACGCTGGTGATAACCGGACCAAATACCGGCGGAAAAACGGTGACGCTTAAGACCGTGGGCCTTCTGGCGCTTATGGCCCAGTCCGGCCTCCACGTCCCGGCGGCCGAGGGGACGGTTATGGGGGTTTTCAGCCGGGTGTTTGCCGATATTGGGGATGAACAGAGCATAGAGCAGTCCCTCAGCACTTTTTCCTCCCATATGACCAACCTGGTGGATATATTGAAAAAGACAGGCAAGGGCAGCCTGATACTGCTGGATGAGCTGGGGGCGGGCACCGACCCCGCCGAGGGGTCGGCTTTGGCCCAGGCCATACTTGAAAGGCTTCACCAGTCGGGGGCAAGAACAATCGCCACCACCCATTACAGCGAGCTTAAGAAGTTTGCCTACGCCAACCACCGGGTGGAGAACGCCAGCGTGGAATTTGACCCCGTAACGCTCAGGCCTACCTACCGGCTGCTGATCGGCCGGCCCGGGAGGAGTAACGCCTTTGAGATAGCCGCGAGGCTGGGGCTGGACCCGCATTTGGTAGAGAGGGCCAGGGAATTCATGTCCTCGGAAAAGGTCAAGGCCGAAGAACTGATGGCCAGTCTGGAAAGCACCAGGCACCAGGCCGACCGAGACCGTGAAGAAGCCTCACGGCTTTTGGAAGAGGCCCGGCAATTGAATGAACGTTACCGCAAAATGGAGGAGGAACTTGCTGAAAAGCGGAACTCCATAATATCCAAGGCCAGGGACGAGGCCGGGGCGCTGGTTCGGGCCTCCCGGCGGGAAGCCGAGGAACTGATCAGGGAACTGCGTGAAAAGCTTTCCAGCAGTTCAGCCAGGGACAGGGAGACAGGCATAAGGGATGCCCGGGAAAGACTGTGGGCCATGGAAAACAGGGCTGCTGCCGCAACACGCCGGCCTGACCCGCCTCCGGGAGAGAAATTGACCGGTGTGCGTCCCGGCGAGGAAGTGTTCATACCCCGCTTCAACCAGAAAGGTATTGTCCTGGGAGCCCCTGAGGAGGGCCAGGTGCAGGTGCAGGTGGGGATAATAAAGGTAACTGTTCCCCTTTCCGATCTGCGGACGGCGGGCCGCTCGGTACCTGCCGCGGGAGGGGTGGAGGTGGCGGGAATCATGGCCTCCAAGGCCAGGGAAATATCCACGAGGCTGGACTTAAGGGGCATGACGGCGGACGAGGCGCTGGCAGAGATGGAAAAATACCTGGACGACGCCGGCCTGGCAGGACTTCCCAAGGTCTATATTGTGCACGGCAAGGGCACCGGCGCGCTTAGGGCCGCCGTACAGCGGGAGCTTAAAACCCACCGCCGGGTAAAGTCCTTCCGGTACGGAGAGGCCGGCGAGGGGGGAATGGGCTGCACAGTGGTGGAGTTACAATAGTTACACTCCGGGGAAGGAAAAGCTGATGATCAAAATTGTTCAGGCCCAGTCAACATAATACCTGGAACACATACGGGGGCTTTTCTCAGAACTTCAGCCAGGAGTTTGAAGAATTGCCGGGAGAATACGCCCCGCCGGGGGATTCAGATCACCGGTGGTTTGCGGTATGTTTTCAAACTGTTTATAGGCCTTTACGTCAATAATCTTTCCCCGGTGGTCCAGGAATTCCGCGGTAGCTGCGTCCATTTTCGAGGCCGTTATGTTTTCCCGGGAAAAGTGTAAAAATTATATAAAGAATTTAGAGGGAGTGATTGTTTATGCCGTTGCTCAAATTTAAGGCCATCTCAAGAAAACTGCCCGAGGGGATGGCAGTGGAAAGCGAATCAAGGGGTTTTAAGGTTATAATGGATGAGCCGAAAAACCTGGGCGGCACCGACAAAGGCATGAACCCGGTGGAAATGCTGCTGTGCTCACTGGGTTCCTGCATGACAATAGTGTCGTATTTTTTCGCCAAGGAGGCGGGGGTGGATCTTAAGGACTTCAGGGTTGAGCTGGAAGGCGACCTGGATCCCGCCGGATTTTTGGGAAAGGGAACAGCCCGCCCGGGGTTCCAGGAAATTCGGTACAAGATGTATTTTAAGACCGATTCTCCGGCCGCCAATGTTGAAAAGCTGCTGGAGATAATGAAGTCCAGGTGCCCGGTGGGCGACTCTCTGAATAACGGCGTTAAGTTCACCCCGGTCGGTTATGAAATTGAAAAATAATAACATGCCATTGTCTTTGCATATGCGGTGATTTGCCGTTTGAGAAGGAAGGACCCACACCGTACCGCTGGCTACTTGAAAAAAATGTCAGCAATCAGGCATTTTAATAATACCACAGAGTTTCACAGAGAAAACGAAAGTATTACACTGCTTTTCCTTCTTGTCGTCTAAAATCTCTGTGCACCCTGTGGTTTATTACTCTATGTAAAGGATGTTGACCGCAATTGAGCAGAATAAACTATCCCGTGGCCGCTGCCCTTGCGGTGGCTTTTATTTTCGGCCTTTCATTTGTTTTTACCAAGGATACCCTGACATACTTGAGCCCCTTTCAGCTTCTGGGGCTGCGGTTCGGCCTGGCTGCCCTGAGCCTTACCCTGCTGGTGGCGCTTAGGCTTGTAAAGCTCAACATTAAGACGGAACACCTCCCTGAACTGCTGAAAATAGCTGTCTGGCAGCCGGTACTCTATTTTATATTCGAAACATACGGTATTAATTACACCACGGCTTCCGAGTCCGGCGTCGTTATCGCCCTTGCCCCAATGGCTGTCATGGTGCTCTCAATTATCATGCTGGGTGAAAGAATAACCGCCGGACAGGGGGTATGCGTTGCGTCGGCGGTGGCCGGGGTGGCCGTTATTGCCCTGGCCGGCACCGATACTCAATCCGGATCCCCGTCTGCAAACCACCTGCTGGGAATTTTAATGCTTTTCGGGGCCGTGACGGCAGCCGGTTTTTACAATATTTTTTCCAGGCGTGCGGCCAAAAGGCTCGCTCCTTTTGCAATCACCTTTGTCATGATGTGGCTTGGAGCAATTGTATTCAACTCTATAGGCCTGTCACAAAGTTACCTGACCGGTCAGCTTGCCGGTTATTATACATCCCTGCAACACCCGCAGGTGGTTGCCGGAATTGTTTATCTGGGCCTGCTGTCGTCTGTTACGGCCTTTTTTCTGCTCAACTATGCCCTTTCCCGGATGCCGGCCTCCAGGGCTGCCGTATTTTTGAATCTCATACCCATCGTGTCGTTGATGGCCGGCATACTCTTTTACGGCGAGCGTCTGGGAGAGTGGCAGATAGCCGGGTGCGGGCTGATAATGCTGGGAGTGTGGGGAACCAATTATTTCGCCGAGAGGCAGTCAGAATCCCTGGAGTGATTAACAGGCAGCGGGTTAAAAACCGCCAAAATGGGTATTCTGAAATCAGGGTATAAGATCAATCGGACAAAAGTACTTCTCTGGTTTCAGGAGGTAATATGCGGAAAGAGAAATTTACCCGGCTGCCAAAGCATATCGGAATAATTCCCGATGGCAACAGGAGATGGGCTGTAAACAACGGCCTGCAAAAACAGGACGGATACCAGAGGGGCCTTGACCCTGGCCTCATGCTTTACGAGATGTGCCTGGAACTGGGTATTCCCGAGATTACCTATTATGGTTTTACCCAGGATAACACCAAGCGGCCTCCGGTACAGATAGAGGCATTTCGTAGGGCCTGCCTTGAAGCTGTCAAGATGCTTTCAAACCGTGATGCATCCCTGCTGGTAATAGGGGACTGCGAGTCCCGCTTTTTTCCTCCGGAGCTTGTTGATTACACAAAAAGAAAAACCTTTGGCAAGGGATTGATAAAAATCAATTTCCTGGTGAATTACGGCTGGAAGTGGGATTTGAAACATATGGCCCTGGAGAACACCCCGGCAGGGAAGAGGCGCGCAACCAATCCATTAAAGAAAATAGCTTCCTCGGATATCTCCAGGATAGACCTGATCATTCGCTGGGGCGGAAGAAGGAGGTTAAGCGGCTTCTTGCCGGTGCAGACCATATATTCGGATTTTTATATAATCGAAGACATGTGGCCGGACTTCAGGCCGGAACACCTTTATGAAGCCCTGGAATGGTATCAGGCCCAGGATATCACCCTGGGCGGGTAGTGGTAATTTATGGAGTAAAAGGGGCCGCCTCCTTTGCCGGAGACGGCCCCTTTTATATGCCGCAATATTAAACTATCGGTCCAGTATTGCCAGGTGATAGGTCTTCTTGCCCTTTCTCAGCACAATGTACTTTCCAAATAGTCTATTCACCGAAGAGATTTTTCTGGCGGGGTCGTTTTCCCTGACATCGTTTATATATATGGCGCCGCTTTCGATATCGTTTCTTCCCCGGGTTTTGGAGGGGCTTAGCCCTGTTTCCACCACCAGGTCCAAAAGGGTCATGCCGTTGCCCCTGTCTTCACCCAGGGTGGTGGTTGGCACACCGCTCATGGCGTCCTTAAGTTGGGCCTCGGTAAGGGAGGAAAGCTCTCCCTTGAACAGCGCCGCCGCAGTCTGCCTTGCCAGCGCGGCCTCGCTCTCTCCATGTATCATGGCGGTGACCTCGAATGCCAGCCTCTGCTGGGCCTCCCTCTTTTCAGGGCTTCTGGAGGTGGCCTCGTCCAGATCGGCGATGGTATCGGGGTCCAGGAAGGTGAAGTATTTTATAAACCTTATCACGTCCTGGTCGCTGACGTTAATCCAGAACTGGTAGAACTGATAGGGCGAGGTCTTCCTGCCGTCCAGCCAAACGGTTCCGGTCTCGGTTTTTCCAAATTTCTTGCCCTCAGATGTGGTAATCAGCGGGAATGTCAGCGCATAGGCGGGGGCCTGCAGTCTCCGGCGGATGAGGTCTATTCCGGCGGTGATGTTGCCCCACTGGTCGCTGCCGCCTATCTGAAGCTTGCAGTTGTAGTTTTTGGCCAGGTGATAGTAGTCGTAGGACTGCAATATCATGTAACTGAACTCGGTGTAGGAAATACCCACTTCCCTGTTTTCAATTCTTGATCTTACAGAATCCTTGGCCAGCATGGCGTTGACCGAGAAATGCTTTCCCGTGTCCCTTAAAAATTCAATAATATCAAGCTTTGACAGCCAGTCGTAATTGTCCACCAGTATGGCCGGGTTGGTTTTTGAATCGAAATCAAGGAATACCGAAAGCTGCTTTTTAATGTTTTCCAGCCAGGCATCCACAGTTTCTTTCGGATTTAACGTGCGCTCGGCTGATTTCCCGCTGGGGTCCCCAATGAGACCGGTCCCCCCGCCGGCCAGGGCTATGGGCCTGTGTCCCGCCCGCTGAAACCTCTTAAGGGCCATCAGGGGGAGCAGGTTTCCTATATGCAGGCTGTCCGCCGTGGGGTCAAAGCCACAGTACAGGACAACGGATTCACTGGCGAGAAGCTTCTCAAGCTCCTCTGGGTCGGACATGTCGTTGACAAGACCCCTGTACTTCAGCTCCTCTATAAAGCTCATCTGTTTCGTTTGAGTGTTCATCCAACTCTCCCCAAAAGTCTTATTTTTCCAGGTTGCCCAACACATACAATAAATATATATTTCTTTTAAAATGGTGTCAAGTTTGGGGGTTATTGATTATTACGCTATTGTCCATGCATATCATTATTCAGGGATATAATCGTGTATACCATTTGCCGTCCGGGCTGTAATTGTGCGGGTATAATTAAAACAAAAATTTCGTATAGTGTATACATTTAAAAGGAAAACACTTCATTGTGTAGAAGAATATTGTATATAGGATACCAATAAAACAGGAAAAGGGTGACATTATGAGTTCGTTTAGGAGGCCGGTGGAGGCCGGGGAAATGCTTATAAATCCCACCTATGACCGGTTGAGGGAGCTTGCCAGCCATGAGGAGATTACAACAGTGTACGGCAGTCCGGGATACATATCCGGGGTAAGAAACAGGAGCGCAAAGTTCACATATATAGTTGAGGACGGGACGCCCCTGGGATTGGACCAGCAGGGCATCTCGCCGGAGAGTGCCCGTACCATAGCCGACAGGGTGTACGATTACCTGAAGGGCGCAGAGGTTATAAGAATTGACCGGCAAATGGGGCGCCATTCCGATTTCAGCCTTCACTGCAGGCTGTATATCACAAAAAAATATGCCAGGATACCCCTGAAGTGGCAGCAGATGCTTTTTGAAGCCCGCAATCCGGATGGAGATCCGGATCTTATAAGCATCTATGTTCCCGAATGGCCCGAGAAGGTAATATTCTGCCACCCCGAAGAGAAGATTACCTTCATTCTGGGGACCGACTATTTTGGAGAGGCCAAGAAATCATTCCTCAGGATGGCCATGTACAAGTGCAAGAAGGAGGGGGGCCTGGGCCTTCACGCCGGCAGCAAGCTGTTAAGAGTAAGTAACGGAGCGGGAGATACCTGTGATACGGGCTTCATTTTGTTTGGGCTGAGCGGTACCGGAAAAACCACCCTGACCATGCACAACCACGGCCTTCAGGACCCGGAGACCGTTTTTATAAGGCAGGACGACGTTGTGATGATGAGGCCCGACGGCTACTGTTACGGCACTGAAAACGGGTTTTATATCAAGACCGAGGGGCTGGACGCAAGCCAGGCCGTTTTATACAATGCGGCCGTTTCGCCAACGGCCATATTTGAAAACGTTAAGATTACCGAAAGCGGCGAGGTGCTATTCGATAACGACGAACTTACCTCCAACGGCAGGGGCGTTATATTGAGGAGCCATGTTGAAAACACCGACCGGGAGGTTGACCTTCCCAAAGCCCACCGGATAATTTTCATCACGCGGCGGAACGACATAGTGCCGCCGGTGGCCAAACTCACCCCCCAGCAGGGAGCGGCCTTTTTCATGCTGGGTGAGTCAATCGAGACTTCGGCTGGGGATCCGACTAAGGCGGGACAGTCAAAAAGGGAAGTGGGGACCAACCCGTTCATTATCGGGCCGGAAGCCGAGGAAGGCAACAGGCTGCTGGAGATACTGCTGAATAACCCGGACATGGAGTGTTACCTCTTGAACACCGGTTCGGTGGGCGCCGGCAACGGGTCGGAGGGAGTTAAAATAACAATTGGGGTTTCCACCGGCATTTTAAGGGAAATTGCCAGGGGAACCATAAAGTGGAAGGCCGACCCGGACTGGGGCTACTTGGTTCCCGGGGAGATACCGGGAATCGACCTGGAACAGTACCGGCCCGAAAAATATTATTCTCCGGAGGAATACCGGCGGCTGGTGGATTACCTGCGGCAGGACAGGAAGGAATGGCTGGCAAAGTACCAGGGGCTCAAACAGGAGATTATAGAAACTATTTAGTCTATCGACGGGGAAGGGTAAAGCCTTCCCTGTTTATTTTTCAGGATTAATGGATTGTTTCAGCCTTTTTGCATCAATATATGGAAGTATCCTGCACAACCGGCCAAAACTATGCTTGTGAAATAATCGACGCTGTATTAAACACCTCAAAGCCCAATATTGACTGTAAGGGTTACTTTTGTTGCTACAGCATAGCCGGAATTATATAGTTTAAATATATTTCTACTTTTTAAGGGAGGTGCCTGAAAGTGGATAAAGTGGGTGACCTGATGATACCGATTGCGGACTACCCCACGCTGGGCAACAAGGCCACTTTTGAAGAGGCCATAAATCTGATGTACAGTTCCTCAAAGGATAAGGGATACCGCTGGGTGCTGGTAATGGGTGACGATGAAAAAATCACGGGTATTTTAACCCTTAGATCAGTGCTTGAAGCACTGGGTACCCTGGCCACGAAGTCGGGTGGGTGGCTTGGGTTATCTTTCAACAGGCCGGAGGTTTTTTTCTGGGACGGGCTGAAGCTGATAAAAGACAACCTGGTGACAAAATATGTGCGATCCGTGGTGGACGCCTACGTTATGGAGACTGATCCCCCCGCCAGGGCCATGGAACTGATACTGAAAAAGCGGATCACCATCGTCCCGGTGCTGGATAAGAACCTGAAAGTGGTTGGAATTATCAGGCCGGTGGACCTGCTTCCTTTTGTTAAGAAGCTCTTTGAGACAAATCTTGCCTGAAAGAATATGTAATTATTTTGCTTTATTATCGGGTAGTAAGACACCTTTTGCCAATAGGGGAAAGGTGTCTTGATTTTTCAGGCTAATCACCCATTTATCGACAAAACAATAAAGGATACGGGCTTGAAGGGAAGCAAATATGTTTTTGCTATATTGTATTTCTTTTTGGCATTATTGATATATTTATCAATTTCCACAAAGGAGTTTGGAAAGTAATGGAGAAAAAAATATCATGTTAAAAGTTTTATATGGGCGGAATAGGTAGAAAAAAATGGTAATTTGTGTCTTGCATGTATAGATATGTAATGTTACAATCTTCTAAAGGTGTGTAAGAAATTGACTTGGCAGGCAAAAATTTATTTATTAATTGTAAATTTGGTAGGATTATCGATAACGATTTATGCTTTTGGCAACATTGACAACAATATTGTATATACTATTATTTTATGGATTATAATCGCCACTCCCTTCGAAATAAGGCCGATTCAGGTAAGTGCTAACTCTCAGGCCACATTATCATTTGCAATACACCTGGCTTTATCCATAATATACGGACAATGGGTAGCCATTATTGTGGCCACTGTGGTAACAGCCCTTACGGACCTGTATGGGAAAAAAGGCCTGATTAAGTTAAGTTTTAATATAAGTCAGTTTTCAATAACACTATATCTAACCGGTTCAGTTTTTGGTTATCTTAAACAGTCCAATTTATTTTTCAGTCTACCAGATGATTTAATAGGCTTTACTTGTGCCTCCATGTTATATATTCTTGCAAATAATCTACTGGTTGCTACAATCATTGCATTGACACAAGAAAAAAGTGTGCTTTACATGATAAAGCGGGATTTAAGGATGACAGTTCTTTATTATACGGCATTGGCTCCTATGAGCATGCTTATGGTGCTTTTGTATAAAGAACAGCCGCTGACAATGATATTGATGATTCCCCCTCTGGCGCTGGCCGATACAAGTTTCAGAAACTATATATCATTAAAAAATGAGACCAGAAAAACACTGGAGATACTTGCCGATTTTGTGGACCGCAGAGATCAGTATACTGCGGAACACTCAAAAAGAGTCGCCCGCTATGCCGATGCGATAGCAGTGGAGATGGGACTGGACGATGATGAAAAGGAACTTATTGAATTGGCGGGAATGGTGCATGACCTTGGCAAAATCTCCATAAGCGATCACATTCTGCTGAAAAAAGGGCCACTAACTGACGCTGAAATGAAAATAATGCAGACTCACCCGGATGTTGCCTACAACATTCTTAAAAAGTTGGAAATGTACAGGACAGGGGCTGTAATAGTAAGAGCCCACCATGAGAGGTATGACGGTAATGGGTATCCTCTGGGGCTTAAAGATACGGAAATCCACATAGGCGCGAGAATAATGGCGGTGGCCGACGCCTTTGATTCCATGACGTCGGACAGGCCTTACCGAAAGGCAATGACCCAGGAGGAAGCGTTAAATGAGTTGAAAAAGCATTCCGGGAAGCAGTTTGACCCGGATGTGGTGGAGGCTTTTCTGAGAGTTCTGGCTGTGGATAAAAAACTTCTGGAGGTCAGTTAATTGTTTCTCACCGTATCAGTGCTGCTGGCCGTGCTGGTGGGCCTGGCCAGGGGAGGAAAATGGGTCAATTTAGGGACTTTTAAATTTGAAAAAACATGGCTGGTCTTTATAGCCATAGGACTACAGTTTCTGGTCTTTAACCCTGTATGGGACAGGCATGTGGGGGCGGGAATACTGACAAACCTGATATACGGGGCGTCAATAATGCTGCTAATCCTTTTTGCACTGGTTAATTCAGACATAAAGGGGCTGAGGCTGTTGGGGCTGGGGGTGCTCTTAAACGGGGTGGCTATTGCTGCCAATGGCGGGAGCATGCCGTCCAGCCTTGATGCCTTGAGTAAAATATTACCAGCTGAAAGAATGGAGCAATTATTGAGCGGGTCGGCCTTTTACAACGTCATACTTATTTCCGATAATACTAGATTTAAATACCTTTGCGATATTTTTTATATTCCAGGGGTTAATGTCTACAGTATAGGTGATGCGCTTATTGCTGCGGGGGCTTTTATAACTATTCAGCAGATAATGTTACGCAGTAAAGGCATTGACATCTATAATACCAGTTCTGAAAGGGGGTAAATATAATGCTGCGTTGGGCAACTTTAATTCCTGCCTCTCTTCTGATGGTTCTGCTGGCTGTATTGGCCGGCGGCGCGGGTCACAAATGGAGTTAGTATCCTACTCTAGATTAGAAAAGATTTAATATCCTTGATTATCGGGGTTCATTTATATGAACCCTTTTTTTTGTTTATTTCACCAATTTATCGATAAAAAGCTGTTCAAAATATTATTTTTTACTTTATAATAACTATGTGTGAATTTTTAGGATCAGGGGTGGTAAATAAAGAAAACTATACTTATTTGATTTGTTAATAAAGGGAGGTTGTTATTTGAAAAAGATAGTCTTACTTGCGTTAACAATTTTCCTTGCTGTTTCACTGGCCGGATGCTGGGGCGGAGCGGCCGGAAAGTCAAAATCTACTCAGGTAGTACGGTATAATGTCTGCACGGAACCCGAAACACTGGACCCGGCGCTTGCCACCGGCGTGCCCGAGGGTACAATACTGGCCAACATGCTTGAGGGCCTGGTGAGGTACGGACCAAATAATGAGATACGGCCTGGAATAGCCAGGGAGTGGAAGATATCCCCTGACGGTCTTGTTTATACATTTAAATTAAGAGAAGCAAAATGGAGCAATGGCGACCCCGTAACGGCAGGAGATTTTGTTTAC
This sequence comes from Bacillota bacterium, assembly GCA_049325055.1. Taxonomy (GTDB): domain Bacteria; phylum Bacillota; class Desulfotomaculia; order Desulfotomaculales; family Desulfocucumaceae; genus BRHc4a. The sequence continues at coordinate 15,030 of JBMOPB010000051.1, forward strand.
TCCTGGAAAAGGGTGCTGGACCCCAAAACAGCGTCCGATTATGCTTACCAGCTTTATTATATAAAGGGGGCTGAAGAATACAACAGCGGCACGGGAAAAGCCGAAAATGTGGCGGTAAGGGCAGTGGACGATTTGACCCTTGAGGTTACCCTGAAGGCCCCGGCGCCGCAGTTTCTCGGCCTGACAGCCTATCCCACCCTGTTTCCGGTTAATCCAGGGGCGGACAGGGAAAACAAGGACTGGCACAAGGTAATGGAAAAATACGTGGTAAACGGACCTTTCAAGCCGGTCAAGTGGGATCATAACCAGAAAATTGAGCTTGTCAAAAATGACAAGTACTGGGATGCGAAGAATGTAAAGCTGGAAAAACTTGAAATTTACCTGATTGATAATATTGATACCGGCTATAACATGTATAAGGCCGGGCAGCTTGACTTCCAGGACGAGGTTCCCACACAGGAACTGGCCCGTTTGAAGGCCGCCAACGAGGTGAAGATTTATCCGGACGCCTCGGTATATTTCTACCGGTTTAATGTCAGCAAAAAGCCCTTTGACGATGCAAGGGTGCGCAAAGCCTTTGCCATGGCCATAAACCGGCAGGAAATTGTGGACAAGGTGACCATGGCAGGACAGATCCCGGCATATTCTTTCGTGCCGTACGGTATACCCGATACAGACGGCAAGGACTTCCGCACCAGCGCCGGAAACCAGTTTTTCAGGGAGGACCTGGCCGAGGCGAAGAAGTTGCTGGCCGATGCCGGGTACCCGGACGGAAAGGGGTTTCCAAAGGTTAGCATACTAACAAATGCCCATGCCGGGCACCAGAAGACTGCCCAGGCGATACAGCAGATGTGGAAACAAAACCTCGGGGTGGAGGCCGGGATTACGGTTCAGGACTGGAAAGTATACAACGACTCGGTGGATAACCTGAATTACGATATAGCCCGCGCGGGCTGGGGCCCGGACTACCTTGACCCCATGACATTTATAGATCTGTTTGTGACAAAGGGCGGCAACAATGACACCGGATGGTCAAACAAGGATTATGACTCCCTGGTGGCCAGGGCCAACTCCACCGGTGATCAGAAAGCCCGTATGGACGCTATGCACCGGGCCGAGAAGTTATTAATGGAAGAGATGCCGGTAATGCCCATTTACTTCTATACAAATCCCGGCCTCATAAGGGACAAGGTCAAAGATGTAGTCGTTCCTCCCTTTGCCATAAGCGCAGATTTTAAAAACGCTTATGTAGAGTAGTGCGGAAAGCGGCAAGGCATACGGGTGTTTTTCATTGGCCCGTATGCCTTTTTTTTCGAGATATAGGAAATTATGATCCAAGGGAATTCTGTGGATAATTTCCTATACACGGGGGTTTCAAGGGGGTGTGCCCCCTTGCTTTAGTGCGGGGTTGAGGACGTGATACCGTCCGAAGGGGCGGCAGCCCCTTTTTTAATGGAGGTGCTTTTTTGGCCCGGTATTTCTTAAGGCGTTTGGCCACCATGACTGCAGCCCTTTGGCTGGTTATAACCATAACCTTTGCCGTAATGCATTCCGTCCCCGGCGGGCCTTTCGACTCGGAAAAAAAGGTCCCCCCGGCGGTGCTGCAAAACCTTAATGCCAGGTATCATCTGGATGATCCTTTATGGAAGCAATACCTTGATTACCTGTCTAATCTGATCAGGCTGGATCTTGGCCCGTCACTGAAATATGACCGCACGGTTAATGAGATTATAAGGGAAAGCTTCCCTGTTTCAGCATCCCTGGGGGCTGTTGCGGTGGCAACAGCCCTGTCCGGGGGGCTTTTACTGGGTTTAATCTCGGCCTTGAAGCACAACCGGTGGCAGGACTATGCGGCCATGTCCCTGGCGGCTATGGGGTATTCCTTCCCCAGCTTTATGCTGGGCGGGGTTTTAATGTATATCTTTTCCTTTAAGCTAATGTGGCTGCCCCCGGCCATGTGGGGAGACTGGCGGCATATGGTGATGCCAACACTGGCGTTGGCCGCCCTGCCCATGGCCTTCATTGCGAATCTGCTGCGCTCCGGTATGATAGAGGCGCTGCAGCAGGATTACATTATAACAGCCCGGGCAAAAGGGCTGTCTCCCGCCGCCATAATAGTAAACCATGCCCTCAGGAATGCCATTATGCCCGTGGTAACATACCTTGGCCCGCTGACAGCCACGGTTTTAACGGGAAGCTTTGTGGTGGAATCCATATTTGCCATCCCCGGCCTGGGCCGTTATTTTGTAATAAGCATACTGAACAGGGATTACACACTGATACTGGGCCTGACGGTTTTTTACGCGGTGATTCTGATGGCGGTGAATTTAATAGTGGATATTATTTACATGCTGCTTGATCCCAGAATAAGGATCGATGGCGGCAGGGGTGAGTAGAATTTGAAACTGCGGAGAGAAGATTTTCAAAGACCGGACCATAATATCCCGGATGGAGAAATAGCCCGGACTTTACCGTGCCCCCGGCGGGATGTCCGGCACAGGTTTGTAAGAAACCGCCCGGCCCTTTTCGGTCTGGCGGTGATAACTGTTTTGGTATTGCTGGCGCTTTTGGGGCCGCATTTAAGCGGGCACACTTATGACGGGCAAAATCTCCAGATGACAAACCAGCCTCCGGGTTACCGGCACTGGTTCGGAACCGACTTTCTGGGCAGGGACATTTTCACCAGGGTCTGGTACGGAGTCCGTATTTCCCTTATGATTGGCGTTTTAACCAGTTTAATCTGTTTTATGATAGGGGTTGTGTATGGCGGCATAAGCGGGTATGCGGGAGGCAGGGTGGATGACATAATGATGCGTGTGGTGGAGGTGCTGAGCAGCATCCCCTTTCTGTTGTATGTAATTCTGCTGATGGTGCTTATGGAGCCCGGACTGAAGGCCATATTTACAGCCCTGGGGTCGGTGTACTGGGTGACTGTGGCCAGGGTGGTCAGGGGGCAGGTGCTGGCCTTAAAAGAGGCGGATTACGTTATAAGCGCCAGGGCGCTGGGCGCCGGCGCACCCAGGATTCTTTTCCGTCATATAATTCCCAATGCCATGGGGCCGGTGATTGTCACAATGACATTGATGATTCCCGAAGCCATTTTCACCGAGGCCTGGCTGAGCTTTCTCGGCCTGGGGGTCGGTTACCCCATGGCCAGCCTGGGGGTACTGGCCAGCGAGGGCATGGAGGGGCTCAGGAATTATCCATGGCAGCTTTTATTTCCGGCTCTTTTTATCGGCATTGCCATCCTTGCATTTAATTTTCTCGGTGAGGGCATCAGGGAAGCCCTTGACCCGCGCCTGAGGCGTTAGGGAATGTTGGTCAGTGCCAACTCCTTTGTATTTTTCCGGCGGCAGGAGGATTTTATATAGGGGAAAGGTAATTTATATCAATATTCCAGGTGCAGAATGTTTACTTAAACGGCGGGTTGGGCGTATATGTCAGTATGGAAAAGAATGATGGAAGATTTTTTTGGTCCCCTGAATACTCCTTTATTCGGGGCAGGGTTTAGAAAAGAGGGTGTGGAGATAAACAGGCACCCCCGCCTGATTTCCTTTGACGGGCACAGCGTGTATTTTTTCGGGCTTAAGGAAAAGGAGGCAAAAGAACTGCTGGACGGTGTGACCATGTTAAACGGGTATACCGGCTGGCTGGCTTATATACTGCAGGAAGTATTTTTCGACGAGAGGATCGCCGGGGACTTATACGATGAAATTTTTGACGGGCTGGATTCCGGGGTGATCAATAAGCCTGCCCGGCTGTCCAGCGAATCCATTTTTCAGTGGGTTGAAAGGGTGGCCCCGGAGGTGGAGAAAATAAAAAGCCGCCTGGAAAGCTTTCTTCCGGACGGCGGTGCAATGCATTAACCCGGGAGTTGATCCGGGGAAGAAACATCGGGTGCGTAACATGGATGCCGGGACTAAAATAGATTTGGACAAATTACCACTACCGGTGATGGAAACAATGGCCAGGTTGGAGAGGAACGGCTTCAGGGCATACCTGGTCGGGGGAGTGGTGAGGGATTTTATACAGGGAAGGACGCCAAAGGACTATGACGTTGCCACCATCGCCACCCCGGAGCAGGTCAGGGGGCTTTTTCCCAGGGTTATACCCACCGGCCTCAGGCATGGTACGGTAACGGTGGTGGAGGGCGGGCTTGAAATCGAGGTGACCACTCTGCGCAGGGATGGCAGGTACTCGGACTGCCGCCGCCCGGACAGCGTCGAGTTCACCTTTAATCTCAGAGATGACCTGTCCAGGAGGGACTTTACCATCAACTCCCTGGCGGTTGATACCGGGGGAAAGGTTTACGACTTTTTCGGCGGGCTGGGGGACATGGCCGTGGGAGTGATCAGGGCGGTGGGCGACCCCGGGAAGAGGTTCCGGGAAGATGGCCTGCGCATGATGAGGGCGGTCAGGTTTGCCTGCCAGATGAAGTTTATTGTGGAGCCTGGTACGCTGGCCTCGATTAAAGTAAACCGCCGGCTTATCTCAAGGGTTTCCAGGGAAAGGATACGGGAGGAGCTTAACGGTATAATTATGAGTGAAATGCCCCGGGAAGGGATTGAACTTCTCGTGGGGTGCGGCCTGATGGATTATATACTGCCGGAAGTGGCCGACCTGGCCTCGGTGGAGGAGGAGGCCGGAAGGGAAGGCAGGTACAGGCATACACTGGATGTGCTGTCCTATTCCACGGCAAAGCTGAATGTCAGGCTGGCTGCGCTCCTTCACGGAATCGCCGGCTTAGCCGGTTCCGGGTCCTGTGTGGCGGGCCATGGCCGGCTGAAGCGTCGCAGGCAGGAGCCGGGTCCTGTTGAGGAAATGCTGAACCGGCTGAAATATGACCGCAGGACTGTCAACCGGGTGTCGGACCTGGTGGGGACGGCTGACGCCTGGAGATTTTTGTGCGGAGAAAAAGAAATAAAAAGATTCATGGGCTGCGCCGGCGCCGGGAACCTTGCCGACATTTTCGACCTTTGGGAGGCGCAGGCCCGGGCATCAGGAAAGCAAGGGGAAATAAAGGCGCTGAGGACATTAAAAAGCAGTATGGAATACATTCTGGCTGAAAAAAAGCCCATCAGCATAAAGGACCTGGCACTGAACGGCAATGACCTCAAAAAAATGGGGATAAGGTCCGGTAAGGAGATGGGATGTGTACTGGACAGGCTTCTGGATGCAGTACTGGAAAGGCCCGAGATGAATGAAAAGTCACGTCTTCTCGGGCTGGTCAGGAAGTGGTCGGGGCCAGATCAGGGGAATACATGAAGGATGATTGTATTGTCCTAGTAATATAAACCGGGAGAGAAAAGAGGGACTGACGAAAAATGAGTGACTGTATTAAGAGCGAAAACATAGAAGTCAGCGCCGAGGTGTGGGAGAAATTAAAGGATGACCCTTTCCCCAGGCACCTGGGGGTGGACGTTTTGGAGGTAAAGCCCGGATATGCAAGGGTGGGGCTTAAAGTGGCGGATTACATGGCCAATATACACCGTATCACCCATGGCGGGGTGGTATTTACACTGGCCGATGTGGCACTGGGCAACGCCTCCAATTCATGGGGAGACTCCGAGGTGGCCATGAACGTCAGCATATACTATCTAAAGGCCAGCAGGCCGGGGGAATACCTGGTGGCAACCGCCATGGCCGAGAATATGACCCGAAGGACAGGGCTGTACCGTATAAAGGTTGAAAACGAGAGCGGCGACCTGGTGGCCACCGCAGACGGACTGGTTTACCGCATCCCTGAAACCGGCGGGGGAAGGCGGATGTCATAACCTTTGGGGGCCTGACCAGATTATGGCGGGGATGGCGCTGAGGTTCCTTTCCCTTTCCCTGGAGTCCTCATCCACAAGCCGCCGTATCCGGATGTCCTCAAGAAGAAGACTCCAGGACAGGGCCACTTTTTCTATGAAATCCTCTTTCAGGGGGATTTTTTTATATACCAGGGGACACCTGTAGGGCAGCCGGGCAGTTTCGTAAGTCAGCAAAAGTGTGCCGTCACTGAGGAGATGAGGCGCCAGCGGAAAAAACCGGCAGGCCAGCGGCCTTTTTTCCCTGTCGCAGGGGCCGCAGCATTTCAAAAAATGTACCGGTTCCTTCCAGTTGTCCGGGAAACCATGTTCACAGGGGTCGTGATATTCACGGGTAAACCATTCCTCATCCCCGGGAAAAAGAGACTCTTCCCCTGGGAAAAGGTACACACCCAGGCTGTTTTTATGGTCCGGCCGGCAGCAGACGCTGCCGCAAAGCAGTCCGCAGTCGTCCTCCAGCGGGGTGACATTGTTGGTGAGTTGATACAGATACCGGTATTTCACTTTCCCACTTTTCAAATTGTCATGCTCCCAAGTATAAAATCCCCATTTTGGCCAAGCAGTAAACTTCAATAGTCAACCTGACGATTTATGCTGGAGGCCAGGGTGTTTTTTACTTTTTTAATGGTCATCCTGAAAAAATCCTCCATATCGTTATCCACAATCTCTGCGGCCAGGTCTATCAGCCTTGATACTTCGGCAATATTTATCCGTATGCGGTGCTTGTAATACATCTGGTAGTCGTATTTGGCGGCAAGACTGTCGGCGGTGGAGTTGCTGAGGTCAATATAAGAAGGAAAATTGGACATGCGCCTGACGAACGGCAGGGGGCCCTGCCCGAAGAAGTCGCCCAACCTTTTACTGACGGTTTCAATAAGCCGGGTGTTCTGAAAGGCCGAGTGAAGGTACTGCCCGTAGTTACCTGTGGAGCTGATGCGCATTTCGATGCCCATTTCGATAATATTATGGGCCTTCCACCAACCCATCTCCGGCGGTATGTTACAGGCCTTTATGGTGGATTTAACGATTGCCCGGCCTTTTTCAAAGCAGTATCCCCTCTCACTGGGGGGGTTTTTTTCATCTCCGTAGTAATCAAGGCCGCCGGGGTTAACCCCGTGCGTTATGTTGGCCATGGCAAAGTCATACAGTTCCTGGTGTGTTTTCAGGTACTGCAGCATTTCCAGGCCGCTTCCGTGGGATATGTCCCTGTTAACCCCCGCCCCGATGGCCATGTCGGGAAACACACTGCCCAGGGCCACAGCATCGTTCATTTTTCCCAGGACCTTTTCGGCGAAATAAACATGGGTTTGCGGATACAACCAATTACCCCCCTGCATGACCTATTATATTCTATTATACAACTATTTAATTGAATGTATTGACAAAGTGCGGAAAACAAAATATAATGAAACAAAAGTTCGGGGAACACTAGTTCTGCGGGCTGGACAAACATGATGATATCCTATAATTTGGATGGGAGAGATTGATATGGCCACTGCTCAACTGACAGGGAGAATTAAACTGGATTTGCGCCGGGAGTGGGAGATGGGGAAATCCGGATCTTTTCCGCGGGCTCACAGATCCAGGGCGGGGGTGGCAAAGAGACGTTGTACCCGGGGGTTACTGTCCGGGATCGTCGAGGCAGTCACTGTTAAAATGCAAAGAAGCGACACTCTGGCTGACAGGGCGGCAGGCTACGGCCTCTGTGGCATTTCATTTTTCTACCTTGCTGCACAGGTAATGAGGGTAGTATTTTAATGTAAAACTATTTGATAAGCTATATACTGAGTCTGGCCGGAGAACACATTTTGCACTAATTAAAAATTATTCCAGCCAATCCGAAAGGGGCTTGAACAGCGCCTCAATGGCATTATTCGGGTTTGGCAGCTCAAGGCCCAGCGCCTGGGGAAGGGACAGTGCAGCAGGAAGAATGATCCGCTGGTCAGAACGGCCGCCGCTGCCACCCGGTGGGCCTCCAGCGGCTTGTTGAGGTAGTTTTCTGACTGCGTAGGCAGCTATGGCCACTACCATCAGGTGAAATGTGATGATGGGGGTGTCAGGCATGAAGGCGGCCACCATAAATGACCCGTATTCCCTGATCACCGGCCTGACATATTTGGGCATCTTCACTTCCCCTTGTCATCAAAAAATGTCTTCATACATAGGTAATGTCAGCTAATATGATCATTATTGGGGACAGGTGTGTTGTTATACGCCGCTTAATTATATTGGAAGGTGTCCGGGCCGGGAGGCTGCGGTTTTTCCGGGAGGAATTATTGTCCGGGAACAAACAAAAAGAGAAGGCTGAACAATAGCCTTCTCTTTTAAATAGTGCCGTGTCAGAACATCTATCTTAGTACTCCCACTCAAACTGAGACACCTGCGGGTATTTCTCCAGGGCGCTTTTCATGGTCTCAGCTATTTCCTGCAGCCTTCCGGGGGTCTTGGCCTCACAGCGGGCCACCAGCACCGGCTGTGTGTTTGACGCCCTCACCAGGCCCCAGCCGTCGCCGAAGAGGACTCTCACGCCATCCACGTCTATTACCTCGTATTTGCCCCGGAAATATTCCTGCAGTTTTTTCACCACCTCGAATTTATCCTCGTCCGGGCAAGGAACTCTTGTTTCTGCGGTGGAGTAGTACCTGGGAAGCCGGCCCACCATGTCGGAAAGGTGCACGCTGCTGTTTGACAAAAGCCTCATAAGCCTGCCGGCAGCGTAAAAGGCGTCATCGTAGCCGTAATACTCATCTGCGAAGAAAATATGGCCTGACATTTCACCTGTGAAGGGAGCGTGCAGTTCCTTCATTTTAGCCTTTATAAGCGAGTGCCCCGTCCTGTAAAACACCGGTTTTCCTCCAAGGCGCTCAACCTCGTCCACCAGGGCCTGGGAACACTTTACCTCGATTATGGCTGGCGCTCCCGGATGTTTTTCAAGTACTTCCTTCCAGAAAATGGCCATTAACTGGTCGCCCCAGATAACCTCGCCCTTGTCGTCCACCACCCCTATGCGGTCTGCATCTCCATCGAAGGCCACTCCGAGGTCGGCTTCCCGGTTTTTTACCAGCGCTATCAGGTCAGTAAGATTTTTTCTTTTGACCGGGTCCGGGTGGTGGTTAGGGAAGGAGGGGTCGGGGTCGCAGTACAGTTCCAGAACCTCACAGCCAAGTGAAGATATCAGGTCGACAGCGAAATATGAAGCCGTCCCGTTTCCGCAGTCCACCGCCACTGTGAGATTTCTCGGCCCAAGCTTGATCTTTTCCCTGATCATGGCCATGTAGCCGGGAACAGGATCGGCGGCGCTTACACTGCCTTCACCCTTCTCAAAATCTCCCGATTCTATAAGCCTCCTCAGATCCTGTATTTCTTCCCCGTGGATGGTTCCGGGCCCCAGTGCCAGCTTGAACCCGTTGTCCTCCGAGGGGTTGTGACTTCCGGTGATCATGACGGCGGCTTCATGATCGAAATGGACCCTGGCGTAGTAAAGAATAGGTGTTACAACAGTTCCCAGGTCTACTACATTGCAGCCGGTTGATGTCAGACCCCTGGTAAGCGCGCTTTTGAGCCTGGGGGAGCTGTAGCGGTTGTCCATCCCCACCAGTACCATCCTAAGCCCTTTCCTTGACGCCATGGTTCCAAATGCCTTCCCCAGAAGGATCACCGTTTCGTCGGTGAGGTCCCGGTCGGCCACGCCCCGTACATCATACTCCCGGAAAATATTTGGGTTTACCTGCATACTTTCCCTCCTGTCTATTTAAATGCTGGGGTTATCCAAAATATGGCTTCATTATACCTTATGATGCCAGTACTATAAAATACCTCTTATCCCCGGTATATATAATATAAAATAACTGTACTGGTTATTTTTGCATCCAGTTTTTTTTTTATACCTTTTATCCCCGCCGGCCTCATTACTGGTTACAATATAAGAGGAATAGAAGTTCAGGGTGTCGAAAGATACCTACGGGAAGGGGGGGCGGTCAATGCTGGCGGATCTTCATGTTCATACCACTGCTTCCGATGGGACCGACAGCCCGGAAGAGGTGGTTGGCAGGGCGGTTTCCCTGGGGCTTGGGGCGCTGGCCATAGCCGACCACGATACCGTTGACGGTGTTGAGCCCGCCCTCGATGAAGGAAGGCGGAAACGGCTGGATGTCCTCCCGGCCGTTGAACTGGGAACCGAGTACGGCGGCCGGGAAGTACACATGCTTGGGTACCTGGTTGACATCAGGTCCGGGGAACTGCTGGACCGCCTGGCTTTTTTCCGAAGCGGCCGCCAGGACAGGGCGGTCAGGATGGTTGATAAGCTTCGTAAACTGGGGTTTCCTGTTACTTACCAGAGGGTTGCCGAGATCGCGGGTTACGGGTCGGTGGGAAGGGTGCACATTGCCAGGGCCATGATAGAAACCGGCATTGTAAAATCTGTGGATGAGGCCTTTGAACTATACATCGGGGAGGGTAAGCCCGGGTACGAGCCCCGGACAAAATGCACTCCCTCCGAAGCTGTGAGGATAATTAGGGACGCCGGGGGCGTTCCGGTGCTGGCCCACCCGGGCCTTTCCAGGGCCGGTGAACTTATACCCGACCTTTTATCCCAGGGACTTCAGGGGGTGGAGGTTTATCACCCCGGCCACAATCAGGGCCTTAGCCAGTATTATCTCCAGTTGTGCCGGCGGTACGGGCTGGTGGCCACCGGGGGGTCCGATTACCACGGAGTGGAAAGTAAAAAACACAACTGCCTGGGGGCTTTTACGGTTCATTGCCGGGTGGTGGAGGAAATCAGGGAACTGGCCCGTAAAAACCGGGAAAAGATGGTAAAAGAACCCCGGAGAACCACCGGGGCTTAACAAGTTGAGTGCAATGGTATTTACAGGGGGGATGGTTGTGCAACTGGCGGAACGGATGAAGAAGCTGGAGCCCGGAATATTTAACGAGTTGGAAAAATACAAGAAGCAGGTGGAGGCAAGGGGAATTACAGTAATAAACCTGGGAGTGGGCACCCCGGACCGGCCTCCGGCTCCCCATGTTGTGGAGGCCCTGCACAGGGCGGTGGACAAGCACGAAAACTACCGGTATCCTCTTGTGGGCAGGCCGGAACTTTACAGTGCGGTGGCGGACTGGTACCGGCGCAGGTTTGCTGTTGTTCTCGATCCCCAGAGTGAAATTCTCGTTTTAATGGGTTCCCAGGACGGACTGGCCCATATAGCAATGGCCTACGTGGACCGGGGGGACATTGCCCTGGTGCCGGACCCGGGATACCCTATATATGCCTTTGGAATAACCCTTTCCGGCGGGGAGCTGTATCCCGTGCCACTTTTGGAGGAAAACAATTTTCTTCCTGTGCTGGAAGACATCCCGGAGGAGGTTGCCCGCAGGGCCAAAATGATGTGGGTCAATTACCCCAACAACCCTGTGGCCGCCGTTGCCAACCGGGAGTTTTACGAGAAGGTAGTGGAATTCGCGAAAAAATACAACATACTTATATGTCACGACGTGGCATACTCCGAGCTGTGTTACGACGGGTTCAAGCCCATGAGCTTTCTTGAGGTTGAGGGCGCCAGGGATGTGGGAATAGAATTTTATTCCCTTTCCAAGACGTACAACATGGCCGGGTGCCGCATCGGCTTTGCGGTGGGAAACAGGGAAGTTATCGGTGTCTTAAGCCGTATGAAATCCAATATAGATTACGGTGTGTTTTATGCCGTGCAGGAGGCTGGCATAGCGGCCCTGGAAGGGCCCCAGGAATGCGTGGAGGAAAACGCCAGGGCTTACCAGAGGAGAAGGGACATACTGGTGGACGGCCTTGCCTCTCTGGGCTGGCATATGCCAAAGCCCAAGGCGTCCATGTTCGTATGGGCCCCGCTGCCGCCGGGGTACAATTCGTCCAGGGAGTTCTGCCTGGAACTGTTGGACCGGGCGGGGGTGCTGGTGGTTCCGGGAATAGCTTTCGGGGCCAGGGGGGAAGGCTATGTCAGGATTGGCCTGGTGCAGGAGGAGGACATCATAGCAGAGGCTGTCAGGCGGGTAGGAGAAATGCTAAAATGAATTAAATGTGGTAAACCGGTTCACCTTAAGGCGGGTGTCGCCAATGTCTAAATCAACCCCTGCGGGCATATACTTAGACCAAAGCTTTAGAAATGCGCTACAGCACTACCCAAACAGACTGTTTTGTAGGGGTGAGGTTTAAGGTGAAGCTCGAAAACGACACGGTTTACCTGCAGAGAAGGGTCAGGGAACTGGAGGAGAAAGTGGAGCAGCTCAGGCTAAGCCGGAGAGTGCTGATGAATCTGATTGAAAAACTGGAAAAGGACAGGACCAGTTTCGTAAATCGTCTGGAAAAGGAAAACAAAAAGCTGCATTACAGCAATTATCGGTATGCACGTTCCCTGTTGTGTAAAAACCGTCGGATAGTGGAGCTGGAATCAAAATTACAGGGGCTGACTTCCCGTAATTCTGCAAATTAATAACTTATCCACAAAGATATACACATCCTGGGGATTATGGCAATAAATGCTATTTATGATATTTACTGAGTTTATTCGGGCAATGTTGACTAAATAACTTGATTTTTTAGTGCCCTGGTGGAAGTCGGCGGGCCGGAGGTTTAAAGGGAAGGATTGTCTAATGTAATTATTCGTGAAATGTATTCATAGAATTCCAAGACACGATATTATAGGCGGATCGAAACTGATCCGCCCTAATTTTTGCTTTTGTGGTATAATATATAGCCGGGGCGATTTTTTTGAAGATTGCAATTGTTGACGGCCAGGGCGGGGGAATAGGAAAGCACATTGTGGAGAAATTAAGGCGTGAGTTTCCCGAGGACGTTGAAATACTGGCCCTCGGCACCAATGCCCTGGCGACTTCGGTGATGCTGAAGGCCGGGGCAAACGAAGGGGCCACGGGGGAAAACGCGGTTATATTCAACGTTTCCAGGGTGGACATGATACTGGGCCCGTTAAGTATCATGTTTCCCAATGCCATGCTGGGTGAGATGACTCCGGCTATGGCTGCCGCGATAAGCTCCAGTTCCGCCAAAAAAGTTCTGATCCCCCTGATACGCAGCGGGGTGGAGATTGTGGGCCTGAGGTCCGAGCCTCTTCCCCACATGATAGAGGAACTGATCTCCCGTGTCAGGGAGAACCTGAAGTGAAGATCAAGGCGCAAAGCCATGCTGTGCGCCTTACTTAATTTAAACATCCATTTAAACAACTTGACCGGGGTGGTAAGGTGACTAATATCAGGACCGGTATGGTAAGACATTTCGGTGTGGGGCTTTTAGTCTATGATGACATTGTCGACTGGGACAATTACGAGTCCAGGGTTGACCAGGCGATGAAGAGGGAGTACCAGTTCGACGGGGTTAAAAAGAAAGTATACGAGGTTATCATCGTTCCCGAGGACAGGCCGTACGTTGGGGTGATACTTCCCAGCCTGTGGCGCCGGATACGGTCGGCCGGCAGGGGCGGGCACGAGATCGACCTTGACGAGATAGACCCCAGGGAAATAGGTGTAAGCGTTTATGCCCTTGAAACGGCCGCCAATATATTAAACAGCGTTTCGAAAAGACGTATTCACCTCAAGGAGCTTAAGCTGAGGTTTTACGAGTACTGGGTATAACGGTACGGCCCTTTTGCGTTTGGGGCAGGGGATTGAAGGAAATCAGCCACTTTTTATAGAAGAAAAAACAAGTCGCGAAAACAATGCAGCTTAAAAGGTGCCCCTCAAAGACCGGCTTTATTTTGCCGGGCCGGGGGATAATAGGGAATCAGGTTAAATGCCTGAGCGGTCTCCGCCACTGTATCCGGAGAGCCGCCTTCATTTTGCCACTCTTACAGGGGAAGGCGAAGGTAAGGCTATGAACCGGGAGCCAGGAAACCTGCCTTTTTGGGGTAAAAGCCTCTTCGCGAGTAAAGAGGGCTTTTTGATAGGGATTTTTCCCCGGTCAAGGCCGGGGTTTTATTTCTTATGGAGGTTTGTTATGGGGGAAGAGGATAAAAAGGTAGTCCTTGTGCTGGGCGGGAGCCGAAGCGGAAAGAGCCTGTTCGCGGAGCGGCTGGCGGCCCGTATGGGCGGCCCGGTTACTTACATGGCCACCCTGGACGCCGGGGACGGCGAGATGGAAAGAAGGGTGGCGGCCCACAGGGAGAGAAGGCCGGCGGAGTGGATTACGGTGGAGGAAACCCGCAACATCCCCGGAAAGGTGTTGGAGGCCGGAAAAGGATCGGGAGTGCTGCTGGTTGACTGCGTAACCGGCTGGTTGTCAAACCTTCTGCTTGACGGGGACCTGCCCCGCCCGGGTTCTTCCGGTGCTGAAAAGGAAGTATACATAGAATCCAGGGTGAAAGAACTGGCCGCAGCCGTGCGGCAGTGCAGATCCAGCGTGGTGCTGGTGTCCAACGAGGTGGGCATGGGTATGGTTCCCCCGTACCCCCTGGGCAGGATCTTCCGGGATATTGCCGGAAATGCCAACAGAATTCTGGCACTGGCGGCCGACGAGGTGTATTTGGTGGTGGCCGGGCTGGCGGTGGAGATTAAATCTTTAGCGGTGAAAATTGAAAAGTGAGAATATCATGGAGGTTATCATCATGGCAAAAACGATAATGGTCCAGGGGACGGCTTCCCATGTGGGGAAAAGTGTGCTGGTGGCCGCTTTGTGCAGGATATTCTACCGCGACGGGTTTCGCGTTGCCCCCTTCAAGTCCCAGAATATGGCGTTAAACTCCTTTGTCACCGGTGACGGGGGGGAGATGGGCAGGGCCCAGGTGGTGCAGGCCGAGGCGGCGGGCCGGGCGCCCAGCGTTGACATGAACCCTGTTCTGTTAAAACCTACCGGACAGGCTTCCTCCCAGGTGGTGGTATTGGGGAGGCCTGTGGGCAACATGTCGGCGCAAGAATACCACACCAGGTACGCAGCCGAGGCCTGGAGGGTGATATGCGAGTCACTGGAAAGGCTCAAACAGGAAAATGACATAATTGTGATAGAGGGGGCAGGCAGCCCGGCCGAGGTCAACCTGCAGTCCACCGAAATTGTCAACATGCGGGTGGCCAGGGAGGCCGGCGCGCCGGTTCTGCTTGCCTGCGACATAGACAAGGGGGGTGCCCTGGCCGCGGTGGTGGGCACGCTGGAGCTTATTTCCCCGGAGGACAGGGAAAGGGTGGCAGGGATAATCATCAATAAATTCCGTGGTGATCTTTCACTGTTTAAGCCGGCGGTGGATTTTCTCGAGGCCAAGATAGAAAGGCCGGTGGTGGGAGTTGTGCCGTATTTTCAAGGATTCAGAATACAGGAGGAGGACACCGTTCACGAGGAAACCATTAAAAAATCGAGGGAATCAATAAACCGGGATCTGGAGTTGACTGTAATCCACCTTCCGCACATTTCAAATTTTACCGATTTTGATCCACTGGAAAACGAGCCTGATGTAAACCTCAGGTATGTGGGGAGGGGCACTCAGCTGGGTAAGCCCGACCTCATTTTAATTCCCGGCAGTAAAAACACCATAGAGGACCTGGCGTACCTAAAGAGGACCGGTATTGCCGGAGAAATACGCAGGCTTAGTGAGGAGGGGGTGCCGGTGGTGGGAATATGCGGGGGGTTTCAGATGCTTGGCAGGGAACTGTACGACCCGTATCACACCGAATCAAGTATTCCCGCCATTGACGGGCTGGGCTTACTGGATATAACCACCACCTTTGCCAGGGATAAAATCACCACCCAGGTAAGGGCCGGGATTTGCGGGCCGGGGCCGTTTCTGACGGCGGCCCGGGACACCGAAGTGGTGGGGTATGAGATACATATGGGCAGGACCGACCTGGGGGATGATGTGGTCCCGGCCTTTGAAATCAGCCACAGGTTCGGCGGCAGCCATGACACCCTTGACGGCGCTTCTTCCAGGGACGGCAGGATATGGGGCACATATATACACGGTATATTTGACAGCGCTCCCTTCAGGAGGAAATTCCTGAACGCTCTGAGGGCGGCCAAGGGGCTTTCGCCGCTGGATGATTCGATATCGCTGTCGGCCTGGGAACAGAGGCAGAGGGACTATGACAGGCTGGCCGAGGTGGTGCGGGGAAGTCTTGATATGGGCAAGATTTACGCAATGCTTGGCATTATTCCGGGGGAGGGAAAGGATTGACCGGGTGGTTTGCGGTTTTCCTGGCCTACATTGTGGACCTGGCGGTAGGCGACCCTCCCCGGTTGCCTCATCCGGTGGTTATCATCGGAAAGATGATTTCTTTCCTGGAAAGATTGCTGTATAATCCCGGACCGGTACCGGGGCTGGTTAACGGGGCATTGACTGCCCTTTTGGTGGTGGGAATTTCCTACTTCGCATGTGCCGGCCTTCTGTATCTCATACGGGAGATAAGCCCGTTGATGGCCGCAGCGGCCGAAGTGTGGATTATCTCCACCACATGTGCGGCCAGAGGACTGGCCGGCGCCGCCAGGGACGTCCTGACTCCGCTTTCCGGCAACAATCTGTCCCTGGCAAGGGAAATGGTGGGAAGGATAGTGGGCAGGGAAACGTCATCCATGGACTCCGGGGAAGTGGTCCGCGCCACCGTGGAAACCGTGGCCGAAAACACGGTTGATGGCGTGATAGCTCCCCTGTTTTACGCACTTATCGGCGGCGCACCCCTGGCCCTGGCCTACAGGGCGGTGAACACGCTGGATTCGATGGTGGGGTATAAAAATGACAGGTACCTGCACTTCGGCCGGTTTTCGGCCAGGCTGGACGATGCCGCCAATTACATACCGGCCAGGATATGCGGCCTGATGCTTCTGGCGGCCGCCTGGATTACCGGCAGGCGGGCGGGTGACGCCCTTCGCGCTATGATAAGGGACGCCGGAAAGCACCCCAGCCCAAACAGCGGGATTCCCGAGGCGGCAGTGGCCGGGGCGCTGGGCGTGCGGCTGGGAGGGCTGAACGTATACAGCGGGAGGCAGTCCTTCCGCCAGTACATGGGTGACCCCGTTTACCCCCTGGATCCCTCACACATAAGGCAGGCGGTGGACCTGATGTACATGAGTTCATTTCTTATGCTTCTAATAACAGGTACCGGGTACCTAAGTTATTAAGTTATTGATTTAAAGTGCCTGGTACCAAGAAGGATGTTGTTGTTAAGATGAAATACCCGAGAATAGTGATTGCCGGGGTGCACAGCGGTGTGGGCAAGACAACGGTGTCCACCGCCCTGATGAGGGCTCTGGCCGGTTTGGGTTTAAAGGTGCAGCCGTACAAAGTTGGGCCCGATTATATCGACCCGGGCTATCATACTGCGGCCACCGGGCGGGTGAGCCGCAACCTGGACGCCTGGTTTCTGGGTGAGGACGGGGTGCGGGAAGTTTTTATGCGTTCGGCCTCCGGGGCGGATATATCGGTGATTGAGGGAGTCATGGGGCTTTATGACGGGAGGGGATCCGGCGGCGAGGGGTCAACCGCCCACGTGGCAAGGGTTCTGGACGCTCCGGTGATACTGGTGCTGGACGCCAGGTCCATGGCCAGGAGCGCTGCCGCCATGGTGCTTGGATATAAAAATTTCGATCCGGATCTTAATTTGTGCGGGGTAATTATGAACAGGGTGGGCTCCGAAAGGCATTACCTCTTTTTAAAAGATGCCATTGAAAGCTCTACAGGGGTCAGGGTGCTGGGCCGGGTTGGGTACAACCGGGACGTGGAACTGCCCGAAAGGCACCTGGGGCTTTTGCCCACCTACGAAAAAGACAACCTCTCCCGGATAATGGACGATATGGCCAATAGCATCAGGGAGGGTCTTGACCTTGAGGGGGTTGTAACGCTGGCCAGGGCCGCTCCTTCCCCGCCGCCTCCGGTAAAGCCGGTTTTTCCGGTTTTAAAGGCCGAGCCAAAGGTAAGGGTCGGGCTTGTTATGGACGCCGCCTTTAATTTTTATTACCGGGACGGGCTGGACCTGCTGGAACATCTTGGGGCCGAAATAGTGACATTCTCCTCCCTGGAGGACCGGCTGCCCCCGGATCTTGACGGGCTGTACATCGGCGGCGGTTTTCCCGAGATGTTCGCCGGGGAGATAGCCCGGAACAGGGAATTTATCGTTGGCATAAGGGACATGTACAGCAGGGGAATGCCGGTTTACGCCGAGTGCGGGGGAATGATGTTCCTGTCTCAAAGCGTTAGCGACTTCAGCGGGAACAGGTTTGAGATGGCCGGGATAATTCCCGGAGAGACGGTGATGTTGAAAAAGAGGGCGGCTTTGGGCTATGTTACCGCCGTGCCCCTCAGGGACAACATGCTGGCCCCGGCCGGAAGGGAAATAAAGGGGCACGAGTTTCACTACTCGGTGCTGAATGGAATTAACCCGTCCCGTCATGCGTATATGTTGAAAAAAGAGGGCGAGGACCGGGCTAGACCGGACGGCTACGTTGCCGGTAACCTGCTGGCCTCGTACCTGCATATACATTTCGCGGGCTGCCCCAGGGAGGCGGCAGGTTTTTTGCGTGTGTGTGAGAAATACCGGAAAAGCCGGAAAAGTTGCATCACCGGGGGGGAAGGAAAGTGAGGAGCTTTGTTTTTGCCCTGCAGATGCTGACAAGGATTCGCCTAAAGGATATACAGTTTGACGAAAGACTGTTTGGCCGGTCAGGAATGTACTTTCCTCTGGTGGGGCTTATTCTGGGCGGGACCCTTATAGTTGTTGAAATCCTGGCGGGAATTCTGTTCCCTCCAATGGCGGCCACCGCTGCGATGCTGGTGGGCCTTGTGGTTTTAACCGGAGGAATACACTTGGACGGGTTTATGGATACCGTTGACGGTGTTTTCAGCGGCAGGCCCAGGGAAAGAAAGCTGGAAATAATGAAGGACAGCCGCGTGGGGGCCTTTGGCGCCCTCGCGGTGTTTTGCCTTTTGCTGTTCAAGTTCGGACTTTTTTCCGGCCTTGCCGGGCCAGAGGATTACCCCGCCCTGATAATGATGACCGTTTTGGGCAGGTGGGCCTTGACTTACGCCATAGCCAGGTTTCCCTACGCCAGGGACGAGGGGATGGGAAAACTTTACAAGCTTTATACAGGATCTTTCGAGCTGGCGGTGGCCACAGTCATGGCCGTGGCCATCGCCATGGCGGCCGGAAAAGCAGGGGGGGCAGTGATTTTTTGCCTTTCGGTATTATTCACTCACCTTTTATGCAGTTATCTGAATAGAGTATTAGGCGGGCTGACCGGAGACACATACGGGTTTTTAAACGAATTGACCGAGGTATTTGTTCTGGCTCTGTACCTTCCCCTCGAAAGATACTTCCCCTTTCTCTTCGCCCTATAGGGAAGGAGAAAGAAGAGTTTCATCCAATTTAATAGATAAGAGAGGTGATTGATATTGGGCTGCCGCATTTTTTTAATCAGGCACGGGGAAACCGTCTGGAACAGTGAAATGAAATTACAGGGCCACACGGACATACCCCTTTCGGAAAGGGGTATCGAACAGGCGAAAACCCTGGCTGAAAGGCTTTCTTCCCGGGAAATTTCAGCTGTATACTGCAGCGATCTTCAGCGCGCGATGGAAACCGCCCGCCATATAGCCGGTCCCAGAGGACTGGATCTGATTTCTCTTAAATCCTTGAGGGAGATTAACTTCGGCCAGTGGGAAGGCCATACCTTTAAAGAAATAAAGGAAAAATACGGTGATCTGGTCAAACAGTGGTGGAGCAATCCCGTAAACGTAAGCATTCCCGGCGGGGAAAGCCTTTTGGGGCTAGTCTCCAGGGTGGTGCCGGCCGTCAGGGGTATCGTGGAAAAACATGACGGAGAACAGGTGGCCGTAGTGTGCCACGGGGGTCCGATACGGTCTCTGGTCAGCACCGTCCTGGACATGGACCTCAATAAATACTGGAAAATACGCCAGGATAACGCTGCTTTGAACATAATAGATTTTCCGGACTGGAACAGCGGCGTTGTGACACTTCTCAACGACCGCAGTCACCTGCCGGAGGATTTCGGGAATCCTTACACGGCCAGATAAATGTGGCCTGATAATTTTGGCAAGAGGGTGTTAGGGTGTCCGCTGACTGGTTCAAAAAGAACAGGATCGGATTTATCACCATTATAATGACATTATTCTTTGTTGCGTTGATCTTCCGCCTGTCGTGGATTCAACTGGTAAGGGGGGCAGATCTCAGCAAGAAAGCGGTGGATGTAAGGGCCAGCGACGAGTTGCTGGATCCCAGGAGAGGTTCGATATATGACCGCAACCACGTTGAACTGGTGGGCAATTACCCCGTTAAGACCGTGTACGCCAACCCCGATATTTTTTCCGTCAGTGTGAAGGCCGGTGAGGGGGAAGACAAAAGGGAAAAGGAAGAGACTGCAAGGGAAAATGCTGTCAGGGAGATCGCGGCCATACTGTCGCTGGATGAGGCCAACACCATGAAAGCCATGAGTCCTGATCATTCCTATGTTGTTCTCAAGCGAAACGTGGATTTTGAAACATCCCAGAAGCTGGAGCGGCTGCTGAAGGAAAAAAAGGTGTCCGGAATAGGATTTATCGAGGGGACAAGGAGATTTTATTCCCAGGGCAGTATGGCAGCTCACGTGTTGGGATTTGTCGGCATGGATCCGTCAGCCCGGGGAGGTATTGAAAAAAATTACGACAGCGAACTCTCCGGCGTACCTGGCCGGCTATTGGCCGAGAAGGACGCCAGCGGCCGGGATCTGCCACAGACAAAATCCAAATTCACACCGCCGGTCCCAGGCAAAAACCTTGTCCTCACCATTGACAGGACAATACAGTATTACGTTGAGAGGGAACTGGACAGGCTTGAGGAAAAGCACAAGCCCTCCAGGTCGGCTATAATAGTTATGGATCCCGCCACGGGGGAAATACTGGCCATGGGTGCCAGGCCCACTTACGATCCCTCCAGGTATACCGAGTATCCCCAGACCGCCTGGGATTTTAATCCCGCCCTTCGCTTCAACTATGAACCGGGGTCCACCTTCAAAGTTTTTGTGGCGGCGGCTGCGCTGGAAGAGGGTACGGTGAGGGAGGGGGATATGTTTAACGACCCGGGCTATATAAGCGTAATGGGCAAGAAAATAAGGTGTTGGGACTGGGCCGGCCACGGGCTGCAGACCTTTGCCGAGGGGATAATGAATTCGTGCAACCCGGTTTTTGCCGAGGCCGGGCTGAGGTCGGGAAAAGCGCTTATTTACAAGTATATCTCGGGGTTTGGATTTGGAAAGCCCACCGGAGTTGACCTGCCGGGAGAGGAAAGCGGCCTGGTGATTCCCGAGGGGAAGGCCACCGACCTGGATCTGGCCACCATCTCCATAGGGCAGTCCATAGCTGTGACGCCAATACAGCTTGTCACCGCACTTTCCTCAATCGCCAACGGCGGGTATATGGTCAAGCCCCACTTGGTAAGGGCGGTTGAAGACCAGGAAACAAAGTCGGTTACCAACATCGGACCCCAGGTGGTCAGGCAGGTCATCTCAAAGGAAACCTCAAGCCAGCTTACAAGGATACTGCAAAGGGTGGTGCTGGAGGGAACGGCCAAAAAGGCATATATTGAGGGCTATGCGGTGGCCGGAAAGACGGGGACCGCCGAGGTGCCCGGGCAGACTGGATATCAGGCGGGTAAATACGTCTCTTCGTTCGCTGGTTTCGTCCCGGCCGACAAACCCAGGATAGCCGTTCTGGTAATGGTGGCCGAGCCCAAGGGAGAGCAATACCATGGGGGAGACATTGCAGCCCCTGCTTTCCAGACGGTGGCCAGGGACACCCTCCAGTATCTGAATTTGCCTGAAAACCCGGACCTGCCCAAGCAAAAGAAGATTCCGGGCACTGCGGAGAAGCCGGCGGAGTCTCAGGCTCCCGGTTTGGTCAGGGTTCCAAACGTTATTGGTTTTCCTCTTGAAGACGCACGCACTTTCCTGGAGGAAAGCGGGCTGCGCCCGGACGTTGTGGGCAAACAGGGACTTATCTCAGAACAGAAACCGGCAGGGGGCAGCTTTATAAAAAGAGGGTCGGTGGTTAGCATCTGGGCCTCTTCCTCCAGCGGGGCCGGGCAGCCTGGAGGGGTACTGGTTCCGGACATGAAGGGTCTTACCATCAGGCGGGCGGGAACAGTGCTGCGCCAGCTTGACCTGGACTTCAGGGCTGTGGGGAGCGGCATAGGTGTAAACCAGACCCCCCGGCCCGGCGAAAGGGTTCCCAAGGGCACCCCGGTTACCGTGGAGTTTGCCCCGCCCAGGAAGATGAACTAAGGCAGCGTTTCAATGTTGTGATGACAATTAATCTGAAAAGCCTGTGCTATTCTTCACTATTTTGATGTTAATATGTATTGATAAAAGAATCAGTATAAGTTATAATTTCTGCAATTGAATATTTATTACGGTTGGCCCCTTAAACTGGGGGTTTCAAGGATCTGACTAACTGGGGTGGGTGGTCATTGTGGCTTCCACCTTTTTTTGGCTGTTTCATAGACATGATCCTAAGGAGGAAGCTTTAATGCCCCTCCTTTTTATTTTGCACTTTTACTGACCGGCTTTTTCGGGAGGAGGTGGGCATGACAAAAGTGGGACTATAAAGTTTTAAAATAAATATTTGGCTCCAGACAATGTATTTTAAAGAAAGGCGAGGGAAGTTTGTTGTTTGAGACGTACCAGGTATATTTTGTTACCGCTGTATTTTTAATAA
Source organism: Bacillota bacterium (assembly GCA_049325055.1). Classification (GTDB taxonomy): domain Bacteria; phylum Bacillota; class Desulfotomaculia; order Desulfotomaculales; family Desulfocucumaceae; genus BRHc4a. The sequence continues at coordinate 37,501 of JBMOPB010000051.1, forward strand.
CATATGCAGTAATAGTGTCTGAAAAAATACATAGGGCGGTGGTTGCCCTTATCGGAGCGGCCATTATGGCCCTGACCAAAGTACTGAGTCCCGAAGAAGCCGTGCATGCCATTGATTTCAATACCATCGGCCTTCTGGTGGGAATGATGATCATTGTGGGTATAACCAGGCAAACCGGTGTTTTTGAGTTCCTGGCAATTAAGGCGGCAAAAAGGTCAGGGGGACACCCGCTCAAGATTATGGCCGCCCTTGCTCTTGTAACAGCTGTGCTGTCTGCTTTCCTGGACAATGTGACCACGGTTCTTCTCATAGTGCCGGTAACCTTCGCCATTGCCAAAAAATTGGAAATCAGCCCCCTTCCCTATCTGATCGTTGAAATACTGGCATCCAACGTTGGCGGTACGGCGACACTCATTGGAGATCCTCCCAATATAATGATAGGCAGCGCAACCAAGCTGGGATTCATGGACTTTATCATCAACCTCACCCCGGTGATTGTGGTGGTCTACGTTCTTACCGTTTTTGTTCTGAGGTTTATTTACAGGAAACAGTTGGTGGCCGACCACAAGCTCCAGCAGGAAATCCTGAAGCTGGATGAAAACGATGAAATAAAGGATCCCGTGTTGCTGAAAAAGTGCCTTATTGTACTTTTTTTGACAATTGCCGGGTTTGTTTTGCACCAGTTCGTGCACCTGGAGTCTTCCGTCATTGCGCTTAGCGGGGCAAGCCTTTTGCTGCTGCTTTCCAAGGAGGACCCGGAGCATGCGCTTCATGCGGTTGAGTGGCCGGTTATATTCTTTTTTGTGGGCCTGTTTATTATTGTGGGGGCACTGGAACATGTAGGGGTTATAGAGGCTATAGCCAAGTTTTCCCTCAGCGTTACCGGAGGAGAAGTTGTTTCCACCGGCATGCTGATTCTCTGGATATCCGCCATAGCCTCGGCTTTTGTTGATAACATCCCCTTTGTGGCCACCATGATTCCAATGATTCAGGACATGGGCAGGCTGGGCGGAATAGAAAACCTGAACTTCCTCTGGTGGTCCCTGTCCCTGGGCGCGTGCCTGGGCGGAAACGGTACCATCATAGGGGCCTCGGCCAACGTCGTTGTAATAGGGATGGCTGAAAAGAGAGGAACCCATATCACCTTCCTGGGCTTTATGAAGGTGGCCTTCCCACTTATGATTATGTCAATCATTATATCAATGTTCTATCTGCTTTTCTGGTACTACTTCCCCGGCGCGGTTTCCCTTCTGGGAACCCTGGCGGTGGGCATAGCCCTGTCCGTAATACTGATGCCGTTCAACAAAAAAATGGAGTCCGATCAGGGCGCCAGGCCAAACTCAGGCTTATCAGCCTGAGTTTAACAAAAAGCGTTCCTTCACTGGAGACTGTGCCGACAGTCCCAAGTGTCTAGGGTATTTGGAGATTTACTTCCGAATGCCCTTTTTTTTTGCACGACATGTTTGCCGGGCCGAAGAATAAAAAGAAAGTACCTGTAACGGTATTTTTTTAAAAAACACCTTAAATGTAACTCTTTAAAAGTAAAAAAAGGAGGTACCTATCGCCCGGTTTTGATTACCGGTGAACAATTAATCATGTAGCCGGCTTTATCTGGGCTCAAAGGGCATTTTTTCCCACATGCCCTTTTTTTCTTTCTGGGCCTTTTTCTGCAGGCTTAAAAAGGTTTCCGCCATTCGTACGTTTGGCGGCACGGTCATGGTGGTGGCCAGCCCTTCTTCCAGGAGCCTGGCGTTTAAAAAGGTTCCGTCCTCCAGGTAGACGTAGGCCAGAATCCTTCCGTATTTGTCCCGCTCCTGCACGTCAAACTCCAGCCGAACCTTTTTTCCCTCTATCATTTTTTTTGTAAAGCTGCTGGCTTCGGGACCGTAAGGCTCAACTGCCGAATTGGGCTTCACGGTCTCCGGGGTGTCCACGCCTATTAATCTTATTTTTTCTGATTTTCCCCTGTCTACTATTTCAAAAGTGTCTCCGTCCACCACCCTGGTCACCTTTACCCAGTTGCGGTCCTCTTCCTTTTTGGCTTCACGGGTGCCCGCAGTGCCGCACCCCGCCAGGAGTCCCAGAATGGCAAAAACAATAACGATTCTTTTGAGCATAACTCCACCTTCCCGATTATGTATTCCTCCTAGTACATTTTAGTGCAACCGGGATTGTGATGAAACAGCTTTTATAAAAATATAAATTACCATATAATAACATTGAGCTGTAATTTGCCGCCATCGGCTGAAATAATGAATGATATGACATTGTTGTGCCAACAAGACCCATATTACTTCATTTTGGTGTAAATGCCTTGTCATAATCCGTCTGAAAATGATAAACTTATTAAGGTGTTATGGATATTTATTTGCGGTAATTATAAAAGTGTTATAATTGTTTGCGGGTGATTGCATGCCATCGTATAAAAGCTCGAAAAATATAACGGTACTGATTATTTTGCTGATTATCGGCGGGCTGGCCGGGAGCGCGGCGGCCGATGCCCTGGGCCCCTACCTGCCGGCGGTCAAGTCAAAGGCCAGCATCGGTTTTGAGCCGGCCACATTGAATCTACACTTTGTGACCCTTACCGGTGGCTTTAAGATGGCTCTGGGCCCCCTTACAGCCCTGGGCCTTATCATCGCTTACTGGGTGTACAGGAAGCTGTAAATACTGGGATTATAATGAAAACTCAGAATCCATTGAGGGGTTGATTTGTTGTTGCCCATATACCTGGCATCGGCTTCGCCCAGGCGCAGGGAGTTAATGGAGCAGCTGGGGCTGAAATTTTCCGTGGTGGTAAGTAATATAGACGAAAATATAGGGGCGGGGGAGAACATTCCGCCAGGGATGATGGTGGAGGAACTTTCCCTGAGAAAAGCCGGGGAAGTGGCCGGGGAACTCAGCAGGGGGCTTGTGATCGGCTCCGACACGGTGGTTGTCTGGAGGGACAGGATAATGGGGAAGCCCAGGGACAGGCGGGATGCGGTGGACATGCTGGCCTGCCTCCAGGGAGACCATCACTACGTATTTTCCGGGCTGGCCGTGATCGACGCAGGAACCGGCAAAACCCATGTCTCTCATGAAAAAACCCGGGTTTTTTTCAGGCCCGCCGGTATGGACGAGATAGAAAAGTACGTGGATACCGGGGAACCCATGGACAAGGCCGGAGCATACGCTATCCAGGGACTGGGATCTGTTTTTGTAAAGGGCATAGAGGGCTGCTATTCCACTGTTGTGGGGCTGCCGCTGGCAAGGCTGGCCGCTGTTTTAAAGGATTTCGGTGTTGACGTGCTTTCATTGCCCAGAAAGCCGGAATTGCAGGTCGGAATCCAGAATCCAGAATAACTAAAGAATTCCCGACAGCCTATATTACTGTGATATGTGTGGTTAGATTTCTGTTATTTTAAGAGGACAGGTGCCGATGCAATACCATGCTAAAATAAAGGACATGCCGGTCGACCAGCGCCCCAGGGAGAGACTGATAAGAGAGGGAGTGCGCTCCCTTAGCGACGCCGAACTGCTGGCTATACTACTGCGGACCGGATATGCCGAAAAGAGCGCCATGGAACTGGCCACCGACGTCTTGAGCCTTTACTCCGGACTGAAAAACATTATTCAGGCCGGTGTGGAGGAGCTTAGCGCCATCAAGGGTATGGGGCCGGTAAAGGCGGCCCAGTTAAAGGCCGCGCTGGAAATTGGCAGGAGGGTGGCAACGGTTTCGGAAAGCCAGCGTCCATCCATAAAAGGGCCGGAGGACGCCGCCTTCATGGTGATGGAAGATATGAGGCACCTGGACAGGGAGCACTTCTGCGTCCTGCTGCTGAACACAAAACATCAGGTTGTGGCCAGAGAAACAATTTCCGTCGGCACTCTCAACTCATCGGTGGTCCACCCCAGGGAATTGTTCAAGGCAGCCATTAAAAGGAGCGCCGCGGCGGTGATACTGGTTCACAACCACCCCAGCGGAGATCCCACGCCAAGCAGGGAAGACAGGGAGATAACCCGGAGACTCCGGGAGGCCGGAACAATAATCGGAATTGAGGTCTTAGATCATATTGTCATAGGGGATAATAAATTTGTGAGTCTGAAGGCAATGGGCATGTTATAATCCTCGCCGTAAAGAAAATGATATATAGAGTGAAAAATTATCGCGAGATACGAAAGGGGCTAAAAAATGAGGTTTGGTCTTTTCTCCAGGGATATGGGCATAGACCTGGGCACCGCCAACTCCCTGGTGTATTTTAAAGGCAAAGGAATAGTTTTAAGGGAGCCCTCTGTTGTTGCAATACAGAAGGATACCGGTCAGGTGATGGCCGTGGGTGAGGAGGCCAAGCAGATGATTGGCCGCACCCCGGGCAATATTGTTGCCATAAGGCCGATGAAGGACGGGGTTATTGCCGATTTCGACGTTACTCAGAGCATGATCAAGCATTTTATAAACAAGGCCCTCAGGGGAAAAACATTTCTGGTGCACCCCAGGGTGGTGGTTTCTGTTCCCTCGGGAGTAACCGCCGTAGAGGAAAGGGCTGTCAGGGAGGCGGCCATTCAGGCCGGCGCCAGGGAGGCTTACCTTATCGAGGAACCCATGGCCGCCGCAATCGGTGCGGGCCTTCCGGTGCACGAGCCCACCGGGAACATGGTGGTTGATATTGGCGGGGGCACCACGGAAGTGGCTGTGATCTCCCTGGGGGGGATTGTTACCAGCCGGTCTATTCGCATTGCCGGGGACGAGATGGACGAGGCCATCGCCCAGCATGTAAAGAAAACCTATAACCTGGCCATAGGCGAGCGGACTGCCGAAGAGATAAAAATAGAGATAGGGACGGCTTACATGCCGGAAAAAAACGAATACTTGGATATAAGGGGAAGGGATTTGATAACCGGCCTTCCCAAAACAATACAGATCAGCTCGGAAGAGGTTTACAAGGCCCTGTCGGAGCCGGTTTCGGCCATTCTGGAGGCCATCAAGGCCACCCTGGAGGTCACCCCGCCGGAACTGGCGGCCGACCTTATGGACAGGGGAATATTCATGGCCGGAGGAGGATCCCTTTTGAGAGGACTGGACCGGCTGGTCAGCGAGAGGACCGGAATGCCCGTTCACCTGGCGGACGAGCCCCTTCTGGCCGTGGCTTACGGGACCGGGAGGGTTCTGGAAAACATAGACATGCTGAGGAGGGTGCTGATAGCCCCTCGCAGGGTGGCAAAGTGACATTGAGTTGGCTTTTGTAGAAGGCACCTCCGTTTTTCCAAGGGCACCCCGGCAGTTTAACCGGCTATAAAGGACCGGTTGTACCGGAGCCGGGCTTTTTGGCCTGAGGCTTTTTCGGGGGATTTTACTGGCTTCTCTTTATAAATTAAGCTAAATTTTCCTGGTGCTTATCCTTGCTTCAAGATATACAATAAAGATTGCATAAACAGATTACCCGGGGTGATGGTGTGTTTCGCAAGGGGAACACCAAAAAGATTATTCTTTTTGGAATATTGATTATTTCACTTTCGGCAATAATGAACTATACTCAATTCGGCCGGGTCGGTGTTTCCCCCATGGAGTCTGCGCTGAGAGACATCCTGGCCCCCGTGCAGGGTTTGGCCATGAACCTGGGGCACCGCTTAAGAGGGCTGGTGTCCTTTCCTTTTAGCCTGTTAAACATGTCTGAAGAAAATCAGTTGATGAAAAAGAGACTGGCTGAGCTGGAGGGACAGATAAGGCAGAGTGAGGAGCTGAGGCATGAAAACGAAAGGCTTAAAAGCCTCCTGGATTTCAAGTCCAATGTGGCTCCGGCAATGGGCTTTGAGGTCACCGGAGCGGCTGTTATAGGGCGGGATCCCGGCAACTGGTTCGGGATGATTTCCATAAACAAGGGCAGCAGTAACGGCATTAAGCCCAACATGACGGTTTTAACACACCAGGGCCTGGTGGGCAGGATAACGTCGGTCAGCAGTAATACCGCTGAAGTGCTTCTAATAACCGACCCCCGCAGCGGCGTGGGATCGCTGGTCCAGCAAACCAGGGCCCCGGGAATGATCCAGGGAGAGGCCAGTTATCCGGGACGTGTAAAAATGGTGCACATCCCTATCGGGACCGAGATCAGCGGGGGACAGGCGGTTGTGACCTCCGGCTTCGGAAGCATATACCCGAAGGGTATTCCAATAGGATGGATTCAGGAGTCGGGAAGGGAGCCTTCAGGGCTTTTTATAAGCGCCCTTGTCTCGCCCTTCGTTGATTTCAACCGTCTGGAAGAGGTAATGGTTATAACCGGGGTCCGCAACCCCCCGGTGGCCGCCAATATATCCAATTTGCCGCACCCCTGGGGTGAAGGTAAAAACGATATCAGGGGACGGTCGCCAGGGGTCATCAGGGCCGGTGAAAGCGGGGGGATTGGCGGTTGAGTCTTTTTGCCCTGGTACTGTTCATGGGTTTGGCTATTTTCACCCAGGTCACCCTGCTTAATTTTTTCCCGGTTTTCGGGGTAAAGCCTGACCTGCTTCTTATTTTAGTAGTTCTCAACGCCTTTCATAAAGGATGCAGGGAAGGCGCCCTGGCTGGTTTTCTGGGAGGACTGATGGCTGACCTGGCTGTGGGCAGTTATATAGGGATGAACGCCCTTGTGCTGATGGCCGCGGGCTACATGGTGGGACTGGTGGAGTCCAAGCTTTATAAAGACAGTACTGTTATAATAGTTGTACTGACCTTTATTTCATCCCTTTTCACACAGTTTTTAACCTATATTCTGCTTTCCTCCATGGGAGTTTCCATCGCTCCGGGGGTGGCCATGTTCAGGGTGGTTATACCTACGGCCGTATACACTGCCGTTCTGGTTCCTGTATTCTGCCGGTGGTTTTTCAGGTCCAACCGGGAGGGCCTTATTTACAACAGAAAAATATGATTATGCAGCTATGCACCTTTGTATGGACAGCGAGAATATTAAAGCAAAAACAATGATGAAAGGGTGCTGGAGTGGAAAAAAAGATAATTGAAAAGAAAATGAAAGTTTTTATATATATACTGGTGGCGCTTTTCCTGATATTGATTGGCAGGGTGGCCTTCATGCAGATAATCGACGGCAAACGATACCGTACCCTGGCCACACAGAACCACCAGAGGCTTATTACGGTGGAGGCGCCCCGGGGGGAGATTATTGACCGCAACGGTGTGCGCATCGTGAGCAACAAGCCGGTCTACACGGTATCCCTTGTAAAACTGGGGCTGGACGACTCCGAACGGGTTATCCGGACCCTGTCCAAACTCCTTGAAGGCGACGGCAATTTCAAGGGGATGAATGCAAAACAGATAGAACAGGAGATCCAGGAGAAAATAAAGGGGCACAAGCGGCTGTACGAGCCGATAAGGGTGGCGGCCAACGTCTCCCAGGAGACCATAAACAGGATTCAGGAGCAGCGGCTTGAACTGCCCGGCGTCAACATTGACATCGAACCCGTAAGGCACTATCCCTTCAACGACCTTATGGGAGAGGTGCTTGGTTACGTCCGCGAAATAACCAATGAACAACTGGAGGCCCACAAGGATGAAGGCTATGCCATGGGGGACTCTTACGGGCAGGTGGGCCTGGAGAATTACTATGAGGGCTACCTGCGGGGAATCAAGGGGGCAAGGCAGGTGGAGGTGGACGCCCAGGGCCGCCCGGTGAGGGACCTGGGAATAAAGCCGCCGGTGCCCGGAAACAACATTATACTTTCAGTTGACCACCGGCTGCAGAGGGTGGCCCAGGACGCCGTTACGGAGGCCCTGAACCAGGCCAAAAACTATGCCAAGCTGCCTCCCGGCAAGACCATGTCCGCCGCGGCGGTGGCGATGGATGTCAACACCGGTGAGGTGCTGGCCATGGCCTCGCTTCCCTCTTATGACCTGAATATTTTTTCGGGGCCCCTGCCCGCCAAGAAGTACAACGAGCTGGTAAGCACAGGGGCTTTGCGGAACCACGCCATTCAGACCCCCTATACACCGGGGTCCACCTTTAAAATGGTGACGGCCGCAGCTCTTCTGGAAAACAAAATAGTGGACATCAACACCAAGATAGCTGACCCGGGCTATTACAAGTATAAGAACGACTGGAAGCCGGGCGGCCACGGCATAGTCAACGTGACCAAGGCCCTGGGGGACTCCTGCGATACCTTCTTTTATATATTCGGCATCCAGGCCGGCCCCGAAATGATAGGCAAATACGCCGCCGAATTCGGGCTGGGAGAACTTACCGGGATTGACCTTCCCGGGGAGGAGGCCGGGAGGACGGCATCCAGGGAACTGAAGAGGAAAATATGGGAAGGAAATGACTGGGAGTCCGAGTGGCGCGAGTATGACAGCATGGATATGGCCATCGGACAGCAGGAAAGCAAGTACACAGCCATCCAGCTGGCCAATTACATGGCCACCATCGCCAACGGCGGGACAATATACCGTCCCCGCATGGTAAAAAGGGTGGTTGGCCCCGATGGAAACGAAATAAAGGGCTTCAGCCCCGAAGTAGTAAGAAAAGTTAATGTGTCCAAGGAGAGCATGGACATTGTAAGGCAGGGTATTCATGAGGTGGTGGGCGGAGGTACCGCATCGTCGGTGTTCATGGGCGCCCCATACACTGCGGCGGCGAAAACCGGTACCGCCGAAGTGGGAGACGCTGCGCAAAATGCCCATGCCCTATTCGTGGCCTACGCTCCTTTCGATAAGCCTGAAATAGCTGTTTCAGTGATTATAGAGTATGGCGCCAAGGGAAGCAGTATCGCCGGCCCTGTGGCAAGAAAGATCATAGACGGCTACTTCAAGTTTAAAAAGGAAGACGCCGAGGGTAAGAAACCCGGCCAAGAGCAGCAAAACGGGCCGCAGCAGCCCGCCGTAACCCCTGCTCCCCAGGGGCAGGCCCCGGCAGGCGCCGGACATGGCAACAATATTCCACCCGCTCAGGGACAGGGAACCGGCACAGGGGGAACAGGTAATACCGGGCAGCCTGGCGGCACCAATACCACGGGAGGAAGCGCTTCACCTCCCGCGGGCGGAGTCCAGCCTCCGGCAGCGGGTGGCCAGGGCCAGCCGGGCGGGATTCAGCCCGGCCAGGGCAGAAGTACTCCGCCTACAGGCGGCGGGGGGACCGGGCAGACACCCCGCAGCGGCGGCCAGGACAGCACCCAGCCCCCCGGACAGACCGTGCCGCAAAACAACAGCAGCCAGTAATAAGAATACCGGGGAAAGTTCCCCGGTATTTTGTTCATTTGGCACGATTTGTTAGCAGGATTTGGTTATCACCTGTAGAATTCATTAATCCAGTTGTTTTTTGAGGGGAGATGTACTTGGAGAATAAAAAAAACCCCCCTGGCAGGCAGTTTTCGGACGAGATTGAGGGGGACGAAAATACAATACTGATCAGGCGGACCATGAGGTCGGGGCAGAAATTCTACTATGACGGCAATGTTGTTGTTTTGGGTGATGTAAACCCCGGCGCCGAGGTGGTGGCCACCGGAAATGTAATCGTTATGGGGCAGATGAGGGGAGTGGTTCATGCGGGGGCCGACGGGGACGAGTCCGCCATGGTTATGGCCTTTCGTTTGCTGCCCACGCAGCTGAGGATAGCAAACCATATAACCCGGCCGCCGGATGATGAGGTGCACAGCAGCACCAGGCCGGAAATAGCGAGGATAAAAAACGGCGTTGTTACCATAGAAAGCTATCATACAGGGGCTGAACGTGTTTTCAGGTAACCGGGCGGTTTTTACGGAAACAAAGGCCGTAAAAGCACATGTTAAAGGCTATGCTGCGAGGAGGACATATAATGGGTGAGGTAATTGTTGTAACTTCTGGAAAGGGTGGGGTGGGCAAAACCACGACCACCGCAAACCTGGGAACGGGACTGGCCCAGTTGGGGTATAAGGTCTGCCTGGTTGACGCCGACATAGGATTGAGAAACCTTGACGTGGTTCTCGGGCTGGAAAACAGGATAGTTTATGATATTACGGACGTTACCGGGGGGCACTGCCGCCTTCGCCAGGCCCTTATAAAGGACAAGCGTTTTGACGGGCTTTTCCTTCTACCGGCGGCCCAGACAAAGGATAAAACCGCCGTCAGCCCGGATCAGATGAAAGTGCTTTGCGATGACCTGCGGCAGGAATTCGACTATGTAATCATTGACTGCCCCGCCGGAATAGAACAGGGATTTAAAAACGCCATCGCCGGGGCTGACAGGGCCATTGTTGTCACCACCCCGGAGGTGTCTGCGGTAAGGGACGCCGACCGGATAGTGGGGCTCCTGGAGGCAGCCGAATTGCGTGAGCCCAGGCTGATCGTAAACCGGGTCCGCTATAAGATGGTAAAGGCCGGGGACATGATGAGCATTGACGATATAATCGACATACTGGCCATCGACCTCCTGGGCGTTGTTCCGGAGGATGAAATGGTTGTGATCACCACCAACCGCGGAGAGCCCGTTATTGGCGACGAAAAGTCCCGTTCGGGGATGGCCTACCGGAATATAGTCCGCCGTATCACGGGTGAGCAAGTTCCCCTTCTTAACCTTGAAGAAGGCGGGCTTATGAGTAAAATTCGCCGTTTGATGGGCCTTAAATAGGCGGAAGGGGTGAAGGCAGTGCTGGATTTTATTACCCGTTTTTTCAACAAGGACAGCGGATCCAGTAAAAATATAGCAAAGGAGAGATTGAGGCTGGTGCTGGTTCACGACCGGGCCAGTGTTTCTCCCCAGTTGCTTCAGTCCCTGAAGGCGGACCTTATTAAGGTGATTTCAAACTACATGGAAATAGATGAGGAAGCCCTGGAGGTCAACTTTGAAAACAGCGAAAACCAAGTGGCCCTCATAGCCAACATTCCGGTGAAAAACGTGAAAAGGCAGGCAGGCGCTGTTTAGTATAGCGGATAAAATATATAATAAAAACAAGGCAGGGATGTCCCCTGCCCTTTTTATGAGGAGAAGATGGCATGAAAGGGCTTAAAATATCTACCAGAAAAAACATATCGAAATGTATTTAAGAAAGTTATATAATTTATTATTAGCGGTATATATGGAAGTATATCAGGGATAATCCCATGAAAAACCCGGATATGTATTATTATTTAGAAAGGAGGGGTCTTTGTATGTACAGGCGTTTATTGAAAAGCCTCGACTACCCGCTTATGGCGGCCACTGCGGTACTTCTATTTTTCAGCCTTGTCACCATCGGCAGTGCCACCCTGGAGTTCACTGACTCTTCCATAGAAAAGATCCAGGGGATGAATATTTTCTTACGGCTCCTGCACCTGGACTATTATTTCGTGGTCAGGCAGGTGGGCTGGATTTTTCTTGGCCTGATAGCGGCCGCGGTGCTAATATACATCAATTACGAGGACATAGCCAAATATTCCAGGCACCTTTACGTTATCAACCTGGCTATGCTGCTGGCTGTTATATTTGTCGGCCACACGGCACTGGGAGCCCAAAGGTGGATATACATCGGCCCCTTCTCGTTTCAGCCGTCGGAGTTTTCCAAGCTTATTATAATAATTACCTTTGCCGACTTCCTGACCAAGCGCAAGGGAAGGTTAAACTCCATCAGGGAACTGATCCCCTGCTTTATCTATATTGGTGTTCCCATGCTGTTTATATTAAAGCAGCCCGACCTGGGGACTTCTCTTGTTTTCGTTGCCATAATGTTCGGGATGCTCTATGCGGCAGGCGCCAGGCCTTCTCTCCTGGCGGGGATAATAGGACTGGGACTCTTGGTGGGTGTTACCGTTTATACTTCCCATGACATGCTGCACAAGCCGGACGTCCGGATGCAGGAAAAAATAGCCCATGTGACCAAGGCCATCAACGGAAACGACTGGGCTTTGAGAAACGACCAGGACCTGCAGAACGAAATAAAGCAGAAGGGCTACACCAACTCGGCCAAGGACCTTAATGAATACCTCAGTTCGCTTAAGGAAGAACACCAGTCCATCAAGAACAGGCACGATCGTTTCCACAAGTTCACGCTCAAGGAATACCAGATGACCAGATTGACCATATTTGTCAACCCCGAAAGCGATTTGCTGGGGGCCGGATACCACGTGTGGCAGTCCCGCATAGCAATAGGTTCCGGCGGGCTGACAGGGAAGGGCCTTCTGGGGGGAACCCAGAGCCATTACACTTTCCTGCCCATACGCCACACTGACTTCATCTTTTCGGTGGTAGGCGAGGAATTCGGGTTCATAGGCGTTACGGCGCTGCTGGGACTGTTTTTCATCGTTATCTCCCGGGGGGTAAGGATAGTGGTGATGGCCAGGGATACCTACGGGGCGCTGCTGACCGCCGGGATAGTATCTATGTTTGCCTTCCACATAGTTATAAATATAGGCATGACATCAGGAATCGCCCCGGTAACGGGGATTCCCCTCACCCTGTTCAGCTACGGAGGAAGTAACATGATAATGAACCTGGCCGCCCTGGGGCTAATGCTGAACGTGTACGCCAGGAGGCAGAAACTGATATTTTGATGCCGTGAAAAAGGAGGCACAAGTTGGCCGTTGGCCGACTTATGCCTCCTTTTTTTGACATATTAATACAATGGCAATAACTCATGCAATCGATACCTCAAAAGTCGATTCTTCCGTCTTTCCTATAACCTCTTCAAGGGTATATCCCATATGTTTGAGCCAGCTGCTGTTAACTTCCACATACCTCCAGTCACTCAATCTTCTTATTGAAAGTAAGCTGGGGCTGGCGTTGAAAACCTTATGACAGATTAGTACAGATTTCCCGGTATTTCAATCATCTTCCGCAGTCTGACTTAAATATATCAGTAAATACCCCGATATAACAATAAAAAAAGCCCCGCTATCAGGACTTTTATATAAAGCCAAGAATATTCGGCGAGCAGCCCCTTTAACCTGAGAAACTTGTGGTGCCGCCCACTTAAAATTTCAGCCTGATGATGGACAGCACCACCACCAGCAGCAACAGCAGCGAAATCCCTATGTAAAAGTTCCTCTTGTCTTTTTGTGCCTGCTTTCTTTCCCTGATCAGTTGCTTTTTTTCCGGGGAAACGTATTTAACCGATTTCAGCTTCTTTTTCCCCGGATCGAACTGGTATACTTTTGTTTGCTGCTCATCTCCGCCCATAGTGCAAATACCCGCCCGTTTTTTTTGGCAGGAGGTTTTCCCCCTCCCGGTAATTATTTTACTACAGTTTTGCGGCGGGCTGCAATGTAACACGAGTGACACAGGACGACCGACGGGAATACGGAGGATTTTTATATCACAGGCAGAATTCAGAATACGGGAGAGAGAATTGGGGGGTGAAGGATTTGGACAATGACGTAAGGGTAAACAGCTGGTGCGATTTAAACCGGCAGTTGTTTGAAGGCTCATGGCAGGACCCTCTGAAAAGGTTTCGTTCAAACTACGTCTACCGGGGGCTGTCCCATGATACCTACCAGCTGAAGACAAGCCTGATGAGGCTGGGGGGGGTGTATGACAAGCTGGAAAACCATATACTGCGTAATTTCCGTAAATACGCCCACAGGGACGCTGTAAGCGGCGACTCTATCTGGAATTGGCTGGCTGTGGCCCAGCACCACGGATTGCCCACCAGGCTCCTGGACTGGACATTTTCGCCCTACGTGGCGGCGCACTTTGCCACCGCCAATATAGAACACTTCGGGGTTGACGGGGTGATCTGGTGTGTGGATTATGTCAAGGCCCACATGTTCCTTCCCGGGCCCTTGAGGGAAATACTGGAAAAAGAGGGCGCCAACGGTTTTACCGTGGAAATGTTGTCACGGGCCGCCGGCGCCCTGCCGGAGTTTGACCGGCTGGGGGCCGGCGATTTCGTGGTTTTCTTCGAGCCGCCGTCCCTTGACGACCGCATCGTCAACCAGTACGCACTGTTCTCCACTATATCCAACCCTACATCGCTGATGGACCACTGGCTGGAGAAGCATCCGGATCTCTACCGGAGGATTATTATTCCCGCTTCCCTGAAATGGGAGGTCCGGGATAAGCTGGACCAGGCCAATATAACCGAAAGGGTGCTGTTCCCCGGGCTGGACGGGCTCTCGCTCTGGCTGAAAAGGCACTACAGCCCGTCCTGGTTTTGAACATTTTTGTTTTAGATTAGTAAGGTCCGGGAACCTGAAGTCTCAGGACTTGTACTTTTCAACAGCATTTACTTTTCAACAGGCTTTCCCGGTATGTACCGGTTTTTTTTTGCCCAAAACCTTGCCTTTATTTGCCTTTAGGGCAGGGGGCTTGTCATATTTGTCCACCGGAACAAATATATATTTTATAAATTCATATGGAAAAAACCGGGAGGGATTCAATATGTTCCGGGATAAAAAAGACAAAGGCTCTCAGTCAATACATGAGTTTCTGCAGGGCAATAAAGGAGGGTATGACTACGACTGGGCGGAATACTACAGGCCCAGGAGAAAGGGCAATTATGGGTGGGGGACGCCCCCGGGGGGGGACAGGTCAGGCAGGAAAACAATTTACAGGGTTATGGCCGTGATAGCCATCCTGACGGTGCTCTTTGCGGTAAAGGAATTCAATCACCCGGTGAGCGAGGACATCAGGGTGGGCCTCCGCTATGTTCTGACCACCGACTGGAATGTCAGGCCGGCCATGGAAAAGGCGGTTAAATTCGGGCTGCAGCTGGCCGGGGTCGATACCCACCTGGACAGCGGAATGCCTCAGGAAGGTATGGTTAAAGAGGCCATGAGCAAGCCGGCAGTTGCCGGTAAGATGCTGATACCTGTTTCAGGAAAGGTTGTGCGCGAGTTCGGGCTTAATAAAGATCCCATGGACAATATGGACAGGTTTCATCATGGCGTGGATATAGCCGCCAGTCCCGGAACGCTGGTGAAATCGGCCATAGCCGGCAAGGTTATAAAAATAGGCACCGATGTCCAGCATGGCCGTTACATTTTAATGGACCATGGCGACGGTATTTACACCCTTTATGCAGGTATAGGGAACATTAAGGTTGTTGAGGGGCAGACGGTAAAGGCGGGGGAAGTGATCGGAGATGTTGCCAGGACAGGGGACGTTAAGGGAGGAGGTCTTCACTTCGAGCTGAGGGAAGGCGGTAACCTGGTAAACCCTCTGGAAAGGCTTGACATGACGGTGGGAAGATAGGGGTGATCGTTTTTGAAAATTGGACGGATTTGGGGGATTGACATTTACCTGAACCCGTTCTTTCTGGCCCTTTTGGGTTTGTTTTTTGTGGCGGGTATAGTTGTAAAGGGTCTGATTGCATTCGGAGTGGTTCTGGTCCATGAATTTGCCCATTCAATCGTGGCAAAAAAACTGAAAGTACCGGTGACCGATGTTGAGCTTCTCCCGTTTGGCGGGGTAACCAGAATGGGCGCGGATATGCCTGTCAGTCCCAGAAATGAGATATATATTGCCGTGGCCGGCCCTTTTGCCAACCTGGCGCTATTTCTTGCCGGCCTGGCTTTGAGGAATTACGGGTACTGGGACGAGGTTCTGGGACCCTTTTTCCTTCAGTGCAATATATTGATCGCGGCTTTTAACGTGCTGCCCGCCTTACCTCTTGACGGAGGGCGTGTCTACAGGGCCGTCCTGGCCGGCAGGATAGGCATAAAGAGTGCCACTTACCGCGCGGCGGGGCTGGGCCAGGCTATAGCCGTGGTGATAGTGGTGTTCGGAACGGCCGGGCTGGTGCTTGGGTGGTCAGGCCTTGACATTCTTAGCACCGGGCTTTTTCTTTTCTATGCGGCCACCAGGGAGCGCAAGTCGGCCCCTTTTCTCTTTATGCGCCAGTTGATGCTGAAAAGGGACGAACTGTCAAGGGAAGGAGTGTTGCCCGTAGCGGGGCTGGTGGCGCGGGAGGGTGCCACTCTGGGGGAAGTGGTCCGCATGTTTTTGCCCCTGAGATTTCATTATGTCGCCATTTTTTCAGATGAACTGGAATTCAGGGGACTTTTACCCGAAAACAGAATAGTTGAAGGCCTGTTCAAGTACGGTATCGATCATCCCGTGGGAAAAATAGATTTCACCTAAATGACGGACAACCTTCGTGCCGGGCATGGATTTGAACCGATGAGGCAATACTTTTAATGAAATCCGGTAGGGAGGTGGCAGGTTGGAAAATAAAAGTAAAGTGGCAATTTTTGTGGATTACGAAAATCTTTTTTACAGCATGTATAACAAGTTTCAGGCTCAGCCGGACCCCATGGAATTTATAAAAATTGCCCGCCGCTACGGGCATATAGTGAGTGCCAGGGCCTATGGCGATTTTGAGAAGAATCCCTATATAAAAAATGAGGTGCCAAAGCTAAGAGCCGCCAGTTTCGAGGTGGTGCACACCAGGACGGAAACAGTGGGCGGAAAGGAAAAATCTTACACAGATTTTAAAATTGTGGAAGACCTTTTTGTTTTTAAAGAAGAGAACAGGGAAGTGGAGAACATCATTTTGGCCACGGGAGACGGTCATTTTTCAAACATTGTGGCAAGGTTGAAGATAAGGGACGGCAGGCGGGTAATCATAGTGGGAGTTAAGGGTTCCATCAGCCGGGAGCTGCAGATGGCCGCCGGCAGGGAAGATGTTATCGAGATTTCCGGTATCACCTATGAGGTTGACTTTGAGGACCTGAAGCAGTTTATTGTAGGCCAGGAAGAAAGATACAGATACCTTACCTTTATAAAAACCGCCCAGGCATACCTGGAGAAACTGGGGGCTCCGGCCGAATACAGGGACTGTTATTTCAAAAAGATTGTGATGGCCATGAACAGGCTGATAGATGAGGGGTATCTGGAGCAAATAAGGATTTTGAGGAATGACGTTCCGTTAAATATTATCAGGGTCAGCGGCCAGAAAGACCTTGAAATATCAGGCTAGAAAAATCAAAAATGGCTGGCAATTAGTTTGGAATACTTTTTGATCGTATCGCAGGTAAATAACAAATTTTGTAGAAAGGATAACAACAGGTATTTTTTGTTAAAGATCCGGCGGGAACGGCTGATGAGGCGCTATTAGTTTCATGGCGGGAGGGAATTTGTTGACATCGTGGAAATTGAAAGCACAGGATTACGGAAGATCATATGAAAGACTGCTGGACAAAGTTCAGAAACCGGCCCGCTACGCTGGCGGAGAGTGGAATTCAATAGTCAAGGACTGGGAACGTACTGATGTTAAAATAGCATTTGCCTTTCCCGATGTGTACGAGGTGGGTATGTCCCACCTCGGTCTGCAGATACTGTACGACACTGTCAACCGGAGGCCGGACGCTCTTTTGGAAAGGGTGTTTGCGCCCTGGACGGACATGGAGGAACTTATCCGGCAGCACGGGCTGCCCCTTTTAAGCCTGGAATCCAGGATGCCGCTGGGACAGTTTGATATCGTCGCCTTTACACTGCAGTACGAAATGAGCTTTACCAATATACTGAACATGCTGGACCTGGCGGGAATACCTGTTAAGGCCTCGGAGCGGGGGCCCGGTTACCCCCTTGTTATAGCCGGGGGGCCGTGTGCATTTAACCCGGAACCGCTGGCCGATTTCATCGACGTCTTCGCTCTGGGCGAGGGTGAGGAACTTTTTCACGATATAATTGATGTTTACAAGGCCTTCAGGGGAAGGGACAGGGAACTGCTGCTGACGGAGCTGGCCGGAACCGGCGGTGTATATGTACCTTCCCTTTACCGGGTAACATACAACCCCGACGGAACCATACTTTCGGTTAAACCCCGGAATCCGGGTATTCCGGCCAAAATCACCAAGAGGGCCGTATCCGGCTATGACAGGGTGACTTTCCCGGAAAAGCCCATAGTTCCCAATACAGGTGTGGTGCACGACCGGATTATGCTGGAGGTCTTAAGGGGGTGTACCAGGGGGTGCAGGTTCTGCCAGGCGGGTGCCATATACCGCCCGGTGAGGGAAAAATCCCCGGAAACACTGATTAAACAGGCGGAACAACTGGTGAAAAACACCGGTTACGATGAAATATCCCTTACTTCTCTCAGCTCGGCCGACTATACCGGTATAAACCCGCTGGTACGGGGGCTCCTGGAGAGGTTTAAGGGGCAGGGGGTGGGGGTTTCCCTCCCCTCGCTGAGGGTGGACGCATTCTCGGTGGACCTGGCCAAGGAATTGCAGAAGGTGCGGCGTTCAAGCCTTACCTTTGCCCCGGAGGCCGGCACCCAGCGTCTCCGGGACGTTATAAACAAGGGGGTTACCGAAAAAGACCTTCTTGACGCCGTTTCCGCGGCCTTTGGGGCCGGATGGGAGGCGGTAAAGCTTTACTTCATGATAGGTCTGCCCACCGAAACACGTGAGGACCTGGACGGGATAGCGTCCCTGGCAGGGCTTGTCCTTAAGAAAGGCGAGGAGGCGGGGGTTAAAAGAGGCCGGTTAAAAGTTACGGTAAGCGCGTCTTCTTTTGTTCCCAAATCTCATACCCCTTTCCAGTGGGAGCCACAGAACACCCTTAATGATCTTAGGGAAAAGCAGCAGTACCTCAAGGCTCTTTTCAGGGATAAAAGAATATCCTTTAAATGGCATGATCCCGAAGTCAGTTTCCTGGAAGGTGTTATCGCCAGGGGGGACAGGAAGCTGTCAGCGGTGCTGGAAAGGGCATGGAGTATGGGAAGCCGGTTTGACGGCTGGTCCGAGTGCTTTGACTTCAGGAGGTGGATGGACGCCTTTAAAGAAGCCGGCATAGACCCTGAATGGTACGCGTACAGAAGGTACGCTTATGATGACGTGCTGCCATGGGATCACATCGAAGCCGGGCTTGACCGCAGGTTCCTGGTGCGTGAGCATAAAAACGCCATGATGGCCAAACCAACTCCTGACTGCCGGTCCGGCAGGTGCCCCGGATGCGGGGTATGCCCCGGAATGGGCCTGAATCCTGAAATCGGTGGAGGTGACAATTATGTCCCGGTACAGGATTAGGTATTCTAAAGATGGTCCCGCCAGATTCATCTCCCACCTGGACATGCTGAGGACCTTTGAAAGGGCGGTGCGCAGGGCGGGTCTGCCCGTTTCCCTTACACAGGGCTTTAACCCGCATCCCAGGCTGAGTTTCGGATTTCCATTGCCGGTGGGGATGTCCGGGCTCAATGAATACGTGGATGTCGAGTTGGACACTGCCGTACCTCCGGCTGAGATCGTCAGTTTACTGGATAAGGCCATGCCTCCGGGTTTCAGGGTTACTGGAGCGTGTCCCGTGGATGAAAAGGCCCCCGCTTTGATGGCCGAGGTGGACCGTTCAGTTTACCGGGTCCGGACTGATCCGGTAAAAGTTCCCATCGGGATCGATGTTGTTAAAAACTGTATTGAAGATTTGGTGAAGTCAGGGGAAATAATTGTTGTCCGCCGCAAGAAGGACGGGCCGCAGGCGGAATTTGACATCCGCCCGGGCATTTTGGGCATTTCCGTCAGCAAAGAAGACGGGTGTATAATATTGGAAATGGAATTGATGACCGGCAGCAGCCTTAACGTTCGCCCCGAAGAGGTTATTGGGGCAATGAGGGAGCGGTGCGGCATCTTTAAGGAAATGGGCCTGGAGATAGTCCGCACTATAATAACCGGCCGGGGGGGCAAAGATCTGTTCAGTCCCTGCTCAGGTTAAATCTTCGGGCTAAAAAATATTGTTTAGTTGGACAAGACGTAAGGATGGATTTATATGCTAAGAGAAATAGTAATAAATGTCAGAGAAGACGAGACGAGGGTTGCCGTGCTGGAGGACAAGATCCCTGTTGAGCTTTTTATAGAGCGATCGGTGACCCAGAGGCTGGTGGGTAATATATTCAAGGGCCGGGTGGAAAATGTGCTGCCCGGGATGCAGGCGGCCTTTGTTGATATAGGACTGGACAAGAACGCTTTTCTGTATGTAGAGGACGCCCTCCCGGCAAGGGCCCCTGACGGGCAGGGCAGAGGGTCGGCGCTGGGCACAAATATCTGCGACATACTGAAGCACGGCCAGGAGGTAATAGTGCAGATTGTCAAGGAGCCCATCGGGACCAAGGGCCCCAGGGTCACCACCCATATAACCCTTCCCGGCCGCTACCTTGTAATTATGCCCACCATGGATTACATAGGCATTTCCCGCCGTATAGAAAATGACAGGGAAAGGGAGCGCCTTAAGGATCTTGCAGGAAGGGTAAAGCCGGACAACATGGGGGTGATCGTCAGAACCGTTGCCGAAGGAGTGGACGAGGAGGAACTGAAGCAGGACATAACAATCCTCTCGAAACTTTGGCGCAAGATACAGCACAGGTCATTCCACGGTCCGGTGCCCAATCTTCTTCACCGGGATCTTGAGCTTATCCAGAGGATAATGAGGGACACCTTTACAGAGGACGTTGACCGGCTTACCATAGACTCCCGCTACGAATATGAAAAAATACTTGATCTTTTGGATATTACCGAGCCAAGGCTTAAATTCAAGGTTTACCTGGATGAACGGGAAAACATATTCAGGGACTACGGCATAGAACAGGAGCTGGACAAGGCTCTTAAAAGAAAGGTGTGGCTGAAGTGTGGGGGATATATAGTGATAGACCAGGCCGAGGCCCTCACCGCAATAGATGTCAATACCGGAAAGTTTGTCGGCACCACCAATCTTGAGGACACGGTACTGCGCACCAACCTCGACGCCGCGGTGGAAATTGCACGCCAGCTGAGGCTGCGGAATCTGGGCGGGATAATAATTGTTGACTTTATAGACATGCACCAGGAGGAACACCGCCAGAAGGTGCTCCAGGTGCTGGAGGAAGAGATCAAAAAGGACAAGACAAAAACCAATATATTGGGCATAACACAGCTGGGCCTGGTGGAGATGACCCGTAAGAAGGTCAGGCCCAGCTTGAGCGAAGTTATGCAGAGGCCATGCCCCTATTGCGAGGGTAGGGGCAAGGTGCTCTCCGAGGAAACAATGGGGATACAGTTTAAAAACTACATCTGCCAGATGGCCCGACAAACTTCCGCAGACACAATACTGGTGGAGGCCAACCCGCTGGTGGCGGCAAGGCTCATCGGCAGCGGCGGCGCCAACCTTAGGGAACTGGAGCAGCGCACTGAAAAGAGCCTGTATATAAGGGGGTCCCAGGGTCAGCACATAGAATCGGTAAACGTCCGGCCGCTTTACAACCAGGCCGACATACTGGCCAATACCCTGCCGGTCAGGCAGGGGCAGGTGCTGGAGGTCAGGGTGGAGGAGCCCCACGTCACCAACACCAATGACGGTATAGCCAGGATAGACGGCTTCATACTGGACATAGAGGGAGCCGGGTCACTGGTGGGAGAGACTGTGCCGGTGGAAGTGCATAAGGTGTATAGAACATATGCAAAGGCCCGCCTAGTCAAATGACAGCTCAAATATTTTAAATAAATTGGTGAATTTACCATGTTAAGAGAGCGAACTAAAAATGGCCGAAGATATTAGATGTACTGTAGAGGAGGCAGGGCTTGAATGCACAATCAGCATTGGTGTGACGGCAATTCCTGAAAATGCCGGTTCCTTTAAAAATTGATAGAACAGGCCGATAAGGCGCTGTATATTGCCAAAGCCAGGCGGAACAGTACTAGTCCCCTGTGAGCGGACCGATTTTCGTTTAGATTACGGCTTTACGGGGAAGAATTGGAGTCGAAGGTGGTGATTTATTTAAAATGGCGGACAGGATAACCATCAAGTACTGTACTGCGTGAGGGTATAGGTCCAGGGCGGCCGGTCTGGCCGACATATTGAAAAAGCGCTTCAACATTGATGACGTGGAGCTGATACCTTCCAGCGGGGGCGCCTTTGAGGTGGCTGTAAACGAAAATACCGTGTTTTCAAAGCTCAGTGAAGGGCGTTTCCCCGACGAGGGCGAAGTGGAGAAAAAGATAGGGCAAATACTGAAATGACGTTTAGTGTCCCTTAAAAAATCTTTTTTAACAATTGACCGGAGATGCCGGGCTTTGCGCTTATCGCAAAGCAGGTAGTGCCCCGGTTATTTTTTTACCGATATTTTTACGAACGGGTACCAGGTGCTTTTTAAGTACACCTGCATCCCACCGGTATAAAGGTTTTTGAAATAATCCCTTCCCTTGTTGATACTGAAATGACGGCAGGGGAAAGATATCCCCCGAAAGGCTGGACGATGAGTTTTGGGCCGGCTTTATAAAGGACAGATTTGAAATTCGCATCGAAAAATTCAAATTACTACTGGCTTAACAGGATCTCGCCATGGATGGCTGAATACATCATGAAAAATGGCCTTTAACTCATTGGCTGTCAGTCAATTATATCAAGCTCAAAGTGGAAGTGTAACAGCAAGAAGGCCAGCAGCAGTTTAACCCCGGCTTTGACCCATTGCCTTCTGCCCGCCCCTCCGGAACATGCAATAGATGCAAGATCCCAAAGGAACATAAGGCCGAACACCAGGCCAACTATGGCGCAGATTATGGAAATAAGGGCTTCCATTTTTAAACACCCCCTTGACAATATATATGGGACGAGGTATATAAAAATTACTTTTAGCATTTCTTGCGACACAAAAACATGCATAAATAGCGGGAAGAGGCTGACTTATACTGATGACGGAATATGAAAGGCCGCTGAAAACATTTTCCTGGCTTCTGGCTGCATATATTTACATTCTGACGCTGCTTTTTTCCGAGGCCTCCCTTGCGGATTCAAACATGCCGCTTACATCCCTTTTTCCTGACGAAAGCTTCCTGCCGGCCCAGGCAGGGACATTCAGGTACGGAAGCGCCGAAGAGATAACGAGGGCAGGTCTTTTTGCCAGTGTAAACGTTTCAGATGACCAGATGTACATATTCAGCGGCAGGACTATGGCGCCGGCCGATTACCTGGAAAAAACGCTTGGGATTAAATGCTATGTAAAGGGCGAAAGGGAGACCGGCAGCTTATCCGGCGGCCGGAAAACGGGAAATACGGATCCTGATGAAACATTGCGGCTGTACGCCGTAAAAAGCGGGAAGAGGTTGGAGCTATGGGCCGGTAAAAGGAAAGACCTGCCGGCGGCTGTAATAAACGGAAGGCTTTACGTTCCACTGCGTATGGTTGCCGAACCGTTTGGAATAAGGCTGCATTTTTATCCCCACCCGGACAGGACAGTGCCCCTGGTGATAATAGACGGCAATGGATCGCTCACCCCGGAACAGTTTAGTCAACTGAAGGAAAATGAGCCCCCAGTCATTGTCAATACCTCAGGATCATACGGCTACAATGAAATGTTGAAGGACATCCCAGTACTCATGGCCAGGTACCCCTTTATAAAAACAGAAGTGGTGGGGAAAAGCGTAAGGGGCAGGGATCTGGTGGTTATAAAGCTGGGAAACGGACCCAGGGAGGTCTTTTACAGCGCGGCCATACACCCGCAGGAGTGGATTACCGGGCCGCTGTTGATGAAGTTTGCTGAGGAGTATTCCAGGGCGTATACTTCGGGAGAAGATTTTGCGGGCTACGACCCAAGGTGGTTATTCAACCAGGCAACTATTTACCTGATGCCCTTTTGCAACCCGGACGGAGTTGAGCTTGTATTAAGAGGAATTGGCAGGTATGACCCTGATTATGAAAAAATAATGCAACTAAACGACTGGTCTGATGATTTTTCAGGATGGCGGGCCAATATGAACGGAGTCAATCTGAACCTTCAGTTTCCCGCCAACTGGGAATATGCCCGGAGTATTTGGGACAAGGTCCCGTCCCGCAGCCAGTATCCGGGCGCGGCTCCCTTAACCGAGCCGGAAAGCCGGGCTATGCACGATTTCACACTGAATCACGATTTCAGGCTTATTCTGTCCTTCCACAGTCAGGGGGAAATCATATACTGGCGTTTTTACGGCCTGGAGCCGCCCGAATCAAAGGACATTGTCCTCAAAATGTCCGGGATCACGGGTTACGCCCCCTACTCTCCGGCCCATACCAGCGGCGGTTACAGGGACTGGTTTGTGCAGCAGTACGGGAGGCCGGGATTCACCATCGAGGTGGGGAAAGGGGTTAATCCCCTGCCCATAAGCCAGTTCGGGGGCATCTGGGAAAAAACCGCCCCGCTGATGCTCTATGCCGCCTCCATTTAAAGATTGGTATTGACAACAACCGCCTTAAGGGCTATTATATCCATTAGCTGATAAATAACGGCAAAAGTAATGACGGGGAAAAGTAGGCAGGAGACCGCCTTTCAGGGAGGAAACGCCGGCGACTGTGAGCGTTTTCAGGCAAGGACCGGCTGAAGTTCGCCCCCGAACTTTGAGGCTGAAACCTATACAAGGAAAAGTAGGCCGAAACGGGTTTCTCCCGTTACAGGGAAGGGGTATAGGTCCATTTCGATCACGTACCTTGGAAGAGAGGGCCCCTTGGCGGGGCCAATTAGGGTGGTACCGCGAGCCGTTCGTCCCTATTGGGATGAACGGCTTTATTATTTGTATCACCGGTTTTCCAGGGGAGAACGGGTTGAGTGACTGAACCTTGCGTGAGAGGGTTTTGCAAAACGAAACCAAAACGGGTGGTACCGCGGATAATCTTCCGTCCCATTGTTAGGGGCGGTTTTTTTATATCTGTGTAACGGGGGTGGTGAGCCATAAAGAATAGTACGCGCAGGGGGATATCCCCTTGATCCTTTTTCACGATTATTCTGGGCATTTTTGTGGCCTTCATAGTTCTGGGAGAACCCATACGCCGCATGTCTCAGAATCTCGGAACTTCCACCCTGGCTTCCATGCTGGGAGAGCGCTACCAGTCCAGGTTTATTACCTGGTTTATCGGTTTGTTGACTTTCCTTCTTATGCCTGCATATACCGGCGCGGTGCTTATCGGTGGGGCCAGGTTTTTGGAAGAATCACTTAAAATAAATTTCGGTACGGCACTTCTAGTGCTGGCCGTTATAATAGCCGTGTATGTGGGGTGGGGCGGACTCAAGGGGGTTATGTACGCCGACGCCTTCATGTGCCTGATGATGATTGTGGGAATGGGGGTCCTGCTGGTAAAAACCTATTCGATTGTTGGAGGTATTACCGCCGGGCACCAGGCGCTGACAAACATGGCCCACCTGGTCCCGGAAAATCTGGCCAAGGGCGGGCACCTTGGCTGGACGGCCATGCCAAGGTGGGGTTCTCCCATCAGTAAACAATAACAGATGGAGGTGAGCATTAAAGGTTATCGCTAAAACGGTGTGAAGAACTGCAGGTTTGTAGCAGGGTAATCATACGGGCCTTAAAGGGGCCCGGCAGTACGGAAGGATGGATGT